>JAJYMC010000007.1 GCA_021787335.1 Bacillota bacterium | reverse complement strand
AGAATCAGGCGAAGCGGAGGAAGATCCGGAAGGCGAAAGCGATGAGTGATGTTGTCCGCTCGGCTGAGGAGGTCACCGTCCTGGAACTGCTCGACCGGCTGCTTGATAAGGGAGTGGTCGTCTCCGGGGACCTGACCATCTCCGTAGCCGGGATCGACCTCATCTTCCTCGGGCTACGCCTGATTCTCTCTTCCGTGGAGACCATGGAGAAGAACAGGATCCGCTCGGCTCCTGGAAGGCAGGGGGTGTAGGTGAAATACCTGTACGGCATCACCGACGCCCCAAAAGGAATCTCCATCGACCGGCGCGGCCTGGGAGACGGCCCGGTGACGGTGGTCCATCACCGCGAGGTCGGGGCGGTGGTCGGTCCCGCCGATGAGCCCCGGTACAGGCCCGAACTCGACAATCTGAAAGCTCACGAGGAAGTCCTTGAGACGGTGATGGAGCTTCACACCGTCTTGCCGGTCAGGTTCTCCACGGTGTTCTCCGATGATGAAGCGGTCTTCGCGCTCCTGGAGGAGCGCTACGACCAGTTCCGGTCTGATCTATCGAGGCTGCGGGGAATGGTCGAACTCGGGGTCAAGGCCCTGTGGCGCTCGGGTCCCTCGCCGGGCGAGTCCGGCGGACCACGGGATGAGGCTTCGGGTGACGCTTGCGAGGCCCTGTCGCCCGGCCGGCGTTACTTGGCCAGAAGAATCCAGGAGGTTCAAAGGGAGCGGCTACGTTTTCAGGAAGCGGAGGACCTGGCCCGTGAAATCCACCGGCCCTTATCAGAAGTCGCCGTGGACACCAGTTTCTCCGTCCATCCGGCGCCGAGAATCGTGTTCAGCGGGGCTTATCTGGTCGAAAGAGACCATGCTCCGCTGTTCAGGGGCCTTGCGGAGAAGATCAGAGCGCAAACCCCCGAAGTGATCTTCCTCATCAGCGGGCCCTGGCCGCCTTACAGCTTCGTCAGCGATGTGAAGAGGTGAGACCATGGACGGCAAGGTGCGGTTTGATGAGGAGTTCAGCGGCCAGTGGAGCGAAGGGCTGAGGGAAGCAAGAGCGTCCGTGCCCGACCGGATCGAAGTCGACCCCGATGGAGTCCAAAGCGGGTTGGCCAAGCTGGTCCTGACCCTGATCGAACTGGTCCGGCGTCTGCTTGAGCGCCAGGCCATCAGGCGCATCGAAGGAGGATCCCTGACCGACGAGGAGGCCGAACGGCTCGGGCTGGCGTTCCTCAACCTTGAACTGAAGATGGAGGAGCTGAAGAAGGCTTTCGGCCTCGAGGGCGAGGAGCTCAACCTTAACCTGGGGCCGCTCGGGCATCTCATGTAGGGCAAAGGAGGATGATCGGTGGGATCCAGCATGCTGCACGCGAGCCAGTCGAGCACCCTGGCCGAAATCCTCGAAAGGGTCCTCGACAAAGGGGTGGTGATAGCCGGAGACATCAAGATCAGCCTGGTCAGCGTGGAACTGCTGACCATCAAGGTCCGGCTGCTCATAGCCTCCGTGGACAAGGCCATGGAGATGGGCATCAACTGGTGGCAGAGCGATCCCGAGCTTTCCACGAAAGCCAAGGCCCTGGAGACACAGAACCAGGATCTCCTGACCCGGGTGGAACGGCTGGAGCAAAAGGTCATGGCCTGACAGCGAGGGGCTCAAGGTGATGGGAATCTACCTGTACTGCGTGGCCGAAGGGGAGCCCCTGGGGGCGGCCCCGAAGGGCGTCGACGAGGTGCGCGAGGTTTACTCACTGACCCATGGGGATCTGGCCGCCGTGGTCAGCCCCGTGGGCTTGGCGGAGTTCGGGCAGGAAGTCATCGAAGAGAAGCTGCAATCCCTCGAATGGGTGGAGGCCAAGGTGATCATCCACAGCCGGGTGGTCGACTGGGCCATGGAGCGATGTCCGGTCCTGCCCATGCGGTTCGCCACCATATTCCACTCCGAAGAGAGGATAAGGGGGCTTCTGTCGGAGCGATACGAGGACTTCAAGTCGGCGCTGGCCCACCTGCGGGGCACGGAGGAATGGGGAGTCAAGCTCCACGCTCGACCGGAGGCCTTCTTCCGGGCCCGTCTCGCCCGGGAAGTGGAGGCCGGTCAAAGGGAGATGGCCGCCAAGTCCAGGGGCCAGGCCTACCTCTTGGGAAAAAGATTGGAGCAATCCCTGCGAGAACGGTGTCAGTGCCTCCTGGCCGAGACGGCCGAGGGCGTGCACCGGCGGCTTGCGGGTAAGGCCGTGGACAGCTGTATGAACGAGGCGATGGCCGGGTCGAACCCCGGGGAGCGGACCTTATTGAACGCGGCGTACCTGGTGAAGAAGGACCGCCGAGACGAGTTCCTGACCGAAGCCAAGGCCATCCAGGATGACCTGGCCGGTTCAGGGATGAGGCTGTGCCCTTCCGGGCCCTGGCCTTCCTACAACTTCAGTCAGGTTGATCTCCGCGAAGACGGGTGAGCGGCCGCCGTCATCTGTCCGTCGAAGCCGGGGGATCCGCTCCTCTCCAGACATGCGGCGAAGGACCACCGTAGGCCGGTGGTCCTTCAATTTCATAGACTGGTAACAGTCAAACGCTCCAAACCAAAAAAGCCAATGTCTGGCAAAGGCAAGCAGGTGGTGCCTATGGACCTGACCAGGGTCGCCTGCGTCGAACTGCGCCAAATCGTAAACCAGTGTATCGCCCCACTACGTGGGTGTTTTCAGCTCACCGTGCCGGACGGTACGACCTTCCAGTGCGTGCCGATGCCCCTCGGCATCGTTCCGGGCACCCTGTCCATCACCGGGCCGTTCATCGCCCCGGTCGCCGAGGGCCTTTACAGCGTCTCCTCGGAGATCAGCGCGCGTTTCCGATTCAGCATCCAATGTCCATCGGGCATGGTGTTCGTGGAAGACCGTCTCGCTTTCCCTCTGTCCGTTCTCCTCGACCTCGATAGCCTGGCGGGAGTAGATGTACGAGTCGAAGTCGCGGTCGGACGGATCGTGTGTTTCCTCTGCTTTGCCCACCCACGCACGCGGCCGACCCGCTTCTCCCTGTTGAGCCGCCTTGACGGGGAACGAGCCGGGGACCAGCTTGGTTACGCCGTCGGCTCCGGGCCACCGGGCCCGGGCGGCCTCGAGGGGTTCCTCGCCGGAGCGCCGTCAACCACGCCCGGGGGGATCATTGACGCCGGCAGCCTGTTCCTGGCTTCGGCACGAGACGGCTCGGTGCTTCAGCGGGTGGATGGGAGCGCCACCGAAGAGGAGCTTGCCTTCTCGTTGGCGCTGGTCGGTGACGTCAACGGAGACGGCGTGCCGGACTATATCGTGGGCGCCCCGTCGGCGGCGCCGGCCGGACGATTCCTGGCTGGGAGCGCATATGTCATCTCCGGCCAAGACGGCTCGGTCATCCACCGGTTCGACGGGGCAAGCCCTGGCGATCAGCTGGGTTGGGCGGTGTCGGCGGCCGGTGACGTCGACGGCGATGGTACGCCTGATGTCATCGTGGGCGCTCCGTCGGCGGCTCCCGGGGGCAGGCCGTTTGCCGGGAGTGTCTTCGTCTTCAGCGGCGCTGATGGTTCGTCCTTGTTCCAGTTTGATGGCCCGTCGGCCGGCGATGCGTTGGGCTTCTCCGTCTTGGGAGGAATGGATCTTGATGGGGATGGGGTCCCCGACATCGTGGCGGGAGCGCCTTCGGCCGCGCCCGGCGGCAGGGCGGACGCGGGCAGCGTCCTGGCCTTCTCTGGGGCGACCGGCGACCTGCTCTACCGGTCGGATGGCCCGGAGCAGGGAGACGAGCTCGGCTACTCCCTGTCCGCAATCCAGGACATCGACGGGGACGGGACCACCGACTTGGTCGTCGGGGCCCCATCAGCGTCCCCGGGAGGAAGGACCGACGCCGGCAGCGTCTTCATCTTTTCCGGGCGCACCGGTACCTCGCTTCTGAGGGTTGACGGCACCGCGCCCGGCAGCGAGATGGGCCTGTCCGTTCTGGGGACGGTGGACGTCGACGGCGACGGCGTTCCCGACTTCGCCGCCGGTGCCCCTTCGGCCAGCCCCGGCGGCCGTACCTGGGCAGGCAGTGTCTTCATCAGGTCGGGCCGGACCGGCATGGTGCTGCAACAACTGGATGGTGAGAGGGCCGGCGATGAGTTCGGTTGGTCCCTGGCCGACCTATCGAACGTTGACGGCGTGGGGACCCATGGTCTGGTCGTCGGCGCCCCTTCAACAACTCCGGCCGGGCGCCGCTCCGCGGGGACGGCCTATGTGTTCGCCCAGACTTCGCCGAATATCGTGCTTCGTTGTTGGGTGCCCTTGCAAGCCACAATCATCGCCACAAGAAATGCGACCATGTTGGTGCCGGTTCTCACGGGTACGCCTCCAACCTTCGCAAGCGTTCCGCGAAACTACCTGGACGCCGTCCGAAACCGATTCGAAAATGCCCTTCCCGCCTGTAGGCGCCCCCGGCAGGAGCGTGCTGAGCCGCTCAACTCAAGGCAGCCTGGTCAGCCATAGGTCGAAGCGCGGCGGGACGAAGCGCCACGCCCATCTGACGATGGCGCTGACGAAAAGCCCGACGACCGCCCCGCCGAGGACGTCCAGCGGGTAGTGCACCCCCGCGAAGACGCGGGCCAGCATCAGGAGGACCGCGACGACCACGCCGAACCAGCGGGCCCACCGCGGCAGGTGCCGGAGGCTGCCCGCCACCGACCAGGCGACGGTCGAGTGGTCGCTGGGGAACGACGGGTCATGGACCGGCTCGATCAGCAGATGCACCTGGTGGTTCACGAACGGACGCGGCCGCGCCCAGACGAGCCCGATGATCTGATTCAGGCCCATCGCCAGGAGGGCGGTCACGACGGCTCTGGCGACGTCCGCCCGAGCCGCGGCGCGGACATTCGACCAAGCGGCCGGTCCGCGACCGTCCGGACGCCAGTCTCGTGGCGGCCAGAACCAGGTCGCCAGCGCCGGCACCACCAACAGCAGGATCCCATACTTGGCGAACTCGCGGCCGAACGCGTCGAGCAGCGGCCAGCGCCCGGCCAAACCGTTGATGAGCGAAAAGACATTCCAGTCCAAAACGGCTCCCTCCCATACGGCGGCTCACGGCCGTCGCCAGTTCAAGTATCCCCCAGGAGGGTCGCCGCGCGGCATCAACCCGTCGATTCGGGAAGCCTGGGAAAGCGGATATGATAGCGGATGCCCGTCGGCCAGCGGGTCAGCGAATCGTCCTCGGTGCCCCACGCCCCGGCGTTGTGAATCAGGAGCGGCACACCGTCCCTGCGCCGCCGGTCGGAGACGATGCCGATGTGGTCGAGGTTGCGGCCGAAGATGACGATGTCCCCGCCCTGCCATTCCCGGAGGTTCGCCGGGTCGCCGGGTTTGACCTCTTCAGTCAGGGATTGGCCGTACTTCCTGAAGAACACGGCCAGGTTCTGGACCCGGCGGAAGTCAATGTTGGGGTCGGGGCGGCCGCCGACGCGCGGGTAGTCCCCGGGGTGGGCGATGATGTCCGCGTCCAGCGCGGCCTTGAGGTCGTAGCCGGCGCCCTTGAGGGCCTTCCAGATGACGTCGGTGCAGACGCCCTCGCCCTCGGGCGGATAGCCCCCGGCGTAGTAGCCGTCGGCATAGCGCGGCCTGGTCTCGACGTAGGCGCGGGCCCCGGCGACGATGTCGTCGAGGTCGGTCACCCCGTCGCCGTCCTGGTCGTGCGGGAAAGCCGGCTTCTCGACCTCGACCGGGTCGGTCCTGGTGAGGAAGGCGAAGGCCAGAGCGGCCAGCAACAGCGCGGCCGCGATGAGGACGATAAAACCCGCCGGGGCATGGTGACCCCGGCGGGTTCTTACTTCGCGGCTCACTTGCTCTGGATGTACTCGTGGATGGCCTTGGCCGCCTTCTTGCCCGCGCCCATGGCCAGGATGACGGTGGCCGAGCCGGTGACCGCGTCGCCGCCCGCGTAGACGCCGTCCTTGGTCGTCTTGCCGGTCTCTTCTTCGACGATCAGGCCGCCCCACTCCTTCGTCTTCAGCCCCGGCGTGGTGCTGGAGACGAGCGGGTTCGGGCTGGTGCCGAGGGCGATGACGACGGTGTCGCAGTCGATGACGTAGTTCGAGTTGGGGACGGGGACCGGGCGGGCACGGCCGCTGGCGTCCGGCTCGCCGAGCTCCATCTTCTGCACTTCCATCCCCTTGACCCAGCCGTTCTCGTCACCGATGAACTTCATCGGGTTGGTCAGGAAGTTGAACTTGACCCCTTCCTCGACGGCGTGCTCGAACTCCTCGGCCCGGGCGGTCATTTCCTTCTCGGTCCGGCGATAGACGACGAAGGCCTCGTCGGCCCCATGGCGCAGGGCCGAGCGGACGGAGTCCATGGCCACGTTGCCCGCGCCGACCACGGCGACCTTCTTGCCCGACTTGAGCGGCGTGTCGTATTCGGGGAACCTGTAGGCCTTCATGAGGTTGGTCCTGGTCAGGTACTCGTTGGCCGAGTAGATGCCGTTGAGGTTCTCGCCCGGGATGCCCATGAACTTCGGGAGCCCGGCGCCGGTGCCCAGGAACATGGCCTCATAGTCCATGCCGAACAGCTCGTCGACGGTAACCGTCTTGCCGATGATGACGTCGGTCTCGAACTTCACGCCGATCTTCTTGAGGAGGTCGACCTCCTCGGCGACGATGGACTTCGGGAGGCGGAACTCGGGGATGCCGTAGATGAGCACCCCGCCGGCCGCGTGAAGGGCTTCGTAAACGGTCACGGCGTAGCCGAGCTTGGCCAGGTCGCCGGCGGCGGTGAGGCCGGACGGGCCGGACCCGACGATGGCCACCTTGTGGCCGCGGCCGGGAGCGCCGTCATCCGGCTGCTTCACCTCGACCCCGCGCTTCATGGCCATGTCGGCGGTGAAGCGCTCGAGCCGCCCGATCGCCGAGGGCTGGCCCTTCTTGCCGAGCAGGCAGACCTTCTCGCACTGCTCCTCCTGCGGGCAGACGCGGCCGCAGACGGCCGGCAGGGAGTTGGTCTCCTTGATCTTGTCATAGGCGGTCGCCCAGTCTCCGGTCTTGGCCGCCTTGATGAAGTCCTTGATCTGGACGCCGACGGGGCATCCCTTCTGGCACGGCGCGTCCTTGCACTGCAGGCAACGCGCGGCCTCGGCCATGGCCTGTTCTTCGGTGTAACCCAGGGCGACCTCGTTGAAGTTACGCTTCCGAGCTTCGGCCTCCTGGGTCGGCATGGGGGTTCGCGGTTTGATCGGCATTACTTGGCCACCTCCGCCTTGTAACGGTCGAACGCCAGGCGCTGCTCGGCGGCGTACATCTTGCCCCGCCGGACGGCCTCGTCGAAGTCGACCTTGTGGGCGTCGAAGATGGGGCCGTCGACGCAGGCGAACTTAGTCTTGCCCTCGACGGTGCAACGGCAGGCGCCGCACATCCCGGTGCCATCGACCATGATCGGGTCCAGGCTGACGAGGGTCTTCAGGTTGAACGGCAGGGTCGCCGCGGAGACCGCCCGCATCATGACCATCGGGCCGATGGCGATGACCTGGTCGATGTGGACGCCCTGGCCGATGAGGTCCTTCAGGACATCGGTGACGAGGCCCTGCTTGCCCGAGCTACCGTCGTCGGTGCAGGTGAGGACCTCGGTGCAGGACTCGCGGAGCTCGTCCAGGAGGATGAGAAGGTCCTTGGTGCGGGCGCCGACGATGCCGGTGACCCTGACGCCGCGCGCCTTGAGGGCCTTGGCGATGGGCAGGATGGGGGCGACGCCGAAGCCGCCGCCGATGACCACGACGTGGCCTGAATCGAGCAGCGGCGCGGGCTTGCCGAGCGGTCCGGCGAAGTCCATGATGGACTGGCCCGCCTCCAGCCGGCCGAGCATGCTGCTGGTCTTGCCGACCTCCTGGACGACGATGGTGACCGTGCCCGCCTTGGGGTCGACCGCGGCGACGGTGAGCGGGATGCGCTCGCCAGTCTCGCTGACCCTGATGACCACGAACTGCCCGGGCTGGGCCTTTCGGGCCACCAGAGGCGCCTCGACCTCATAGAGCTTGGTCACCGGTGTCAGGACACGTTTCTTGACGATCTTGAACATTCTCCGGTCTCTCCTTGTGCCTTGTGGTGTGGAATGGCCGAAACCCAATAGTGATTCTTGGTACAACTTCGTGCATCCTTTTTTCCAGGACCCACTTTTTCTATCTTAACATATTTAGGGGCCTGAAAAGAACCCTCGAATTTGCCACTTGCGCTGGGTTTTCACGTCGTGAAAAGGCCGCACGGCGGCTTTTGCGGCTGTCCGCGGCCTTGCGGCCCTGGAGTCGTCGGCCCAGGTCAGCGGCCCGGCCGGGCGACGGCGGCGGCCTGCCAGGCCACCCCGACGGCATTGTCGACGCAAAGGGCGGGTTCAGGGAAGTAGAGCCGGCCGCCGACCGCCCGGTGGCCCAGTCGCTCGGCCAGCCGTCCGCGCAGGTAGCGGTTGGAGGCCACGCCCCCGGCGACTAGGACGTCGCGGATCCCGGTGGCCTCGATGGCCGGCCGGACCATCTTCTCGAGGGCCTTGGCCAGCGTCCGCTGGGCCGCCGCGGCCACGTCGGCCGGTGCGGCGCCGGCCGCCAGGGCCCGGTAGGCCGCCGACAGCGGCCCGGAGAGGCTGAAGAAGTAGCGCTCGTCGCGCCGGCCGCCGGACACGGGCAGGGTGACCGGCTCGCGGCCGTTCTCCGCCGCGCGGACCTCGCCCGGGCGGTTCTCTTTCCCGCCGTTCTCCCCCGCGCCCCGCTCGGCCAGTTGCTCGAGGTGCGGTCCGGCCGGGAACGGCAGGCCCATGTGCACGCCCAGGTGGTCGAGGAACTGCCCGGCGTGGAGGTCGATGCTCCCGCCGAGGAGGATGACCTCGAAGAGCGGCCGTTTCCGGCCGCGCCTGGCTCCCATCAGGGGCTCCAGGAGCAGCAACTCGCTGGTGCCCCCGGACAGGTGCAGGGCCAGGAGCCGTTTCCCGGCCGCCAGGACCCGACCGGCCTCGGAAGTCTCCAGGCCGGCCCGGAGGTGCCCTTCCTGGTGGGTCACGGGGACCATCGGCACGCCCAGGGTCGCCGCCAGGGAGCGGCCGAAGCCCTCGGCCACCTTGAAGACGGGCATGTACGACCCCATCTCCGGGCGCGGGGCGACGGTGGCGGCCACGGCGGCCACCCGCACCGGGAGACCGCCGGCGGCCTCGGACGCCGCCGCCAGGGCCTGCTCGAGGACTTCCGGCAGGGACAGCAGGTGTCGAAAGACCGCCTCCGACTGGGCCAGCCCGCGCGCCCCGGCCGGTACGGCCACGGGGCGCCTGGCGTCGGCGAGCCGCGCCCCGGTCGTGTCGACCAGGGCCGCGGAGGTCGTATAGTAGCTCGTATCCAGGCCGAGGATGGCCCGGACACGTCCCGTCGGCTCACTCATGGCGGCTCACTCATCTCGCTTCAACAGCCTCGCGGCGTTTCCGAGGATGCCGTTGACGAACTTGCCGGACTCCTCGGTGCCGAATTTCTTGGCCAGTTCCACCGCTTCGTTGATGGAGACAGAGACCGGAATGTCGTCGCGGTAGGTCATCTCGTAGAGGGCCAGCCGCAGCACGTTGCGGTCGATGTTGGCCATCCGCTCGATTCGCCACTCCTTGGCGTGATCGCTGATGGTTTGGTCGATGGTCGACATGTGCTCCAGGGCCCCGTCGACCAGCTCACCCGCGAAGATGATGTCGTCCTCCGAGAGCTCGCGGGCCGCCTCGGCCTCATCCACGCCGACCCGTTGCTGGGCGGCCGTGTACCTGAGGGCCCGCTTGGGATCGGCCCGCCCGACGTCGACCTGGAAGAGCACTTTCAGGGCCAGTTCACGGGTGGCCCGCCGGCTCATAGAACATCGGCGCGGAAACCCTGGAATTGATTCCGGGGAGGAAGCGCCTTCTCTCCCTTCCCAAACACGTGTTCGTGTGCTACACTTTGGTTGTGAGCGTAAGAGTTGTGAAGGTGCAACTCCGACCCCCCAACAAGGGGAAGGAGCAAACACTCCGGGAGTTGCAGGCGGCTTACGCGGCATGCGCCGCATTCCACCTCGAGGGGTGCCAACGCCTTGAGACCACGAACGCCACGTTGTTGCACCGGGAGCTGTATGGGGAGGCGAAAGTGAGATTCAACCTCCCGGTGGTGATGATTCAGCGGGCGCGTGACAAGGCGATTGAGGCCCAGCGTTCCTATCTTGCCCGCAAGGCGAAAGGCAAGAAGGCGAATCCACCCAGGTTCAATGGGCACACCCCGCTTGGCGTCGGACAACGCAGTCTTGCCATCGTGGGGAGCAATGGGAAGTTCCTCCTTCGACTGTCTACAGCAGAGCACCGGGCCTACCTCTGGCTCCCTATCGTCCCAGACCAGCACGCCGCACCCCTCCTTTCTGCTGTAGCTTCGGGTTCTTTCAAGCATGGGGCCAGCGAGCTGATGGAGCGTGATGGCTCCTGGTACCTCTATCTCACCATCTACGAAGCGGACGTTCCGAAACGTGACGGCGAAGTGGTGTTCGGCCTTGACCTTGGCATCGTCAACCATGCCGTCCTGTCTGGTCCCAGCATCGTCCGCTTCTGGAATGGCCGTCCTGCCCGCAACCGCCGGGAATACTTTGCAGAGCGCCGCCGTGAACTTGGCAAGGCTAAACTCCTGCAGGAAATCAAGCGATCAAAGGGCAAGGAGCGGCGGTGGATGCATGACCTGAACCACAAGCTGAGCCGGGAAATCGTGGACACGGTAGCCGAGAACGGCGGCACAATCCTGCACGTGGAAAGGCTCCTTGGCATCCGGGAGCGGACAAAGACAACCCGCAAGGTGAATCGGATGATGAACTCCTGGACGTTCCGGGAGTTGATGACCCTGATTACCCACAAGGCCGCTCGGTTGGGCATCGAAGTGGTAGAGGTTGACCCCCGCCGTACCTCCCGCACCTGCCCGCAGTGCGGACACGCCCATGCCGGGAACCGCCCCGCTCAAGCAACCTTCAACTGCCAAAAGTGCGGGTATACCGCCAACGCCGACTATGTAGCATCCCGGAATATCGCTGCGAAGTCGATGACCGCGGGCTAAACGTCTGTGGTCAGGGGCCGCTTGACACGGCCCGAACCGGAAGATTCCCGCTCAGCCGTCGATTCGGCAGGCGGCAACAGAGGAGCGATGAAGCCCGCCTGATGGGGCAGAGTTACCTCTGAACCTCGTAAGTCCCCTGTCGGGGAACCCTCGGACTTTAGTCTGGGGAGGATGTCAAACGATTCCTCCTCGCAAAAGGCCCCGCACGGCCAGAAGCCGCCGGGGCTGATTGCCTTGCCCACGCCTAGCCTTGCCTAGGCTTAGTCTGCTCCACGACCGGCTCGGTCACCGCTCGCGGTCGCCGGGGGGCAACAGGCGCTCAAGAATGTCCATGAGACCTTCCTTCTCCTCATCCATCCGCCGGCCGACCTGATAGCCGACGAAGACGCAGATGGTGATGAAGATGGTCCACAGGAAGCCGAGTTTGTAGATGGACAGGCTGATGGCGAGGCCGATGAACGAGCCGAGGGTCTTCCCCCGGTGGTTCTCGAAGAGCTCCTTGAACAGGCGCTCCCAGACGGTCCCGTCGTTCTTGCCGCCTTCCCTGCTCATTCCACTCGACCTTTCCGGACTTCGTTGGTGATGTTCTCCACGAACAGCCGGACCTCGTTGGCCTCGACGCCGACCACGTTCTTGACGTAGCTGCGGACGGTGCGCTGGATCTGCTCGGAGACCTCAGGGATGTTCGACTCCGGGCTGACCCAGGTCCGCAGCCGGACGCCGACCCCGCCCTGCAGGGCGTAGACCCAGGCCCGGACGTCGCGGACCCCCTTGACCTGGCGGGTGACCTTCTTGACCAGGTTCTCGATGGCCCTCAGGGAGATGCGCACCTCGCCCAGGGCGGTCTCATGGACGACGGTCTCCATCGGGTTCTGCCGCGAGAAACCGTAGTAGATGAAACGGACGGCGACGATGAAGAACAGGCTGGCGAGGACGCCGATGGTCCAGCGCCCGTTGGGGTCGGCCAGGGCCCGCTGAACGAGGGCCAGCGGCTCGGTCCACCCACCGGCGGACATCATCACGAAGATGAGCGACAGGAAAGCCATCCCGAAAGTGAAGATGGTCAGGATGATGCGATCGAAGATACCCATGCTGTCAGGATTCCCCCTCTCCCCACGGCTTGTCCGAGCCGGAACCCAGAAGAGCCGCGGAACCGGGCCCCGCGGTCGTCATTCTCAACGGACCCTCTCCGTGTTCTCCTTGTCGGTGTGGAAAGCCACGCCGTGAATGTGCACGTTGCATTCGACCACGTCAAGCCCGGTCATGCTCTCGACGGCCTTCTTGACGTTCTCCTGGACCCGCTGGGCGACGTCCGGGATGCGCACGCCATACTCGATGACGATGTAAAGGTCGACGGCCGCTTCCTTCTCGCCGACCTCCACCTTGACTCCCTTGGACAGGTTCCTCTTGCCGAGCATCTCCGTGATGCCGCCGACGATGCCGCCGCTCATCCCGGCCACGCCTTCGACCTCGATCGCCGCGATGCCGGCGATGATCCCGACCACGTCATCGGCGATGCGGACGTTGGAGCCGTCATCGCCGCCTTCGTACTTGACGATGGAATCGGGCCGGTCCAAGCGGTCCACCTCCTAGCTCGTATGTCTGCCATTATGTTTATACCGAAGCTGCCAAAATATCACTTTTCTCGCGGGCCGCCCTAGCGCCCGCTGACCTGGACGGTGAGGGGTGACGGGCCCCCCACGAAGCCCCCGTTCTCCAGGAAGCCGGTGTTGGTCCGGCCCGCGCGGAAGTCGGCGCTGTCGAGGATCCGCTTGTGCAGCGGGATGGTCGTCTTGATGCCGCCGATGACGCACTCGTCGAGGGCCCGCCGCATCCGGGCGATGGCCCGCGGTCGGTCGCGGTCCCAGGCGATGATCTTGGCCAGGAGCGAGTCGTAGTAGGCCGGGACCTCGTAGCCGCGCCCGGCGTAGCCGTCGACGCGGATGCCGGGGCCGCTCGGCTCGCGGTAATCGGTGATCCGGCCCGGGGACGGGCGGAAGTCGTTGTCGGGGTCCTCGGCGTTGACCCGGCACTCGATGGCCCAGCCGGTCAGCTCGACGTCACCCTGCTGATAGCCCAGGGGTTCGCCGGCGCCCAGCCGGAACTGCTCGCGGACGATGTCGATGCCCGTCACCGCTTCGGTCACCGGGTGCTCGACCTGGATCCGCGCGTTCATTTCGAGGAAATAGTAGTGGCCGTCGCTATCGAGGAGGAACTCGACCGTGCCGGCGTTGGTGTAGCCGACCGACGCGGCGACCCGCACGGCCGCCTCGCCCATCTCCTGGCGCAGGGCCGGGGTCATCCCCGGCGACGGGCTCTCCTCGAGGATCTTCTGCCGCCGCCGCTGGATGGACGAGTCGCGCTCGCCCAGGTGGATGACGTGCCCGTGGTGGTCGGCGAGGACCTGGAACTCGACGTGCCGCGGGGACGCGAGATACTTCTCGATGTAGACACCGGTGTTACCGAAGAGCGACCCGGCCTCGTCGGCCGCCTTCTGGAGGGCCGTCGGCAGTTCGTCCGGGGTCCTGACGACGCGGATGCCGCGCCCGCCGCCGCCGGCCGTGGCCTTGACCAGGACCGGATAACCGATGCGCTCGGCGACCTGGCGGGCCTCGTCGGTCGACTCGATGATCCGGTCGGTCCCCGGCACGACCGGCACACCCAGCCTGATCATCCGGTCCCGGGCCGGGACTTTCTCGCCGATCTTCTGCATCGCCTGGGCGGTCGGCCCGATGAAGGATATCCGCCAGGCCTCGCAGACGGCCGCGAAGAATGGGTTCTCGGACAGGAAGCCGTATCCGGGGTGGATGGCGTCGGCGCCAGACTTGGCGGCGGCGTCGATGATCCCGGGAATCTCCAGGTAGGCCTTGGCCGGGTTCCCGGCACCCAGAGAATAGGCCTCATCGGCGTATTTGACATGCATCGAATCGCGGTCTTCTTCGGGGTAGATGGCGACTGATTTGATGCCCAGTTCACGACAGGCACGAATGATGCGGACGGCGATCTCGCCGCGATTGGCGATCAGGACCTTCTTGAACATCGACTCTGATATGACCCCCTGCTTCGAAACCAGTGGTTATATGTTCTCCCCACCAGTATGAATTCCTGCACAGCCAGTTTGTGCCGTTGACCATTGATTGTTCATGTGTTAACCTATTCAGGTGCCTAATCCGCGGCGTTTGTCTGTCGCGGACCGGGGGAAAAACAAGCCGTCCAGAGAGGCGGCAGGGGTGAATCGCGCCGGCGCCGGCCCTTTTCGGGGGCGCGGCGACGCGCGCGGGCTGTTACTTCCCCAGTCCGAACCCGTCAACTAACCTCGGCGGCCAGCAAAAGGAAAGGGGTCGATCACATGAAAGACCGCAAGACGTTGATCGTCCTGAGCGGCCTCTTGATGCTGGCGTTTCTCTTCGTCAGCCCGCTCAAGACCCACGCCGCCGGTCTGTCCCAGCTCCTGATGAGGGGCGACACCGGCAGCGACGTCCAGAAGGTCCAGGCAGACCTCAAGACCCTTGGTTACAACCTGCAAGCCGATGGGATCTTCGGACCCATCACCGAGAAGAGGGTCATGGCGTTCCAGGGCGACCAGGGTATCACCGTCGACGGCATCGTCGGTCCTCAGACGCAGCACGCCCTCGACGTGGCCCTCGGCCGGCCGGATGCCCGGGCGGCAAGCGCCGCTCAGGTATCGCGGGGCGGCGACGTCGTCCAGACGCCTGACGGACCGATGAGCTTCCGCGGCGAGATCGACGTGCGGGCCACCGCTTACGACGCCTCCTGGCAGTCGAACGGCGACTGGGGCGCGGTGGCGGCCTGGAAGGGCCTCCCCCTCCGTCCCGGCATGATCGCCGTGGACCCGCGGATCATCCCGCTCGGCTCCAAGGTCTTCGTCACCGGATACCACAACCCCAACCTCCCGGCCGGTGGGTTCGTCGGCATCGCCACCGACACCGGCTCGGCCATCAAGGGCAACCGGATCGACATCTTCATGGACACCTCCACCTGGCAGACCATGAACTTCGGGATCCAGGACGTCCAGGTCTACATCCTCAACTGACCAAGGGCCAAAGAACCAAGGTCGGGCAAGATCGACCAAGGTCGGGCCTGACGACGTGGGCCGGCAGCCTCAAGCTGCCGGCCCTTTTTTTGCGCCTTGCGGGAGCGGAATGGCGTGGTGCGCCGGGGTCCGGGCGATCTCGGTCCGGGGCCACGGTCATTTCGGCTTCGGGACGATGTTGATGTTCTCGGGCTTCACGCCGGCCACCTTGGCCGTCATGTCGGCGATGCGGGCCACCTCGACCTGGGTCAGCTCCTTGGCCTTGACGATGACCACCGCCGCGCCGTCGCGCAGGAGGACCACCGCGTCCTCGAAGCCCTTGGATCGGATGAGCCCCTCGAGTTCGACCTCACGGCCCATCTCGTCGGTCATTTGGAGCCAGCGCTGGCCGGCCTCGCGCCTGGTCTGGTCGTCGGCCTTCGGGTTGTTCACCAGCTCGCGCAGTTGCTCGATCTGCTGGCTGCGGACGCGATCGCGGTCGAGCCGGTAATCGACGAAGAAATCCTGCGTCGCCTGGGTCGTACCGCCGGTCGAGCCGGTCGTCGCGGTCGTGCCCGTGGCTGTGCTGGTCTTGCCGGCGACGGGCCCACTGACCTTCTGGTCCCGGTCCGGGGTCAGGTTCCGTTTCAAAGAGCCCTGCTTGAGGGCGACGTACCCGACGCTCAGGGCGACCAGGAGCAGGAAGACCAGGAAGCGCACCAAGCCGCGCCGTTCAAAGATCATCAAGGTTCACCCCCCGTTCGATTTCGGAACCACCTTCACCCGGTAGGCGGGTATGTTCAGGAAGGTCTGGACGGCTTCGGTCAGGCGGGCGCGAATCCGCGAATCGGCGGCGCCCGGGGCCACCACCAGCACGCCGCGGACGACCGGCCGCTCGATCTGTCGCAGGACCGGCTTCTCCGGCCCTGTCCCCTGGCGGGTCAGAACCATCTGCAGGCTGCGGACGATCTCGGTGATCACCCGCGAGCCGCCGCTCTTGTCCTTCTCCTCGGTGTTGCGCTCGGTGGTGTTCTCGTTCTGGGCATAGTCGTAACGCGGCCCAGACTCGAGGGTGACGCTGACGGTCACCCTCCCGGCCCCGTCGATCAGCGACAGGACCCGTTCCAACTCGGCGTTCAAGTACTTCTCGTATTCGGCGTAGCCCTTGGGGTCGTCGGCCGACCCGGCCACGGTCACCGCCTGCGGGGTGTCCGAGGCCGCCGGCTGGCTCGTCGAGGACTTCGGCCGGTTGAAGAGGCTGCCGGCGACGATCAGGGCCAGACCGAGCAAGAGCAGCAGGACGAGGCGGGACGAGAGCTTCAGTTGCCCCGGCTTGAGGCCAAGGAGCTTGCCCAGGTAATTCAGCAAAGCCGCACCCCCCTTTATTGTCCGGCGGTCACGGTGACCGCCTCGGGCGCGAGCCCGTAATATCCGGCCAGGGTCCGGGCGATGGTCGCGCAGAGCCGCTCGTCCACGACCGCCGAGCGGGCGCTGATGGCGTCGGCGCCCGCGCCGCCCGCATCCCCCGCGCCCGCGCCGCCGGTGGTCGAGCCGCCCGACGACGAGCCGAATTCGATGCGTACCGGGGCCACCGGGATGACGGTCGACGTCGCCTCCGGCGCCGCGCGGCTCCCCACCGTCACGCGCATCGACCGGATGGCCCCGAACTGCCGCGACGTCTGGTCGTCGACGAGGTCGACCGAGACCGACCGGACCTCGGCCCCGAGCCAGGCGCTCATGGCCATGACCTGTCGCTCCAGGGCCGTCCGGTACTCGGCCAGGGCCACCCGCGTGTGGTTGACCTCCAGCTCCCGCCCCTTGGCCAGGACGGTCGCCGTGTCCGGGGTGCCGGCCGCGGCCGCCTCCAGGAAGGCCGTGTTGAAGGTGACCTGCTGGCGGAACGCCCCGACCAGCGGCTGGATGATGGCCAGGAGGATGAAGAACCCGACCACCAGGCGGGCGAAGCGCTGCAGGTCGCTCTGCGGCAGGATGAGTTCCAGGAACCCGGCGACGACGATAATGACGGCGATGTTGCGGACCCATTCCTTGACCGAGGCTAGGAGTTCCAATTTGTTCACCTCATCATCACGGCGGCGTTCCCGGCCAGGATGATCATCGTCGTGCCGACGAAGAACATCAGGGCGACCGTGGCCACCGCCAGGAAGACCAGGTTGAGGGCGTTGGCGATGCCGTTGAGACAGTCGACGACGCGGCCGGCGCCGACCGGCTGGACGATGACCGCCGCGAGCCGGTAGGCGATGATCACGGCCACCACCTTGACCAGCGGGAAGGCGGCGATGACCAGGATGGCCGTCGACCCGAGCAGCCCGATCGCGCTCTTGAGGGCGACTGAGCTGCCGATGACCAGCTCGGCGGCGTCGCCGAACATCTTCCCGATGACCGGGACGAAGCTGGCCGCCATGAACTTGGCCGTCCGGAGGGTGATGCCGTCGGCCACCGAGCCGGCCGCGCCCTGGATGATGGTCACCCCGAGGAAGAGGCTGAACATCGCCCCGAGGATGGTCAGGGAGACCTGGCGCAGGAAGCCGGACAGGTTCGAGATCTTGAAGCTGTCGGAGAGGGAGCCGACGATCTCGATGACCGCGGCGAAGAAGATGAGCGGGAAGACGACCTCCCGGGCGGCCAAGCTGACCACGTTGATGGTGGCGATCATCGTCGGGTGGAAGAGTCCGGCCAGGGTGACCGACCCGGTCCCGGCCAGGAGGGCGATGAGGACCGGCAAGAGGGCCCACATGAAGGTGGTCAGGTCCTTGATGACGTCGCTGGCGGCGGTCACGGCGACCCCGAAGCCGCCCAGGGCCAGGACCACCAGGACCAGATAGACGACGAAGCAGGCGAGCCGGCCGACGCTTTCACGTTCGAAAGCGCTCTGGAGGTTCTGGAGGAGCGCCGCCAGCACGGCCAGGACCACGAGGCGACCGAGGAGCCGCGAGTTGGCGACGACCTCGTGGAAGAGGTAGTCCAGGAGCCCCTGGCCGAGGCGGGTGAAGCTGTAGCCCACCCCGCGTGTCCGCATAAAGCCGATGAAGTCCTCGAACTTCAGGGGCGGGGCGTAGTCGCCGAGTTGCTGGTTGACCTCGTCCAGGAGCTGCTGGATGCCCGAGATGTCGACCGACTCGAGGTCGGCGCCGGGGTCGGTCAGCTCGTCGGCGCCCGGCAGGACGCCCTGGCCGGCGTCGGGCGCCGTACCCTCCTCCGCCCCCGCGCAGTAGGCCGGGGCGGCCGGCACCGACAGCACCCCCACGACCACCGCGGCCGCCAGGAGGGTCAGGGCAAGAGCTGCAAGATGACCTCGAGGATGGCGACGACGATGGGCACGGCCAGGACCATGATCAGGACCTTCCCCGCCAGTTCCACCTTGGCCGCCACGGCCGACTCCTGGGCGTCGCGGCAGACCTGCGCCCCGAATTCGGCCACGTAGGCGATGCCGATTATCTTCAGCACGGTGTCCAGGTACAGGAAGTTCAGGTCGGCCCGCGAGGCCAGGTCGCGCAGAGTCGCGAAGACCAGCCCCAGCCGGTCCAGCAAGAGGGCGAAGATCGTGAGGGCGACGACCATGGTCAGGGGTAGGGCCACGTCGGCCCGGAACTGTCGCACCGCGGCGATGACGAGGACCCCGACGATGGCGATGGCCACGATCTGAAAGATCTCCAAAGAAGCCCACCCCCGGCGTCATAGCTGGAACATCGTCCTCACGGCATTGAAGAAGTCGGCAACCAGCTGGATGACCATGAGGAAGATGACGATGACCCCGACGAGGGTCACGGCGAAGCCCGCCTCCTTCTTCCCCGCCTGCTCGAGGACGTTGTAGAGGACGGCGACGATGATCCCGATGCCGGCGATCTTGAAGATGAGGTCGATGTTCACGGCGGCACTTCCCTTCCCGGCTGGCCCGCGGCCCGAGGCGCGCGGGCGGCCCTGACGAGGTCAGATCAAGACGATGACCACCATCACGCCACCGAGGAAGCCGAGGTTCTTCCACAGCCGCCCCAGGCGGGCCGCGTCCGCGCGGGCCTCCGTCTCCCCCAAGCGCAGGCGCTCGACGGCCAGGCGGATGTGCTTGACCTGGTCCTCGCGGTCCGAGGCGCCCAACGAGGCCCCGAAGTCGAGGAGGGTGTCGCGGTCGCCTGGTCCGAGGGCGCTTCGCTCCCACACCGCGGCGACGGCCTCGGCCCAACAGGCGCTGGCGGTGGCCCCCTCCCCGCTGGTCAGGCGGCGCCTCGTTTCGGTCAGGAGGTCCCGCGCCGGATGGCCGGCCCGGGCGGCGATGCTCGCGAAGGCCTCAGCCAGGGGCGTCGCGGCATAGGTCATCTCCGTCTCCAAGAGCCCCAGGGCGGTGATGAGTTCGTTCAGTTCCCGCGGCCGTCGTTCGAAGTTGGCGGCCAGGAGGAGGCCCAGGGCCGACGAGGCGGCGATGACCAGGAGACCCCCGGCGATCTTCAGGGCGATCATGAGGCGGCCTCGGGCGATGGCGTCCAGTCTGGCGATGGCGTCCAGCCTGGCAGCAGCCGGCCGGTTGCGTCCAGCACGGCGGCGACCGTCCCCGGCGACGGGCACCTGGTCAGGAAGACGTAGCGGCCGAAGGCCCCGCCCGCGACGATGTCGCGGACGGCCGGGCGACGGGCGATCTCCTCGAGGCTCGACCCGTGGACCGACGAGATGACCGTCACGCCCGCGTTCAGCGCCTCGTTGACGGCCACCGCGTCCTCGGGCCGGCCGACCTCGTCGGCCACCAGGACCTCGGGACCCAGCGACCGCAGGGCCATCATCATCCCGGCAGCCTTGGGGCAGGCATCGAGGACGTCGGTGCGAGGGCCGACGTCCTTCTGCGGCACGCCCTCGAAGCATCCGGCGATCTCGGACCGTTCGTCGACGATGACGACCTTCAGCCCCGGACGCCCGGGCTCGCCGTGGCTCAGCCGGCGGGCCAGGTCGCGGAGGACCGTGGTCTTGCCGCCCCGCGGCGGCGAGACGATGAGCGTACTGTATGGCCGGGCGGCGCCGCGCGGCCAGATGGCTTCGATGATGCCGGCCGCGGCCCCCGGGAACTCCCGCGAGACGCGGATGTTCAGGCCGCTCAGGTGTTTGAGCGTCCGCACCCGCCCGTCATCGAGGACGGCCCGGCCGGCGAGGCCGACCCGGTGCCCGCCGGGCAGCGTGATGTAGCCGTTTCTGAGTTCCTCTTCGAGGGCATAGAGTGAACTGCCGGTGACCAGCTCCAGGGTCGCCCGGAAGAGGCTCGCCGAGACCACCGCGTCCGGGAGGAAGACCTCGCCGGCCGTGGTCACGACGTGGAGGGGCCGCCCCAGGCGCACCCGGATCTCCTCGACCTCGCCGAGGACCTCCGCGGGCAGCGAGGACAGGGCCGAACGGAGCTGATCGGCCAGCAACGGGAGCACTTGCCGGGTCATCGTCGGGTCGCTGGAAAGGGCGATGCCCACGGCCACCGGTCTCTCCCCCTGTCCCACTGAGTCTGTGGCGAAGATATGCTCTGCGTCGGAGGTTTATGCCTATAAGCTGGAAGGCCCGCCATCCCTGGCGGGCCTTCCCTGTCTTCAAGACCTATTGGATTCGAAGTTCGGGCAGTCGTCCGGCCGACCGGCCGCTATTCCTGCGGCTCCAGCTCCGCCCACTCCTCAGTGTCGTCGTCGACCAGCTCGTCATCGCCTGAGGTGATGTCCAGCTGACCCTGGTCATTGGAGTAGACGAGCTGACCGCAGTTCGGGCAGGTTATCTCGACGTCCATGTCGTCCTCCTCGGCCAGGGCCTGCTCGAAGAGGACCGTCTCCCCGCAGTTGGGACAGACCGCCTCGATGAACTCGTCCTCGCCGGCTTCGAAGTAATAGTCGTCCTCCAGGTTGGACAGATCCTCATCGACGACCTCGAGGTACTCCCCGAAGCTCTCCTGTTCGTCCTTTATCGTCTCGACCTCTTCGACCATGGCCTGTAGGACGTCGATGACACCCTGGAGCACCTTGCCTTCCGTGCTGTTCTCGGCGACCTGAAGTCCCTCGGCCAGACCCTCCAGATAAGAAACGCGTTTCTTGATCTCGTCCATCAGGCCACAACCTCCTCGCTAGCTGGTCAAAGTCCGTCCTCGCGGCGGCGGCAAAGCTAGTATCCCTGACGGCCAGACAAAATAAACCGGCGCGACGATGTGGGGTTCATGTGGGATGCAGCCGCCCTCGGGTTCGTCGTCACGATACTGCCTATACCCGGCGCCAGGCGCGGCGCGCGGGAACTGACATAGAAAACCCCGTGGGTGAACCCACGGGGTTAATTGCAGGGATGTCGTGGCGTTAAGCGGTTTCCCCTAAAAGAGGAGGGCCTTAGTAATGACCGCTACCGTATGACGATGATCTGGTCAATAGAGCTGAAAGACGCTCCCTTGATGTTATCGTAGAACCTTCTGTTGGGGCCACCTAAGCCGCTGGAGGTTATGTACGGATCATAGATGATGAAAGCACCGTCGTATCCACTGGGTATAATCTGTGGACTTATGCTGCCCTTGTCCTTGGATTTTACGGAGGTGTCCATCGGGGAAATGTCCGCAGGAGTTACGGGTGTCGCCGGTTCCCATTTAACATCTGGCGTCGTGGTTTCCGCCGCTGGGGCAACGCCGCCGGGAAGTGGACTGTAACTGACGATGACGAAGTAGTGTCCGGCGGGGACGTGAACGATCGGATACCGACCTTGGTTAAGTTCGCTCTTAAGTGTATTCGCCTTCTCGTCATCAGTCATGGACGGCACATTAGCAGCCTGGTAGGCGCCCTTCCCATACGCCGCAGCCATGTGGGTCCAGTCAGCCCACACGCTGTTTCCGTTCACCTTGTACATGCTATATGGATCTGCGGCATGAGCAGCATCGCTATTCCCGTATCTGGGATCTGGGAACCGATCGTAGTAGTTATAGAGTGGATATAGGACCATGGCCGCCGACGTTATAGCGCAGCCGCTGGGACCTATGTTGCTGTATGCATTTACTACATCGGGGACACTAGTCCAGTTCCTATACCACTCGTACCCGGTAGTTACCCAACCATCAGCTGCGTTCTGACAGTAGTAGGTAGAAGGTGCAGCCGAAACCACTGCGGACATCGGAGAAGGAACACCAGGACCAACGTGACCGTCAGGATTCTCCGGTGCATATGCCAACCTCCCCCGTGATTCAGACTACCTAAATCTTACCAGAGTTAGGAGTCAGATTTTGTCGAATCTGAGAGGAGAAATGAAGATTTGTTATTTTTCGGAACTGCTTGTAGCTCTCTGCAGGTTAACGCGTCCGACACAGAATCCGGGCCCGTTATTGACAACAACAATAGCTTCTCCGTCCACCACCTCGTGCACCCGTACACTCTCCACCTTGGTGCCGAGCTCCTCGGAGAAGTCGAGGCTCCAGGCTACGCTGCCGTCCTCCCTGATTGATGTCAAGGTTCCCTGTTGGCTACCGAAGGTGAACTGCGTCTTGTCCGTGGCAATCGAAGAGAGCGAACTCGGGCCAATGGGGATGTCTCCTTCGGAGAGCACCTTGCCATCAAAAGAGATGAAGTAGAAGTGGTAGATGGGTTCGACTGAGCCAATCGGGCCAGGGCGCGTTCCGACGACAATGATCCTTCGGCTTACCTCGTCCACCGCTGAAAGTATCTCGCTGTGCCTTTGTGGCAGTTGAACCTTCCATAGAATGGACCCACGGTCGTCGACTGCGCTTACGTCGAAGACTCGCCAGAACCATTCAGGCGTGGCCATGTCGTTAACAGACCGGGCCTTTACGTCATGCTCATAAGTGACCAGTGCGGACGAATTATTCATTCTGCTGATCATGATTTCTGTCATCCCGGGGAAGCCCAGAGTCCACTTATGGTCCCCGTCTGTGCGGTCATAAGCGTCTATGGTATCCCCGGACTGCCAACTTGCCAGGACCGTGGTGCCGAGGGCCGCAATTCTTGGAATGCCGAGCCTCGGCTCACTTGCCTGTTTCCACCGAACGATTCCCTCGTCGTCAAAGGCAATGACCTGGCCCACATTCGGGCCGGCATAGTGAAGAGCCGCAGAGGTGGAACTCACTGCCGGCGCAGCAACGCTATAATCCCGAACGGCTCTCAAGCGTCCACGACTGTCGAAGCTCATAATCAGCTGGGAACCGGAATCCACCGCCAGCACACCGGAATCGAACGCAGGTATCAGATCCGAAATGTACCCAACCCCAGACGTAGTAGGTCTTGCCGCCTTCAACTCCGCGCCCATGTCTCGAGTCCAGAGGATTTTACCGCTTCGATAGTCAGCGCCTATAAGCATCGCGCTTTGGTCGCCCACCGCGATGTACAATACCCGCTTGTGACCATCGATGCCGATGAGCGGAGCCTGCGATTTCAGAGAGAAGTCCTTTCCGGCGAGCCAGGTCATGCCCGTGCCGGCTCGAGTGCTACACCCATGGAGCACGCTTAAGGCAATAACTACAGGGACAAAAGCTGCACGAGCGATGACCTTTGCGGATAGTGGCCCTAGCCAGCTCTTGTGTCGCCTAGAGGATGAGCGGGTCACTTTATCTTCCTTCTTTCTAGAGTCGGATTCAGACAGCGACGAGATACCTCAATGGGTATTTCGACAAAGGTTTGCGTTCTCTTCTAACCGCAGGTACGCGGACTTCCACCGGCCTTGGCCTATCGAGCGAATCTTCCTGCACGAGGGCAATGCGTTGCCAACTTTGGTAACGATTGTGTTCTCACGCAGACACATAAGTGGACCCCACAATCAAGGAGGGTCCTCCCAACAACAAGGGGATGGCCCTCGTCAATGGCACGTCGAATACTCGACCGGTCAACTGGGCGCACACGGCCACTGGCTGAGGCCATCCCCCTGCCCCGCCGCGGTCGCCCACCAGATCTGATACCCTTGAGCGTAGGCAGATGTCACGACGACGTCGTCGTCGAAACGCGAGGTCGTCAGAAGGGGATGATGTCCAGGCGACCGCACAGCCTCCGGCCCAGCCCGCCAAGGCAGCCGGGTTGTCATTTTCACCGCTGCCCTTGCGGATTGCCCTGCTTCCGTATATAATGTCTGTCATATACGGACAAACGTCCATTCCGTGTGGAGGAAGGCCCATGGACAGGGATTCCAACGCCAACCTATACGTCATCAAGGCCGGCGCCCTCACGGACAGCCTGCGGAAAACGGTCGAGGCCAAGGAGCTGCTGCAACAGCAGAAGGCGGCCACCGTCAACGAGGCCGTCCGGCGGGTCGGCATGAGCCGGAGCGTCTTCTATAAGTATCGGGACAGCATCTTCCCGTTCCATGAGAAGAGCCGCGGCAAGACGGTGACCATCGGTCTGGTCCTCGTGGACAAGCCCGGCGTGCTGTCCGGCGTCCTCGAACTCATCGCCCGGGCGGGCGGCAACGTCCTGACCATCAACCAGGACCTCCCGGCCGACGGGACGGCGAATGTCTCCGTCTCCGTCCGCACCGTCAAGATGCGGGCGGGCATGGAGGCGCTGGTCGACAGGCTCGCGGCGGGCCGCGGCGTGCAGCAGGTTCGGATTCTGGCCCAGGAATAGGGGTAGAGCGGCATGGTCAGGGTAGCTCTGATGGGGCTGGGCACGGTCGGCGGCGGCGTCGCCGAACTCCTCGCCCAGCACCAGGAAGATATCGCCCGCCGGGCGGGCGAAGGCATCGAGGTGGCCGCGGCGCTGGTTCGCGACCCGGCCAAGGCGCGCGCCCTGAACGGGGCGACGCCCCGCCTGACCACCGACCCCGAGGAGATCCTGGGCGACAAGAGCATCAGCATCGTCGTCGAGGCCATGGGCGGCGAGGAGCCGGCCCTGTCCTTGCTCAAAAAGGCCCTGCGTCGAGGCAAGCATGTGGTCACGGCCAACAAGGAGGTCGTCTCGGCCCACGGGCAAGAGCTGTTCGAGGCGGCCATGATCCACCGCTGCCACCTGCTCTTCGAGGGCAGCGTCGGGGGCGGCATCCCGATCATCGCCCCGCTCAAGCACTGCCTGGCCGCCAACGAGATCGATGAGGTCAGCGCGGTCATCAACGGGACGACCAACTTCATCCTGACCGAGATGACAGTCAGAGGGCAGGACTTCGCCGAGGTCCTCGGCGAGGCCCAGGCCAGGGGCTATGCCGAGGCCGACCCGTCGGCCGACGTCGACGGCCTGGACGCCGCGCGCAAGCTGGCCATCCTGGCCTCCATCGCCTTCAACACGCGGGTCACCCCGGCCCAGGTGAGCACGGCCGGCATTCGCTCGGTCCGCGCCGCCGACACTCGCTACGCGACCGAACTCGGTCGGGTCATCAAGTTGGTGGCCACGGCCCGGCGCGAGAACGGCGCGGTGCGGGTCGTCGTCGCCCCGGTCATGCTCCCCAAGGACCACCCGCTGGCGGCGGTCAACGGACCCGACAACGCCGTGCTGGTCAGGGGCCAGCCGGTCGGCCGGGTGGTCTTCAGCGGACCCGGCGCCGGGCGCGGGGCCACGGCCAGCGCCGTCGTGGGCGACATCATGGAGATCGTCCGGCTGCGGAACCGGCCGGACAAGTCCCAGTGCACCTGCTTCACCAGCCGACCGGTGGTGGCCGGAGACGGCCGCCCCGCCCCGTTCTACGCTCGCGTCCGATTGCCGGACGGCCACGGGGCGCTGGAGCGGCTCACCGCCGCTTTCGCGGCCCGAAGCGTGGCCCTGGCCTCGGTCACCCGCAAGAGCGCCGACACCTCCGGCTACGAGTTCGTCCTTGTCACCCGCCCCGCCGACGAGGGCGCCGTGCGGGCGGCCATCGCCGACGGCGCCGCGGATATCGGCGGCAGCGTGGCCCTGAACGTCTTCCGCATGGAGGACGGCGAAATGGGGACATCGCGTTGAGCCTGCTCGTCCAGAAATACGGCGGCACCTCGGTGGCCGACGAGGGACGTCTCCGCAACGTCGCCCGCCGGGTCATCCGGGCGGCCGATGAAGGGCATCAGATGGTGGTCGTCGTCTCCGCCCAGGGCGATACGACCGACCACCTCATCGAACTGGCCCGCCGCGTCAACCCCTCGCCCTCCGACCGCGAGTTCGACATGCTTCTGGCCGTCGGCGAGCAGATCTCCATCTCCCTCCTGGCCATGGCCATCGAAGCAGCCGGGCGCCCGGTCGTCTCGCTGACGGCGGCGCAGGTCGGCATCGTCACCGACGACATCCACAAGAAGGCCCGCATCGTCGAGGTCAAGTCGCGCCGGCTGGCCCGTGAACTGAAGGCCGGCAAGATCGTCATCGTCGCCGGTTTTCAGGGTATCGACCGCAACGGCGACATCACCACCCTCGGCCGGGGCGGGTCGGACACGACCGCCGTGGCCCTGGCCGCCGCCCTCGGCGCGGTCCGCTGCGAGATATACACCGACGTGGATGGGGTCTACACCGCCGACCCGCGCGTCGTCAAGGGCGCCTATAAGCTCGACCGGATCTCCCACGAGGAGATGCTCGAACTGGCCAGTTTGGGTGCCCAGGTCCTCCACCCACGCTCGGTGGAGCTGGCCAAGCAGTACGGGGTCCGGCTGGAGGTCCTTTCGAGTTTCGCCGACGTCCCCGGGACGTTGGTCGAGGAGGCCGACAAGATGGAAGATGTCCTTCAGGTGAGTGGGGTGACCAGCGACAAGAACATCGCCCGGCTGGCCATCATCGAGGTCCCGGACCGCCCGGGCATGGCCTACCGGATCCTCGCGGACCTGGCCGGGGCGGGCGTCAACGTCGACATGATCATCCAGAGCATGCGTCGGGACCACGTCAACGACATGTCCTTCACCGTCTCCGATGTGGACGTCGAGCGGGCCATGGCCATCCTCGGCCAGACCATCGTGGACATCGGGGCCCGCGGGGTCGACTGCGACCGCGACGTGGCCAAGGTCTCCATCGTCGGCATCGGGCTGAAGGAGAAGGCCGGCGTGGCCACGGCCATGTTCCAGGCCCTGGCCGAGAACGGCATCAACATCCAGATGATAAGCTCGTCGGAGATAAAGGTCTCCTGCCTCATCGCGCGGGACCAGGCCGACCTGGCCGTCCGGGCCATTCACGACAAGTTCTTCACCGGCGGGCTGCAGGTGGCGAAGGAAGCAGGCTGAGGCGCGGCGGGAAACTTTTCAGAGCTCTCCCGAGTTATTAAGGGGAGGGCGTTTCCGCTACACCATCGCACGGGGAGGCAGGAAGACGAGACCTTTCGAAACCCTGTTGTCATTGGCTGATCTGCTGACATTCCTCGTCTTAGTGGTTCCGGTGCCCAGCGCAATGCGCTGGGTGCGCTATTTGGCGCCTGCCGTAGTGCTGATCGCCGTCGCCCAGGCGGCGGTGGAGGGCCCGCGCTGGCAGATGGTCCCAGCGTACGTGTTGACCGGGCTGTTCTTCCTGGTCTGGCTGTGGCAGAAGATCGCACCGGCGGGCGGGACAGCCGGTCAGGGCTTGACCCATCGGCTTGCCATCGGCCTGGCCATCGGGCTGGGCGCACTCGGGCTGGTGGTCTCCATCGCCCTGCCGATCGTCTTCCCCGTGATCCGCTTCCCGCGCCCGAGCGGGCCTTACGCGATCGGCACGATGACCTATCACTGGGTGGATGTCAGTCGTCCGGAGATCTTCACCGCCGATCCGAATGACCATCGTGAACTGATGGTGCAGGTCTGGTATCCGGCCGAGGGAAACCCGTCGGCACGGCGTGCTCCCTACGTGCAGGATGCCCGCGTCCTTTGGTCGGTGGCGGATCTCCTGCATCTGCCGAGGTTCATCTTCGGGCACGTGAAGTACGTCACCACCAACGGGGTCCCGTCCGCGCCCGTGGCGGATGGCGGCCCCTACCCCGTGCTCATCTTCTCGCACGGACGCTCTGGCTTCCGGGGACACAACACCTTCCAGGTTGAGGAGTTGGTGTCGCACGGCTACATCGTGGCGACCATCGACCACCCGTATGCCTCGAGCGGGGTGGTCTTCCCCGATGGGCGCCTGGTGGCCTTCGACCCCCGCATGTTCGACCCTGCGCATCCCGGGCACCCCAAGTTCTATGACGTTGCCATCCCCTTCCTGGCGCAGGACGTCAGCTTCGCGCTGGATCAGCTCGCCGACCTGAACCAGGCCGACCCGAACGGCATCCTGACCGGGCAGCTAGACCTTCAGCGAACCGGCATGTTCGGGGTCTCGCTGGGCGGCGCCATCACCGCCGAAGCCTCGAAGCTGGATCCGCGGATCCGGGCCTCCCTGATGATGGATGTCTTCATGCCCGCCGATGTGGTCCAGTCGGGCCTGAAACAGCCGGCCATGTGGATCAGCCGAGACGCGAAGTACATGAAGCTCGAGCACTGGACCCAGGAAGACATCGACGAGACTGTGACCACCCCGCGGGCGGTGTTCGAGAGCAAGCCGAGGGACGCCTACCTAGTGCTGGTAGCCGGCATGTTCCACGCGAACTTCTCCGATCTGCCGTTCTTCACTCCGCTCAGTTCCCGGCTGGGCATGACCGGGCCAATCGATGCCAACCGGGGCCACGACATCGTCAATGCCTATTCCCTGGCGTTCTTCGACCGGTACCTGAAGGGCCAGCCGGCCCCGCTGCTTGATGGGCCGCCCGCACAATTCCCCGAAGTGACCTTCGACAAGCGCGGGCCCTGACCCGCCGCCATGCCGCTGACTTGCCCCGGCTGAAGATGCACCGGCCCCGCCCAGGCGGGGCCTTTCCCTTTCTGGAAGGAAAAATCTCCGGACCGACGAAGGGCTATCCCAGCCTTTCCGGGCGGGGGTGGTAGGTCTGAAGGCCGGCGATTTTCGAGCGCATGGTCTGCCCAAAGGGATGCCCAACAAGGCGACCGACACAGTGGTCGGTGTCCTGGGGAGACTCGGGGCCCGCCCCGATGTTCGCGGCGTCGCCCTGGCTGGCTCGTGGGCCAGAGGCTGCGCCGGGCCCAGGAGCGACGTGGATCTGCTCGTGGTGACGTCGGGCCGGGTATTCCGGCGGGCGGCCGAATGGGTCGACGGGACCGAGGTCCAGACGATGGAAGGCCCCCCGGCGTGGTTCCGGAAGGCCTTCGGTGAAAGGCGGGTCGGGTCGGTCCAGCGGATGATGGCGGAAAGCGTGGTCCTGTGGGACCCGGACGGTCTGGTCGCCGAGTTGCGCGCCGAGGCCGCCACCGACGTGGCCCGCGGGCCGGACCCGGCCGACGCTACGACTATCAGGCGGGCCCGCTTCCGCGTCACCGAGGCGCTGGACGACTTGCTGGACGCTGTGTCGCTGCTGCAACCCGACGTGGGAGCCGTTGGGCTTCTCCGCGCCGAGTTGGTTGGTCAGTTGCTCGAGGCGTTCTGGGTGGCGCGGCGTCACTGGCCGGAGAAGACAAAGTACGCCATCCAAACGGTGCGCTTGGCGGACCCTGCCACGGCGGCTTCGCTGGAGCGGCTGGCCACGGCCCACTGCGACGGAGGGCCCGGCGGCGGCGAGCCGCAGGCACTGATGTCGGCGGCAGTCGACGCCGCCGAAGCGGTGCTGGCCGGCTTCGGCGGACTGCTGCGTGAATCCTGGTCCCTGGCCCCAGAGAACGTGCTCGACGCAGGCACTTGAGCCCACTCTTCGCCGGCTGTATAATCGTTCCGAGAGATAGCATCTTATGTCAAGCGGCGAGGAGATTGATCATGGCCTGGTCCTCCGTATTGCCGTCTTTTCTCGCTTCGACGGTTGAGTTCGACGAAGCCCTGACGATCGTCTTGGTCGTCGGCGTCACCATCAACTGGAAAAGCAGCCTATTGGGGGCCGGCGCCGCCATGCTGGCCCTGGCGGCCCTGGTCGCCGTCTTCGGCTCAACGCTGGTCCTCTTCATCCCCATCGCGGTCCTGCGCCTTGTCATTGGCCTCGTGCTCGCCCTGTTCGGCCTGCAGTGGCTCAAGAAATCCCTGCTCCGATACAGCGGCCTCAAGGCGATGCACGACGAGGCGGCGATCTACGAAGATCGGATGCGGGAGCTCAAAGCCCGCGGCGAGATCGACCCCGGCCAGTTCAGCGGGTTAGGGTTCGTCACTTCCTTCAAGAGCGTGCTGCTCGAAGGGCTGGAAGTGGCCTTCATCGTCATCACCTTCGGCGCCACCGCCGCGACCGGCGAAGCTTCGGGACTCTGGGCGGCGACGCTGGGGGCCCTGCTGGCGTTTCTCGTTGTCGTGGGCCTTGGCCTGGCGATCCGCGCGCCGCTCACCCGGATTCCCGAGAACACGCTCAAGTTCATCACCGGGATCATGCTCGTTTCTTTCGGAACCTTCTGGGGCGGCGAGGGGCTCGGCATCGAGTGGCCGTTCTCCGACCTGTTCCTGCTGGTGCTGATCGTTTTCTTCCTCCTGCTGAGCGCGCTGATCATCCGGTGGCTCAAGCCCTACGCCGTCAAACAACAGCAACACAAGCCCATGCCCGGGATGGCGGCGGCTCCAAAGACCAGGGGCCTCGTCATCACCATCTGGCTCTTGGAGCTCATCGAACACCTGACGGCCCTCACCTTCGCTCTGCCTGCCGCGGGTATCCTCTTCGCCATCGGGGTGTCGGCAAGCCTTATCAGCGGCCTCGGTCGAGAGATCGCGGCATAGGAAAGGCCTGCTCTGCCTGCCTTGCTTGACCGGCGGGCCTCCGGTGGTTACAATGAGCTTGGTGATTTCCAGTTCCGAGGAGGTTTCGTCACATGATCCTGACCAACCGGTGCCTTGCCCAAGGCGCGCAGAGCCAACCTCATACGCGGTAGTCCAAGGGGTGCCGGGTGGCCAGCTTTGTTTGTGCGCTAAGTGGCCCGGGCGTTCCCGCCCGGGCCTTTCTGTGCCCGCTCCCCATCGAGGGGTTTGACTTATGTCAGAGAGACCGACCATCGTGTCCTCGAGCCGCCTCGCCGCGGTTTTCCGGCGAGGGGTTGAGGTTTGGGCCCGTGTTCCGTGGAACCTGAGGGCGCTCTTCATCCGAAGCTTCCTCACCAACTTCGCTTTCCACATGACGTCCGGACTCGTCCCGGCTTTCCTCAGGGATGCGGGCCTGGACATCGTCCGCATCGGGCTCTTCTTCAGCCTGACGGACGCGACCGGCTTCGTCGCGGGGCTGACCGGCGGCTTCCTCGCTGACCGGTTCGGACGAAGGCGGGTAGTCGTGGCCGCCACGGCGGCCAACGCGGTGGGCATGGTCCTGTTCATCATCGCCCACAGCTGGCTCCGGCTCGTCATGGTGGCCGTCCTCTGGGGGCTCGGCAACCTCAGCCGCGCGGCCTGGTCGGCCATGACCGCCGACGCTTCCCACAAAGGCAATCGTGGATCGTTCTACGGGTTACTCTACTCGGCTGCGCCGGCGGCCGGGTTGATCGCCCCCATCATCGGCGGGGTGGTCGCCGACCGCTATGGCCGGGCATCAGCGGTCGCACTGTCCTTCCCCTTCTTCGCCCTGGCCATCTGGGCCTCGCTGAGGCTGCGGGAGAGCCACCCAGCGCCAACCCACCCGGCGGAGGCGAGCGAGGCTGGGGCTCGGAATGGTGATCGCCCCCGCATCTCCGAGCTTTGGAATTTCCTGACCAGGCGCGGGTCGGCGGCCGCCTGGGCGATCATGGCCATGTGGCTCATCGCCGGCGTCGAGATGGGTCTCGCCCACCCGCTCATCGCCCTATATCTACAGGACCGGTTCGGGGCCGATTACACGGCCATCGCCCTCAACGCCGCGCTCGGGTTCGCCGCCACGGCTGCGGTCACGCTGGCCGGCGGCTTCCTGGCCGACCGGGTCGGCCGGCGCGTCGTCATTCTGGTCACGCAGCTCCTGAGCGCAGCCCTCTGGGTTGTGCAGTCCCTGACCGGCGTCATGGCCGTTTTCTTCGCGCTGCGGACGCTGACCTCCGGGGTCATCAACCTGGCCGTTCCGGCCTGGGAGGCGACCATGGTCGAGGCCGCGTCGCCCCGCCTGCGGGCGAGCTACACCGGGCTGGCCACGAGCGGCTTCAGTGTCGGGATGGCCATCGGCGGCGCCATCGCGGGATTCACTTATGGGTTGTCTCACTCGCTCTTGTTCTACGCCACCGCCGCCATGGAACTGGCCATCCTGGTCATCGCCGCCCGGTGGGCGCTGCCGGTCCGGGCCGCGCCCAGTGGCCGCGAAGCGGCGCGGATGCAGCGCTGACCCTGAGTGTCGCCCTAATGCCTGACCACCCCAGGCACCTGGTCCAGATCGGCGGTCATCAGATAGCGGTCGTGACCCTTGCCGTACTCGTTCTCCCTCCGCCTTCTGACCTCAAAGCCCAGCTTGTCCCGGTAGAGATGGATGGCGGCCGAGTTGTTCACGTCGACGGTCAGGCTGAGCCGCTTGAAGCCCTGCTCCCTCAGGTTCCGGCAGATCGTCAGCAGGAAGTGATAGCCCAGCCCTTGTCCCCGGAAGTCCTCCGCGATGGCGAAATCGAAGAGGTAGGCCTTGTCGAGATCCTCCCAGTCGCGCATCAGGATGGCCAGGCCGATGAGCCGCCGCTTGTCCTCCTCCTTGAGGATAAAGACGTTCCCGTGGCGAATCTGGGGAACCAGTCCCCATTCGTCCATGCCCAGTTCCCCGAAGATGTTCAGTCCGAAATTGACCATCCTGGTCAGGAGACTCAGGTTGAAATCCTGGACCAGATAGACCTTCAGGTTGCCGACCCCGCCCTCGAGGTTATCGACCACCCTCCGGGGCAGGTTGCGGATCTCCTCAAGGAAGTCGGTGCCCACTGTCGCCACCCCCGAATCATCGGTTCGGCTTCGACATCTAGTGTGGTGCTGACCGTGGGAGATGATTCCTGTCCCGCCTTCTTGGCGTTCCCGCCACAGGCCACCATTCGGGAATAGCCCTTCCCAAAAGAGGCCCCGGCCCGCCGAAAGGCGCGCCCGGGACTTTGTCTGCCCCCTGGGGTTTCGCCGGATTTGACTCCGGCCGCCCCCCTTGACGGGTGGCCGGGTCCCGGATAGAATCATAACTAGTTACATTGTAAGTATCCCTAAGCTTGGCATTTGCCTGCGATTTTGGAGGCTGCCATCATGATCAAAGAGGCGCTCCTGGGGCTCCTAGCGGGCAAGCCGATGCACGGCTACGACCTGAAGGTCGGCCTCGACAAGCTGTTCGGTCGGGCCTCGCCGGTCAACGTGGGCCAGGTCTACACGGCCATCGCCAAGATGGAGAAGGCCGGGCTGATCGAGGGGGCGCTGGTGGTCCGTGACCAACAGCGCCCAGAGACGAAGGTCTATCACCTCACCCCCGCCGGCCTCGACAGCCTGCGGCAGTGGTTCGCCGAACCGGTGGAGCGGGTGGACCTCCGCGACGAGTTCTTCGTCAAACTCAGCCTGGCCCAGCGGACCGGCCGGGGCGATGTCGCCGCGATCGTCCGTGCCCAGCGCGCCGCCGCTCTGCGCGATATGCAGGAGCTGACGGCCCTTCGCGAGAGGTTCCAGGGCGAACAGGAGGTCGATCTCCGCCTGCTGGTTGAAGGAGCCGTCCTTCATCTGGAGGCCGACCTCGCCTGGCTGGAACTATGGGAGAAGCGCTTCGCCCGCCGGGGCGATAAAAAGGGAGGTACCAGTGATGCCAAGCGCGATGGGCTCCACCATTCGAGCCACGGGTCTGACCCGGGTCTATCGTGGGGAGGGTAACCCCAGGCCGGCTGTTCAGGACGTCTCCCTCGAGGTCGCCACGGGGGAATTCGTCGCCCTCATGGGGCCTTCCGGGTGCGGTAAGTCCACGCTGCTGAACATGCTCGGCGGAATCGACCGGCCAGACGCCGGCGAGGTCTGGGTGGCCGGACAGCGGATCGATGGCCTCTCCGAGACACGGTTGGCCCTCTTTCGCCGAAAGCACGTCGGCATCGTCTTTCAGTTCTTCAACCTCATTCAGAACCTCGATGTCGTCGCCAACATCGAACTACCGGGCCTGCTGGGCCGGGGGAGCACGGCCGCCGTCCGGGTGCGGGCCCGGGAGTTGATGAGTGTCCTTGGCCTGTCCGAACTCGCCGGGAAGATGCCTGGCAAGCTGAGCGGCGGCGAGCGGCAGCGGGTGGCCATCGCCCGCGCGCTGATCAACGGCCCCACCGTCCTGTTGGCCGACGAGCCGACCGGGGCCCTCGACCAAGAGAACGGGCAGGGCGTCCTACGGCTCTTCCAGGAGCTCCATCGGGATAAGGGGCAGACCATCGTCATGGTCACCCACGACCCCAAGGTGGCCGCGTATGCCGGTCGTATCCTGGTCATGCAGGACGGGCGGCTGGTCGAGGAGTCGCGGCCGGCCGAGGCTCGAATGGGACGCCTGGCCGCCAGGCTCCTCGGGACGAGGGGGTGAGCCAAGATGCGCGCAGTGTTGCGTAAAGCCTTGGCCGATCTCTGGTCACGTCCCTGGCAGTCGGTCCTCATCCTGGCCACCGTGGCCGCTTCGGCCGCCCTGCTGTATCTGGGGCTGGTCAGCCTGAAAGCCTCGACCAGCCCCTACGACCGGCTGCTCGCGCGGACCAACGGCCCCCACGTCTTCTTCTACCTCAAAGGCGGGACACTCGGTGAAGAGACAGCCGCCAAGATAACGCGCCTTCCCGGCGTGGTCGAAAGTTCGCCGGTGTGGTCGTCCGCGACCACCGAGCTGTTCGTCGAGGGGGCGACGACCACCCCAACGGTCCGCCTGGTCGGACGCCGGCCTGGGGATACCGCGGTCGGCCGGTACGTCATCACCGCGGGCCGCGACCTGACCGCGTCGGACACCGATGCCGGCCTCATGGAAGCCTCGCTGGCCCGCTTCTACAAGGTGAAGCCCGACGACACCGTCAAGGTGGCCGGGCGCGACGGCCTGCGGACGATCACCGTCGTCGGTCTGCAGGCGAACCCGTTCGAGTACCAGTTCCCGTGGTTCGATCCGGTCTCCATGTACGTCCTGCCGGAGACGTTCGGCTCCCTCTTCGACGGGTCCGGCCACACCGAGTCGCTCCTGGGCGTGCGCCTGGCCGACCCGGACGGCACCGACAGTTTCGTGGCCAGGGCCAAGGAACTGTCCCCAGCGGGCACGGGGGCCTCGCCGATCGCCTTCGCGATGGACTGGATCTTCATGCGTAACGGCTTCGTCTCGATCAACGCCACCGGGATGATGTTCACCCTCGTCTTCGGGATCATGGCCGTGCTGGCCTCGGCCCTCATCATCGGCAACATCATCGGCGGGGCGGTCCTGGCCCAGTGGCGGGAGATTGGGGTCCTCAAGGCCATCGGCTTCAGCGGCCGGCAGACCCTGCTCGTCTTCGGGGGCCAGAGCCTGCTCCTGGGACTGGCCGGCGGGCTCGCCGGGACGGCCGTCGGCGCCGTGCTGGCCCAGCGGCAGTTGGGCCCCCTCGCGGCGACCATGGGCGCACCCGAGGTCACCCGCTTCGATTGGCCGCTCGCCTTCAGCGTCATCGCCGTCACGGCCGCTGTCGCCCTGATCTTCTCCCTGTTGCCGGCCTGGCGGGCCGCCCGCTCGCGCCCCGCGGGACTGCTCACCGATGGCTCCTCCCAGGCGGCCTCTCGCCCCTCCCTGCCGGTCCGCCTGGCCCGGTGGCTACGCGCCCCGCAGCCCGTGGTCCTCGGGGTCAAGGACGCCACGCTCCGGTCGGGAAGGCAGGTCCTGACGGTCGTCAGCCTGGTGGTGGGATTGGCCTCGCTGACCTCGGCCATCGGCTTCTCCGGACTGGCCGACGACATCGCCCGGCGGCCCGACCTCCATGGCCTGAACTGGGACGTCATGGTCGGTCAGCGAGACATGTCGCCGGATGAAGTCCGGTCGTCTCTCTCCGGTACCCCGGCCGTCGAGGCCTTCTACCCCGCCGTCCGAATCCCGTCGACCTTCGCCGGGACGGACTTCGGATTCGAACTGACGGCGGCCGGAGACGGGTGGACCGACTTCCCCTTCACATTGCTGGAAGGCCGGCTCCCCACGGGGCCGGGTGAGATCATGCTGGCCCCCGGGGCCATGCGGCGGTCCGGGGTGAAGGTCGGGGACCCGGTCAGCGTCGAGATTGGCGGCCGGCCCGGCCGGCTCACCGTGACGGCCGTCTATCGGTACACCATGAGCCTCGGTCAGACCGGCTTCATGAGCTTGGAGTCGCTGCGCCAGATCATCCCCGACGCCCAGCCCAAGAGCTACGTGGTCAGGCTGAGAAGCGGAGTCGCGGCTGCGGAAGGGCAGCGAGCAATCCTCGCGGCCACCGGCTATCGGGTCACCGCAAGCGTCCTGAACAAGGACGTCTACTTCAAGAGCCTGACTGACGTCGGCCATATGGCCAGAGGCCTGGCCGCCCTGATGGCGGTCATCGCCGCCCTGGGCGTCCTCAACGCCACCCTGCTGACGGCCCGCGAGCAGACCCGGGAGACCGGGATCCGGAAGGCCGCCGGGATGACGCCTCTCCAAGCGCTCATCGCCGGCGTCGCCGGGGCGGCCTGGCTCGGCGGCCTGGGGACAGTCATCGGGTTCCCCCTGGGGCGCCTGATGACATCACGGATCGCCGGGTTGATGACCACGCAGTTCGGCACCGGACACATCGACGTGAGCATGTCGCCACTGGTCTCGGTGGCCCTGGTCGCCGGCTGGGTCGTCTTGGCCGTGGCGGCGGCCGTTCCGGCGGCGGTCTGGGCCGGGCGACTGCCGACGGCCGAAGCCCTACGGGCCGAGTGACGGGCCCATCGCCGTCGACAAGGCCGTCGGTTGGGCCGAGGACCATCGGGCGAGGTGGTAAGCGACCATTTCTCCCTTCCCGCACCAAAGATAGACAGAAGCCCCAAGGCTCGCGCCCTGGGGCTTCACTGATTTCTGGCTCTTTCCTATTACGCCCGCTCGATGTAGTCCCCGGTCCGCGTGTCGACCTTGAGGACGTCGCCGATGTTGATGAACAGGGGTACCTTGACGACGGCGCCGGTCTCGAGCTTGGCCGGCTTGGTGCCGGCGGTGGCGGTGTCGCCGCGGACGCCGGGTTCGGTCTCGACCACCTTCAGCACGACCGAGTTCGGGAGGTCGACGCCGAAGGTCTGGCCCTGGTAGAAGAGGATATTGACGAGCAGGTTCTCCTTGAGGAACTTGACCCCGTCGCCGATCTGGTCCTTGGCCACGGTTATCTGCTCATAGTTCTCGGTGTCCATGAAGGTGTACATCTCATCCGCCTGATACAGGTACTGCATCTCGCGCCGTTCCAGGTGGGCCCGAGGGAGCTTCTCACCGGCGTTGAAGGTCCGCTCGACGACGGACCCCGACTTCAGGTTCTTCAGCTTCGCCCGGACGAAAGCGGCGCCCTTCCCCGGTTTCACGTGCTGGAACTCCACCACTGTCCAGACTTGACCGTCAATCTCGACTGTCAGACCCGTCTTGAAGTCGTTCGTAGAAATCAACCTATGAGCCTCCCCCTACGCCCGTGGGCCAATGTTTATTCTGTCCGCGCCCGCTCGGTTCACTCCCGGGCGCGTCTACTCCAGCGTGATGAGTTGCTTGGGAGCCGTTGTGAAGTCGTCAAAGCCCTTGGCCGTCAGCACGCCCATGTCTTCGATCCGCACGCCGCCCCAGCCGGCAAGGTAGATACCTGGCTCGATGGTGATTACGTGACCGGCCTTCAGGGGCACGTCGCCCGCCAGGCCGACGTTGGGGGCCTCGTGGACGGCCAGGCCGACCCCGTGCCCGAGGCCGTGACCGAAGTTGGCCCCGTAACCCGCGTCGGCGATGACCTTGCGGGCCACGGCGTCGAGCTCCTTGCCGAGCTTGCCCGGCTTGGCGGCGGCGATGGCCGCCTCCTGGGCCCGCAGGACGATGTCGTAGATCTCACGTTGCTTCTTGTTGACCCGGCCGAAGACCACGGTCCGCGTGCAGTCCGAGCGGTAGCCCTGGTACTCCGCGCCGAAGTCGATGGTCAGGAAGTCGCCGAAGTCGATGGACCGATCGGTCGGCTCGGCGTGCGGGAGCGAAGACCGCTGCCCGGAAGCGGCGATGATATCGAAGGACGCGCCGGCCGCGCCCAGCTTGCGCATCTGGTACTCCAGCTCGGCGACCACGTCGTTCTCGGTCATCCGGGTCTTGAGCCGACCCAGGAGGACCTCGAAGGCTTTGTCGGCGATGCGCGAGGCTTCCTTGATGAGTTTGACCTCGCCCGCGTCCTTGATCGCCCGGAGGTCCTCGACCAGGTTCTCGGTCGGAACCAGCTCGACCGGGGCCAGCTTGGCCCGGAGGTCCTCATAGCGGCCGTAGGTCAGGTGGGCCTTCTCGAAGCCCAGCCGCTTGACCTTGGCCTTGGCCAGCACGTCGATGAGGGTGGTGACGAAGGGCGTGCCGTGCTGGACCACCTTGAACTCAGGGGCCTGGGTGGTGGCCTGCTCGGTGTAGCGGAAGTCGGTGATCAGGTAGGCGTAGTCCTGGCCGATGACGAGGAACCCCGCCGAGCCCGAGAAGCCGCTCATGTAGTAGCGGTTCTCCTTGGACTCGATGAGCAGGGCGTCGAGCTTCGTTGCCTGGGACTCCATCAGCTTGCGGAGCTTAGCCAGACGTCCGGGCATGCCTGTCCCTCCCCATTTCCACCTGCTAATCTTACCATATTTCGGTTTATTTGCAAACACGAGGCCCCGCTTGGGGGCCTCGTTTCCGCGCTCTGCGGGCCTATTGCGCCCGCCGCCTGGGGGCGATGTGGATGGGCTCCCCGGTGATGCCCTCGCAGGCCTCCATGAAGGCCTCGGAGAGGGTCGGGTGGGCGTGGACCAGGATGTCGGCGATGTCCGCGGCCTTGGCCCCGAGCTTCAGGGCGATGGACGCCTCATGGATGAGGTCCGTGGCCCGCGGCCCGAGGATGTGGACGCCGAGGAGCTTGCCGTCGCCAGCCTGGGCGACCACCTTGACGATGCCCTCGGCCTCGCCCATGGCCAGCGCCCGGCCGTTGGCGGTGAAGGGGAACTTGGAGACCTTGACCTCGAAGCCCTTGTCGCGGGCCTCCTTCTCCTTCAGGCCGACCGAGGCCACCTCAGGGATGGAGAAGACGCAGCTCGGGATGATGCTGTAGTCGATCTGGGCGGGGTGGCCGGTGATGTTCTCGACGGCCACGACGCCTTCGGCCGAGGCCACCGGGGCCAGCCAGTACCGGCCGACGACATCGCCGATGGCGTAGATGCCGGGCACGTTGGTCCGCATCTGGGCGTCGGTCTTGATCCCCCGCTTCTCGTACTGGACCCCGAGGGCGTCGAGGTCGATGCCGCCGTAGTTCGGCACGCGCCCGAGGGCCAGGAGGACCCTCTCGGCCACGAACTCGGTCGGGGCGCCGTCCTTCTCGGCCACGAGCCGCTTCTTGCCGTCGGCCGTCTCGGTTATCTCCTTGACGTAGATGCCGTGGTTGACGGTGATGCCGGCCCTTTTCAGGACCGGGATCATCCGGGTCTGCAGTTCCTCGTCGATGGGCGGGAGGATGCCGGGGCCGCGCTTCACGGCCGTGACCTTGCTCCCGAAGGCGTTGTAGACGCAGGCGAACTCGATGCCGAGGACGCCCCCGCCGATGATCAGGAGGCTTTCCGGGACGTGATCGAAGTCAAGGGCGTCCTCGCTGGTCACCGTGTGGGCCCGGACCTGCTCCTCGGGGATGGGCGGGGACTGCTCGAGGGAGCCGGTGGCGATGATGATGTTCTTGGTCTCGAGGACTTCCTTGCCGCCGTCCTTGAGGGCCACCTCGACCACGCCTGGCTTGGGGATGCTGCCCCGGCCGTCGTAGAGGGCCACGCCGTTGGACTTCAGGAGCAGCTCGACCCCGCTGGTCAGCTGGTGGACGACCTTGTCCTTGCGGGCGATGACCGTGCCCCAGTCGACCTTGATCTCGCCGGGGGTCAGGCCGAAGGCCGGCCCGTGCTTCATGTCGAGGTAGATTTCGGCCGTGCGGACCAGGGCCTTGGTGGGGATGCAGCCGCGGTTCAGGCAGCAGCCGCCGACCCGGCGGTCCTCGACGAGGGCCACCTTGGCCCCGAGCTGGGCGCCTTTGATGGCGGCCACATAGCCGCCGGGGCCGCCGCCGATAACGATGATGTCGAACATGATGTCTTCCCCTTTCGGATGGAGGTCTATTTCCGCTGCCGGTGGCCTATTTCCGCCAGTTCCAGGAGGTCTGGGAGTACTTGGTCCGCTCCAGCTCGTCGGCCAGGCGCCGCTCCTCCGGGGTGAGGTCGCCCGGGACGAGGACGAGGCCGAGTTCCTTGGTGAAGCCGGAGGCCATGGCCTCGGCCAGTTCGTCCGGGGCGATGCGCCGGCCGGCGGCCTCATCGACCCCACCGGCCTTGGCCACCAGGGTCTCGCGGACTCGGTCGCGGACGCGGTCCGACGGGAAGCGGAAGGTGCCGATGAGCTTGTCGAGGTCGAGGTGGAGGATGATCGCCCCGTGCTGCAGGATGACGCCGTTCTTGCGGGTCTGGGCGCTCCCGACGATCTTCTTGCCGGCCGAGGTCAGCTCGTACCACGAGGGGGCGTCGAAGCAGGCGGCCGAAGAGGCATGCGGGGCGGCGGCGGCGACGTCAGCCGCCGGCTCACCTCCGCGCGATGGCGGGTTGGTCAGGTCGGCCCGCAGGCCGATGATCTCGAAGCCGGCCAGGAGGCCGCCGCTCAGGTAGCGGTAGGTCTCGAGGACGCTGCCCGGCAGGATGGACTCGGCGATGGTGATGCTATAGGTCAGCTCATCGTCGTGGAGGACGGCCCGCCCACCGGTCGGGCGGCGGACGATGCCGATGCCGGCGCGGCGGCAGGCCTCGACGTCGATCTCGCGCTCGAGGCTCTGAAAGTAGCCCACCGAGACGGCCGCCGGCTGCCAGGTGTAGAAGCGCAGGGTCGGCGGCACCAGGCCATGGCCGTGGGCGGTCATGATGGCCTCGTCGACGGCCATGTTCCGGGCCGCGTCGGCCGGACCACTCCGGATGAGCCGCCAGGTGGTCACCGACGGCGCGGTGTCAACAGGGGGCACGGGGCTCACACTCCCGGGGCGCCGGCCAGGACGACGTCGACGGCCGCCGCCGCCTCATCGGCGGTCAGCGGGCGCGGATAGTTGTAGATCACGCCGCCCGGCCTTTCGTTGTAGTATGGACGGTTGCAATCGGGGCATCCGGCGGTGCGGAAGGCCTCGCCGGCGGCCAGCCAGGAGCGGACGACGGCGGACGGCCGGCGGAAGCCCACCAAGCGGCCATCGGCGAAGACGAGGTCGTCGGGGCCGATGAGCCCCTCACCGAAAAGCCAGTTGGCGGCCTGGATGCGGCGGTACGAGGCCAGGTCCGGCGGGGCCTGAGCGGCCAGCTCGGTCCCGCGGACCGGGGTGAAGGCGAAGAGGCCGATGGTCACACCCTGCCCGACCAGTCGGGCGATGAGCCGAACCATGTCTTCCTCGGTCTCGCCGAGGCCGACGATGAGATGCGTGCCAATCTTGCCCGGCCAGCGGGCCGCGGCCTCCTCGACGCGCTTGAGGGCGCCTGAGAAGCCGCCGCCCTTGACCCGGTGATACAGCTCCTCCCCGACGACGTCGATGGGCATCGTCACATGGTCGGCGCCGGCCTCGAAGAGCTGGGCCACGACGGCCTGGTCGTTGAGGAAGACCGAGACGCAAATGGGCACGGACGAACGGCGGCGCGTGGAGCGCACGGCCTCGAGGGTCTCGCCAAGGCTGGCGCGGTCGTGGATGACCTGGAAGCAGACCCGCTTGACCCCTTCCCCGCCGCTGGTCGCGGCTTCGTGCGAGCCGGCGACGGCGGCGATGACGGTCTCCGGGTCACCGGCCGCCGGCCAGGTGACCCGGGACAGCAGGTCGGCCCGGGCCCCGCTCTCGCGGGCCTGCGGGCAGAAGCCGCAGTTGCGGTCGCAGCGCTCGCCGACCATCAGGTAGGCCGTGGTCGGCAGGCAGTCGGCGCGGACCTGGTTGAGGCCGATGGCCGTCCCCGTGCCGACCGAGACGCGCAGGCGCGGGGCCCTTTCCGCCGGCGTGCCCTTGGCGGGAGAGGTCTGCGCGGCGGGCTGCGCGGCGTGCTCCGATTCGGGCTTCAAAGTACGCAGCACTCCTCTCCGCGCGAGACCTCGAGCCCGAGGTCCCTGGCCAGCTGGACGGCCGGGCGGGCGGGGATGACGATCTTCTGGACCCCGCAGCGGACGGCGGCCTGGTCAAGCTCGACCCGGTAGCGGCCGGCCGGACGCATGCAGCCGAGGAAGATGGGCGTCGTTGGGAAGTCCAGGCGGGCCCGGGTGAGGGTGTCGATGACCGCCTCGACCGGCGGCGGGGTCCGGTCGGCGTAACGCGTCCCCTTGGTCGGGATGAAGACGATGAAAACCAGCGCGTCGGCGCCTTCCCGGCGCAGTATCTGCAGCGCCCGCTCCTCCCCGCTCATCAGCCCGCCGCGCAACCCGATGCAGATGTGCGGCAGGACCTTGGTGTGACGGCGCAGGGCACGATAGGATTCGAGGTAATCCGAGACCGTCTTGTCGAGGCCAAAGGTCTCGTGGATGGTCTCGTCGTCGCCGACGAAGTCGAAGGAGACCGCGTCGGCGTAGGCGGCCAGGGCCTTGGCCTCGTCCTCGTCGACCAGGCCGACGTGGAAGTTGACCCGGCCGGTCGCCTTGAGGGCCTCGATGGCCGCCTTATGGTGTAGGACGGGGACGCGACCGCTGC
>JAJYMC010000038.1 GCA_021787335.1 Bacillota bacterium | reverse complement strand
CTCGAGGCGACGACCACCTTCAGCCCCGGGACATGCATGAATAGGGCCTCCAGGCTCTGCGAGTGCTGGGCGGCGAAGGCCAGCCCGGTCCCGCCCGGCGTCCGGACCACCAGCGGGATGCGGTACTGCCCGCCCGACATATAGCGGAGCTTGGCCGCCTGGTTGACGATGGGGTCGATGCCGGCGGTGATGAAGTCCTCGAACATCAACTCGGCCACCGGCCGGAGCCCGGTCATGGCCGCCCCCACCGCCGCCCCAACGATGGCGTTCTCGCTGATGGGCGTGTCGCGGACGCGGTCGCGCCCGAACTCGTCGGAAAGTCCGCTGGTGACGCCGAAGAACCCGAAGGCGACGTCCTCGCCCATGACGATGACCCGCGGGTCACGCCGCATCTCCTGGGCCAGGGCCTCGCGGATGGCCGCCGACATGGTCACGTAACGGTCGCCGGCCGTCGCCGGTCCACCAGCGTCGGCCAACGCCCGCGCCGCGGCCCGCGCCCCCGCCCCACCGTCGGTGAAGACCCCGGCCGCCTCTGGCGCGAACACGTCGCGCGTAAGCTCGCCCTCGTCGGGGAACGGCGCCTCCTCGGCGGCGAAGACGGCCTCCTCGATGACCCGCCCGGCCTCGGCCTCGACGGCCGCGACCTCGCCCTCACTCAGCACCCGGCCCGTGATGAGCCGCCGCGAGTATGCGGCGATGGGATCGCCCGCCTGGCCCACGGCCTTGGCCTCGTCGGTCCGGTAGTCGTCCGGGTCGCCCTCGTAGTGCCCGCGCCAGCGCCAGACCAGCCCCTCGATGAAGGACGGCCCGCCGCCCGAGCGGGCCCGGTCGACGGCTTCGCGGGCGGCCCGATAGACCGCGACCACGTCGTTGCCGTCGATGGTCACGGCCGGCATGGCGTAGGCCGCCGCTCGGTCGGCGATCCGCTTGACCTTCGTGTGCCGCTCCTGCGGCGTGGTTATCCCATAACCGTTGTTCTCGCAGACGAAGACCACCGGCAGGTCCCAGACGGCGGCCAGGTTCATGGCCTCGTGGAAGAAGCCGATGTTGGTCGAGTCGTCGCCCATGAAGGCCACCGCCACCCGGCTGTTCTTGAGCAGCTTGGACGACAGGCCGGCCCCGGTCGCCAGCAGGTTCCAGGCCCCGACGATGCCGTTGGCCCCGATGAGCCCCTTGGACGCGTCGATGACGTGGAGCGACCCGCCCTTGCCCCGGCACAGGCCGGTCGAGCGGCCGTAGATCTCGGCCATCATCCCCTTGGGGTCCGCCCCCTTGGCCAGGGAGTGGCCGTGGGCCCGGTGCGTCGATGAGACGTAGTCACCGGGCTCCAGGGCGGCCATGACCCCGATGGCCATGGCCTCGTGGCCGACCGACAGGTGGGCCATCCCGGGGATGGTCCCCTCTTCGACCCCGTGGGCCACCGACAGCTCGAACTTCCTTATCAGCCACATCGTCCGGAGGAGCCCGGCCAAGCGCTCACGGTCCAGGCCCGCGAACTCTTCGGCGCGCCCGGCGTCCGCCGCCTCCCCGGCCGCCGCCCCCGTGCCCGCGGCCGAACCGCCCATGCCCGCGTTGGCGCCGCTCACTTCACGACCAGCTCCTCGCGGCCCATCTCGCGGATGGTCTCCGGGTAGACCGCATAGAGCGGCCGGAGCAGTGGCAGCAGGCCCAGGGCCTTCTGGACCGAGCCCGAGGCGATGATCTGCCGCGTCGCCAGGGAGGCGACGACGTTGGTCTTGCCGTGCCAGAACTTGTGGGAGAAGTCGGCCGACTGCTTCATGGTCACGTCGGCCTTCTTGGTCGACGGCCCATAGTCGATGTCGGCGTAGGCGCCCGTAGTCGTCGACGGGTTCAGGAAGTCGATGGTTATCTCCGCCTCCGGGTCGGTATAGATGAACCGGATGACCATCTTTGAGCCGGCCAGCTTGGGCCCGAGGGCCGGGTCGAAACGGACCTTCTCGAAGAAGGTCCGCATCACACTGTAGAATTCATCGGCATCCTTGAACGTGGCCATGTCGACGACCTCCTTGGTTGGGGGGCTTCTCTACTGCGGGACCGCGCTGCCGCCCGGCGTCATACCGCCGCCGCCAGGCGCCGCGCCCGTCGCCGCCGGTCGCCCGGGCCGCCGCTTCTGGCGCTTCCGCGCCTCCGCCTCATACTTGGCCCGCAGGGCTGGGACGACCTTGAAGACGTAACCGAAGGTCAGGGCGAAGACGACGACCAGCGAGATCAGGGCCAACAGCTGCGCGTGGGCGTCGCCCGGGTTGGCCGGGTCGGGGATGAAGATGAGCACGAAGAGCAGTCCGTAGACGATGATCACGGCCCACGGGATGAGCCGCCCGAAGGGGACCTTGAAGACCCGCTCCGTTTCCGGGTTACGCTTCCGCAGCCCCAGCACCGACGCCCCCATGACGACGTAGATCATGCACTCGACGGCCGCCCCGAGGAAGATGAGCACCTTGTACTGCCCGGTGAAGTTGACCGCCAACGAGACCGCGGTGGCCACGGTCAGCAGGGCGACGATGGCCGGCCAGGGCGTGGCGTAGGTCGGGTGCAGGTTCGAGAAGACCTTCGGCAGGGCCCGGTCGCGGGCCATGGCGTAGATGAACCGCGAGGCGGTCATCACCCCGGCGTTGAACGTAGTCACCGAAGCCAGGATGCTCATGATCATCATCAGCATGATCCCGGCCTTGCCGAAGAGGGCCTGGCCGAAGAGGACGTGGGGGATGGGCGACTTGGTCAGGACGGCCTTCGAGACCGTCGAGGTCATGGCGATGTTGAAGAGGGCGTAGGACAGGCCCAGGAGGATGATGGCTCCGAACATCCCGCGGGGGATGAGTTTGAAGTCGGTGGTCTCCTCGGCCAACGGCGTCACCCACTCGAAGCCGAGGTACAGAAAGACCCCGATGGCCACCGCCTGGGCCATCCCCATCCCGCTCCCCGGAGTCAGGGGCGTCGTCAGCTGGAAGTCGTTCTTCGCCAGCGCGTACACCGACAGCCCGATGAGGGCGGCGAACATGGCGTAGGTTGTGATGTCCTGGGTCAGGCCGGCCATGGTGACGCCGCGGATGTTGATGAGGGCGATGGTGATGAGGAAGAAGAAGATCCAGAAGACGCGCGGCACCGGGAAGGCCGTCGCCAGGACGCTCGAGAGGATGAAGGTCTCCGCGCCGACCACGGCCACGCTGATGGTCATGTAGACCGTCCCGAAGACCAGGGCGGCCTTCTCGTTGAAGGCCCGCTCGATGAAGAGCTTGATCCCGGCCGCCGTCGGGAACATCCCGACCAGTTCGGCGAAGCAGAAGGCGGCCAGGAAGGAGATGAGGCCGGCGATGACGATGGCCATCCAGCCCGAGTCGCCGGCCATGTACGAGGCCACCTGCATGTTCGAGGTATAGGAGACCGTGGCCAGGGCCAGCCCGGCCCCGGCCGAGATCACCGTCCGCAGGCGGATCTTTTTCTTGAGCTCGGTCATGTCACGCCTCCGGCCAGATGATCATGGTGATGGCGTCGAGCCGCATGACGTCCTCGGTCGACGCCTTGACCTGAATCTCCCCGCGCAGGTACTTCTGGCTCGGGTTGAGGTCGCCCCAGAACATATCGCACAGGTCCTCGCTGGCGGCCGTGACGACCACGTCCGGCGTGCCCACCAGGCCGGACCGGACCCCGGTGATCTCTCCCCTGACCACGTCCATGGTGAAGCCGTCGCCGGTGTCTTTGGCCACGAAGTGGAGGAGCTTGGACCAGTCGCGCTGCATCTTCCGCAGGCGCTGGTTGTTGTTGCACTGCACCTGGTAGTCGGCCAGGGCCTCGAGGATCTCGGATGACGTCGCCACGCCTCAATTGCCTCCCCGTTGTCTCATGATGGCGGCCATGGATTGGTCGAGCGCGTTCAGGACGAAGTCGACTTCCTCTTCGTTGATGACCAGGGTCGGCATGAGCCGCATGACGCTGGTGTCGTTGCCGGTGAAGATGGCCATGACCCCGTTCTGCGCCAACTGGTAGCTCATCCGCGGCCCAAGGCTGTCCTCGGCGTACTGGAGGCCCATCATCAGGCCCTTCTGGCGGACCTCCCGGAGGATGCTCGGATACTGCTTGACGAGGACGTCGAAGCCGGCCCGGAAGCGCTCTCCCATGTGGGCCGCATGCCCCGGCAGGTCGTGCTCGACGATGTAGTCGATGACCGCCAGGCCCACGGCGCAGCCCAGGTCGGAGCCGCCGAAGGTGGACAGGTGGATGAAGGGGTTGGTGATGAGGAAGTCACCGAGCTCTTCGCGGAAGACGGTGGCGGCGATGGGGTAGAGGGAACCGCCGAGGGACTTGGCCGTGGTCATGATGTCGGGGACGATGCCGTAGTGCTCCGAGCACCACATCTTGCCGGTCCGGCCGAGACCGGTCTGGATCTCGTCCAGGATGAGCAGGACGCCGTGCTCGTCGCAGATCTTGCGGACGGCCGGGAGGTAGTCGTCGGAGGGGACATTGATGCCGCCCTCGCCCTGGATGGGTTCGAGCATGACGGCGGCCGTGTCGTCGGTGATGGCGTCGGCGATGGCCTGGGCGTCGTTGAAGGGGACCTTCTTGAACCCCGGCATCAGCGGCAAGAACGGCTTCTGGTAGGCGTCACGACCGATGGCCGAAAGGGAGAAGCCGGTGTGCCCGTGGTACGACTTGAGGGCCGAGATGATCTCGGTCTTCATCGTGTAGCCGCGGGCCAACTTGATGGCATAGTCGTTGGCCTCGCCGCCGCCCACCGCGAACATCGACCACTTCAGGTCGCCCGGGGTCACCTCGGCCAGCCGCTTGGCCAGGTCCGCCTTGAGCTTGGAGCAGATGAGGAAGACCCCGATGTCCATCTCGTCGAGGGCCCGTTTCAGGGCCTCGACGATGACCGGATTGCGCCGTCCGCTGTTGAAGCTGCCGGCCCCGGTGATGCAATCGACGTACATCCTTCCGGACAGATCCCAGACCTTGGCCCCGTCGCGGCGGCCCTCGATAATATCGAGGCCGGCCGATTTCAGCGTCCGCACCTTCATCGGGTTGACGTAATCGGCGTAGTCTTTGAGCGCCTGCTGTTTCAGCTTCAGCCCGATGTCGGAGTCGAGGTCTTTGGAGGGAAGTGCGGCCATTTCTTTGAGCACCCCCTGTGCACGATTTTGGGAAAGCATTCTATTCGCCTCGGCGCTTCCCTGCCGGAAGGTCTGACAATTCGACGAATTGGGGCCGAAAGCTGACCGGTGCGCTCGGCCGTCGATCCGTGGACGTGTCTCCGCCGCGGGCATTGACATGCGCCAGATGAGGCTATACACTGGCTTTGGAGCGTGATACCCACCGGGGGTACTCCAAGGAGGCCATTGCTTGTCCAGACAACCGCCGATGTGGCCCATCGGGCCGTTCCACATCAACCTGTATGGGCTGGCCATGGGGGCCGGCCTCCTGGTCGGACTGTTCATCGCCCTCAGCGAGGCCCGTCGCCGGGGTGAGGACGAAGACGCCTTCACCACGGCCATCACCATCGCCGTGGTCGCCGGGCTGGCCGGGGCCAGGCTGCTCTACGTCATGCTGAACCTGGGCATCTACGCCGCCGAGCCGGCGGCCATCCTGCGCCTCTGGGACGGGGGCCTGTCCCTCATCGGGGCGCTGATCGGGGGCGGGCTGGCCCTCTACCTGACCGCCCGCGGCCTCAGGCTCCGACCGGCCGTCGCCCTCGACGCGGCCGCCCCGGCCATGGCCGCCGGCCTGGCCGTCGGCCGAGTCGGCTGCGACCTCTTCGGGCTGCCGACGACGCTCCCCTGGGCGGTCAACATCGCTGGTCAGTGGGTCCACCCGGCCCAGGCCTACGAGATAATCACCGACGGCCTTCTCTTCCTCTGGCTGTGGTCCAGGCGGTGGGCCGCCGGTCCCGGGGTACGGATTCGCCCCGGTCTGCAACTGGCCCGCTTCATCGGGGGTTACGCCATCCTGCGCTTCCTGGTAGAGTTCACCCGCGAACCGCGCGGCGCGCTGTGGCTCTCCCCGGCCCAATGGGTCTCGGTGGCGGCTGCGAGCGCCGCGGTCGTCTGGGTCAGGGCGGGGAAGGGCCTGCCCGCGCCCGCCCTCAAGCCCGAACCCGCACCCGACCTCGTCCAACGCCTCCCGCTCTGGGGCTGGGCCCTCTTCATCCCGCTCCTTCTGGTCCTCTACTTCGCGCTTAACGCGGGACAGGCCCCGTGGTCTCGTATCCTGTCCTAAAGACGGGGGTGCCCATCGTGCGTGCGACGCCGACCTCAGCCTCGGCCCCGACCCAGAACCGAACCGCAACCCCGGCCCGCCGGGCACTGGCCGCCGTCGTCATCGGCCTGGCCCTGATGGCCACGGCGATTCTTCTGACTCAGCGCACCCCGACCGGTGCAGCCCTTCTCCCGAAAAAAGTGACGGACCTGACCCTCGAGGGTCCGGTCCAGACCGGTCGGCAGGCCACCGCCCAGATCAGCGGGCTCCATGGGACCGGCATCGCCATCGATGACGCGGCCATCGGTCAGTACAAGGGCCCCGCCGGCCGAGCCATGTTGTGGGTCAGCGAATCGGCCGACACCTCGTCCGCCCAGGCCCTGCTGGCGGCGATGGACCAGGCGATGCCCGGTGACAAGACCTTCACCGGCCGGGTCGAGTTCCAGGTCGACGGGCTGCCGGTCTACCGGGTCGACGGCGCGGGGATGACCAACTACTACTACCGCCTGGACCGCCGGGTCTACTGGCTGGGCTATGCCGGGTCCGGTGACCCGCTCCAGGTTCTCCGGGCTTTCCTCAGCTCAGCACGGGGAGCAGCGGAGGGAGGTCGATGACCCCGGCCACTAGCCGGCACAGCCGGGCCGGGTTCTGCCGCGAGAAGTGGCTGACGTGGATGGCGAAGAGCTCATCGTCGGGCTCCGAGAAGCACAGGCGGACGTCCGGCAGGTCGGCATCGGTCAGCGCGTAGCCGGTTCTCCACCCACTGAGGGCGACGTAGAGGACGTCCGTCGATCGGTCATAGGCCACCTTCGGGAAGGCGTCGGCCTCGAGTCCGGGCACATGCGGTTCCCCCTCGTGCCCATATGCTATGAGCCGTCCGTCCCGGTTGCCAATCGGTGACCGTCGGTGACGTACGCAAAAGGCGAGGCCCGATGGGCCTCGCCGATTCATTGTCTGAATTTTTCCCGAAGGGACTCCGGCCCACGCCGGCCCGACCGGCCGCGGCTTCAACCCGGCCGCCGCAGCCCTAGCCGGCCCCGACCACGCGGTTCCGGCCCGACTCCTTGGCCCGATAGAGGCGCTCATCGGCGGCATGCACCAAGTCTTCCGCGGTCGCGCCGTCGTCGGGGAAGGTGGCGACGCCGATGCTCATCGTGGGCAGGGCGAGGAGCTGCCCCAGGGCGGAGATCCGGTCCCGGATCCGGCGGGCCATCTCCAGGCCCTGTTCGGCGTCGGTGTCCGGGGCGATGACGGCGAACTCCTCGCCGCCATATCTGGCCGCCTGGTCCCGTTCGCGGATCGCCGCCAGCAGCTCGCGGCCGAGGTCGCGGAGGGCCGCGTCGCCTGACAGGTGGCCGTAGGTGTCGTTGAACCGCTTGAACTCGTCGACGTCCAGCATCAGTACGGACAACTTCCGATGCAGGCTGGTCGCCCGGACGACCTCGCGGCGCAGCAGGCGGAAGAACTCGCCGTGGTTGAACAGACCGGTGACCGAGTCGCGGCTGGCCAGCTCCTTGACCCTCGCGTGGAGCTGGGCGTGGTCCACGGCGGTGCCGATCTCGGAGGCGACGGCGTAAAGGATGCCCTGCTCCTCGTCGGTGAACTGGCGGTGGTTGCGCGTGCCGACGACCAGCGCCCCGAGCACCCGGCCCTTGCTCTTCATGGTCACGAAGACCACCGACTGCAGCCCCTTGACCAGTGAGCCGCGAGCCAGCCAGTCGCCGCCCAGCCCCTCCGAGCGCGGTGGGGGCGTCCCGGCTGCCTGCCAGACGCTGGTCTTCTCGCCGGTGACCGCCCGCCCCACCAGCCCCTCGCCGATGAGGCCCTGTTCCAAAGCCGGCAGGTGCTCCTCGGGCAGCCCGATGTGGGCTGCCAGGGTCAGCTTGGTCCGGGCCGCGTCGGTCAGGAAGACGGCTGCCGTCTGCCCGCCGAACAGGCTGAGCAAGGCCTCGAGGGCGTTGTGGAGGATGACGCTGACGTCCAGGGACTGGTTCAGCCCCATGGCCACCGCGCTGAGGATCTCCAGAGCCAATGTCCGCTGGCGGACCTGGTCCTCGAGGGTGTTGTTGAGGGTCATGATCTCCTCGTGTTGCTCACCGAGCTGGCTGCGCATGTTCTCGAGGGCGTCCCCGAGCTCGGTCGTCAGGCTGCCCTTGGTGATCGGTACCGGCTGCGACAGGTCGCCGGTGGCGATTTGGCGGGCCGAGTCGACCAGGGCGGACATCCCGCGGACGTAGCGTTTCAGGCCGAAGATCTCGATCCAGGCCACGTACAGGATGCCGGGCAACAGAAGGAGGCCGATCCAGACGCGATGCGTCCAGTCGACCTCGTTGCGGATGAGGTAGAAGGCCACGGTGAAACCGGCCCCGAAGAGGACCACGACGACGGCCCCGACGAGCCGCATCACGGAGCGGAAATGGCTGCCCGGGCGGCGTTCTATGGTTTGGCGGAAGGGGCTCCTCAACCCTGAGACACTTCCTTTGCCCTTGACGACAGCGGTCTGGCTCGTGCGGCTCCCCGGTTGGTCAACATTCTATAACAGTTATCGAAGGACGCCGGCCTGATTGTTAGAATAAAAGCGCCCGACGGCTCCATGGGCGCGGACGGCGCGACGGGACCGTCACGGCTGGAAGGGATTGACGGTCGGACCGGCGAAATTGCCGGGGTAGCTGAGCTTCAGAGCTCGGCAAGGAAGGTCCTGAGGAGGTCCCCTGTTTGCCCAAGGTCAACGCCGTCCCCGACTTCCTGTCCTTCTGGGAGCAGGTGGCCTTTCTGGCTCCGCCTCTTCAGGCTCTGGCCTGGGAGAAGGCGTATTACGAGCCGTATTGCCAGGTCTTCGACCTGTACTTCACCCGGTGGGGCGAGCGGGCCCGCCTGCAGGAGGCCATGACCCGCTATCCCGCCGTCTTCGACCGGATCCAGACCATGTCCCGGGGCCTCAACGCGGCGATCGACGAGGTCTCGGTCCACGTCAGCTCGCTCCTGGCGGCGGTGGCCACGGTCGACGTCATCGCCTTCGTCGGCGTCTTCGGGGCGGCCTCATGGTCCTGGCCGGTGTTCAGCCGACCGGCGGCCCTGGTGACCCTGGAGTCCTTCTCAGACCTCGCGTCGGTCCGGCTGGCTCTGGCCCACGAGGTCACTCACGCCGTGGCGGCCAACGCGGCCGGCATCGGCTTCAGTGAGACCCAACGCTATCAGGACGATCTCCTGTTCAACTTGGTCTTCGACGGGCTGGCCGGCCTCGTCTCGAGCTGGGTCTGCCCCGGCCTGGATGACGCCACGTACCTGTGGGGCCGGGACGGCCGGGTCAACGCCGGCCGGAGCTCGGCCAACGACCGGCTGGCCTGGTGCGCCGCCCACCGCCGCGAGCTGGCCAGATCCTGTGCGGAGGACATCCTGACCGACAGGGCCGGGGCCGTCGACCGCTACTTCGGGGCCAAGGGCGACTTCATGGGCCAGGTCCTCACCGGTCGTTGGCTGGCGTTACAGTTCGCGCGGGAGACCTTTGACCAATCCGGCGCGGCCGTGGCCCTGGCCGCCGGGATCAGGCCGCTGCGCGAGACGGCGGCTCTCTGGCTCCGCCGGGCCGCGCGGTGACGCCGGTCGCCCCGGCCATTCGAGGCTCGGCGCCATAGACAAAAAAAGCGCCCGCGGTCGCCAGACCGCGGGCTTGAGTACATCTGGAGGAAAAGTGCAATAGTCAGGATGCAGGTGAGGCATCGCGCTGACCGGTGACCGGCCGGCGCATCTGGCTCGTTCAGGCGGCCGAGCTCGCCGCTTGACCTCGCCCGGAGAGCTTGCGGACGATCGGCAGGACGAACCGATCGGCTCCGAGCCAACCAGCGTTGGCCCCGGCGATGACGATGAGGATGGCGACGGTGTAGAGGACCGGGTTGGTGCTGGCCGAGCCGGCGAGCATGAAGTTCATGTTCATCAGGGCGGCGAAGACGGCGGCGGTGGTGGTCAGCAGGCCGAGGATCAGGCCCACGCCGATGGCGAGTTCGCCGAAGGCGATGACGTAGCTGAACCAGACGTTCGAGCCGCTGGTGACCAGGCTTGACAGGAACGACTTGTACCAGCCGTACTTGATGGCTGAAGCAACCGGCTTGCCGTCCGCCCCGGTGAGGGCGACGAGGGTGCCGTCCTGGAGCTTCGCGGCGAGGGCTTTCAGCCAGAAGCCCTGGATGGCGGTTCCCGCCTTGGCTCCGATCCAGATATGATTGGGGTCGGTGACCTTGTGCCAGCCGGCCTCGATCCATTGGTAGCCAAGCCACACCCGAACCAGCAACCAGACAATCGAGAACTTCTTGTCTTTGAAGAGTCGCATTGTGGACACCTCCTTGTAACTGAGCTTTCTTCCTCAATCTGAGGATAGTACTTTGTGAAAACAATTGTCAATAAGAGATATTACCAACTATGTAAAGGTATCTTAATGAGTGCTTGTAGCTGGCAGTTCGCCGCGGCGACGGACATGCCGGACGACGGGTCGAACGTCAACGGCCGGGTAACGTGCGGAGCCAGCGGACGATGCCGCCGACCAACCAAGCGGTCACGGTGGCCACGACCCAGGCGAAGATGATGGCGGCGATCGCGACCGGCCCGCCGAAGACGATGTCGCGGGCGATGAACACCGCGGCGGTCAGGACGACGATCATCGGCACGGCCACCCCGGCCAGGTAGGCTCGACCGGCAAAGTGCGGCACCGGCAGCGTGGCCATGGCGCCGGCTCCGCAGGCACCGGCGACCGCGGCGGTGACGAGCGCGTAAATGTAGTAACCGCCCGCGAAGTAGTAGTGACTGAAGATGTAGACTCGCGCGGCGCCGACCGACAGCGCGCCGGCGGCGGCCCAAACTATCGGCACCCAAGACTTGGTCAGGGTCATCATGTGCACCTCGCTTGCCAGGGCACGGCCTGGCGTTCTATACTTATGTGGAGTTCGCCTTGCGGCGAAAGATCCAGAAAGTCAGGCGGTCCGTCTATGCGCGCTCTCGCGTATACGCTAATCTACCTGCTCGTCATCCAGCTGGTCCTCGGCCTCGTCGTGCCGGTGGGCCTGGTCTACCATTACCGCCTCGACTTCAACGTGGTCAAGAACTCGCCGGCCGCCGACTACGACGTTGTCCTCGACCAGGTCGGCCGGGAGATAAAGCGCGAGAAACTCACCGATTACCTGGTCATCCTGGGCGACTCGGTCGGTTACAGCGGGCCCGGCGGCCCGGAGCAGTCCCTCGGCTACTACCTCGAGGACATCAGCCGCGCGCAGGGCCGTCCGATGCGGGTCTTCAACCTGTCCATGCCGGCGATGCAGGCCGGCGACATCTACACGGCCTACCTGAAGCTGCATGAGCACGGCATCTCCACACGACACGTCGCCGTCAACTTCATCTACGGGGGGTTCGTCGCCCGCAACCCCGACCCACCGGCGGCCACCTGGTTCCAGGACGACCTGCGGCGCCTCGACCCCGAGGCCTACGCTTACGCTGTGCCCAGCCTGAAGGCCAACGGCCGGATCAAGCCGTCGGGGTACGCCGACTGGTTCCGCCGGGTCGTCTACCCGCGCGTCTCCATCCTCCGCTACCGCGACTTCCTGCGGGCGGTCATCGACCGTTACATCCCGGGCACCGGCCCGGACGAGGTGGTCGACACCCGCCCATGGTACGAGAAGCCCGGTCTGCCCCAGCTGCTGCAGGCCCATGAGTACCAGCGCCTGTTCGACGACACGCCGTTCGTGATGGACGAGTCGAACCCGCAGGTCTACTTCTTTGACCGGCTCATCGCCCGGGCCCAGGCTGACGGGTCCGACCTGACCTTCTTCCAGACCCCGGACAACCCGGAACTGATGCGGACCAACGTCACGAAGCCGGGGTACGCGGCCAACCTGCGCCGCATCACCCAGTACTTCGCGGCCAAGCCGGTGCGCTTCGTCGATCTCGAGGGGCAGATCAGCCCGCGGCTCTTTGCCGACCACGTGCACCTGGTCCCCGAGGGCTACCGGCAGATGGCCGGGCTCCTGTGGCGTGAATGGCTGAAGGACGCGGCCTGGGTCCAGCCCGGACCGACCGGCCGAGCAGGGAGGGGGGATGTCGTTGCTCTTCCATAGCCCAGAATTCCTCAGTCTCCTGGCCGTGACCGTCACCGTCTATTATACCTTCCCGCGGGCCCGCCTGTACCTCCTGGCCCTGGCCAACGCCCTCTTCTACGCCGTGGCCGGGCTGCCCTGGCTGGGCCTCTTCGTGGCCATGGCCCTCCTGACCTACCTGGCCTCGAAGCGGGCGCAGCCGGACCTGGGCCCGTCGGCGAGGCGCTGGGTCTGGCTCGGCGTCACCGCCAACCTCCTGAACCTCGGCTTCTTCAAGTACACCAACTTCGTCTTCCAGAGTCTCAACCGTTACCTGCACCTGACGGCGGACTCAAAGCTCATCTCGGTCATCCTCCCCATCGGCATCTCCTTCTACACCTTCCAGCTCATCGCCTACCTGGTCGACGTGGGACGGGGCAGGCAGCGGCCGAGCCGTTCGTTCCTGGAGTTCTGGGTCTTCATCTCCTTCTTTGCCCACCTCGTCGCCGGCCCCATCATGCGGGCCAAAGACTTCCTGCCGCAGGTCGAGAACGCCGACCAGGTCAGGTTCAACACCGGCGAGTTCAAGTACGGCCTCTATCTGCTCCTGATGGGCATGGCCAAGAAGGTCATCCTGGCCGACACGCTCGCCCCGCTGGCCGACAGCCGCTTCGCCGCCGGGACCTCCATCGGCGCCCTCAGCGCCTGGGTCGCGGCCTACCTCTTCACCTTCCAGATCTACTTTGATTTCTCCGCCTACAGCGACATGGCCCTCGGCATCGGGCACCTCTTCGGGTTCCGACTGACCCAGAACTTCTTCACGCCCTATCTCAGCGACGGGCCGCGCGAGTTCTGGCAGCGCTGGCACGTGACCCTGTCGACGTGGATCCGCGACTACGTCTACATCCCGCTCGGCGGGTCACGGGTGAAGGTGCCGCGGCAGCTCTTCAACCTCATCCTGGCGATGACCCTGTCCGGCCTGTGGCACGGCGCCGCCTGGACCTTCGCCGCCTGGGGCCTGTATCACGGCGTCCTGGCGGCCGTCGAGCGGCTCTACCGCAAGCACGTCGAGACCCCCGTGGCCGGCACCGGGCTCGGTCGGCGCGTCGTGACGAGCTGGGTCTACCGCGCGGCCTCGGTCTTCGCCTGGTTCCATCTGACCGTCATCGGTTGGGTGTTCTTCCGCGCGCCCACCATCACGCAGGCCCTGGTGATGATCAAGCACATGGTCCTCCTGCGGCCGCTCGGCTTCAGCTACAGTGAGCTGGCCATGGTCGGCTTCGCCGGCCTGCTGTTCATCGGCCACGCCCTGGAGCGCGTCGTCCGCGAGCACGAGGTCAGAGTGCACGACGTCTGGCGCCGCCTGGTCCCGACCCCGGCCCGTGCCCTGTTTTACGCGGCCGCCGTGGTCCTCGTGGCGACTTTCATGAAGGGCAAGGAAGCGGCCTTCATCTACTTCAGGTTCTGAGTCTGACGGCGCCGGAGTCTGCACCTTTCCAAACGACAAAAAAGGCGTGCACCCAAGCGGTGTACGCCTTTCTCTGTACGCCCGGCCGTCTCCACGCCCTGGGCGTGAGCTACTCCCGGACCAACGGATGCCGCCGGATGAAGCGAACCAGCAGGACCAGGCCGATGGCCAGGATGGTCAGGCCGATTGCCAGCAGCGGTAGACCCGGCGCCCGTCCTGAAGTCAACTGCAGGGCGAACGGGGCCAGGACGGCCAGGGCGTAAAGGTAGAAGCGCCAGGCCGAGAGGAGCGCCGCCCAGACCACGTAAACCGCGGCGAAGAAGACTCCCAGGACGGCGAGACCGTTGCGAGCGAGCCAGGCTGTCAACGGCGATGTCTCAGCCCGACCATACAGCAGCATGCCGGCGATCAGGGCCACACCGAGCAGCGCCGTCAGCCAGGCGCGGCGCCGCGGCCGGGACGGGGCCAGCCTGGCATAGCCGATGCGGGGGTAGGTGAAGCTGTCCTTCAACCAGGCCCCGACGAAGGGGGTCAGCCCGGCCAGCCCGACCAGTTCCGGGATGCCAACGGTCATACCTACGCCGAATAGGGTGATGGACAGCCCGGCCTGGATGTCAACCACGCCGTCTTCCTGATACGACCGGACTACCTGTCTTTCGGCCTTTTCCGCCGGCGATTGATTGGGCATCGTGTTCACTCCTTCTTCCGCGGCGTGCGTGCGGGGGGCGCGCTCTCCGCCTGTTTATCGTCCGGCAGGCTCTCGAGGACCCGCCTGAGGCTGGTGGTGTAATGACCGAAGGCCTTTCGGCCCTCGCCCGTCAGCCGCAGAACAGTTCGGGGGATCCGCCGGACGAACTCCTTCTTGACCTCGATGTAGCCGGCTTCCTCCAGCTTGCTCAGGTGCGACGACAGGTTGCCGCGGGTCAGCCCGGTCTGTCGCTGCAGGAAGACGAAATCGGCGCTGTCGACCGCGGAGAGCAGGCTGACGATGGCCAGCCTGGCCGGCTCATGGATGAGCTTGTCGATGCGGGCGAGGGTGTCGAGGTCGGGTCCGTCGCGGTTCATCGCCATGGCCTCCAGTCATTGTTCGATCGCGCATGCGTTCAAGATAGCAAACATGTTTGCATTGCAAACAGCCCAAGCGCATTATAGCCGAACCCTCCGACTCTGTCAAGCAAACCAGGAAATAAGAAAGCCAGCGTCAATTGACGCTGGCTTTTCTGTGCCGAAGGTCGGACTTGAACCGACACCGGGGGTTACCCGACACGATTTTGAGTCGTGCGTGTCTGCCAATTCCACCACTTCGGCATCGATGGGACAATATCACGACGGAACGCTAATCTGCTGGCATATGACATTCTAACACACGGCGCGAAGCCGTTCAAGTCAACCGTGCAGCAACTGTCAACCGTGCAGCAACCACGGAGCGGGCGTCGGCTCCCGCATACCCCTCCGACCGCCGGCATATACTTAGCCCGGCCTGGAGGAAAGGAGCTGGTGGCGTGTGGTGGACTGATGGCAGTAGACGATTGGCTTTCCTGACGGTCTTTTTTATTTTATTCATTTTCTTGACCAGTCCCTTGGTAGCGGCGCAGGGTGGAGCCCCGACGGAAACCACGACGCCGCCCGCGGCGACGGCAGGCCAGAACCCGGTCGGCGGGCCGTCCATCCCGGCCAAAGGTCCGTATATCCTCTTGAACCTGGCCTCGACGAGTCTCTACTACTTCGAGGACGGCCGGCTGATCAAGAAGTACCGCGTCGGGGTCGGTCGGACCTTCGAGCAGACGCCGATGGGCGACTTCCACGTCGTCGTCAAACACGTCAACCCGACATGGTATCCCCCGACCGGCCGCCCGCCCGTTCCGCCCGGCCCGGCCAACCCGCTGGGCACGCGCTGGATGGGCCTCGGCGGGGTCAACGTCGGCATTCATGGGACCAACGCCCCCTGGACCTTGGGCTACCCCAGTTCAGGTGGGTGCATCCGCCTCCTCAACGCCGACGCCGAAGAGCTCTATGAGCGGGTGAAGCTGGGGACGCCGGTCAAGATCATCTACGAGACGGCCGAAGTGGTCCACGACGACGCGACCGGCGAGGACACCCTGGTCATCTGGGCCGACATCTATCGGCACGGGCGGGCCACCCCCGAGGAGATCATCGCCAAGCTCGATGAAGCGGGGCGCCCCGGGTCCGCCCGCATCGACGACGTCCTCGAGGCCCTGGCCGCCTCGGAGGGGAAGACCGTGCGGCTCTCCCTGGGCCGGCGGGCCGACCTCAACGGCTGGGAGGTCCCGGGCGGGGTCCGCTTCGCGGACGGCGCGTTCTGGGTCCAGGTCCGGCCGCTGGCCGAGGGCTTCGGGCACGCGGTCGTCTGGGACGCCAAGGAGCGCCAGGTCAGGGTCGACGGCCGCCCGGTCCCGGGGGTCGCCGGCGACGACGGCCAGTGGCGGGTGAAGGTCGGGGACCTGCAGGCCATCCTGGGCCTCCAGCTCACCTGGAGCCTCGACGAGACGGGCCGTCTGAGCCTGGCGACCTATGGGCTGTACCTGGGCGAGACGCTCCTGACCCGGCAGGTCGTGGCCGTGGGCGACGACTTCCTCATCCCACTGCGGGTGGCCAACGCCGACCTCGGTCTGCGGGGTTGGTGGGACTTCGACAAGGGCCAGGTCGCGGTAGGCGGGGACTATCTCCCCGGAGCCATCCACGACTACGAACCATACATCCTCCTCGGCCCGGTCACGGCTTCGCTTGGCTATCAGGTCCAGCGAGACGACCATTCGTTGCGTATCATCCTGAGCAAAGAACACTGAACCGACCGGCCGGAAGGCCACCGGACGCGGACATGACGGTCATTGCCGCAACATCGCGACGGACGCGTCGGGCCGGGTTTCCCGGCCCGACGTCTTGTGAAAAACAAAGGACTCCCCGGCCCGCGTGTCGAAACTCAAATATGATTATGTTCTCCCCGTTGATTCGTCACCGTTCGAGCGCAGATCACCCTTCGGGCGTCGGCGGGAAGGAGGTCAGGCCGCGTGGATGAGAACGAACTGATAAGACGTTGTCAGAAGGGCGACCTGGCGGCCTTCGACGACCTCGTCCGGGTCTACGAGAAGAAGGTCTACAACCTCGCCTACCGCATGAGCGGCAATCACGAGGACGCCAACGACCTCTCTCAGGAAGCCTTCCTGCGGGTCTTCCAATCGCTCAAGGACTTCCGCGGCCAGTCGAGCTTTTCGACCTGGCTCTACCGCGTCGTCTCCAACGTGTGCCTTGACGAATTGCGCCAGCGTGGCCGCCGCCTGACCGTCTCCATCGACGAGCCGGTGTCGAGCGACAAGGGCGAGACCATGCAGCGGCAGCTGGCCGACAACGCCCCGCCCCCGGACGAGCTGGCCGAGCGGCGCGAGGTCAGGGAGGTCGTCCAGGCGGCCATCGGGGAGTTGTCCGAGGAGTACCGGGTGGTCATCGTCCTCCGGGACCTGCGGGACCTGTCCTATCAGGAGATCGCCGAGGTCCTCGACTGCTCCCTGGGCACCGTCAAATCGCGGCTGAACCGGGCCCGTCTGGCCCTTAAAGAAAAACTTTCACAGTTGGAACTTTTCTCATCGCCTGTCGTCTATACAGGTGGCCGAGCCGCAGCGAAAGGAGGGAACAACGGTGCGCTGTGAAGACGTATCTGAGCTCCTTTCCACGTACATTGACGGCGCCCTCGACCAGGACGAACACGCCTGGGTCGAGGACCATCTGCGCCGTTGTCCTCACTGTGCCGCTGAGCTGGCCACCCTCCGGGCGACCCTGGCCCTGGTCCAGCAGCTCGACGAGGTCGAGCCGCCGGCCGATTTTCGGGCCCAGCTAAAGAAGCGAATCCTCGCCGAGCGGCGCAAGGAGCGCCTCGGCTTCTTCAACCGAGCCAGGAGCGTCCTGGCCACCTCCCCGTACCGGGGAGCCGTGGCCGCGGTCGCCACCCTGGCTCTTGCCATCGGCGTCAGCGCCGGCATCCAGAGCCCGTCCGTCGTCAAGTGGCTCGAGTTGGCCACACCGGCCCCATCGGTGCAGGTTGGACAGGCTGGGAATGAGGGCGGCAAGGACGTGGCCGGGCTGATGGGCAAGAGCGGGGCGCCCGGGTCGGGCCAGACCTTGACCATCACCTCGGATAACGGCGCCGGCCAGGGCGGAGCCGGTGGCGCCATCACCGCTCCCGTGACCGATCCAAACGCCGGCAAGGGCGGCGGGAACGGCGGCGAGATAACCACCGCTCAGGCGGGCGGCAAGGAAGGGACCACGACGGCCGATACCAGCGGCATGAAGGCCCTCACCGCCGGCTCGCCCAAGCAGGTGGCCGAGGGCACCGGGGCCGCCGGGGACTCGACCGGGACCACCGGACAGACCCGCGGCGCCGAGATCCCCTCCAATCTGCTGAATGTCTTGAAACCCGCCGTCGGTAAGAGCGCGGCCGTCGTTCTCGAAGTCCGCAACGTCGACGATGCGGTCCTGAAGATAAGCCAACTGGCCGAGAGAGACAACGGCCAGGGCGCCGGCTACGTCGAGGAGTCGACGACCACCGTCGACGTGAGCGGGCAGAAGCACGCCATCATCCGCTTCAAGGTGGCGGCCGCGGGTCTCCAGGACACCCTCGCCCAGATCGAGAAGATGGGCGTGGTCCGGAGCAAGAGCCTCACCGGTCATGAGACCGGCGCGGATTACAGCGACGTCGATGCCCGTTTGAAGATTTACAAGCAGCAGGAAAGCCGCTACATGGAGATCCTGGCCCGGGCCAAGGTCGTGGACGAAGTCATCCGGCTCGAGAACGAGCTGGCCGTGGTCCGGACCAACATCGAGCTCCTGCAAGGGCGGCTGGACCTGCTCAGGAACGCCACCGTCTATTCCGACGTGAGCGTCGAGTTAAACCAATCGGCCACCGCCGCGGCGGCTCCGCCAGCCGGTGGGACCTTGGGCCAGGCCGGGCAGGAGGCGGGTAAGTCGTTCCTCCTGACCTCACGCGGGCTCGGCGTCCTCGCCGTTCGCGCAGCCGGGCTGCTGGGCGGCGCGGCCCCGGTCCTCATCATCGTCGGACTGGGGTGGCTGGCCTACGTCATCTACCTCCGGTCCCGACCGGAGAGAGCCCGAGGGAGGGGCCAGGGGTGACCATCAAACCGTTCTACCTCGTGGTGGCCGCGCTGCTGGCAGTGGCGCTGGCCATTGGCATTTTTGCCGCCCGACCGGCGCAGCCTGTGACGGCGGTGCCGCCTGACCGCCCGAAGATAATCACCGTCCACGCCCAGGGGACGATGGCCGTCATCCCGGCCGGCGTCGACGTGGTCGCCGAGCTGTGGGCCACCGGCAAGAACTCGACCGACGCCTCGGCCGCCCTGCAGAAGGCCGACAAGGCCCTGCGCGAGGCCCTGGTCAAGGCCGGCGTCACCGGCGACCAGTTCCAGCTGGGGGTCTCGTATCCGGACCCGTCGGCGCCGGTGCCCGCCCAGGGCCAGGCCTCGTCCGCGGTCAGGATGTACGAGCGCCTGCTCATCGGCGGCCTCGAACCCAAGGTGGCGTTCAAAGCCATGGAGGTCATCGGCTCCCACGGCTGGTGGTACGGCGTGGTCCGTTATGTTCTGAAGGACGAGGACCGGGCCATCCAGCAGGCCACCGAGAAGGCCATGAAGATAGCCAGGGATCAGGCCTACGCGACGGCCAATGTTGGCGGGATGAAGATCAAGGGCGTCCGCTCGGTGACCATCGACCCGCGCGGCGCCGTCTGGGGTCCCGATCCGATGACCGGCCAGGCCGTCAAGGAAGGGCAGGGGCAGGCGGGGTCGGCCGGGGCGCAGCCGGGCAATACGACCATAGTTGCCCCTAACCCCGGATTCCCAATGACGATTTCCGGGGAGGCCTATCCGATGTGGCGGCCTACCCTTCCGTCGCTGAACGCGGACGGCACGGTCACCATCAGCGTGAGCATCACGGCCGAGTTCGATTTCTGAGTCCGGGCCGGCTTTCGGGATTGCCGATCGGCTCAATCGAAATGACGACGCCCGTCCTCTGCGGACGGGCGTTAGCGCTCTTTGCGGCCTCTTGTTTATGGCCCTGCTTCTAAGAGCCCTCCGGCCCTTGACCGGCGCGACGCCACCTCTCGCACTGCTCGGCTGTGTATCGGATGAAGTCGCGGGCCTCGTCCAGCGTCTCGAGGGGCGCGCCAAGGTCGCCGGCCAGGGCCCGGTCGATGAGGCCTGCCCAGTGTCGCGCCACGGTCCGCCGCGCCCAGCGGGCGGCGACCGGCTTCGAGACGACGGTGCCGTGCTCGAGGGTGTAGAGAATCCGGTCCATGGTCAGGACGGCGTAGGCCTGGTAGTCCCCGCGGCGCAGCTTGGCCGGGTTATCCAGCATCGGCGCCCACCATGAATGGACGAGGTCGACGACGGCCTGGCGCAGCTCGTCGGGTTCGACGGCATCGATTAGAGAGTCGATGGGCGGGCCGACCACGGTTATCCCGTGCTCCCGCAGGACGTGGCGCTGAACGACCCAGTCGGCGTCGTGCTGCTCCACGCGGAGGGTCCCGCCGCCTGATTCGATGTGGGGGTGCCGAGCGTGGGCCACGTCATAGCAGCGCAGGGCAGCCCGGGGGATGTAGGAACCTTCCAGTTCCGCCGCCATCGGCAGGTCCGAGGCCAGGAGGCCGGCATGCATGGCCTTGAGCGCGGCCACGGCCTCGTCGGACATATCGCCGTCGGTGACGACGAGGAAGTCGATATCACTCCGGCCGGGGATGAAGTCGCCGGCCGCCAGCGAGCCGTGGAGGTACAGGCCGACGAAGCGCTCGCCCAGGATCTCTTCGGCCCCGGCGAGCAGCGCGTGTACGGCGGTGTTGACATCGCGGTTCGGTGTCGGTCGCGGGGGGGACGAGGTCAAACCACGGCCTCCAATAGCTTCTTGATCTCCTCGCGGCTCGGCACCCGCCCGGCGACGACCACCTTGCCCCGGATGACCAGGGCCGGCGGGTTCATGATGCCGTAAGTGGCGATGGTCTTGAAGTCGGTGATGTACTCGATGTCGGTGGCCAGGTTCATCTGGGCCGCCGTTTCCATCGTCCGCTTGTAGAGGGTCTGGCAGTTGATGCAGCCGGCCCCCAGGACCTTGACCTCGAGCGGCCCCTTGTCGCTACGCTCGGCCAACTCGCCCACGGCCACCTTGTACTCCTCGAGGAGGGCGGCGCGGTAGGCGGCGGCCACCGAGTCCGGCACGTAGTTGCGATTCTTCACCCGGCGCAGGAGGAAGTCGGCGCGGGCCGCGTCGTCCCTGGGGTCGGCCGCCTTCAACTCGCCGATGACGCCGTCCAATCCGACCAGCCCGATCATGTTCCCGTTGACGACAATCTGCTTCACTTCATCACCCATGGCGCCCACCCCCAACCCATCCTACCACGCCGGGGGGCGCGCGGTAAACGGTCCAGGCCGCCATTGGGGATGCTATGTGGCAGGGATTCGCCTACGGGCGGTGAATAAACCAGGCGGCCCAAGAGGGAGGGAGCGCGGTGAGCGAGCAAGCCAAGCCGGCCGAACAGGCGAACGTGGCCGAGCGGCCCAAGAAAGCCGTCTTCATCGACGGGAACAGCCTGGCCAACCGGGCCTTCTTCGCGTTGCCCTCGCTGAATACGGCCGAGGGCACGCCGACCGGCGGCGTCTACGGCTTCCTGACCATGCTCCTCCGCCTCCTCGACGAGGAGCGCCCGGACTACCTGGCGGTGGCCTTCGACAAGAGTACCCCGACCTTCCGCCATCAGACCTACGACCAGTACAAGGCCAACCGCACCGGCGCCCCCGACGACCTGCGGACCCAGTTCCCCATCCTCAAGGACGTCCTCCGCGCCTTCAACGTCCCCCTCCTCGAACTGGAGGGCTACGAGGCCGACGACATCCTTGGGACGATGGCCGAGCGGGCCGAAGCGGCCGGCCTCGAGACCCTCATCTTCACCGGCGACCGCGACTCGCTGCAGCTGGTCGACGACCAGACGAAGGCCATCCTGACCATCAAGGGGATTTCGGAGACGAAAGTCTTCGACGCGGCTGCGGTCTCAGAGCGCTACGGCGTCCGCCCCGACCAGTTCGTCGACGTCAAGGGCCTCATGGGCGACACTTCCGACAACATCCCCGGCATCCCCGGGGTCGGCGAGAAGACGGCGACCAAGCTGATCTCCCAGTACGGCAACCTGGAGGAGGTCCTGGCCCACGCCGACGAGGTCTCCGGGCCGAAGCTGCGCGAACTCCTCAAGACCTTCGCCGACCAGGCCCGGCTGAGCAAGCGGCTGGCGACCATCGACCGCAAGGTGCCCATCGACGCGGACCTCGAGGCCATGGCCCGCCGTGGGCCCGATTGGCCGGCCTTCATCGACTGGTGTCGCAAGCTCGAATTCAAGACCCTCGTCCCGCGGCTGGAGAAGATGGCCGGGAAGGGTTGGGCAGGGGCGGTCACGGGCGATGGGACGCCCTCGCCGTCCGCGACAGCCGCGTCACTCGCCTCAGTCGCGCCGGAGTCGGCCGTGCCCACCTTTGCCGCGCCCGCCTTCGCCCCGCCAGCCCAGACCGCCATGGTCAGGGCCGACGGGTTGCCCGCCCTAGCCGCCAAGCTGACCGCCGCCCGCGGGTTCGCCTTCTTCGCGGCGGTCGACGCCGCGCGGCCCACGGTCGCCCGGCCCAAGGGCTTCGGCCTGGCCATCGACGGCGAGGCCGCCCATGTCCCCGCGGCCTCCGGTGACGGTCTCTTCGCCGCCGACGAACTGTTCCCGCCACCGCTGGCCCTGGCCTTTGAAGCCGCGGGCGTGGCCAAGCACGGACACGACCTCAAGGCGACCCACGTCCTCCTGCGCCGGGCCGGCTACAGGCCGGCCGGATTGGCCTTCGACACGGCCCTCGGGGCCTATCTCATCGACGCCACGCGCGGCAACTACTCGCTGGAGAGCCTGACCAAGGAACGCTTTGGGGCCGAGTTGCCGCCGCTCGAAGGCCCGCGCGGGGCGGCCCTCGACGAGCCCGCTCAGACGCTGGCCTACTGCGCCCGGGCCGAGGCCGTCCGCCGCCTGGTCCCGCTCCTCCGCGAAGCCCTCGAGGAGCGCGGCCTGACCCACCTCTTCGAGGACGTCGAGATGCCCCTCCTGCGAGTCCTGGCCGAGATGGAGCTGACCGGCGTCGGCCTCGACGTGGCCGGCCTCGAGCAGATGTCCATCGAGTTCGGGAACTCCCTCGACGCGTTGACCCACGAGATCTACACCCTCGCCGACGAGGAGTTCAACATCAACTCGACCCAGCAGCTAGGCCGCATTCTCTTCGAGAAGCTGCGCCTGCAGCCGGTCAAGAAGACGCCCAAGGGCCAGCCGTCCACGGACGCCGAGGCCCTCGAGGCTCTGGCCGAGGAACACCCCATCGTCGCCAAGATCCTCCAGCACCGGACCCTGGTGAAGCTCAAGGGGACCTATATCGACGGCCTGCGGACCCTGGTCAACCCGGACACCGGGCGCATCCACACGACCTTCAACCAGATGGTCACGGCCACCGGGCGCCTCTCCTCGAGCGACCCGAACCTCCAGAACATCCCCGTCCGCGAGGAACTCGGGCGCAAGATCCGCAAGGTCTTCGTCCCGACCGAGCCGGGCTGGGTCATGCTGGCGGCCGATTACTCCCAGATCGAGCTGCGCATCCTGGCCCACCTCTCGGCCGACCCCGTCCTCTGCGACGCCTTCCACAAGGGCGAGGACGTCCACCGCCGGACGGCGGCCGAGATCTTCGGCCTGCCGATGGACGCGGTCAGCCCGGAGGCCCGCGACCGGGCCAAGGCGGTCAACTTCGGCATCGTCTACGGCATCAGCGACTATGGCCTGTCGCGCAACACCGGGGTCGGCCGCCGCGACGCTAAGGCCTTCATCGAGAGCTACTTCGCCCGGTACAGCGGGGTCAAGGCTTTCCTCGACCGGGTCGTCGCCGAGGCCCGTGAGAAGGGCTACGTGACGACCGTCCTCAACCGTCGCCGCTATCTCCCGGACATCAACGCCCGCAACCACAACATGCGGGCCTTCGCCGAACGGACGGCGATGAACACGCCCATCCAGGGAAGCGCGGCCGACATCATCAAGCTGGCTATGCTCAACGTGCAGCGGCGCCTGGAGGAGAAGCGCGCCCGCAGCAAGATGATCCTCCAGGTGCACGACGAGCTCATCTTCGAGGTCCCGCCCGACGAATTGGCGATGATGACCGACCTCATCCGCCGCGAGATGGAGTCGGCCTACGCCCTCGCCGTCCCGGTCAAGGTCGACCTGAAGGTCGGGCCCAACTGGTACGACGTCGAAGACATCGACTGAGCTGGCGGGTCCGCCCCGCCTCCACACCACGACAAGGAGCCACCAGCCGTGCCTGAGATGCCCGAAGTAGAGACTGTCCGCCGCACCGTCGCCGCCAGGGTCGCCGGCCGCCGCATCGAGGCGGTCGAGGTCAGGCGGCCTAAGTTTGTCGAGCCCCTGACCCCTGAGGAGTTCGCCCAGCGGGTGACCGGCCGGCGCATCGCCGAGGTCGACCGCCGCGGGAAGTACCTCATCCTTCGGCTGACCGAGGACGGGGCGCCCGGCGGGGCCAGGGCGGGCAGCGGCGGGGCAAAAGCCAACGGAGCCGGGGCGAAAGCTAAGCCCGCCGGGGAGATAATCATCCACCTCAAGATGGCCGGCCGCCTGCTGGTCTGCCGGACCGGCGAGGTCCTCGAGCCGAAGCTCGAGAAGCACACCCACGTCGTCTTCCGCCTTGAGGGCGACGAGGAGCTGCGCCACATCGATCTGCGCCACTTCGGCCGGGTCTCCTATGTCGCCGGGGCCCGTGACCGCGCTGGCTACGCCGCCCACCCGAAGCTGAAGGGCCTGGCTGCGTTGGGCCCCGAGCCGCTCAGCCCGGACTTCACCTACGAGCATCTGAAGGCCGGACTGGCCCGCCGGAAGACCAAGATCAAGCCGCTCCTCCTGGACCAGTCTTTTGTAGCCGGCCTCGGCAACATCTACGCCGACGAGAGCCTCTACCGCGCCCGCATCCACCCCGAACGGCGGGCCAACGAGCTGAAGCCGCGCGAGGTGCGGGCCCTTTTCGAGGCCATCCAGGGGATCATCGCCGAGGCCATCGCCCATCGCGGGACGACCATCGCCACCTATGTCGACGGGGAGGGCCGACGCGGGGAGTTCGCGGCCATGCTGCTCGCCTACGGGCGCACCGGCGAGAAGTGCTCCCGTTGTGGGACTCCCATCGAGCGCATCGTCCTCGGTGGCCGCAGCACGCACTTCTGCCCCAAGTGCCAGAAGCTCCCAGGGGCCAAGAGGCGCGTCGCTCCGCGGAAAAAAGTTGCCAGAACGACTGTTCGCCGGGACCAAAAAGTGGTACAATAGGTAACGAGAGAAAGCTCAACACACCCCGCGCCAGAGGAGGACGAAGCCGCTTGCGTTCAATCGCCCTTGAGTACGACAACGAAAGCGACGTCCGCGAAGAGTTCAAGCGTCTGACGCAGAAGATGGGCCTCACCGGCGAGTTCGGAATCAAGCCCGCCGCCGACAAGTGGCGCCTTGAGATCGTCGCTGAACGGGATCTGGGCGAGGCGACCGTGGCCAAGTTCCGGGGCCGCGTCATCGAAGGGTAACCAGCAAGGCAGGATAGAACAAAGAGACCGCCGCAGCCGATACGGCCGCGGCGGTCTTTTCATCTTTCTCGCGTGCCTGTCGCCGGGTCTCACCCCAGGTGGCTCAGATAGCGGTAGACCACCCAGAAGTGACTGATGCTGCCGGCCATCACGAACAGGTGGAACAGCTCGTGGAACCCGAAGACGCGGGCGTTGCGGCCGGGCCATTTGAGGGCGTAGAACACCGCCCCGACCGTATAGAAGAGCCCGCCGATGAGTAGCCAGACCAGGCCGCCGGCCGGGACCGTCTTAAGGAGCGGGGCCGTGGCCGTCACCACCAGCCAGCCCATGCCAACGTAGATGGCCGTGGATAGCCAACGCGGGGCGTGCAGCCAGAACAGTTTCATGAGCAGACCGGCCGCGGCCAGCCCCCAGACCACGCCGAAGAGGCTCCAGCCCCATGGCCCGCGCAACGGGCCCAGGCAGAACGGAGTGTACGTCCCGGCGATGAGGACGAAGATCATCGTGTGATCGACTCGCCGCAAAGCCGCCGTCGTCAGCTCGGGCAGGCGCAGCCAGTGATAGACCGCGCTGGCCGTGTAAAGCAAAATAAGGCTGGCTCCGAAGACGGCGAAGGAGACGAGACGCCAGGGGTTGCCGGCGGCCGCCCGCAGGAGAGCCACCAGGCCGACCGTCGCCAATAGGGCCCCGCTCATGTGGGTCAAGGCGCTGACCGGGTCCTTGATGACCAGACCCAGTCCACCGCGTTCCTTTGCCAGATCCAACGAAAAACCCCCTTGGTCTTGACTCACGAGGTGCCAGTGAAGCAACCATAACACACTGGCCGTAAGCGCACAAGCCATCCGGCCCAATTCATGACCTGTCCGGTCGCGGGCCGAAATCAGGCCGGCCACTTGCGGCCAGCGGCCTAGAGCTCAGACGAGGTCGGACGCGGCGCCCGCGGGAAGGCGAAGGGTAGATACACGGCGATGCCGACGACCAGGGCGACGGCCACGACCGCCAACGGCAGGCCGGCGTGCATCGAAAAGAGCCAGCCGCCGATGGCCCCGGCCGGCGTCAGGAGCAGTGTCCGGATGACGAAGGTGGCCGAGAAGACGTTGGCCCGGTCGGTGTCCTCGATGAGTCCGTTCCAGATGACCCCGAAGAACGGGTTCACCAGCGCGTTGCCGGCCGCGGTCAAAGCCACCGAGACGGCCACCCAGGCCAGGTTGTGGCTCGGCGCGGTGACCAGCAGGGCCAGCCCGGCCACGCCGAACCCGTAGCCGAAGGCCAGATACCTTCTGGCCCGCTCGGCCGGAATCCGCGGAAGCCAGACGGTGACCAGGAGCATGACCGCCGCCGTCACCGTCGGGAAGATGGAGATGACCGCCGGGGCCAGCCCCAGGTGATCGGTGTAGAACAGGCCGAGGTACAGGCCGGAGATGACGAAGTTCAGGTTGAAGGCCAGGGAGCCGAGGAAGAGGGCTCGGAACTCCCGGTGGCGAACCAGGAAACCGATTGCGCGGCGATACTCGCGGCCGACCTGCCGCCAGTCGATGGCCCGCACGTGCGACATCCGGGCCAGGCCGACCGAGGATTCCCGGACGTACCGGTTCCGGATGTAGAACATAAAGCTCATGCTGACGAAGGCCAGGCCGTAGAGGATGCGCGTTCCGAGGACCACGTCGAACCGGGCGACGATCAGCCCGGCCAGCGGGACGAAGAACCCCGATGCCAGCTGCAGCAGTTGCAGCCAGGTGAAGATGGGCATCCGCTCGTCCTTGGCCGTGTCCTCAACGAGAAGGCAGCTCCAGGCGATGCCCGAGATGGCCCCGAGACTGTTCAGGGTGCCCGCGGCCAGGAACCACCAGAAGTCGCGGGACAGCGCCCAGACCAGCGTGGCCACGGACCAAGCCAGGACATCCGCGTAAAGCATGGTCCGCTTACGCCCGAGGCGGTCGGTGAAGTAAGCCCCGAAGAACGACGCGGCCACGTTCAAAGCCATGGCGGCCGACCCGATCAAGCCGATCTGGGCCGGCGTCAGCCCCAGGCGCTCCTGATAGATGGAGGCGTAGGGGCCATAGAGGGTATAGGGGATGGCCCAGAGCGGTTCCGGCCAGAGCAGCGCCCGGATGTGACCGGGCACGGCGTACCAGCTATCCAGGAACCGCGGGCGGCCGAACCTGGTCATGTCAGACACCTCCGGCGTCCGCGCGGACCACTCAATATTCGGGCCTGATCGCCCAGCTTCCTGTCGGTTCAAATTGACGGCCCAGGGACACGGGCGTTACAATTGTGGAAAGGTCGCCAGCTGTCACGCAGCTTGGGCTTGGCGAAGGGGGTGAAGGCCACGACCACGATCGGCTTGACCGGCGGGATCGCCAGCGGCAAGAGCACGGTTTCGTCGATTCTGCGCAATCTGGGCGCGGTGGTCATCGACGCCGACGCCGTCTCCAAGCGGGTCACGCGCCCGGGGACAGCGGCCTGGCGCGAGCTGGTCGACGCCTTTGGCGAGGACATCCTCAACCCCGACCGGACCATCAACCGGCGCAAGCTCGGCGGCAAGGCCTTCGACGACTCCGAGGCCCTGAAGCGGCTGAACGCCATCACCCATCCGCGCATCATCGGCGCCATCAAAAGAGAGATGGCCAGGGCGGTGAAGTCGGGCCGGGTCGTCGTCATCGATGCCCCGCTGCTCATCGAGGCCGGGATGACCGACCTCGTCGATCAGGTCTGGGTGGTCAGCGTGGACAAGGAGACTCAGGTCACCCGGCTGATGGCCCGTGACCATTTCAGCCAGCACGAGGCCGAGAGCCGGATGCGGGCCCAACTTCCGCTGGACGTCAAGAAGAAGTATGCCGACCGGATCATCGATAACTCGGGCAGCTTCGAGACGACCAAGGCCGCGATCGAGGAACTCTGGAGGCAGCTCTCGTCGCATTGACGTTCTCCCGCAGACATACACTGGCTTTGACAAACTCGCGGTCTCGGAGGCCCCATGACGCTCAGCGAACGTTTTCACGGCTCGCGGTACCCGGCGGTGCGCGCGCCGCGTGTCCATAGCCTCGGGCGGCCCGGGCGCTTCCGCGACCTGGCCGTCGTCCTGGTCATCATCGGCCTCCTGGCCCTGGGGGCCAGCCGTTGGGTCTGGCGTCTGGCCTATCCCATGCCCTACTCGGACCTCATCCGGTCCTACTCGACCGTCCATGACCTCGACCCATACCTCGTGGCCTCGCTGATCCGCACGGAAAGCAAGTTCGACCCCAACGCCGTCTCCCACCGGGGGGCCGTCGGGCTGATGCAACTGATGCCGGACACGGCCCGCTGGGCGGCCGGGCGGCTGGGGCTTGACGACTTCGACGTGGCCCACCTCAACGACCCGGACACCAACATCCGCCTCGGCACGTGGTACCTGGCCGAACTCCGCGACGAGTTCGGCGGCGACATGGTCCTGGCCCTGGCGGCGTACAACGGCGGCATCCGCAACGTCCGCGAGTGGGTCGCCGGGAAGGTCATCGAGCCCGGCAACGTCAAGGTCGAGGCCATCCCCTTCAGCGAAACGAGGCTCTTCGTCCGCGGGGTCCTCGACGGTCACGGCCGCTATCGCCTCATCTACGGCACCAAGGGCGAAGACCACGAGCGGGGCGTCAGGTGAACCACGAAAGGCAGCGTCACCAGTAAGGCATGGGAAAGCACCAACGGCCCACCGAAACCAGGCGGACCAGGAGGCGATGGAAGTTCATCGCGCTTCTGGCCGCTCTTTTCGTCCTCGGCGCGGCCGCCAGTTACGTCGGCGCGAAGTACGTGGGGCGATGGTCGAAGGAGCGGCCGACCCTGACCATCTTCACCGGCCGGGAGCCGCCCGGGCTCAACCCGCTGGTGCTGGCCGATCCGACCGCGACCGAGCTCGCCGACCTCTTCTACGACCCGCTTGTCCGGGTCGACGCGGCGGGGAGGACCGTGCCCGCCCTCGCCACCGCCTGGACGTCGCCGGACGGCGGGGCCACCTGGACCGTCCGCCTTCGCGACGCCGTCACCTGGTCCGACGGCCGGCGGCTGACGGCCGACGACGTGACCTTCACTTATACGACCCTGACCTCGCCCGAGTTCGATTTCAACGCCGGCGGCTTCTGGTGCGGCTACAAAGTGGCCAAGCTCGATGCCCTGACCGTCCGCTTCACCCTGCCCGCCGCCGACGCCTTCTTCCCGTGGCGCCTGACCGTCCCCATCCTGCCCCGGGCCCAGCTCGAGGGGATTCCCTACCACCTCTGGCCGGGCCACGCCACGGCCCGCCAGCCGGTGGGCACCGGACCCTTCATCCTCGAGGACTGGAAGGCCGGCCGCAGCCTGACGGCCAGGGCCAACCCGGACTACTGGGGCGGGGCACCCGGCTTCAGCCGGGTGGAGGTCCGCTTCACGCCCCTCGACGGGCGCGAGGTGGGGGCGGGCGTCGTGGACGCGGCGAAGGCCGTCGCGCTCGGCAAGGACCGCCGCTTCGAGGTCATCGCCCACCCCGGGCCATCGTATTTCCTCATTGCTCTCAACCAGCGCGCCGGAACGCCTGGAGCCGCCCTCTTCGGCGATTCTCGGGTGCGCGAGGCGCTGGCGACGAGCCTCGACCGCGGCAAGGTCATCGAAGCGGTCGGGGTCAAGGCGTACCCGCTGTCGTCGCCTTTCCTTCCGGGCCTCTGGCCGGCCGCCGCGCGGGACCCGGGCGGCCAGGGCCCGGGTGGCCGGGTCGCGGCCCCCGACCTCGACCGGGCGAGGGCCCTCCTGACCGCCGCCGGCTGGCAGGACAGCGACGGCGACGGGGTCCTCGACCGCGACGGGCGGCCCTTCAGGTTCACCCTCCTGGCCCCCAAGGAGCCCGCGCCCGGGCTGGACCGCCCGGCTGCCGCCCAGGAGGTCGCCCGGCAATGGAGCCGCCTGGGCGTGGTCGCCAACGTCAAGGTCGCGCCCCTGGCCGACCTCTTCGCGGCGATGGCCCCCCCGTTCGCATACGAGGCCATGCTCAGCCGGTTCGTCATCGCCCCGGACCCGGACGTCATCGACGTCTTCGCCTCCGACCGCATCCCGGGGGTCGAGCCCGACGGGTTACTGACCGGCGGGGCTAACTTCTCCTCCTACAGCGACCCGCACGTCGACGCCATCCTGTCCAAAGCCGGCCGGACCACCGACCCGGCCGCCCTCCAGGGGGCCTACACGGACCTTGCCGCCGCCCTGGCGGCCGACCCGCCGGCCGTCTTCCTCTGGGGCGAGCAGAGCTACTACGCCGTCCCGCGCGGCCTTCGCGGGGCCGCCCCCGGCCCCTTCGGCGCCCTCTGGAACATCGGGGAGTGGCGACTCGGTCGCTGAGCCGCTGCCCCGCCCGAGCCCGGCGCCTCGCCGACCACCCTCCAGTCACAAAGAGAGCCCCGGCCCTGCCTGGCCGGGGCTCTCCATATTTGGGGCTCAGCGGCTGGCGCGATCATCGACCGCGGCCGGCCCGGCTCACTTGCCGGGCTCGGTTGCGTAATTCAGCGGCTTGCCGTCGTAGGGCTTTACGGCGAGGACGTCCTTGTTGTCGGTCCAGGCCGACATCCCGAACTTCATGGCGTACGCGTCATAGCCGAGGAGTTGCAGGATCATTGCCGCCTGGCTGGCCGTGTGGCCGGTGTAGCAGACGACGACGATCTTCTTATTCGTCGGCAGCTTCTTCAGGTTGTCAGGCTTGGCGATCTCCTTGAAGGGGATGGTGATGGCCCCGGGCACGTGGCCCTTGGCGTCATGCTCGTTGCTGCGGATGCTCACGACGAAGTACGACGGGTCCTTGCCGACGATGGCCTTGTTGTAGACCTCCTCGGCGGCGATGGTCGCCGGCTTACCGGCGGTCAGGTAGGCTTCGGCCCGGGCGAGGATGATCTCGTTGAGGCCCTTCTTCCCGGTCTTCAGCACCGGCGGGGTGTTGTCCGGTTTGCCGTTGTTCACCGCCGTGTCCATCGGGTAGTTACCCGGGTTGAGGGCGGGCACGGCCATGCCCAGGATGTCCTTGTTGTCGGTCCAGGCGGACATCCCGAACTTCATCGCGTAGGCCTCATAGCCCAGGAGGTTCAGGAGGGCGACCGTCTGGCTGGCGGTGTGGCCGGTGTAACAGATGACCACGATCTTTTTGTCCTTGGGCAGCTTGGCCAGGTTCTCAGCCTTGTAGATCTGGTTGAAGGGGATGGTGATGGCCCCCGGGACGTGCCCCTTGGCGTCGTCCTCGGGCTTCCTCACGCTGAGCAGGAAGTAGCTCGGGTCCTTGCCGATGATGATCTTGTTCTGGACATCCTCGGCGGAGATGGTCGGGGCGCGGCCAAGGCTCAGGTACTTGTCGGCCTGGGCCGCGAGCTGGTCGAACTCGCTCGGGCCCTTGGAGCAACCGGCCAGGACCGTGACCAGGGTCAAGGCCAGGGCCAGGGCCAGGGCGGTGAGCCGGAGCGCTCGGCGGTTCATCGTTAACCCTCCTCATGATTGGGTCTTGGTGGGTCTGAAAGAGCGTTCGTCCGTCGGCGGTCTAGCGGCCCATGCTGAAAGGCAGTCGCCTGACGATGACGTCCTTGTTGGCCGCCCGCTCGTCCGGAGCCACGTCCTTCTCCTGCAGGAAGAGGCCCGGGTTGTCGTGGCAGGCGGCGCAACTGGCGTTCTGGGCCGTCTTCAGGGCGATGGAGTGGGGCGTCGCATACTTGAAGGTCGGGGCCGCGTCGAAGTTCTTCAGGAGGTCCTGCCCGTAGTAGGCGAAGGTGTCGCGGGCCACCGGCACGTGGCGGACGACCACATAGTCGTAGGGACGCTCCTTGGTCTTGACCGGGTTGCGCCCGATCTTGAAGTCGAAGACGGACTTGTCGGTCTTGAAGTAGGCCAGGCCCTTGTCGTCCTTGCCGACGTGACAGCCGTAGCAGTTGTTGTACGGCTGGGCGTGGCAGACCTGGCACTGCAGGAGGACCCGGCTGCTCCCGCTCTGCCCGTGCTGCCGGTGGGCGGCCACGCCGTCCTTCGCGACGTCATGACACCCCTGGCACGTCGGCTCGAGCGGGTCGGCGTAGCGGTTGGCGGGCACCGTCGCGCCGGTCCCGTGCAGGGCGCTCTCCTTGTGACAGGCGACGCACTGCATCCCCTTGGGCGACCAGTGGACGTCCGGCTTCGGACGGGGCTCGACCGTCTCCGGCGCCTCGGCCATCATCTCCTTCTCGATGCGGCTGCCGTGGCAGGCCGTGCAGTTGGTGATGGAGTTCGGCGTCCGTTGCAGGTTGTGGCCGTCGACGAAGCCGCCGCCGCTCCATTCAGGACGGCTGATGTGGCAGTCGCCGCAGCCGGTGATGTGGCAGGCTGAGCAGTGGTTCTCGAGGGCCGGCTTCAGCGCGGTCAGGTCTTCGGCCTTGGCGCGGGCCAGGACCACGGCCGTCCGTGGGTCGGAGACCGCGGCGGTCGTCCGGTGCAGTGAGGCGGCGAAGGCCTTGGTGATCCCGGAATGGCACGACGAGCAGACGTTCCTGCCCGGGTCGCCGGCGGTGACGGGCACGGCGGACGGGTGCGGGGTCACGTGGCGGTGGGCGTCGGCCCGGTTGCCGGCCGGCTCGGTGCCGCCATGGCACTCGGTGCACTTGACGTCGCCGTGACTAGTGCCCGTGAACCCCTTGGCTACGAGGACCTTGTCTTGCGCCTCCAACGGAGGCAGCGATCCGCCTCAGCCTTCCCCCGATTGCTCGGTCGACTTCGGCGGGGCCTTGATGGGGTCGGCCTTCAGGTCGGCCAGCAGCCGTTCTCGGTCGGTGTGGCAATCGATGCAGGTGTAGCTGCGTCCGCAGCCGGCCGTCCCGGTCACCATGGCCGCCGCGGTCACGGCGATGACCAGGAACAACAGGGCGAACCCGAGTCTCCTCTGGGCACGGTCGTTTTGCAAGTTTCTCCTCCTTTTTGTATGGAATATTATGTAATCGTGCAAACAGGCACAAGCTTATCCGCCGCCCCCATTAACCCCTGCGTAGCAGGGATTGGACTTTGTGATAGGGTATAAGAAAAGCTTATAGACAACCCACTAGAGGGACAGGAGAAGATGGTCTGAAAGCGAAAGTCTAATCCCGGGGGTCGGCGCCAAGGGACCCTCAGGCAGGGGTGGTGGGTCACGCAACTGGAGCAGCTTCAGGCCTTTGTCACCGTGGCCAGGATCAAGAGCTTTTCGAAAGCGGCCAAACTGCTGCACCTGTCGCAGCCGGCGGTGAGCGCGCAGGTGGCCACGGTCGAGCGCCGTTTCGGCGTGCGCCTGTTCGACCGGTACAGCCACGGCGTGGAACTGACCCGCGCCGGCCACGTCGTCTTCGACTACGCGGAAAAGATAAACGACCTCGTCGAGTCCATGGAGCGCGAGGTCGGCGCGCTCGAGGCGGACAGCGAGATCGTCATCGGGGCCAGCCCGACCGTGGGCAATTACGCCTTGCCCTGCACCCTGTGGGCCTTCAAGCAGAAGTACCCCGCCTGCGTGCTGCGCCTGGAGATCGAGACGACCCAGGCGGTCCAGAAGAAGGTCCTGGAGAACGTCTTCGACCTGGGAGTCATCGAGGGGCCGGCCGAACTGGCGGGCCTGAAGGCCGTGCCGATGCAGGCCGAGCAGCTCGTCGCGGTGTGCGCCCCGGGGGCCTGGCCGGGCCGCGAGAGCGTGTCCCCGGAGGAGCTCGCCGAGCGGGGGCTCCTGACCCACGAGCGCGGCTCCGGCCTGCGCGAGGCGATCGAGGCCTGCCTGAACCACGTCGGCATCGGGTTCGACCGGCTCAAGGTGGCCGCCGAGATGAGCACGACGGACGCCATCAAGTCGGCCGTCGAGTCCGGCTTCGGCGCGGCCATCCTACCCGTCCTGGCGGTGCAACGGGAGGTCCGGCGGGGATTGTTAAAGGCCCTCAGCATCGAGGGCCTTGACCTGACCATGGACATTCATCTCGTCTACCGCGAGGACAAGCAGCACAGCCGGTCCGCCGGCCAGTTCATGAGGTTCCTGACCCGTTCGGTCTACTGTTGAGCGGGCGGTCCGAAGCGTTCCGGCCGATAAGGTACCGGGTGCCAAGGTAGGCCCCGGCGACCACGAAGAGAGCCTCCACCCATCCCTGCAGGGAGAACGAGGCGATGCCGCCGAGGACCCCGCCGATGTTGCAGCCCGGGGCGAGGCGGGCGCCGATGCCCATCAACAGGCCGCCCAGGAGGGCCAGGGTCAGCACCCTTGAACCGTAGGCGCGGAGGCGTGGTCGGAACTCTCCGGAAAGCACGGCGCCGAGGAAGGCCCCGGCGACGATGGCCCCGTCGAAGGCGATGGCCGCGCCGCGCGGGAGGCCCCTCGCCCAGGTCGGCACGATGCCGGCCAGCGGCGCCGTGAGCCCGATGGCCGAGCCGAAGGTCAGCAGGAAAGCCGCCTCGGCGGCCGCCAGAGCCGTCGCTCCGGCGAGATAGCTCCATTCGCGCAGCCGGGCCGGGCGGGTCATCGCCCGGCCTTGCGCGCGCCGCCGGCGCCGAGCCGCAGGCCCAGACGCCACATCCCGTGGGCCTCCGGGCTGACCTCGGTCGCGTAGCCGTTCTTGGCCGCCCATTCGATGATGTTCCGGACCGTCCTGGGTTGGCCGATCTCGATGACCAGGAGGTCGCCGGGGCCGAGGCGGCGGGCTTCCTTTTGCACTTTGAGCAGTGGCACCGGGCAGACGTCGCCGACGGTGTCCAGGAGAAACTCAGGCATCGTCCATCCCCTCGGTCTTGCTTGCACGGGACTGCGAGATGCGGCGGGTGAGCAGATAGAGCGGGGCACCCAGCAGGGCCGCCTGGATGACCAAGGCCAACGGCCAGCCCAGAGCGGTGGGGAGGTGGACGACCACGCCGGTCCCGACGTGGGCTGTCCACCAGCCGGCCAGATCGCGGCCGATGAAGCCGCCGGCGGCGAGCCCGCCGAGGGCGAAGAGACCGACGGTGGCTCCCTCGCCGACGCGGGTCAGGGTGGTCAGGGCGCAGCTCCCGGCCAGGACCATCCCCAGGCCGAAGAGAAGCCCCCCGACGACGGTGTGCCAGCCAACCGGGAAGACATTGCCCATGGACGCGCCCAACGGGCCGCCGGCGGCGGGCGACAACGCCGCCAGCCGGACGGCCGCGTAACCAGCGCTGGCTAGCGCGGTGAGGATGACCGCAGCCGCGGCCAGCCCGTTGAGGCCGAAGAGGTAGGCGTCCTGAAAGGCGCCGACGAAGCAGAACCGCGAGCGCTGGACGGCGAAGCCGACGAGCAGCCCGACGATCAAAGCGACGATCAACTTGACGAAGACAGACATCGGCGCCAGCCCCATCTTTGTGCGCAAAGGCTCAATCTGAGAGGAAATTACACGGTCGGACTCCAATCTCCTGCCGCGCGCAAGACCGGCGAATAATGATGTAGGTTTGCTTAGAAACAGGCGGCCGCCCGTTCACTGCCATCGCCCCACACCTTTGGATTTCGCCTTTGAACCTGACCTTCTTGTGTGCTATGATGTTTTCCGCGGCCTCAAAACGGCACAAGACGATGACCGCGAGCGGGTCGACTTGTTTTGCATTTCGTCGACCTTCGTAGTATAATAAACTACGCAAAAGAGACGCCGAAGTGGTGGAACTGGCAGACACGCGGTGTTCAGGGCGCCGTGGGCGTAACGCCTGTGTGGGTTCAAATCCCACCTTCGGCACAGGAAGCGGTCCGTTCATGTGAACGGACCGCTTTTTTTGTGCCGCTTCCGCTGCCGATCAACAAATGTACTAAACCCAATACTTTCCCACTCAATCGGAAGGGACTTTGGCCAATTGGGCGTAAACTTCCGTTAGTGCCAGGTTTGAGTTCTAAAATATGGAGAGGTGACAGCGATGGGCGAGCCCCTTCGGTTCACCAAGATAAGCCTTAAGAACTGGAAGAATTTCCGGGAAGTGAATGCAGCTTTGCCCATTAGGGTTTTCCTGGTCGGCCCAAATGCATCTGGGAAATCAAACTTCCTCGATGCCCTTAGATTCTTGCGCGATGTCGTAGCTGTTGGCGGTGGCCTACAATCCGCCGTCCACCAGCGAGGCGGAGTATCAGCGATTAGGTGCTTAGCTGCGCGCTCTCAGACTGAAGTGCATATAGGCGTCCATATAGGTAATACAACACATCCCAACGCATGGGGCTATGAGCTTTCCTTTGTTCAGCTCAACTCACAGGAGAAGAGGCCTGTTATCACCCGGGAAAGAGTATTGCGGGATGGTGAAGTCATCCTTGACCGGCCAGACTCAGACGATGCCGAGGACAGGGAACGACTTACTCAGACTTTCCTGGAGCAGGTCAATGCAAACCGGCGCTTCAGGAATATCGCAGAATTCCTCGGTACGATTAATTATCTTCACATAGTTCCGCAGCTTGTCAGGGAACCGGACCGATCCGTAGGCCGCAAGAACGATCCGTATGGCGGGGACTTCCTTGAGCAAATTGCCCGAACCAGTGAGAAGTTCTATACCGCCCAGCTCAAGAAAATACGTGATACCCTCCGGATAGCGGTGCCCCAACTCAAGGAGCTAAAGCTATGGCGAGACGCGAGAGGAACTCCTCACCTTCGAGGCAAGTACGAACACTGGAGACCGCAAGGAGCGTGGCAAACAGAGGAGCAATTTTCTGATGGGACGCTTAGACTCATGGGTCTGCTCTGGGCTACGTCTATTGACAAAGGTCCCCTTCTCCTTGAGGAGCCAGAGCTCTCCCTTAACGCCGGTGTCGTCCGGTACATCCCTCAGATGTTCGCCAGGATTCAGGGGCGGTCGGGCCGACAGATTGTTGTTAGCACGCACTCAACCGATTTGCTTTTGGACACCGGAATCGGCCTCGATGAGGTGTTTATCTTAACCCCCAGCCGAGAAGGAACAGTCGTCAGTCCCGCCGCTGATTCCTGGGAGATAAAAGAGCTGGTTGACGGAGGGCTGAGTGTAGGGGAGGCAGTGCTGCCCCATACGAGGCCCGAGAGAGCAGAGCAACTCTACCTGTTTGGTGATAAAGAGTGACCAGCGTATACGTAAGCGTTGCCGTGGAAGGTATTATCGATGAGGCAGTCGCGCAGCGACTCGTCTTGGACTGCGGCGGGAGCGTTTCCACCATCTATGGCAAGACGGGCAATGCCCGCTTACACTCGAAGGTAAAGGCATATAACAGGGCAGCTGTGCGGTTTCCGTGGTTGGTCTTGATCGACCTGGATACTGCAGAGTCGTGCGCACCGTCTCTCCGCACCAAGTTGCTGCCCACCACTGCGGAATTCATGTGCTTTCGAATAGCAGTCCGGGAGGTTGAGGCTTGGCTGTTGGCCGACAGGGAGGAGCTTTCGAACTACCTTTCAGTGCCCTTGGAGCAGGTCCCGCTGAACCCAGAAGCTCAGGCTGACCCCAAAAAGGTCATGATAGAGCTCGCCAAGGCATCGGCAGACCGATCAATTCGCAAGGGCATGGTTCCGGACCCCAAGAGTGAACGTCATACTGGCCGGGAGTATGACTCAATCCTTGCGGATTTTGCCCGAGGCCCCTGGCGCCCACATGTGGCAGCCTCAAATGCAGATAGTTTGCGCCGATCCCTTAAATGTCTGCGTAGGATGCTATCAAACTACAAAGGACCTGACTGACCATGCTGAAAGGTCGCCTGACCAGCTTGCGCCCGCTCGAAAGGTCCGATCTGCCGCGGTTCATCGACGGCATGAACGCTGAAGAAGTCATGTGGCACCTCGGCCCGCATCTGCCGATTAGCGACAGAGAGGCCGAGGCCTGGCTCGAACGCGTCAGCACCAACGAGGACAGCAAGATCTTCGCCATCTGCGATCGCGACGGTAAGATGGTCGGGGAACTCGCCCTGGACCGCATCCACCACCGCAACCGCAGCGCCGAGCTGGTCATCGCCATCTTCGACGAGCCCGATTGGAATCGGGGCTACGGGACCGACGCGCTGCGGACGCTGCTCCGGTTCCTTTTCGAGCAGATGAGCTTCCATCGGGTCCAGCTCCTCGTCCATGAGGACAACGAACGGGCCATCCACGTCTACGAGAAGCTCGGCTTCGTCAGGGAGGGGCGGCTGCGCGACGAGAACTTCCGCGGCGGCCGCTACACCGCCTCGCTGGTGATGGCCGTCCTCGCGGACGAGTTCCGACCGGACGACTGACCCTTCGGCCGGCGCCAATACTACTACCAGACGCAGAACATTCGAGGAGTGATCGGGCTGAAACGGCTCCTAGCTCTGAATGTCCTGGCAGGGTTGTTAGCCGTGTTCTTCGGCGTCGTCGCTGCTCGAATGGTTTGACCGAGCGGAGGTGCGGACTGTGAAGATCACCGGCCCCGGGCGGGAACTGCGCATCTATATCGGCGAGAGCGACCAGTACAAGGGGCGACCGCTCCACCATGCCATCGTCGAGATGCTCAAGGCCGAGGGCCTGGCGGGGGCCACCGTCATGCGCGGCGTCGAGGGCTTCGGCGCCAACAGCCGGATCCACACGGCGAACGTCCTCCGGCTGTCGGAGGACCTACCGGTGGTCGTCGTGGCCGTGGACTCCCAGGAGTACATCGACCGCGTCCTGCCCCGCCTCAACGAGATGGTGACCGAAGGTCTCATCACCATTCATGATGTCGAGGTCATCAAGTACACCCACTCGAAGACGGAGGGCTCCAGGACGACCGTGGAGCCAAAGGTGATGGAGCCATCGGCGAAGTCTGAGGGAAGTCCTGAAGGGGGGAAGGCTCTGTGATCCGTGGCCAGCTCATCCACCTGCGCCCGATTGAACGGGAGGACCTGCCGACCTTCGTCCGCTGGTTCGGCGACGAGGAGATAATGTCGTACATCATCCCGCACTGGCCCTTCTCGATGGCCGAGGAGGAGGCCTGGTTCGAGCGCGTGACGAAGAGCGAGACAGACAAGGTTTTCGCCGTCTGTACGACCGGTGGCAAGCTCATCGGCACCCTGGGCCTGCACGGCATCAACACCCGCAACGGCAGCGCCGAGCTGGGCATCGTCATCTGCGACAAGGAGTGCTGGGGCAAAGGCTACGGGACCGACGCCGTCCGGACCATGCTCCGGTTCGCCTTCGAGGAGATGCGTTTCCACCGCATCCAGCTCCACGTCCACGAGGACAACGCACGGGCCATCAAGGCCTACGAGAAGTGCGGCTTTGTCCGCGAAGGGGTCGTCCGCGAGCAGACCTTCCGCGGCGGGCGGTGGACCAACGGCTACCTCATGAGCACCCTGGCCCACGAATGGTTAGCCCGGAAATAGGCTGCCGTTCCATTTTGAGGCAGGAACGCTCACCCTTTCGTCGAACCCCTTTGCCACAGGCCGCGTAAACAGCGGTCCGGCCGTTCAGTCGGCCGGACCGTCGGTATATACCTTATTGAAAGGGGGCGGTCGCCACCGAGCAGCCCGGATGAGAAGGACCCTGAGTCCGGGAGCTAAGTCTTTGAAAGACAAGACGGCATAGCGCGTTGCCAAACGGCGTTCCCGAACCGCGACCTCGCGACCAAGAAAGAACCCAGGAGGAGGGGGACTGTGAACTCAGTTCTCGCTCTTGTGCTGGCGGTCGTCGCTGCAATTCTCGGGTACTACGTCTACGCTCGCTACGTCGACGAAAAAATCATCAAAGTGGACCCGAAAAAGGCGACCCCGGCCAAGATGTACATGGACGGCGTCGATTTCATGCCGACCGGGAAGCACGTCCTCTTCGGCTACCAGTTCAAGTCCATCGCCGCCCTCGGCCCCGTCACCGGCCCGATCGTGGCCATGCAGTGGGGCTGGCTGCCCGGCTTGCTCTGGATTGTCTTTGGGACGTTTTTCATCGGTTGGGTCCAGGACTATGTGAGCGCCATTGTCGGCCTGCGCAACGACGGTCAGAGCTTCGGGGCCTTGAGCTACCGGCTGATCTCGCCGCGCGGGCGTTTGACTCTCTTGGCCTTCATCTACTTCTACCTGATCCTCATCGTCGCGGCCTTCGGCGACATGGTCGCCTCGATGATGGCCAAACTCCCCAGCGTGCCGCTGGCCATCATCGCCCTGATGGCCGTGGGCATGCTCTCCGGCTGGATGATCTACAAGAAGAAGATCGACATCCTGGTCACCACGGCGGTCATGGTCGTCCTGGCCCTGTTCGCCATCTGGCTCGGCAGCGTGGTTCCCATCCCGGCCCAAAAGTTGGTCTGGGTGGTGTTCGCGCTGCTTTTCAGTTACCTGGGGGCGGTCCTGCCCATCTGGAGTTACACCCAGCCCATCAACTACATCTCGTTCTACCTGGTCTTTCTGGGCATGCTCGGGGCGATCATCGGCATCCTGGTCGGACACCCGAACTTCACCGCCCCGGTCTTCACCACCTACACCATCGGCGCCGGGCCGCTGTGGCCGATCCTCTTCGTGACCATCGCCTGCGGCGCCATCTCCGGGTGGCATAGCCTGGTGTCCAGCTCCGGCACGGCCCGTCAGCTCGAGAACGAGGCCGATACCCGCTACGTCGCCGGCGGCTCGATGTTCCTCGAGATGGTCCTGGCGACCATCGCCCTGATCATCGCCGGCGCGGCCTTCGCCAACTTCGACGCCTACAAGGCGGCCCTCAAGGGCGGCCCGGCGACGGTCTTCTCCGTCGGCATGGCCAAGTTCTTCGGCTTCATCGGCATCTCCGAGTCCTTCGGGACGGTCTTCGCCGGGGCCATGTTCGTCATCCTCGCCATCACCGTCATGCAGCTGGTCGTGCGGTTCGCCCGCATCGCCACGGCCGAACTGGTCGGCGACGCCGTGCCGGCCTTCCGCAACCAGCATGTTGGGGCCATCGTCACCTGCCTCATCGTCTTCGGTCTCATCTATACCAACACGTGGTCCTACATCTGGACCCTCTTCGGCGGGTCCAACCAGCTCATGGCCTCCCTGGCCCTCCTCATGGCCTCCATCTGGCTGGCCGGGCAGAAGAAGAGCCACGCCTGGACCTTCTATCCGGCCCTCTTCATGTTCGTCACGACCATCGTCGCCCTGGGCCTGACCGCCCGCAGCCTGATTCTCAACGTCGGGAAGCTGCAGGCCGGTACCCTCAAGCCGGCCGCCGGGCAGACGATCGGGCTGGCCATCGGCGGGAACGCGGTGGCCGCGGCCATCGCCATCTTCCTGATGGTCGCCGCGCTCATCCTCATCTACGACGGCCTGAAGATGTACTTCAAGGTGCGCGGGGAGACCCAGGCGCCCAAGGCTCCAGCGGCCCAGGCCGCGCCGGGCGACGACTGAGCCCACGGCCGGACCGCAGTTCGCCGCGACCCGCTTCGTTCGACCAACGTATAGGCTTGGGGCCGGTCCGCGGTCAGTTATGGCCGACTTAGAGGCCCATAGGCGGAAAACGCAACTTTGGCACCGCCGGGCCGGCCCCTACCCCTGTCCCTTCTAAGGAGGGAGGACCGTTGCTGTTCTGGGGAAAAGGTAAGGGCGCCAAGGGTGACGCGGGCAAGGCGGCCGCGGGCAAGGCGGCCGCGGGCAAGCCCGCCGAGGCTCAGCCTGAGGCCACCGGCGGGACTCAGGACGCCGCCGAGCATCAATCGGCCGGAAGCGTCGTCCGCGAGTTCGTGTACGGCATGGCCGCCCACGACATGACCCGTTACGCCCTGAAGACCAGGTCCAGCATGGAGCACCTGTTCATCCTGATAACCATGGGCGACCTGCTCGGCGTGCCGATCCTGCCGCCCTATTACTCGCTGCGCCTGCTTCCGTACGTGGTGCCCCAGATCGCCACCTGGAAACGACGCATGCTCCGCGAGAAGGACATCACCGACGCGCTGTTCTAGCGCCCGCTAGAGACCATAGGGGGTGAGACCCACGTCACTCGCCAGCTTCTTCCGGGAATATCCGGACGTGCGATACATCATGTACGGCGGCAAGGGCGGCCTCGGCAAGACGACCTTCTCCGCGGCGACCGCCTACTACCTCGCCCAGAAAGGCTACAAGGTCCTCGTCTTCTCGGTGGACCCGCAGGCCTCGCTGTCCGACATCTTCGAGCGCAACATCTTCGGGCAGGGCGAGGTCAAGATCATGGACAACCTCTACGCCTGCGAGATCGACGCCGACCGCCGGATCAAGGCCTACCAGGAAGAGGTCAAGAAGAAGATCCTCGACATGTACGGCCTCGAAGCCATCCCCGACGAGATCGAGAACTACATCCAGGCGGCCTCGGCCGAGCCGGCCATGGAGGAGTCGGCCATCTTCGACGAGGTCGTCAACATCGTCGTCAAGGGCGGCTACGATTACTACATCTACGACCTGGTGCCGCTCGGCCACGCCCTTTACTACCTGTCGATGGCCTCGGTCTACGACGCCTGGATCGATAAGATAACCAAGCTCCGCGAGCAGATGAAGGAGTACGACCAGGTGGTCGCGGCGGTCCGGCGCCAGAAGACCACCGACGAGGACAAGATCCTCGGGGAGCTCCTGTACATCAAGGACCGGATCAACAAGTCCTCGGGCGTCCTGACGGACTCCAAGCAGACGGCCTTCTTCTTCGTCCTGACCCCTGAGGAGATGATCATCCTCGACACGGTCAAGGCGGCCGAGCTGTTCGGCAAGTTCGCCGTGCCCATCCGCGGCTACATCGTCAACCGGGTGGTGCCGCCCGAGCTGGTCAACCAGAACATCCCCGAGTACCTGAGGAACCGCATCGCCATGCAGAAGGACTACCTGGCCAAGATCGACACGACCTTTGCCGGCAGGGTCCTCAGCCGCGTGCCGGAGTTCGAGAGCGACATCCGCGGCCTGCGGATGATCGAGCGCATGGCCGAGCGGATGTTCGCCGACGAGGCGGCGGCCGCGAGTGGGGGTGAGGGCCGGTGAGCGTCGCCGTGGCTGAGCAGCTGAAGCCGATGGAGGACTTTCTCAAACTGAAGCCCGACCTGAAGTACATCTTCTTCGGCGGGAAGGGCGGGGTGGGGAAGACGGTCATGGCCGGGGCGGCCGCGCTGTGGTTCGCCTCGCAGGGCCGGAAGACCCTGTTGGCCTCGACCAACCCGGTCCACAGCCTGTCGAGCCTCCTGGCCCAGAACGTCTTCGGGACCGAGACGCCGGTCAACGGGGTGCCGAACCTCTGGGCCTACGAGATCGACACCACCGAGACCATCGAGAAGTCGAAGCGCGACATCGCCGAGAAGATAAAGTGGTTCCTGAAGTTCGCCGATATCCCCACCCAGGCCGACGCCTTCGTCGAGACGGCCACGATGAACCCGGCCTTCGAGGAGTCGGCCATGTTCGAGAACATGGTCAACATCATGTTCGAGGACAAGTACGACGTCTACGTCTTCGACACCGCGCCGACGGCCAACGCCCGGCGCCTCCTGGGCATGTCCAAGGTCTACACCCTGTGGGTCGGGAAGATGCTCGACAGCCGCAAGGAGGCTCAGGCCGTGCGCCTGTCGCTGTCCTTCCGCAAGAAGCAGGAGAAGGACCCGCTCCTCGACTACCTGCTGTCCTTCCAGGACCGCATCGGCGAGGCCAAGAAGCTCCTCACCGATGACGCCAAGACGGCCTTCTTCTTCGTCACCCTTCCGGAGGCCCTGCCCATCGCGGTCATCCGCCGGTTCATCGGCTGGTTCCACGACTTCGGCATCCCCGTCGGCGGGGTCGTCGTCAACGGGGTCATCAACGTGGACACGGGGATGGCCGCCGGCGCCAGCGGTGCAGGGCCGGGCGAACTGTCCCAGTTCGTCGTCAACCGCATCGAGATGCAGAAGGGCTATCTGGACCAGATCTTCGACACCTTCACGGAGGTCCGGGCGGTCGTCCCACTCTATGAGACCGAGGTGCGGGGGCCGGAAATGTTGAAACGGGTGGCCGGAGACCTCTTTCCCGGGATCTAGGGCCGGCGGTCCGGTCCAGCATCGCGGGTTCTCAGGCTGGGCATAATAGGGGGCGGGGACCTCCGGGTCCCCGCCCTCTTCATCGCCCCACCCGACCCGCGCTCACCGCCAGACGCTGGGTAGTCCGTCAGTCACCCATTCGAAGGCCGGCATCATGTCAGGCGTCGCCTCGCTCCGTAGGCGATCGAGGATGCTCTGGTCAAGATGGAAGAGGTCGGCCTCTCCATCCTGGCCCTCCTCCCCGTGGCGGCCCTCCTCTTCCCGGACATCGGTCTCGCCGGTCATCCACATTGAGGCGAAAAGCCCGAGCCGCCCCCCGGCCTCCTCGGTCAAAGCCGCGACCACGGCCA
>JAJYMC010000035.1 GCA_021787335.1 Bacillota bacterium | reverse complement strand
AGACCGGCCTGCCGGTGGTCACCGAGGTGATGAGCCCGGAGGACATCCCGGCCGTGGCCGAGGCCGCCGACGTGCTTCAGGTCGGGGCCAGGAACATGCAGAACTTCGCCCTCCTGGCCGAGCTGGGCAAGTGTGGCAAGCCGGTGATGGTCAAGCGGGGCATGTCGGCTTCAATCGAGGAGTGGTTGATGGCCGCGGAGTATGTCCTGGCCAACGGCAACCCCAAGGTGGTCCTCTGCGAACGCGGCATCCGGACCTTCGAGACATCCACCCGCAACACCCTCGACCTCAGCGCCGTGGCCCTGGCCAAGACCCTGACCCATCTGCCGGTCATCGCCGATCCGAGCCACGGCACGGGGCGGGTCGACCTGGTGCCGAGGATGTGCCGGGCGGCCGTGGCCGCCGGGGCCGACGGGGTCATGATCGAGGTCCATCCCAACCCGGCCGAAGCCCTCTCCGACGGGCCGCAATCGATGGTCCCGACGGCCTTCGCCGAACTGGTCGGCTCGCTCGAGCCGGTGGCCAGGGCCGTATCGAGGTCACTCTGATGCGCCTGGCCGTCATCGGCCTCGGTCTCATCGGCGGCTCGCTGGCCTGGGCGGCCCGCCGCTCCGGGGCCTATCGCGAGGTCGTCGGGTACGACCTGACCGCCGGCGTCGCCGAGCGGGCCGTCGCCATGGGGGCCATCGGCATGGCCGCGGCTTCGCCGGCCGAGGCGGCGGGCCTGGCGGACCTGGTCGTCGTGGCCTCGCCGCCGCTGACCGTCGCGGCCGTCCTGATGGAGGCCGCCGCGGGGGCCCGTCCCGGCGCGGTCCTCACCGACGTCGCCGGCTTCAAGGGCGGTCTGTCCGAGGCCATCGCGGGCAGGCTACCCGATGGGGTCGCTTACGTCGGGGGCCATCCCATGGCTGGCTCCGAACGCTCAGGGCTGTCGGCGGCCGACCCCGCGCTCTTCGCCGGGGCTGTCTACGCCGTGGCCGGGCGGGCCGGGGCCCCCGCCGCCGAAGCCGTCGCCGACCTGGCGAGGAACGTCGGCGCGCGCCCGCTCTACATCGACCCGGCCGTCCACGACCGGGCCGTGGCCACCGTCAGCCACCTGCCGTATCTCCTGGCCGTCGGTCTCTGCCTGGCGGCCGAAGCCGCGGGCCCCGCGGCCGAGGAGCTGGCCGCCGGCGCGTTCCGCGACGCCACCCGGGTGGCCGCCGGTCCGCCGGAGGTCGGGCGCGGGATGTGCCTCGCCAACGCGGCCGAAGCTGGCCGGGCCTGGACCGAACTGCGGACGATTATCGACGGCCTCGTGGCCGACCTGACAAGGCCAGGCGCGGACCTGGCCTCGGGCGACGATGACCGGTACGAGCGGGCCCGGGCCTTCCGCAACGGCCTTGGCGGCCCGGTTAGGAAGGGGAGGGACGACCGATGATGGTCCGCGTTTCCGCCCATCGACCGCTGGCCGGCACGGTCCGCGTTCCGGGCGACAAGTCCATCAGTCATCGGGCCTTACTCCTGGCGTCTCTGGCGGAGGGGCGATCAGTCATCCGCGGCCTCAGCGACGGGGCGGATGTCCGCTCGACCATGGCCGCCGTCGGCCGACTGGGGGTCAGGGTGACGACCGTCGCCGCCTGGCCGCGCCCGCTCGTGACCGTCGAGTCACCCGGGCGGGCCGGCCTGTCTGAAGCGGCCGATGTCATCGACGCCGGCAACTCCGGCACGACCTCACGCCTCTTCGCCGGCCTCGTGGCCGGCCTGCCCTTCACCACGCTCATCACCGGGGACGCCTCGCTGCGTGAGCGGCCGATGGGCCGCGTGACCGAACCCTTGACGGCCATGGGGGCCCGGATCACTGGCCGCCACGGCGGGCGTTTGTTGCCTCTGGCCATCGAGGGCGGCCGTCTGACGGCCATCGACTGGGCCCTTCCGGTGGCCTCGGCCCAGGTCAAGACGTCGTTGGTGCTGGCCGCGCTGGGCGCGGACGGATCCACGCGGATCACCGAGCCGGCGCCGACCCGGGACCACACCGAACGGCTGTTGCCCGTCTTCGGCGGGGAACTGGGCCGCGGGGCGACCGCCTCGACGCTGGTCGTGCCCGGGGGCCAGACCCTCCGGTCGGCCGAGGTCGACGTGCCCGGGGACCCTTCATCGGCGGCCTTCTTCCTCGTCGCCGCGGCCGCCGCGCCGGGAGCCGAGGTGACCGTCGAGGGGGTCGGGCTGAACCCCGGCCGGGTGGCCTTCCTCGACGTCCTCTCGGCGATGGGGGCCGACGTCGAGGTCCGGGCGGCCGGGAAAGGCTATGAGCCGCGCGGCGACGTCCGGGTCAGGCCCGGCCGCGACGGCTTGAAGGGGGTGACCATCGGCGCGGAGAAAGTCCCTTCTCTGATCGATGAGTTGCCCGTCCTGGCCGTGGCGGCGGGGATGGCCCGCGGCCGGACCGTCATCGACGGGGCGGGCGAGCTCCGCCACAAGGAGAGCGACCGCTTGGCCGGCACGGCCGACCTGCTGCGCCTGATGGGGGCGGGGGTCGAGGTGGACGGCGACAGGCTGACCATCGATGGCCTTGCGGCCGTGACCGAGGGCCCGGCCGCCGAGGTCGTCTTCGACAGCCGCGCCGACCACCGGCTGGCCATGGCCGCGGCCATCGCCGCCTGCGTCACCGGCCGGTCACTCAACATCGCCGGGGCGGACTGCGTGGCCATCTCTTACCCGGGCTTCTGGCGCGACCTGGCGGCCCTCGGGGCCCAGGTCGTCGAGGGGGCCACCCTGCAGGCCGATGAGTGAGCCGTTGACGCGCTACTACCTGTTCGGCCATCCGGTGACCGCCAGCCTTTCCCCGGCCATGCACAACGCGGCCTTCCGGACCATCGGGCTGACCGCCCGCTATGAAGCGGTGGACGTGGGCCCCGACGAATTCGTCCGGGCGGCCCGCGAGCGTCTCTCGGCCGACGACTTCGGCGGGGCCAACGTGACCATCCCCCACAAACGAGCGGCGATGGGTCTCTGCGCCGTTCTGTCGCCCGACGCGTCCGCCGCCGTGGCCGTCAACACCCTCGTCCGCGAGTCCGCCGGACGCCCTGGGCAGCCCCGCATCATCGGCCACAATACCGACGTCACCGCGGTGCGCTCGCTGTTGAGGCGCCACCTGTCCGCCAGACCCGGCACCGCTCTGCTCATCGGGGCCGGTGGGGCGGCGTCGGGAGTCGTTGTCGCCCTTGCGGGGATGGGACTCGAACTCCTCTTGGTCCTCAACCGTTCCGAAGCGGCCGCGACCCAGCTGGCTGAGATGTCCCGAGGTCTGGGCCTTGCGGCCGAGGCCGGCGCGCTCGACCGCCCGTCCCTGGCCCGGTTCCTGGCAGACCCAACGCTGGCCGTGGCCATCAACGCCACGCCCCTGAAGGATGAGGAGGAGTGGCGCCCCCTGGGGCTCCGTGAGGCCTGGGGGTCGGCGGTGCCCGGGGCCGCGGCCCACACCACCAAGGCCCGACTTCCCGTCGCCCTCGACCTGGCCTACAGGGACCGGCCCACGTTCTTTACGGTGGCCGCCGCCCGCGCCGGGTGCCGGACCATCGATGGCCGCGAGATGCTGATCGCCCAGGGAGCCGCCGCCTTCAGGCTGTGGACCGGTCTCGACGCCCCAGTGGAAGTGATGCGGGCGGCCGTCCAGCCCTCCCGCTGAAGTCCCTCGACTTAAGTCCCGTCGCTGAAAGGGGTTCGCCGATGCTGCGTTACCTGACCGCTGGGGAATCGCATGGCCCCGCGCTGACGGTCATCGTCGACGGCCTGCCGGCCGGGGTCCCCGTCGATCTCGACCGGGTCGATCGACTACTGGCGCGCCGCCAGGCCGGCCACGGCCGGGGCGGGCGGATGCGCATCGAGCACGACCGGGCCACCGTCCTGGGCGGGATGCGCCGCGACCGGACCACCGGCGGCCCGGTGGCCATCAGCGTCGCCAACCTGGACGCGCCGAACTGGGCCGACCTCGATGCCCGCCCGCCGGTGACCACGCCTCGCCCGGGCCACGCCGACCTCGCGGGCGCCCTCAAATACGACCATCAGGACCTGCGCGATGTGATCGAGCGGGCCAGCGCCCGGGAGACGGCCGCCCGAGTGGCCGCCGGCGCCCTGGCCGAGGCCCTGCTGTCGGCCTTCGGCGTCCGCGTCGGGGCCTACGTGACGGCCATCGGTGGGGTCAGGCTGGAGACCGCGCCGGTCGACGAAGCCGAGGCCTGGTCGGCGGCCGAGGCTGGCGAGGTCGGCTGCCCGGACCCGGCGACGGGACGGGCCATGATCGAAGCCATCGAAGAAGCGGCGCGGCGCGGGGACACCCTCGGTGGGACCTTCCGCGTCACGGCTCTCGGCCTGCCGCCGGGGCTCGGCAGCCACGTCCAGGCCGACCGGCGCCTTGACGGACGCCTCGCCGCCGCCCTGATGAGCATCCCCGCCATCAAGGGGGTCGAGATCGGCGACGGGTTCGCCCTCGCCGACCGGCCCGGTTCGGCCGTCCACGATGAGATCGAGCCCGACCTGCGGCGATCCTCCAACCACGCCGGGGGCCTCGAGGGCGGGATGACCAACGGTGAGCCACTCATCGTCAGCGCGGCCATGAAGCCCATCCCGACCCTCAGTCGGCCCCTTCGTTCGGTGGACCTCTCGACCATGGAACCCGCTCCGGCCCTCAAGGAACGGGGCGACGCCTGCGCCGTCCCGGCGGCCTCCGTGGTCGGGCGGGCCGCCGTGGCCTTCGAACTCGCCCGGGCCTGGCTCGAGAAGTTCGGCGGGGACAGCCTGGCCCAGACCACCGGGGCCTACGAAGCCTACCTCCGGGAGATCGCCGCCCGCGGGTACGGAGCCCGCGGGAGCGGAAAGGAGGACGGCCGCCGATGAGCGCAGCACCGCCCGCGGACGGCCGTGTCGCCGGCCACGCGGCCCCCGAACGCCTGGTCATCACCGGCTTCATGGGCACCGGCAAGACCCGCGCTGGGGCCATCGTCGCCAGGCGTCTCAGCCTGCCCTTCCTCGATCTGGACCGGCTCATCGAGACGACCCACGGCAAGTCCGTGGCCGCCATCTTCGCGGAGGTCGGGGAGGCGGGCTTCCGGGCCGTCGAGCGCGAGGCCGTGCGTTGGGCGGCCGGCCTGCGGAGGGTCGTCATCGCCACCGGCGGCGGCACCTTCCTCGACCCGGCCAACCGCCGGGCCCTGGCCGAGCGTTCCCTCGTGGTCACGCTGACGGCGACCGCGGAACGCGTCGCCGGCCGCCTGGCGGCGAGTTCGGCGGATTCCGACCCAGGGGCCGGACGGCCGCTCTTGTCCGGCCAAGCGCCCCTGGACCGGATCAAGGCCCTCATGACCGAACGTCAGGCGGTCTATGCCGCCGGCGACTGGACCCTCGACACCACGTCGCTTTCGTTGGATGAAGTAGCGGACCGCCTCGTCGACTGGGCCACGGGAGCCGGCCTCAACGCCGCCTCCCGCGACGGCGCCCCGCGCTCCGTCGTCAACGCCCCGACCTACGACGTGGTCGTCGGCGGCGACCTCAACGACCTGCCCCCCTTCATCGCCGGGTGCGGTCGCCAGGCCACCTTCACCGTCGCCGACGCCCATACGGCCGCCCTCTTCGGCCACCGGGCAGCCGTCGACGTCATGCTCCCGCCGGGCGAGGCCGCCAAGTCCTTCGCCCAGGTCGAGGCGATCCACGCGGCCATGGCTGAAGCCGGCCTCGGCCGCGATGGGCTGGTCGTGGCCCTGGGCGGCGGGGTCGTCGGCGACCTGGCCGGCTTTGCGGCCGCGACCTACATGCGCGGCGTGCCCGTGCTCCAGGTCCCGACCACGCTTCTGGCCCAGGTTGACAGCGCCATCGGCGGGAAGACCGCCGTCAACGTCGGCGGGGTCAAGAACCTGGCCGGCGCTTTCCATGAGCCCATCGGCGTCTTCGCCGCCGTCGAGCCGCTGCTGTGCCTGCCCGACGAGGAGTTCCGCCAGGGGCTCGTCGAAGCGGTCAAGACCGGTCTGGCCTGCGACCCGGCGATCCTCGGCCTCCTCGAGGACGAAGCCGCCGCGCTGCTCCGCCGGGAGCCCGCCCCGCTGGCCCGCCTGGCCGCCGCCTGCGCGCGGGCCAAGGTCGCGGTCGTCGCCGGCGACCCCCGCGAGGCCGGCGACCGCGCCCGGCTTAATCTCGGGCACACCGCCGGCCACGCCATCGAGGCCTACGATGGCGCGCGCCCCAACCACGGGGACGCCGTGGCCTTCGGGCTCGCTGTCTCAGCGGTCCTCGCCGTCCGGACCGGGCTCGCCCGCCCCGCGGCCCTCGACCGTCTCCTGAGGCTCTACCGCGCCCTCGACCTGACCCTCGCCCCCGGGCGCGCGGCCTTCGCCCGCATGAATCGGGCCGAGTTCATCCGCCGCCTCACCGCCGACAAGAAGAACCGCGCGGGGATCGTCCGCATGGTCCTGCCGCGCGAGCCCGGCGTCGTCGAACTCGGGCGCGCGGTCGACCCGGAGGAAGTCCTCAGCGCCTGTGAAGAAGCCAACCGAATCGAGGTGCAGTGATCCGTGCCAAGACCGAAACTGCTCGTCCTCAACGGACCGAACCTGGGCATCCTCGGGCGCCGCGAGCCGGGCGTCTACGGGCGCCTGACCCTGTCCGAACTCAACGCCCGCGTCGAGGCTCAGGCCGACCTCCTGGGGTTCGATTGCGACTTCCGCCAGCACGACGGGGAAGGGGAACTCGTCGCCGCCCTGAACCACGCCGACGAGGAGGGCTTCGTCGGGATCATCTTCAACCCGGGGGCCTACACCCACTACTCCATCGCCCTGCTGGACGCCGTGGCCGCCTGCGCCGCGCCGGTCATCGAGGTCCACCTGTCGAACATCTTCGCCCGCGAGCCGTTCAGGCGCCGGTCGGTGACCGCCAAGGCGGCGACCGGATTCATCGCCGGGCTCGGCGCAAACGCCTATGAGCTGGCCGTCCAGGCCATCGCCAGGCTGCTCTCGGAAGAATCTACGACTCACAAATCTACGACTCACGACAAATCTACGACTCACGCTTGACAGCCGTCCGGGCTCTGGGGTATTATTACTGCCAACAGCAGACAAGAGCGATGAACGGGGAGAGTAGACCCGCGGTAGCTCCGCCAAGCGAGCCGGTGACAGTGGGAGACCGGTCCGAGCGAGCGAGTCGAATGGGCCCGTGAGCCGCAACCCGAATGGACCTCGCGCCGAGACCGCGTCCGCGGAACGCGTCGCCGAGCCATCAGGGGTAGCCGGAGCTCCGGCCGTTAACCGGGAGCGGGTATGTTGGTACCCGTGACGAGAGGGCGTCTGTTCTTTGGACGCCAATCGGGGTGGCACCGCGGAAGCAAGCCTCCGTCCCCTTTTTAGGGACGGAGGCTTTTTGTTTTCCGCCGATGGGCTTCCGGCCCGCAGCCCCCGCTCCTCTCGGACCAACAGGTCCACAAGTAGCCCGCGGGCGCGATCCGCGACGCGCGGGCCAAACAGGGAGGGGTTCCAATGTCCGTCAAGAAAGCGCTGTCGCTCATCCTCATCACCGCTCTGGCCCTGGCCGTCCCGGCCGCTCTGGCTGGCTGCTCGAGCGGCCAGGGGACGATCAAGATCGGGGCGGCCGGCCCGTTCACCGGGTCGCTGTCCAAGATCGGCCTCGACTCGCTGAACGCCATTAAGATGGCCGTCGACGAGTTCAACGCCTCCGGCAAGCTCAAGGGGGTCAAGGTCAAGGTGGTCGTCGCCGATGACGGCGCCGAGCCGGCCAAGGCCACGGTGGCCGCGGAGAAGCTGGCCGCCGACAAGTCCTTGGTCGGGGTCATCGGCCCGATGAACAGCGGCACCGTCAACGCCGCTCTACCCATCTACGAAAAGGCCGGTCTGGTCATCATCTCCCAGTCGGCGACCAACACGGCCCTGACCGAGAGCGGCTACAAGGTCATGCACCGGGTCTGCCCGCGCGACGACCAGCAGGGGCCGGCGGCGGCCCGCTTCATCGCCGAGCAGATCAAGGCCAAGAAGGTCTTCATCATCGACGATAAGAGTACCTATGGTCAGGGCCTGGCCGACCAGGTCGCGGCGACCCTGCCGAAGCTCGGCCTGTCCAGCGTGACCCGCGGCCAGGTGACGTCCGACGACAAGGAATTCTCGCCCATCCTCGGCCGGGTCAAGGCCTCCGGCGCCGACCTCGTCTTCCTGGCTCTCCCCGACCCGGCCCAGGGGGCGATGATCGCCAAGCAGATGCGGGCGGCCGGCATCACCGCCGGAATCATGGGCGGCGACGGGCTTTACGAGCGCGACCAGTTCGCCAAGGCGGGCGGGCCGGCCCTCGAAGGGGCCTACGTCACCAGCATCACGCCGTCCCTCAAGGACGTCCCCGCGGCCAAGGACTTCGTGGCCCGCTTCGAGGCCAAGTACGGCGGGATGAGCATCTTCGCCGGGCAGAGCTACGAGGCCACCAACATCCTCCTCAAGGGCATCGCCGACGCGGCGGCGGCCCATGACGGCAAGGTGACCCGGGCCGACGTCCTGGCGGGCGTCCACGGGACCAAGGGCTACGTCGGCATCCTCGGCGCGCCCATCGGCTTCGACGACCACGGCGACATGACTGGCGGGAGCATCTTCATCTTCCAGGTCAAGAGCGGGGACTTCGTCCTCGTCGGGAGGGCGGGGGAGTAAGATGGGCGCTTCTTCCGGGGCCGCGACCTCCGCGCTGACGACCTTCCTGCAGGCCGTCCTCAACGGGCTGACCGTCGGCAGCCTATACTCCCTCATCGCCCTCGGCTACTCGATGGTCTACGGCGTCCTCGGGATGCTCAACTTCGCTCACGGCGACGTGTTCATGGTCGGGGCCTACATCGGTTGGGGCCTGGCGGCGCTCCTGGCCGCCGGGGCCGCCGCCGGTGGCGCGGGGACGGGCGCGGGCGGGCTCGGGCTCGGGCTGTTCACCGGGCCCGCCCTCCTGGCCCTGATGCTCGTGGCCGCCGCCGTCGGGTCGGGCTTCCTCGGCCTGGCCATCGAGCGCTTCGCCTACCGGCCGCTGCGGCGGGCTTCGCGCCTGGCCCCGCTGATCAGCGCCCTCGGCGTCTCCATCATCCTCGAGAACGCGGCCATGCTCGTCTTCGGCACGCGGCCGAAGGTCTACCCGGCCGGGGCCGCCCTCAACCTGTCCTGGTCCCTATCCCTCGGCGGGGTGGTCCTGTCCGGGCCGCGCCTGCTGATGCTCGTGGCCTCGCTGGTCCTGATGGTCGGGCTCGAGTGGCTCGTCCGCAAGACCCCGATGGGCCGGGCGATGCGGGCCACGGCCGAGGATCGCGAAGCGGCGGCCTTCTGCGGCCTCGACCCCGACCGCGTCGTGGCCACCGTCTTCTTCCTCGGGTCCGCCCTGGCCGGCGCGGGCGGCGTGCTCGTCGGCGTCTACTATACTCAGGTGGACTTCTTCATGGGCTTCGGGGCCGGGATGAAGGCCTTCACCGCGGCCGTCCTCGGCGGCATCGGCGACCTTCGCGGGGCGGCCATCGGCGGCCTCGTCCTGGGCGTCGTCGAGAGCCTGGGCGTGACCTACATCTCCCCGGTCTACCGCGATGTCATCACCTTCGGCGTCCTCATCCTGGTGCTCCTGGTCAAGCCGGCCGGCCTGTTCGGTCGGGTGGCCACGACCAGGGCGTAGGGGGGAGAGCTGATGGGCCGCTCACTCAGAACTCCAGCCGGCTTCACCCGGCGCCCGGCTGTGCGCGTCGGCGGCCTGGCCGCTCTGGCCCTCGCCGTGCTCCTGCTCCCCGTGCTGATCACCGACCAGTACTGGCTGCGCCTGGCCGCCCTCATCGGCATCTACGTCCTCCTGGGGCTGGGCCTCAACGTGGTCGCCGGGCTGGCCGGCCTGCTCGACCTGGGCAACGTGGCCTTCTACGCCCTGGGGGCCTATGCCTACGCCCTCCTGGCCTCACCGCAGCTGGGCCTCCACCTGTCGTTCCCGGCCGTCTTCGTCATCGCCCTGGTCGCCGCCGCCGCCCTGGCCGCCGTCCTCGGCTTCTCGGCCCTTCGGCTCTACGGCGACTACCTGGCCATCGCCACCCTGAGTTTCGGCCAGATCATCCGGCTGCTCCTCCTGAACCTCGACCGCCCGGTCAACCTGACCAACGGGCCCAACGGCATCGTCCGTCTCGACCCGTTCCGGCTCCTGCCGTTCATCCACGGGGGGCCGGTCATCGGCGACCTGACCGGGTTCTACTATCTCTTGCTGGCGGTCATCGCCGTGGGCGGCCTGGTTGCCACTCGGCTCGTCCGTTCCTACATCGGGCGCGCCTGGGTCGCCCTTCGCGACGACCCGCTGGCGGCGGCCAGTTCCGGCGTCGACCTACCGCGTTTCAAGCTCGGCGCCTACGTCTTCGGGGCCTGCCTGGCGGCCGCCGCCGGGGTCCTCTTTGCCGGCTGGCAGGCCTCCGTGTTCCCGGAGAACTTCGGGCTCAACGCGGTCATCGACGTCTACTGCCTGATCATCCTCGGTGGTCTGGGCAACCTGCCCGGGGTCGTGGTCGGGGCGGCCGTCGTTGTCCTCCTCCCGGAGTTCCTCCGCGAATACGCGGTCTACCGCCTGCTCATCTACGGCTTCCTCCTCGTCGCCCTGGTCCGCCTGCGGCCGCAGGGTCTCTTCCCGCCACGCGTGGGTCTGGGTGGCGGGCGACTTTCGCGCGGTGAAGCGACAGCCCCGGGCCCCGCTCCCGCCGACGCTCGCGCAGCCGAGTATCTCACCGGTGTTGCCCCGGCCCTCGTAGTACGCGACCTATCGGTCACCTTCGGCGGCCTGACCGCCGTCGACGGGGTCAATCTGACTGTCCGCGCCGGCGAGATCGTCGGGCTCATCGGTCCCAACGGGGCGGGGAAGACGACCGTCTTCAACGCCATCTCCGGCCTCATCCGGCCGACGTCCGGCCGCATCCTCCTGCACGGGACGGACGTCACCGGCCTGAGCCCGCAAGCCGTGGCTCGGCGCGGTCTCGGCCGGACCTTTCAAGCCATCCGCCTCTTCCCGGGGCTCAGCCCCATCGAGAACGTGGCCGTCGGTGCTCACGCGGCCGTCGGTGCCCACACGGTGATCGGCAGCCGCGCGGCCGCTGCCCGTGACGGCATGCGGCTTGGCCCTATCGGCGTCCTCCTCAACCCGCGCCGGGCGGCGGCCACCGAAGCCCGGGTCTTCGCCCGCGCTCGTTCGGCCCTGGCTGTTGTCGCCCCGGACCTGGCCGCGGATGGGGCTACGGACAGCGCCGGTGACGCCGACATCTCCCGCCTGACCTACGCCGATCGGCGACGGCTGGAGATCGCCAGGGCCCTGGCCGGCGACCCGTCGCTGCTGCTCCTGGACGAACCAGCGGCCGGGATGAACCCGGCCGAGGCCGAAGAGCTCATGGGCCGACTGTCCGAACTCCGGGCCGCCGGGCGGGCCATCCTGCTCGTCGAGCACCGGATGTCGATGGTGATGGGCCTCTGCGACCGCATCGTCGTCCTCGACCGCGGCCGGACGTTGGCCGAGGGCACGCCGGACGAGGTCCGGTCCGACCCGGCCGTCGTCGATGCTTATCTCGGCGACACCCTGACGGGCGACTCCCGCCCGCAGGCTGGGGGCGAGCGAAGGAACACAGTGGGTGGCGGGGGAGCCCGCCTGAGGCTGGAGGGCGTCTCGGCCGGCTACAACGGGCTGCCTATCCTGAGGTCGGTGGACCTGCAGGCCTCTCCCGGTGAGGTGGTCTGCCTCCTGGGCGCCAACGGGTCCGGCAAGTCGACCTTGCTCAAGACCATCCTCGGAGCCACCGACCTGACCGGCGGTCGCGTCCTCCTCAACGACGAAGACGTGAGCCGGCTCGCCACCTCGCATATCGTCGCCCGCGGTGCGGCCGTGGTCCTCGAAGGGCGGCGCATTTTCGGGCGGATGTCGGTGGAGGAGAACCTCGAACTGATGGTCGGCGGACAACGTCTGAATTCCGGAGAACGGGCCGCCCGTTTCGACCATGTCTATGGGCTCTTCCCGCGGCTACGCGAACGGCGTTTACAGCTCGCTGGGTCGCTCTCCGGGGGCGAACAGCAGATGCTGGCCATCGGCCGGGCGCTGATGCCGGGGCCACGCCTGCTCCTGCTCGACGAGCCGACCATGGGCCTCGCCCCGAAGCTTGCCGAAGCCACCCTGCGGGCGGTGGCGGCCATCAACCGCGAAGGCGTGACGGTGGTCCTGGCGGAGCAGAACGCGGCCGCCCTGCAGGTCGCCGACCGCGTCTACATCCTTGAGGTCGGGGGGGTCGTGGCATCCGGGGCAGCGGAGGATTTCCTCCACCGCGACGATATCGTTCAGAACTACCTGGGGGGAAGCGCTGCCTCGGGCCACCAGTTGTCGAAACCTGGCGAACGGTTGAGACCATGGGAGAGAGGAGAACCCGTGAGATAGGAGAATACGTAAGCCAAAAGGTGGTAAATACCAGAAAACCCGCTCTTGTGGCGGGTTTTTGTCTTCACGGCTTGGCAGAAGGGCGGTGATGCTTTGCTTTTCCTTCTCTGGAGGCGGAACATCCGCTTGAACGCCGCGAGGTACCTGCTCGCGATCGGCGGCGTCGGCTTGGCGGTCCTGCTCGTATCGACCACCCTGACCGGCGTCTCCATGCTCAGGAGGGTCGGGGCCAGACCGATCACGCAGTTCGCGGGCGGCGACATCATGGTGATGTCGGGGGCGTTGGACCTGTCCGCCAGGCCAGGAGGAGTGTTCGCCGACCTTCCCGCGCTCAAGGTCTTCGACCCCCAGGAACTCCTGAGGGAACTTCCGGACCTGAGGGTGACGCGGAACCTTCTCATCACGACCTACGCCTACCCCTACGGCCAGAAACAAGGGGCGATGGTCACCCTCCTGGGGCGGTCCCCAATCGACAATCGATTCCTTCCCACGCTCTATACCGGCCGCTTGTTGAGCGAAGACGATGAGGGCTTGCCCAGGGTCGTGGTCCCCCGAGGCGAACAGTTCTTCTCGGGTCTATCTGCCGTTCGGATGCGCATTCCGGCTGCCATCGACGGCCGGGAATTCACCACCGACCTTGCGCGAGGAACGGATTATGAACTTGAAATCATCGGGACAACCGCCGAGCGAATCGGCAACGACCTGCCCTACGTCCCGCTGAGTTTCCTTCAGAAAGCGGTCGGCACGGATGAGGTTCTCTGGCTCGGCGTCAAAGTGGATGACCCAGCCGCCGTCGACCGGGTTGCCGAACGGGTCAGGAGGGCGGCTCCGGAGTTCACCGTACTGACCACCGCTCAGATTCTCGAGACCATCGACGTGGAAAGCGCCAAGCTCCAGAGGGCCGCGGTGACCATCATCAGCCTGGCTTTGGTCGTCGGCTGCCTGGCCGTCGTCAACACGCTGCTGACGGTCATCAGGCTGAGACGGCGGGAAGTGGCCCTGATGAAGGCCATCGGCATCGGGCCAAAGGCTATCGTCGCTGTCTTCATGGTCGAAGCCCTCTCGGCCACGGGCCTCGGCACTTTGGGCGGATACCTTCTCGGCTCTTTCCTGGGATCGGCCTTTGGACAGTTCGGGATGGTGTTCTCCCTGAACACTTTCCTCTATGTGGTGGCCCTGGCCATGGCAGTGACGTTGCTGTCCATCGCTCTGCCAACGGTCTGGGCCACCCGATACTCGGTGCTGGAGGTGATGAGGAATGACTGAGGGCGCCCTGTTGGAAGCAAGTCACCTGGCGAAGGTCTACCGGCTTGGCGGCCGGACGATTGACGCCCTCCGGGACGTTTCGCTGTCGGTCCTTCCCGGTCAGGTCATCGCGGTCACGGGCTACTCCGGCTCAGGCAAGTCGACCCTTCTGGGCGTGCTCGGCGGACTCGACCGGCCGACCTCCGGGGAGATCACCTTCGCGGGGAAGGCCTATGGCGCCATGACCGAAACGCAACTGGGGGTGCTCCGGCGAAAAGAGATCGCCTTCATCTTCCAATCCTTTAACCTCCTGCCGGCCCTCAGCGCCTTTGAGAACGTTCTGTTATCCGCCCGCATCTCCGGATTGCCTTGGCGCCAGGCGCGCCTAAGGACAGACGAGTTATTGGAACGCGTCGGGATGTCTGAGCGGCGGAGCCATCGCCCCGCTCAGCTCTCAGGCGGCGAGGAACAGCGGGTGGCCATTGCCCGGGCCCTCGTTTCCCGTCCCTCGCTGTTGCTGGCCGATGAGCCCACGGGCGATCTGGACAGCGCCAACGGAGCGGTGGTCACCGACCTTCTCCTTGAACTGTGCCGCACCAATGGCAGTTCCTGCGTGGTCGCCACTCACAACCTTGAACTCGCCGGGCGGGCCGACGTGAATCTGGCCTTGAAGGACGGTGCCCTGCTCGACGGAGGGCTCAGTCATGTGGGCTAGGCTGGTCCTGCGGAACTGCCTCATAAGCCGTGGGAGGAGCGCATTCACGATCCTGACTGTCGCGGCGGCCCTGGTGATCAATGGCCTCTTTATGGCTTACGGCCGGAGCATCGTTTCAGAGAGCCTCTACCTGCCCGGGCAGCCCAGACTGGTCATCGTCGCCCCGAAGGGCGACGTGGCCAAAACCGAAGGCGCGCTGTCGCCATCGGCTTCCGTCCTGGCCGCGGAGAGGGTCGTCATTTCTGATGGATTCGTCGGCACAACCGCGGTCAAGCTCCTGCGGTATTCCGCCAGCTCGAGGCTGGTGGCTCCTGCCCTTGAGCCGGGGAGCGAACGTCCCGATGGCGGTGCCATAGTGCCGCGCTCCCTATCGGATTCGGCCGGCCTGGTCGCCGGCTCGCGCTTTTCGCCCTTCGAACCCAGTGCGACCGGCTCCACCGCCCTTGACCTGACCGTATCGGCGATATCGGATGACGACCTATGGCCGATGATCCTAATTCCCATGGCCCCGACCGCCTTTCCGAAAGACGCCGAAGTGAGGTTCCTGGTAGGGCTGAAACCGGGAACGTCGGTGATTGACTGGACCGCGCGGTTCGCCAGACAGACAGGCGCCGCGGTCTCACCTCTGGAATCCATGCAATCCTCCTCCGTAGCTGCAAAGAGCACGACCGAGCAACTCGAAGCGAATCTGGTCACGCTGATTCTGGTCATCGCCGGCCTTGGCATCGCGAACTCGGTGGGGCTTTCCATGATCGAGAGGGAAGGGCAATCCGGGTTGTTGCGGGCGCTGGGGCTCCCGGGCTGGGTTGTCGGGGCTGCCTACCTGGCCGAAGCTCTCGCCCTGACTACCGCCGGTATCGTCATCGCTTTCCTCGCTTCATCCGCCGGCTCTTACCTGTTGCCTGAGCAAGTGGCTCAGGCTCTCCCCGGCGCGGTGGCCAGGGGGGCCGGGCCCGCGCTCGCGGTTGGCACCCTCAGCAGTCTTCTCCTCGTAGCAATCTGGCAGGGCAGGACGCCCCGCAACCTGCTGAGGAAAAGGATAACCTAGCCCGGCTAACGTCGAACGCCCTCCCCTGGGGAGGGCGTTCGGCCATTCGGACGTCTATCTAGTGAACGATGATGCGAAGCTCATCCATCGGGTAGTGCCGGCGGTTCCTTGTCACGAGGGTCAGCCCGTTCTCCACGGCGACCGCGGCGATGAGGGCGTCCGATAGGTTCAGGGTGATGCCCTTCCGGGCATAGAACCGCCGCCAGCGGCCTGCCATTCTCGAAGCTTCGCCAGTGATCGGGTAGAAGGCAAGCACGGCGAGAAGGGAATCGACCTCTTGAAGCTCTTCCTCCCGCACGCCGGCATAGACTTCGGCGGCCGTGATGGGACAGGCGGCGAGTGGAGCCTTCTCCCTCAGGCGGTCGAGCAGAACACGGGTCTCCACCTGCCCGCGGAGGAAGTCCACAAGAGCTGTGGTGTCCAAGAGGAATCCCTTGGGCACACCTTCACTTCTCATCCTGGCGACCCCCATTCGGTCGCCGCACCCTTTCCTCGCTGCCCTCCCGCACTTGCCTAACCCATCTTTCCGTATCGCCGGGTGTGGCGAATTCAGGGTAATCAGCCTCGGACCAGATGCCTGCGTAAGTCTTCAGGGCCTTTTCCTGCTTGAGCTGAAGTAGAGCCCGCTCCGCGGCCCGAGCTATGAATTCGCTGCGTTTGCCGGGGCCGACGAAGGCATCGATTTCGGCCAGGAGCTTTTCGGGCAGCCGCAGTGCGGTTAGTTTCTTGGCAGCCAACCGGACTGCCCCCTCTCGCGTGTTCTACGCACAGTATAACACCTTGGACGAGGCAATCCAAGTATTCAGCTCAGTGTCCCTCCGGCGGCCTGTAGAACACCGCCGGGTCCGACGTGTAGGTCGCCGAGAAGGTCATGGTCCGTTGGAACACGGTCAGGTTCGGGGCACCCTTGGGGACGAGTTCGAGCCGGTTGGCGGTCACGTTACTACCCGTGGTCCCGGGGGCCGTGCTTCCGGTGGACGTCCCCGCGGCACCATCCTTGAACTGCCGCTGGTCATAGACAAAGTCGAAGTAGTAGAGGTAGGGGGAGACCCATTTGAGATAGTACAGACGGGCCTTATCGACGACCGGTCCCTCCGCCGAGGCCAGGGTCAGGCCCGGATCCGCGGTGGCGATGGCCCACTGGAACTCGACCGCGTTCAGCGGTACGCCGTTCAGCATGGGCACGTAGCCGAACTGCCCGTCGGCGAAGGCCCACTTGCCGCGGTCGGCCAGCCAGACCTCGGAGACCACGTGGCCGGCCCCGACCCTCCGGGTGGCCGCGTCGCTGGTCTTGATACCGAGCACCCTGGCCGGCATCCCCAGGGCCTGGGCCGCCCCGGTGATCACCTCGCCATATTCGACGCAGCGGAAGCGCTTGCCCTGGCTGGCTTCCTTCAGGATGGTCAGCGGGTCGGGGTTGCTCGGCTGGTTCGAACCATTGTGCTTCCAGCGCGTGTGGGCCCACCCGGTCAGGGCGACCAGCTTCGCGGTATCGTCCGAGGCCGAGGCCACCAACTGCTCCAGGTCGTACTTGGTCCTCAGTTCCGTCGGCCCCGGCTCGTCGGGCCGATTGAAGACCAACTGGTATGAGATCGGCGCGCTGTCAGCGCCCCATTGCAGGGGCCCGATATGGACCCAACGGCTGCCCGACCACCACCAAGCGAGCAAAGCCACAAGAATGCCGGCCAGGACGATCCCACCGATGAGCAGGAATCGCCGGCCCGTGGTAGCGGCGGCTTTTTTCCCGGTCGGCTCAACGAGATTCCCCAACTGAACGCCTCCCCGTCCGCTGTATGCACCGTGGTGGCCGCATCCATTGTCTCTTCGACGCCCAGCTACCCATACCTGCCCGGACCGCGCCCGCTACCAAAGCAGGAGGCGTCCCCGGCGGCGTCGAAGCCCCGTAGATGGTTCGCCTACAGAAAAAACCGAACGGGGGTCACGCCGTCCTTGAGAGAAGCCTTTCGCCTCATCCGTCACGCCAAACCATACCGCAAGTACGTCATCATCGCCGCCCTGAGCACGGCTGGGGTGATCAGCTTCAACCTGGTCAGCCCGTGGATCATCCGCCAGCTCATCGCGGTCGTGACGACCGGCACGGAGGACCACGCGGCCCGCATCCGCACCATCAACTGGCTGGCCCTGGCCGTCGTTCTGACCTTCGCCGCCCGCGGCCTGCTGCAGTTCATGAGCAACTGGATGACCCACATCGCCGGCTGGGGCGTCGTCGCCGACTTCCGCTCCCGCGTCTACAACCACCTGCAGAAGCTCTCGCTCAAGTACTACCAGGACAAGCAGACCGGGCAACTGATGTCCCGGACCATCAATGATACGGCTACCTTCGAGGCCCTCATCGCCCACGTCCTGCCGGACATGACGGTCAACCTCTTCATGCTCATCGGCGTGGCCATCATCCTCTTCGCCATCAATTGGCGGCTGGCCGCCCTGACCCTCATCCCCATGCCCTTCCTGGTCTGGGTCGTCGCCGAGTACACCCGCCGCGTCCGCCCCGCCTTCCGCCAGGCTCAGCAGACCCTGGCCTCGCTGAACGCCGTTGTCCAGGACAACCTCTCCGGGATGAAGGAGATCCAGGCCTTCACCCAGGAGGAGCGCGAGTCCGGCCGGGTGGCTGAGCAGGCCAGGGTCTACTCGCGGGTGATCACCCACGCCATCAAGCTCAGCTCGATCTTCAACCCGATGGCCGACTTCCTGGCCGGCCTGGGCACGGTCATGGTCGTCTGGCTGGGCGGCCGCTTCATCCTCGACAACCGCATCCCCATCGCCGACCTGGTCGCCTTCGTCCTCTACCTGAGCCTCTTCTACCAACCCGTAAGCACCCTCAGCCGGCTCAACGAGAGCTTGCAGCAGGCCGTCGCCGGGGCCGAGCGTGTCTTCGAGGTCCTCGACACCGAGTCCGAGGTCCAGGAGGCCCCGGACGCCGTCGCCCTCAAGCGCTGCGGCGGCCATATCGAGTTCCGCGACGTCTATTTCCACTACGTCGACGGGCAGCCGGTCCTCGAAGGCATCTCTTTCGAAGCCAAGCCGGGCGAGATGATCGCCCTGGTCGGCCCGACCGGCGTCGGCAAGACGACCATCGCCAGCCTCATCCCGCGCTTCTACGACCCGCAACGGGGCGCCGTCCTCGTCGACGGGCACGACGTCCGCCGGCTGACGCTTCAGTCGTTGCGCTCCCACATCGGCATGGTCCTCCAAGACGTCTTCCTCTTCAACGGGACGGTCCGGGAGAACATCCTCTACGGGCGGCCCGGGGCCAGCGACGAGGAGGTCCTGGCGGCGGCCCGCACGGCCAACGCCGACGAGTTCATAAAGGACCTGCCCGACGGCTACGACACCCAGATCGGCGAGCGCGGCCTGAAGCTCTCGGGCGGCCAGAAGCAGCGCCTGTCCATCGCCCGCGCGGTCCTCAAGGACTCGCCCATCCTCATCCTCGACGAGGCCACGTCATCGGTGGACACCGAGACCGAGGCCCTCATCCAGGAGGCCCTCGAGCGGCTGATCAAGGATCGGACCACGGTCGTCATCGCCCACCGCCTATCGACCGTGCAGAACGCCGACAAGATCATCGTCCTCGAGGACGGCCGGATCATCGAGATGGGGACGCACCGCGAGCTGTTGGCCAAGGGCGGTTTGTACGCCCGCTTAAGCCGGGCCCAGGCCGCCGGCGACCCGACCGCCCTCCAGGGCGGGAAGGGGTAGGGGCGGGGGAGAGGGATAAGGGGGCGGCGGAGAAGGCCGCCGAAGTGGCGGTGTCGAGGACCCTCGGATAAACGATGAGGCGCCCGCGGTTGTCCGTCGCCGGCGCCTCTTTTGATTGCACACGATCCCTGACGCAGCACGCGGCAAGGCTCAGGTCAACAGGAACCCCGCATCCACCGGGATGATGGCTCCGGTGATCCCTGACGCGTCGTCCGAAGCGAGAAAGGCGACCGTCTTCGCCATCTCCTCCAGGCGGGTCACACGGCCGAGGGCGAAGCGGGGGAGCCATCGGGCTTCATCTGGCCTATCCGCGTGAAACGCGTTCTCCGCCCAGTTGGCCATGACCCCGTTGATGCGGATGCCCCTTGTCCCGAATTCGGAGGCCAGCCCCCGCGTCAGGGCCATGGCCCCGCCATTCGTTACGGCATAGCCGATCTCCCCGATGCCGCCCCGCTCCCCGACGGTGGAGAGGACGTTGATGATGACACCGGAGCCCCGCTCCAACATCCCGGGAATGACGGCCCGGGCGGTCAGGAAATAGCCAAAGGCCTTGTAGTCCAACTGGGATCGCCATTCGTCCACGGTGAAGTCCAGGAACTGCTTCTGGAGGGCGAAGACGGCGTTGTTGACCAATAGGGCGACCGGGCCGAGGGACCGCCGGATCTCGCCGGCCATCCGTTCCACGTCGGCCGGCACGCGCGTGTCGCCCACGGCGAGGACGGCCCGTCGCCCCATCTGGCCTATCTCGCGGACCACGGCTTCGCCCTCGGCCACCGACGATTTGCAGTTCACCGCAACGTCCGCGCCCTGACGGGCAAGTTCCAGGGCGATGGCCCGGCCGATTCCGCGGCTCGAGCCCGTTACCCAGGCCACCGTTCCTTTACGAAGCATAGGTAACCTCCTTGATGCTGTCGCCCCAGCTTCCGGGCGCCTACCAAGGTTACCACAGCCCATTTATCCCGTCAACGCCCCAGCGCCGCCAGGGTCGCTCCGGTCGCCCGAATCAGGTCCGAGCCCGCCAGCACAAGCTGCGTCCCGCGCTGTCCGGCGCTCACCGCCAGCACGTCGATGATCTCCGCCGTCTCGTCGAGGAAGGTGGGGAAGGCCCGCTTCATCCCGAGAGGTGAGACCCCGCCCCGGACGTAGCCCGTCAACCCCTGCAGTTCCTTGACCGACACCATCTCGACGTTCTTGTTACCGCTGACCGCGGCCAGAACCTTCAGGTCCAGCTCGGTGTCCCCCGGAATGGAGGCAACCACGACGCCGGTCCGGTCGCCCCGTGCCACCAACGTCTTGAAGACCTGCTCCGGCGGCAGGCCGATCTTCCCGGCCACGGTGACCGCGTCGAGTTCGTCCTCGGACCACTCGTATCCGCGGATGTCATAAGGGATCTTCAGTTCGTCGAGGATGCGGGCGGCGTTTGTCTTCATGGCCGAACTCCCTTTGGCCCAGCCGTTTCCGAACCGAGCAACCGCAGGGCGTTGCCGCCAAGGATGGCCGCCCTGTCATCGGCCGGAAGGTCCAGAGCGGCGATGTTCCTTAGGTTAGCCCGCCCGTCAGTGAAGGGGAAATCCGAGCCGAAGAGGAGCCGCTGAGGAGGCACCACTTCCAGGGCCGCTCGCAACATGGACTCAGGGAACACGGGGCTCAGGTCGAACCAGACGTGGTCGAGAGCGGCGGCCATCCCCGGGTCGAACATGAGGAGGAGGTCGCGGAAGAAGACGAGCCCGCCTCCCAGGTGGGCGGCGACGACCCGGACATCGAGGGTCCTGAACCAGGGGGCGTTCAACAGTTCCACCAAGAGGTTGCCGCCGCCCGGGCCGTTCCCGCTCCCGGGCCAGCAGATGAATGAGCAATCGGTGACCACGGGCACCCCCAGCGCCGAGGCCTCCTCCAGGACGGCGCGGACCTGGGGGGCTGCCATGGGGAGCCCGGACAGGCTCGGGTAGATCTTGGTCCCCTTCAGGCCCAGATCCCTTACCGCGTGCCTCAGTTCGACCACCGCCGCCCCGGAGTCCGGCAGGGGCACTGAGGCCAGACCGTGAAGCCGCCCTTTATGGGTCGCGCAAAGGGCGGCCAGCTCCTCGTTCAGGCGACGGCAGCCGCCGGCTGTGTCGGCCAAGCCAAAGACCACGGCCCCGTCAATGCCGCGGTCGCCCATGCCGTCAAGGTACTCCGCGGTCAACGGGACCCTCCCGCCATTCATGTTCGCCACGTTCCTCAGAACCTGGCCCGTCAGAAACCGGGCCGCCTCTGCGGAGGAGAAATACGGCTCGGGATGGGCGAGGAAGTCCCCCGTCAGGAAGTGAACGTGGGAGTCGATCACCGGTGCCCCGTTCAACAAGACGACAACCTCCCCAAGCGGCGATGCGCAGGCCGGCGCGAGCCGGCGGTCTCGATGATGCTCCCGGCATTCGCCGCCGCCCGGACGCCTTCCTTCATTGACAAAAAGGCCGGCCCCGCGCTAACGTGAGGCCGGCCGCACCGTCCGGAATCAGCTCTTTCCCTTGAACCCCTCGACCTGCTTCGAGGCCGCCCCAATGAGTTTTTCGAGGGTTTCCGAGGTGACGCCCTCGACGTCGGTGAATTCGATCCTTGGGGCCGTTTGGATCTGGTAGGTGCTGCGCCCCCCAACTCCCGCCGCGGGCAGGCCGGTCTGCCCCTCAAGGTAGGCCAGGAGCTGGCTGGCCGCCAGCAGGACGAGGGAGACCTTCTCCTTGTCGGAAGCCCCATCGGGGGCTTTCACGGCCAGCCCCTGCACGTACGGGTCATCGGCGGCGAGCTTGGACACGCTGGCGTGAAGCCCCTGGTAGCTCCTGACGGCCATGTCCCCGACCCCGTTATACAACTCCAGGTGGAGGCTCTTCTCGGTCTCCTCCTGCAGCGACCGGGCGGGGGGAATGAGCCGAATCAGCGAACGCAGGACTCCGTCTTCATTCATCGTGATTCCTCCTTCTGGGAGAGCCCAAGGGCCTCCCGGATGTGCGGGCCCAGCAACCTCTCGAGGCTCAGCCGGGCGTAGTGGATTCGCGACTTCACCGTGCCGATGTCCGTCTCCAGAGCCTCGGCCACCTCCGCGTACGACAGGTCCTCGAGGGCGTACAGGATGAGGGCCTGCCTTTGCGGTTCGGGGAGCTTGTCCATGGCCTTGCGGATCTGTCCAAAGAGGACAATCCACGCGACTTGATCGTCCGGCGCGGGAACGGAGGTCGGCGGGGAGGGCCCCGGGGGGTCCATGCCGGACCCGGACTCCGCCGCGCGGTCGGAGTCGTCCAGCGGGACCCACTTGAACCGCCCTCTGCGGCGAAGTTCGTCGTAGCAGAGGTTGCGGACGACCCGGAACAGGAAAGGGCGAAGGTTGGTTGCGGGGGAGACGCGACCCAGATTCAGATAGAGGGCGAGGAAGGCATCCTGGGCGATTTCGTCTTCAGCGTCGGCCTTGCCGATGAGGCGGCGAATGAACCGCCTGACCCCGGGCTCGAGCCGCTCCTGCAGGCGGTCGAAGGCGGAGCGCTCGCCCAGTCTGGCTCGGCCCAGCAGTTCGGCCTCGTCCGTCTCCGCCACCGTCTGAACCTCCTTCCCATCCATCTAGAACGTGGAAGCCGCCCCTTTGTTCAAGAAGAAAGAGTCGCCCCCCGGACGGGAGGCGGCCCACAGACGTATAGCAGCGGATTCCTCCCCTGGGAGGATTACCCACAGGAGAACGCGAATCCTTCCCGAGCTTCGGGAAACCACGGCCCTGAGCGGTCAAGGAGGGAAAAACGTTGGCGGAAACGGGTCTACCCGGCATTTTCGTGTCTCCGAAGACGAAGCGCCCACTGTCGATGGACACCACCGGGGCAAGGCTGGTGGCCATCGGTGACAGCGAATCCTGGCCGGTGATCAACGGCATCCCGGACTTCACCCGCCGGCGGCGCCCAGACCGTTTTGGCGAGCAGATCCGGGCTGGCAAATGGGTCGAAGCCAACTGGCGCAAGGAGAGGAAGCGGCATCAGGCCGACACTGAGCCTCAATGGCCGGGTCCGCAGCTCGCGGCCACCGACGGCCTGGTCTTGGAGGTGGCGGCCGGCCCCGGCGGCGGCAACCTGCCCAAGATCCTGTTGGCCGGGCCCCGGGGCACGGTTCTCGTCAACGACATTAGCCGCATGATCCTCGAAGATTGGGCAGGGGTGCTGAATCAGGACGGTCTAAGGCAGAGGGTCAGCTTCGCCGCCTTTAACGCTCGGAGGATGCCGCTGCCGGCAGAGTCGGTGGACGCGGTCTCAACTTGCGGCGGGATCAGCAACGTCCTGTTTCATCACCGGCTGGTGAATGAAATCGTCCGGGTCCTGAAGCCAGGCGGCCAAGTGTATTCGGTGGACCTGGAGTTCGACGCGGCCGAATGGGCCAGGATTCCAAGACCCAAGCGCCTTCTCTTGGAGGCCGTATACCCGGTCATTCCCCTGGGGTTTCGGCGGCTGTTCGAGCGGCACGGCCTGACCGTCCAGCATTATGCCGTGAGGTCGACGCGCGAGCTGGAACCGAAGGAGGGTTTCATACCGGCCATGGCTCACCGGTCCGGCGTCACCCTTCATGTGAACATCGTTGAAGTCTTGGCCACCAAACCCGGACGGCCATGAAGTCGGAGGCGGTCCCTTTGCGGAGAGATGTCTTCGTCCTCGGTACCATCCACCACTTACACGCCTCTTGTGAGGGCTACACGTTTGCCCATGTTCGTAAGCTTCTTGAGGCCTATGGCCCGGACCTGGTCTGCCTAGAGATCCGGCCCCATGACTTGGCCGCGGCGCAGTTCGGCTACTCTCCACCGGAGATGACCCAGGTCGTCTTGCCGTGGGCCGAAGGATGCGGCGTTTCTGTGGCCGGCATCGACTGGTGGGAGGACTCGACCTCCGCTTATGAGGAAGCCGTGCGGCGGATACGCGCCACGGATGAAGGGCGAGCGGTCCTGGAACGGATGGAGAAGGCCGAGCGGGACATCTACGGGGAACCGTTCGAGCGACTCTGCGGCACATACCGCGGGGCCAACAGCCCTGAAGTGCAGGCTCGGTTTCGCAGTGAGCATCAATTGGAGGCGCAGGTCCTGAGAGAGGGCCTCCTTACCAAGCACTGGGCCAAGCGCAACGACCACATGGCAAGGCTGGTCACCGAAGCCCTCATTGCCCACGACGCCCATCGGGCCATAGTCGTCACGGGTTGTGAGCACAAGTATGCCATCGAGGAGCGGCTGGCCGACCTGCCCTGGGTTCACCTCGTCCAGCTCGAGGACTTCCTGACCGGGGAATTGACCCTCGACCCGGAAGAGCAGCTGGACTCCGAGCGGCTCTTCATCTTCCAAAAGGTTGAAAGCCCTCAGGCCAACACTGATCCGGACAGCGTCGACCTCACCGGGGTGGCCGAAAAGATCGAGCAAGGCCTTAGCCGCGCCCCGGGGGACGCCGAACTGCTCTACTACCGCGGCCTCTACCACTACATGACACGAGATTACGATAAGGCCCTGGCCGACTTCGAGGGGGCCGCCGCGGGCCGGGAGAGGCTCGTCCTCGGCATGCTTCCCCTCGCCCAGATCATCCCGCTCAGGCTCGGCCAGATGTACGACCTCCTGGGTCGCCGTCACGAGGCCATCGAGCAGTACGGGCTTCTCCTGACTGCGGATGGCCGCTTTGCGCGGCGTGCCCAACAGCTCATCGAGAAGCCCTTCACCCGGCCCGGGAAGGCATCAACAGCCTAGACGCATAAACGCCCCTCCCGGCCATCGCCGGAAGGGGCGTCGTCATGCTTGAGCCTTAATGAATCTGGATTCCCACGTTGCTGTACTCGGGGAGGTCGTCGCGCGACGGCGACCGCGGCGCCGGCCGGGAATCTCTCCGAGGCTCGGGCCGGGAAGCCCTCCGCGGTTGGGGCCGGGAAGCCCGAACGGGCTCGGGCCGGGAAGCCCTCCGCGGTTCGGGCCGGGAAGCCCGAACGGGCTCAGGCCGCGAAGTAGACCTCGGCTCCGGCCGAGAAGCGGGCTTCGGGTCCGGCCAAATGGCCGCCCGCTGCTGCTGCGCCCGCTGCTGCGGTACCCTCTGCTGCGGCCCGCGCTGCTGCGGCGTCCGCTGCGCCGACACAGCCGCCGGGCGCGCGTATGACTCCGGCCGCGCAGTCCGCGACTCAGCCCGCGCAGCCGTCCGCGGCCTCGCCGCGTTCGACAGGGGCAGGTCGCACCCGAGGGTCATCTCGATGTCCCTCAGAGCTTCGCCGTCTTCCCGGGTTGCCAGGCTGATGGCCTTGCCGGAAGCGCCGGCCCGGGCGGTCCGGCCGATGCGGTGGATGTAGTCCTCCGGCACCGCGGGCAGGTCGTAATTGATGACGTGGGTCACGCCCTGGATGTCCAGGCCGCGGGCGGCGATGTCCGTCGCCACGAGGATGCGGTACCGGCCCCGCTTGAAGCCGTCAAGGGCCTCCTCCCGCTGGTTCTGGGAGCGGTCGCCGTGGATGCAGGCGGCCCGCAGGCCGGCGTGGGAGAGCTGCTTGGCCAGCCGGTCAGCCCGGTGCTTGGTCCGGGTGAAGACGAGGATGCTGTCCATGTCTTCCGTCCGGATGAGCTCCAGGAGCAGCGACGTCTTCTCGTGCTGCTCGGCCGCGTAGACGGCCTGATCGATGGTCTTCGGCGGGGTCGACGGACGTCCGACGGACACCCGCGTCGGGTTCTTCATGAAGCGGTTGCTCAGCGACAGGATCTCGGACGGCATGGTCGCCGAGAAGAGCATCGTCTGGCGGTTCTGCGGCAAGCTGGACAGGATGCGCTTGATGTCGGGCATGAACCCCATGTCGAGCATCCGGTCGGCCTCGTCGAGGATCAGGACGCTGAGGTCCCTGAAGTTGACGTTGCCGCGACCCATGTGGTCGAGCAGGCGGCCGGGGGTGGCGACGACGATCTCGGCGCCGGTCCGCAGGGCCTTGGTCTGGGGCTCGAACCCGACGCCGCCGTATACGGAGACGCTTCGGAGTCCGGTCCCGCGACCGAGTTTGCCCGCCTCTTCGTTGGTCTGCAGGGCGATCTCGCGGGTCGGGCAAAGGATGAGCGCGCGGGTCCGGCCGCGCGGCTCGGCCATCAGCTTCTGCATGATGGGGAGGAGGAAGGCCGCGGTCTTACCGCTGCCCGTCTCGGCCGTGGCCACCAGGTCGCGGCCCTCGAGGGCCGGCGGCATGCTGGCCGTCTGGATCGGCGTCGGCTTCTCATATCCTTGCCTTTTGACGTTGTCAAGAAGGATCTGGTCGAACTTGAACTGTGTGAACATGTGCACCTCTGATTTCTTCTGTCTTGCCGTCAACATAAAAGTGTCAGCCGGACGGCTGACACCTTGTTTCAAGTTGCAGCGACAGGTTCTGCGTGTTATTATATCATGCCTGTAAGGCGTTGGCAAATCAGACCGCGCCGGCACTGCGTCGGTGCTGCGTCGGCGCGCAATCAGCCCAGCTAGACAGGCTAGCACGCCGCCGCGCCGAAACCGTCGGCTGGCTAATCCAGGCCATCGCGGTAACGCTGCTCCTTCCATGGGTCCCCACGCATATGGTAGCCGCCGCGCTCCCAGTAACCCGGGCGGTCCTCGGCCAGGAACTCAAGGCCGGTGACCCACTTGGCGCTCTTCCAGAAGTAGAGGTGGGGGACGACCAGCCGGAGCGGTCCGCCATGGACGGCCTCCAGGGGCCGTCCGTCATACTCCCAGGCAAAGAGGACGTCGTCGCGGTCGAGGTCGGACAGGGGCAGATTGGTGCTCCACCCGTCCGGCGCGTCGACCAGGACGTAGCGGGCCTCAGTCTTGGGCCGGCAGCGGCGGACGACCTCGCGGCCGGTGACCCCGCGCCAGGACGTTTCGAACTTGCTCCAGCCGGTCACGCAATGGATGTCGGCCGTCATGTCCCGCACCGGAAGGGCCTTGAACTCGTCGAGGGTCAGCTCCAGCGGCTCCTCGACCAATCCTCGCCCGACGAATCGCCAGTCGGCCGGGTCGACGTCCGGCACCTCGCCCGCGTGCAGGACGGGGAACTTCGCCGTCAGCCGTTGGCCGGGAGGCAGGCGATCGCCCTGCGGCCGGCTCCGGGACAACCAGGAATCAGGCAAGCCCACACACCCCCGTTCACGACCTCATCGACATGGCGCGCGGCCGCCGTAAGACGTTTGCGTGTCACGACTTTCTGTTGTATAATATAAAAGCGATTCAGCGATGCGCCCATAGCTCAGTGGATTAGAGCACCGGCCTCCGGAGCCGGGAGCGCAGGTTCGAGTCCTGCTGGGCGCACAGAAGCCGCGTGGTTCAAGGCCGCGCGGCTTTTCTATTTATTAGCGCCGCGGGCCGGCCGTAAAGAACCTTCCGGCGCTCGAAGTTCTTTTTCAAGAAGCGTTTTTCGAAATGATGCCGACGCGTCGCCGGCGATGAAAAACTTCCCAAGCCCACTAAAGGAACAACGTCATTTCTCCGACGTCATATATAGCAGGGAGATAAATCATGGTCCAAGACCGGCAATCGCCGCGAAAACACCGCCTCATTCGCTCGATCACCTGAGGGAGGTACCATCCTTGACCGGCGCCGCCGCCTTTCTCGCCACCAATATCGCCGCCTGGGTTCTGATCACCCTGAGTGTACCGCATTTCTCCTGGCCGACCGCGACCCTTCTGACCTTCCCGTTCACCTTCATCGTCGGACAACTGGCGGAGGGGCTGGCGGCCTGGAGGTCCAGGCTCTCGTCCCGCAACGCGGCCATCCGCGGCGCCGCGTTGTCCCTGGTCATCTCCCTTGTCTTCGTGGTCACGCAGTTCTTCGGCACACTGGCCATCCAGGCGAGCGATTTCTTCTACGCGCTGGTCTTCATGGTCACGATGGTCGCGGCCGGCACGGCCATCACCGTTCTCAGCCGGATGGCCCCCGACACGGCCCTTGAACTCGTGGCGGCACTGCGGGCCGGGCAGAGCCTGCGGCAATGGTCGCACCGGGAGGCCGTCATGGCCGACGTCTCGGTCGGCGGCCAGGGCGTCGCGGCCCGTCACCCGGTCATCGCGCAGGCCACCACGCCTCCGGCTAAGCCTGACCCGAAGGAGAACCCGGTCAGCCACCGCAGCGTCTGATCCTAATGTGGAGGGATTCCCCCGGCGCCATCGCCGGGGGTTTTCGTTTCCCCCGACGCCCCCGAGTCGCCCGCGCTCTTCTTCTTGACGCTCAGTTTCCCGGTGGGTTCGAGGATGGCGAACTCGACGTCCGACAAGCTGAAGGCCTCCGCCTGCCGCAGCAGCGAGGCCAGCTCGGACGTGGTCATCCCGACCTTGCGGAGATGGTCCTTGACCACTTCACCGCGATTGATGCGGTCATCGGCTCGCCGTTGACCAACCGCCCGAAGGAGCGGCTGGTCCGGGTGCCCCAGGCCAGGGCCAGGGTCAGCCCGGCCCAGATGCCGACGGCGGCTAGGCCGGCCCATGTCGAGGCCGTCAGGTGGACGATGGTGGAGCCGGCGATATTCCCGAGGGCGATCCCGCCGACGTAGTCGAACAGGGTGAGTTCGCGGATCTGTCGCTTACCCATCAAGCGGACCAGGATGACCAGCCAGACAAAGAAGACGACGGCTCTGATGGACGTCTCGGCGATAGCGCCCACACTCCCACCCCTCGCGTATTGTGTCGCCCACCGCGACGGGCTAACCGCGCGGAGAGCCGATGGGAATAGTCGAAGGCCCCGACCACCATCGGCCGGGGCCTTCTCGCGCTTGCTGGGCGGCGGCAAATACTGACGCGTGGAGCGGGCTCAGAGCCTCAACCCGCGCTGCCGTTGGCGACCTGCGGGGCCTCCTCCGAGACCGGGAAGGTCTGGAGGATGTGACGCTCGCCGGTGAAGAGGTCGATGCTCCACTCGTTGTTGAACTGCGGGTGGCCGTTGCGCTCTGAGATCAGGAGCCGGGACCCGTCGGCGACCGCCGTGTAGGCCCCCTTACGCCGGGTCAGGCAGGCGGACAGGCCGTCGATGACCTTGAGCAACCGGTGCATGGGGAGGAGGTAGCTCGGGAAATCCGCCGGGAGGACGTTCTCCTCGTGGTGATGGTAGCGGATCAGGTTGACGATGTCGGCGTTCTTGTCGTAGAAGTTGCCGGCGATGTCGGCGCTCCGGGCGGCATGCAGATGACCCTCTTCAAAGGTCTTCTTCGGGTCGACGATGTCGCCCACGGACAGCTGCGGTTGGCTCTTGCCGATGTCGTGGAAGACGATGGACTGAACGATGGTGTCTTTGTTGATGCCGACCAGGTTCATGACGCCCTTTTCGTTCAGGTCGGCGGCGACCCGCATCGAGTTGACGACGTGCTGGTAGCAGCCATCAGGGATGACTTCGGTGATTCTTATCTTCTTGCTGTGAAGTAGATAGATATCGCGATACTCGGGTGAGTGCTTGAGCTTGTGTTCGACCTTCGAGTTCGGAAGGGTCAGGGCGAAGGCCTTGTCCAGTTCGTCACGGGCCCCTTGGAGCTGCTTCTGGAGTTCCTTCTGCTCACTGATGTCACTGAAGGTCTGGATGACCCCGGTCACCTCGCCCTCCTCGACCAGGGGGACGTAGTTGGCCAGGAACCAGCGGCCGTCCTTGAGTTGCGATTGCTCGCCGAAGATGGGCTGGCCGGTCGAGAGGACTTTGAAGACCGGCGATTCCTTGACGCTCAGGACCTTGGCCTTCTGCCCGAGGCGTTCGGCGGCTTTGTTGCCGGTCAGGCGCTCGGCGGCGGCGTTGAACTCGCGGATGACCAGGTCGCGGTCGACGACGATGAGCCCTTCATGAAGCGATTTGAGGATGGTCCCGGCCCGCCGCTCCCAGGCCTCGCGCTCCCGCCGCGCGACATCCTGCCAGGAGAAGTAGGTCAGGACGGTGTCCCTGGTGAGGACGCCGATGACGGTCTCGCCCTCGGTGACGGGCAGGCCGACCACCTTGTGTTCGGCGAGGATCTCGGTCGCCCGTTCGATCGAGGCGTCGGCCGCGAGGATGGCCAGCCGGCTCGCCGGCAACATCAATTCACTGACGGGGACCTTGGCATCCAGGTTCTTGCGGGTGATGAGGGTGCGGAGTTCCTGGTCGGAGACCAGACCGGCCAGACGGTTGCCCGACATCACCAGGGCGCACTGCGACTTGGCCTCGGTTAGCCTTTCGGCCACCGCCGCCGCCGGCGTGTCCGGGGCGACGACCGGGATGTTTGTTGCTGCAAGGTCTTTTACCTGCATTGGTTCGACTCCCCTCACGGGCTTCTGAAAGCGCAGTCCTACACTATGGGTATCGGAAGAATGCCGTCCGGACTTTACTTCTTTCGCCCGCGGTGTCGGGCGACGCCCGTCTTCGGGCTTCCCAGGATAATGGGGCCGGTTTCCAGCCGAATTCTTTCGCCAACCGTAAAGGAATGGACAGGCTGGTCGTCGAACCCAAGTTTTCGGGTGAAGCGCAGGTATGTCCATGATTGCCAGGGCCCGTTGGGTGGCCTTTAAGATAGTCCTAGCTATCGTCATCGGACTGACCGCGACGGGCTTTTGGCCCTCAGCGGCGGCCGCGGCTCCGTCGCCGCCAAGCGTACGGGCCGACGCCGCCATCCTGATGGACCTCCGGACGGGTCAGGTCCTCTATTCCATGCGGCCCGACGCCCGCGAGTACCCGGCCAGCACCACCAAGATCCTGACCGGGCTCATCGCCCTCGAACTCGGCCGCCTGGATGACCTGGTGACGGTCAAGAGCGACGTCCTGAAGGCCGATGGGACCAGCATCTACCTCGAGCCGGGCGAACAGGAGACCCTTCGCGACCTGCTTTACGCGATGTTCCTGAACTCGGCCAACGACGCCGCGGTGGCCGTGGCCGATTACGTCGCCGGCAACACGACGGACTTCGCCCGCCTGATGAACGCGGTGGCGGCCAAGGCGGGAGCGACCAAATCCAACTTCGTCAACCCCAACGGGCTGGTCGATAAGAACCATTACACGACCGCCCGCGACCTGGCCCTCATCGCCCGGTACGCCATGCACAACCCGACCTTCGCAGCCATGGTCAGCACGCGAACCCACGACATGCCCTGGCCGGAGAAGGACGATGAGCGTCACCTGATCAACCAGAACCACTTCCTGTCCCGCTACGAATACGCCACCGGGGTCAAGCCCGGCTACACCACCCAGGCCAAGGACACCCTGGTGGCCTCGGCCTCCAAGGATGGGATCGACCTCGTGGCCGTCATCATGCGGGCCAACGGCGGCGGCATCTGGACCGACGCGGAGCGGCTCATGGATTACGGCTTCGCCGTCGCCCCCAAGACCGTCAAGGCCGTGTCACCCGGTGACGGGCTGGCCGTGGCTGCGGCCAAGGAACTGGGGCTGCAGGTGGCCTCGTCGTCGACCCCGGCGGTCAATCCCACGCCGTCCACTCCGGCGGCCAATCCGCAGCCCGATGGCGGGTCGGTCTGGCGCGGAGTCATCAAGGCCGGCCTGCCCCTGGCCGCCCTGTTCGGTCTGAGCGTCTGGGCCGTGCGCCGACCGCGGGCACGCCGCCGAGGGCGGTTCGTCATGAGCCGGCGTCCGGCGGTTCCCAGACGCGTCACGCATGGCGGCCGGACCTACGTCCACCGGAGCATCTACCGTCCGCGCTGATCCTGAGAGGGTTCGTCCCAGCGGGGGATACTAGCGCCGCGGTCGCCCATGCAGCGCTTGGAGGAAGTCGATGAAGCCTTACGTTGCGGCGGTCGCCGTCGTCGGCGGCTCGGGAAGCGGTAAGACCAGCCTCATCTCCGGCGCCCTGCCTCACCTTTCGAGGACGGGGGGCCGGTTTGTCGTCGTAAAGCACACCGCGCACGGCTACGACCTGGGCGGGGCGGGGAAGGACAGCGCGCGCTTCCTGGACGCTGGGGCGGCCGGGGTGGTCCTGGTCGGCCCGGACCGTCTGGCCCTGATTCCTGCGGGGGGCGCAACGCCGGTCGAGGAGCGGCTCCCGGCGGAGGGCGGGCTGGCCTCATCCGGCGTGGCCGAGGGGGACGAGGGGGCCGGAGGGGCGGGGCCCACCGTGACCCTTGACCATGCCATTGACCGGGCGGTCGCCGTCTTCGGCCGCCCCGACCTCGTCATCGTCGAAGGCTTCGGCGGCAGCGCTCTGCCCAAGGTCTTCGTGATCGGCGGCCGGGCCAAGCCCTTTGCCGGAGCGATCTACGCGCCTGACCGTTACCCGGCCGGCGTCCTGGCGGTGGCCCAGGGCATCGGGGCCTCGCCTGTCGACGCCACCTCCGCGACCGGTGCCGACGTGTTCGCCGCAGACGGTATCCCCGCCGCAATGCCCCGCCTGTCGGTCCTTGACGGGCAGGCCTGGGCCGATCTTCTGGGCGGGTTGGCCCTGCGGCGCCCCGCCGCGCTTAGCGGGGTGATCCTGGCCGGCGGGCGTAGCTCCCGCCTGGGCCGCAACAAGGCCTTCATCGAGTTCGCCGGCCGACCGTTGATCGCCCGGGTCGCCGACCTTCTCCGTCCCCTGGTGAGCGAGCTGGTCATCGTCGCCAACGAGTCCGAGCCGTATCTGCCTTTCGCCGACCGGGTCGTCCCCGACGTCGTCCCCGGCCTCGGGCCGCTGGGCGGCATCTACGCCGGCTTCCTCGCCGTCCGCGGTCGGGCCGCCCTTTTCGCCGGCTGCGACCTCCCATTCGTCACGGCCGCCCTCTACGAGCGGCTCGGACGCGAATTGGGGGAGGCCGACGCGGCCGTCCCCTTCGCGGGCGGCGAGTACGAGCCCCTGGTCGCCGCCTACGCCCGCTCCTGCCTTCCGGCGGTCGAGACGGCGATGCTCCTCGGCCGCCGCCGTGTCGTTTCCTTCTACTCGGGCGTCCGCCTGGCCGTCCTGGCCGAACAAGAAGTGAAGACCTTCGGTGACCCGAAGACCCTCTTCCTGAACATCAACTCTGAAGACGATTACCAACGGGCCAAAGAGATCGAGGCGCAGAACTGACTTCTGGGTCTCGCGGCCTGACTGGATGGGCCATCCAAGACAAGGCTTTCGGATTCTATCGGAGACGCATGGCATTCGTCCGGCCTTCGCCCAGTTGAGACGGAGGAGGAAGATGTCGGAAATACGAGAAACCTATCAGAGTGAGCAGGGGGTGGGTTCATGTCGTATTACCTCGACATTCAGCATGAGGGCCTCAAGAAGTTCCGAAGAGTCTCAGGGAGCGATCCGTATGTTGTGGAGCAGAAGGCCCGAGCCCAGATGGCACAATGGGAAGACCAATGGAGTAGAAAACTTGCCCAACAAGCGAGAGCAGAAGCCGCCAGAGAAAAAGAAGAGAAGAAGGCTCTGGCCGCCATGCAAACCAGGGAAGCCCAAGAGCTTCTGGCCGAGATAGATTCACTGCTTGCTGCCACGCTATCTGTGAATGACCAAGTCGATTGGGATGACTTGAAGGATCATACTGCATTTGCGAAAGCCAGACCCTTACCTCCATCGGAACCCCTAATCCCGCCAGCACCCCGGGCCGAAGATGCTGAGTTCCAACCGCGGTTAGGATTAATGGACACCCTGGTCAGGAAGCTAAGGGAACAACGCATTACCGAAGCACAAGCTCGGTTTGCGGAAGCTTACCATCAATGGGAAGACAGAGTGAAACAGTTGAAAGAGCTCCACCAACGCGCTCAGGTCTCGTGTCAGAAGGCGGTTGACGATTGGGAGGCCGAACGTGGAGAGTTCGAATTGGCGCGGGAGAAGCGTAACGATTTGGTGGATCACCGGCGCGCTCAGTATGAAGCCAAAGATACTGGGGCCATAAGTGACTACTGCGACTTGGTGCTTTCAAAGTCCAAATATCCGGACTTCTTCCCCCAGGACATCGAATTGGACTTCAACCCAGAGAACGGTCTGATGATAGTGGTTACTCCTTGCCGTCGCCAGCTTTGATGCCCACAGTCAAAGAGGTCCGGTATGTTCAGTCACGTAACCAGATGTCCGAAGTCCGGGTCACCGACACCGAGGCGAACCGGCGCTACGATTCAATGATCTACCAGGTAGCTCTGAGAACCATACATGAGCTCTATGAGGCGGATGCCGTAGACGGTCTCCAATCTATAGTATTTAATGGCTGGGTTAGGTCGATAGACCCCAGGAATGGCCGAGAGGTCAATGCCTGTATCATCTCTGTCCAAGCCAATAAACAGGTTTTCCAGGGCGTCGATTTGGGCCGCGTGGATCCCAAGGCTTGTTTCAAGTCTCTGAAGGGCGTGGGCAGCTCGAAGTTATCCGGGCTCGCACCAATACCGCCTATCCTAACTATTAGCAGAGAGGACAAACGTTTCGTCGATGGACGCGAGGTCATTCAAGGTGTAGATGAGGCTTCAAACCTTGCGGCAATGGATTGGGAGGATTTTGAACACCTCATTAGAGAGCTCTTTGAGGAGGAGTTTTCCGCCGCTGGCGGGGAAGTGAAGGTTACGCAAGCTTCTAGAGATGGTGGAGTCGACGCGATCGCTTTCGACCCAGACCCCATCCGAGGCGGCAAAATAGCGATTCAGGCCAAACGCTACACTAACGTGGTAGGAGTGTCTGCCGTCAGGGACCTGTATGGAACGGTCTTGAACGAAGGGGCGACAAAGGGCATCTTGGTGACAACGTCCGACTACGGGCCTGATGCCTATGAGTTCGCTCGAGGCAAACCGCTAACACTATTGAATGGGTCTAACCTCCTACAATTGCTTGACAAACACGGGCATAGGGCACGAATCGACTTAGCTGAGGCCAAAAAGCAGACCTAATGGGTGACCATTCTGGGAAAAACACCCCACAATTCTCTCAGTACGCGTGCCCCTCCACATACCGCAGCTTCGTCACTTCCTCGACCGGCCGGAAACCCAGCCGGTCGTAGACTTTCATGGCCGCCGGGTTGTCGTGTGAGACCCAAAGGCAAGGGACCAACCCGCGCCCCAAGACCTCGGCGCACACCGCCGACGTGGCCATCGAGGCCAGCCCCCGACCGGTCAGGCCGTCAGGCGTGTAGATCCCGGCCAGGCGCGCCGCGCCGGGCAGGTTCATCGAAGCCCAGGCGGAGGCGGCGATGCCCCCGGGCGCCAGCCCCGCCTCACATTCGGCCTCGGTGGCTGGCACAAACCACAGCATGAAACGCTGCAGGATGTCCCGCATGCCATCGACGGTGCGCCCGCCGAACAGCGGTGAGGAGTTGTAGAATTCGGTCAGGGCCGGGGCGTCGTCGGGGGTGGCCCGCCTCGCGGTCCGGCCGTCACCGGATGAAGCCCCGGACCGGGGGCGAAAATCCGCCGCGGACAAGGTCTCGATGGATAGCCGCTCGGTCGTCGCGGGCGGCTTCAGTACGGCTAGCCTCTCGCCCAGGTCGGCCCGGGCGTCAATGAAGGTCAGCGGGGCGTCGCCCAGGGCGACCATCACCGGGGCGGCGGAACGGGGGAGGGCCGCCGAGGCCTCAGGGTCGTCGCCGGCCGGGCCCCAGACCCCAGTGTGACCCTGGGCGTCATGGGTGAGGACGGCCACCAGCCGTTCGCCCGTCTCGCGCGAACGAAGCCACATACCCCACCAACCTTCCGGCGGCAGGCCCTGCCGGGCGAGGATCGAGGCCGGGATGTTGAACCGCACGGGGTCGCGGCGCCCAAGCTCTTTGAACAAGCTGAGCTGTCGCGGTCCGAAGGGTCTCAGGGTCAGGCGGGCGGGCATGGCGGTCACCCTCCAAAGATTGGTGGACAGTCTGATTACGCCACCGCGGACCGCGCCTCCTGCCACCGGGGTGGGGGGAATATCCATCCCCGCCTGTCCTTTTCCACACTTCTGCGGCTTCTTCCAGGCGAATATAGTTGTTCTACAGGTTATTTTCCGGATGCAAACTCTTTCGTTGACAACTGTTGCCCCTGGGTGATACGATTTTGACAAGATTAGACTGACTTTCCTTACGATTTTTGCGTCTTCAGGTCCGCCAAAACTACAGCTTTTCCACCGAACCATGGGGGGTGGTAGCAGGCTAAACCCGTGTCTCGCCAGACCAACCGAGAGGAGGAGCAGCGAGAACAATGAGAAGATGCGTCATCACCGCGGCCTGCCGGACCCCAGTGGGCAATTTCGGCGGGGCCTTCCGTGATATGACCGCCACGCAACTGGGCACGGTGGTCGTGAAAGAAGTCATCAAGCGGGCCGAGATCGAACCTTCCCAGATCGATGAGGTCATCTTCGGTTGCGGCGGGATGCCCATGAAGGAAGCGAACGTGTCCCGCCAGATAGCCCTCTTCGCCGGCATTCCCTACGAGGTGCCGGCCTTCAGCGTACAGCGCAATTGCGCCAGCGGTCTGCAGTCCATCACCAGCGCCGTTCAGGCCATTCAGGCCGGGGCTGGTGATATTTATTTGGCCGGCGGCGTGGAGCAGATGTCCGCCGCACCGTACATGGTCTACGGCGCCCGCTGGGGCCTCCGCCTGAGGAACGGGGTCTTCGAGGACTCCATCTGGGCCGGCCTCATCGACCCGTTCGCCGGGATGATCATGGGCGAGACCGCCGAGCGTCTGGCGGACAAGTACAACATCTCCCGCCAGGAGCAGGACGAGCTGGCCGTGCTTTCGCACAAGAAAGCGTTCATGGCTCAGCGGATGGGGAAGTTCAAGGAAGAGATCATCCCGGTCAGCGTGCCCAAGAAGCGCGGCGAGCCGGAACTCGTCGTCAACGACGAGGGCCCGCAGGCCGGTCTGTCCCTGGAGCGTCTGGCCCTCTACCCGACCGTCTTCCGCGACAAGAACGGCACGGTCACCCCGGGCAACGCCTGCCCGATGAACGACGCCGCCGGCGCCGTCATCATCATGAGCGAGGAGAAGGCCAAGGAACTCGGGAAGAAGCCGCTGGCCTACATCAAGTCGTACGGCTTCGCCGGCGTAGACCCGACGATCATGGGCATCGGCCCGGTCTATTCGACCCGCAAGGCCCTCAAGAACGCCGGCCTCGAGATGAAGGACATCGGGCTCATCGAACTGAACGAGGCCTTCGCCGCTCAGTACCTGGCGTGCCAGCGTGAACTGGGCTTCTCCAACGACATCACCAACGTCAACGGCGGCGGGCTCGCCCTCGGCCACCCCATCGGGGCGACCGGGCTCCGGCTGACCAACACCCTGATCTACGAGATGCGGCGGCGCGGCGTCAAGTACGGCGCGGCGACCATGTGCATCGGCGGCGGCCAGGGCGGGACGGTCATCTACGAGCTGCCCGAGAACTGAACTGCGTTCGGGCTGAACGGTCGGCCCGAAACGGGTCAATGCGGTCGGCCCGAAACGGGCGCATAGAGAAGCGGAATCCGGAGGAAAGGGAGGTTTGCGATGTACATCTTTAAAGCGGCGGTCATCGGGGCCGGGACGATGGGCTCCGAGATCGCGCAGGTCATCTCGTGGAGCGGCCTGCCGGTCGTCCTCAAGGATGTCGACCAGAAGTACGTCGACCGGGGCCTGGAGCACATCAAGTCGATCTACGGCCGCCGGGTCAAGTCCGGCAAGATGAGCCAGGGCGAGGCCGACTCCAAGGTGGCCTTGGTCATCCCAGCCACGGACTACAAGGAGTTCAAGGACGTCGACATCGTCATCGAGGCCGTCCCGGAGAAGCTCGAGCTGAAGAAGAAGGTCTTCGCCGAGCTCGACCAGGTCTGCCCGTCCACGACCATCTTGGCCTCGAACACCTCGGCCCTGCCCATCTCGGAGATGGCCGCGGTGACCAAGCGCGCGTCCCGCGTGGTCGGCCTGCACTTCTTCTTCCCGGCCAGCTCGATGAAGCTCGTCGAGGTCATCGCCGGCAAGGAGACCAGCGAGGAGACCATGGACACGGCCGTCGAGTTCACCGAGAGCCTGCGGAAGCTGCCGGTGCGGGTCAAGGAGTGCGTCGGCTTCCTGGTCAACCGGGTCCTGATGGCCGGCACCTCGGAGATCCTCAGCTTCCAGGAGGAGACCCAGACCCCCTATAACGAGATCGACGAAGTGATGAAGGCCAAGGGCGGCCTGCCGATGGGGGTCTTCACTCTGATGGACGCCCTCGGGCTGGACATCACCCTGGACGTCTCGGAGACCCTGGTGAAGGCCTACGGCGATCGCTTCACGCCGCCCAAAAGCCTGGTCGAGCTGGTCAAGGCCGGCCGCGTCGGGGCCAAGGCCGGCAAGGGCTTCTACGATTACACGGGCTAGGAGGGATACGGATGGACCCCAAACTCGAACAGCAGTTGCTCGACCGGTCCCAGCTCTCGGCGTTCGCCGAAGCGTCACGCCTTCTCGACGAGGGCATCTCGAGCATGAAGGACATCGACCTGGCCATGCGGGCCGGCGCCGGCTACCCGGCGGGCCCCTTCGCCGCGGCCGACCAGACGGGCCTGGATGTGGTCCTGCAGAAGATGGAGGCCCTCCAGAAGGCCCACGGTGAGAGTCGCTACTATATCTCCCCGCGCCTGCGCGACCTGGTGGCCCGCGGCCACCTCGGAGTCAAGACGGGGAAGGGTTTCTACGAATACTCCGGCGGTCAGCCGCAATAACAGGAGGGGAGCACCTATGGCTTACAACACCATCATCCTGGAGAAAGAGGCCCCGCTGGCGATCATCACCATCAACCGGCCCCCGGTCAACGCCCTGAACCCCGAGGCCATCAATGAGTTGACCCAGGCCTTCAAGGAACTCCGGGACGACGCCAGCGTCCGCGTCATCATCATCACCGGCGCGGGCCAGTACACCTTCGTCGCCGGCGCGGACATCACGTCCTTCGGCGCCGGCCAGGGCGACCCGGGCGAGGCCCAGTTCGCCATGATCAAGATCGGGCAGAAGTTCTTCACCGATATCGAGACCTACCCGAAGCCGGTCATCGCCGCCATCAACGGCGTCTGCCTCGGCGGCGGCAACGAGCTGGCGATGGCCTGCGACGTCCGCGTGGCCGCCGAGAGCGCCCGCTTCGGCCAGCCCGAGATCAACCTCGGGATCATCCCCGGCTGGGGCGGCACGCAGCGGCTCCCGCGGCTCATCGGCAAGACCAAGGCGATGGAACTGCTCCTCTCGGGCGACATGCTGAAGGCCCCGGACGCCCTGCGCGTCGGCCTGGTCAACAAGGTCGTCCCCGACAGCGAGCTGTTGACCACGGCCAAGAACGTCGGCCGGATGCTGGCCACCAAGGCGCCCATCGCCATGGCCAACATCAAGAAGGCCGTCTTCCAAGGCCTCGACACCTCCATCGAAGAGGGCTTGGACGTCGAGTACCGGGCCGCCGTCGAGTGCTTCCAGACCGAGGATGCCATCGAAGGCATCTCCGCTTTCCTCTCCAAGCGCAAGCCCCAGTTCAAGGGGAAATAACAGGGGGGAACCGTAATGGACTTCACCATCCCGGAAGACCTGGAAATGGTGCGCCGGACGGCGCGTGATTACTTCAACGATCGCATCCTTCCGGTCGTCGACAAGATCGAGGAAGAGGATGAGATCCCGCCCGAGCTCATCAAGGAACTGGCCGAGATGGGCTTCTTCGGCCTGCCGTTCCCCGAGAAGTACGGCGGCGTGGGCATCGGCGAGCTCGGCTACTGCCTCGTCCTCGAAGAGTTGGGCGCGGCGGCGCCGTTCGGCAACCTCATCGGGGCCCACACCGGCATCGGCGCCATGTCCATCTACCTCGGCGGCACCGAGGAGCAGAAGATGAAGTACCTGCCGGACCTCTGCGCCGGCAAGAAGATCGCCGCCTTCGGTCTGACCGAGCCCAGCGCCGGTTCGGACGCTGCCAACCTTCAGACGACGGCCGTCCGCAAGGGCGACAAGTTCATCATCAACGGCAGCAAGCAGTGGATCACCAACGGCAACATCGCCGACGTCATCATCGTCTACGCCGTCACCGACAAGGCCCTCGGGGCCCGCGGCGGCGTCACCGCCTTCATCGTCGAGAAGACCTTCCCCGGCTTCAAGGTCGGCAAGATCGACCAGAAGATGGGCCTCCGCGGCTCGCATACGGCCGAGCTCATCTTCGAGGACATGGAGGTCCCGGCCGAGAACGTCCTCGGCGAGTTCGGGGCCGGCTTCGTGACCGCCATGAAGGCCCTTGACGTCGGCCGCATCGGGCTCGCCGGCGGCGCCGTCGGCGGGGCGCAGAAGCTGCTCGAGATGTCCATCCAGTGGGCCCAGCAGCGGGTCCAGTTCGGCCAGCCGATCGCCAACAACCAGGCCATCCAGTGGATGCTGGTCGACATGGCGACCAAGATCCACGCCGCCCGCCTGATGACCTACAACGCCGCCTGGAAGATGGACCAGGGCCAGAAGTGCACCCGCGAGGCCGCCATGGTCAAGCTCTACGCCAGCGAGATGGCCTGCGAGGTGGCGGACATGGCGGTCCAGATCCACGGCGGCATCGGTTACATGAAGGAGTACCGCATCGAGCGGGCTTACCGCGACACCCGCATCCTCAAGATCTACGAGGGCACCAACGAGATCCAGAAGCTCGTCATCGCCCGCGAACTGCTGAAGGCTGGAAAGTAACGAGTGAGGGGCGCGGCGGTCCGCCTCGCGCGGGCCGCCCGCCCAATGACGAGGAGGTACGAAGCCCGGTGAAGGCCTTCGTCTGTCTTTCTGTGTCCTTCTCCACCTGGAACATCCTCTGGTCGATGGGGGCCTTGGACACCTCCGAGGCCCAGAGGGAACTGCCGGTCATGGACCGGTCGGCCCTCGCCATGGCCAAGCAGGCCGGGGCCGAGGAGATAATCGCCCTCGGCTGGGTCCAGGCCACTGATGAGTCCGTCTTCCGCCAGGGCCTGGCCTTCGGGGCCAACCGGGCGGTGCGGATCGCCCAACCCCTGGACGAGGCCGCCGCGACCGACCCGCTGGTGGTCGCCTCCGGGCTGGCCGAGGCCATCCGGAAGCTGGCCGGGGCCGATAGCGCGCCCCCAGGCGCGGCCGGCGAGCCCGCCAAAGCTGAGCCCGCCAAGGCTGAGCCCGCCAAGGTCCTCGTCTTCTGCGGCGAGGCGTCGGCCGAGTTCGGCCGCGGAGCCGTCGGGCCGATGCTGGCCGAGCTGCTCGGTATCCCGGTCGTGACGAGCGCCCGGGCCCTCGAGGCCGCCGGCGGTGTCCTGACCGTTCAGGCCTGGGAGGACGATGGGGTGGCGACGTTCAAGCTCGACGGCCCCGCCGTGGTCACCGTCGGTGCCGACGCGCCCGCCCCGGGCAAGCCCAACATGATGGCCGCGGCCAAGGCTATGCGCGCGCCCATCGAGACCATCGATATTGAACCGCGGCCCGCCTCGCTGCGTCCCCGCGGGGTGACCTCCAACGAACAGCGGCGCCGGGGCAAGGAACCGGTCGCCGGGTCGAATCTGGCCGAGACCGTCCAGGTCCTCTTCGGCCGCCTGCGCGAAAGGAAGGTGGTCTAGATGCCAGAGAAGATAAAGGTCCTCTCCGAGAAGTGCGACGGTTGCGGCCAGTGCCTGCAGGCCTGCGCCTTCTTCGCCGTCGACGTTGTCGAGGGCAAGGCCGTCCTGGCCGAGAGCTGCGTCGAGTGCGGGGCCTGCGTGCCCGCCTGCCCGACCGGCGCCCTGGAGATGGCCGGCGAGGGGGCCGGCGCCAAGGCCGGCGGCATCTGGGTCTTCGTCCCCGAAGGGACGCCGCTCGCGGCGATCACCGCCGCCCGCGCCGTCGCCGATGAACAGGGGACGACCGTCTCCGCCGTCGTGGCCGCTGAACCCACCGACCCGTCCCGCTACTACGCCGCCGGAGCCGACGAGGTGCTCGTCCTCAAGGGCCCGGCCGACGCCGCCGGTCTGCTCATCGAGGCGGCCAGGAAGGAAGGCCCGTCGGCCGTCTTCGGCCTGGGCCTGGCCACCGCCCGGCGGGTCCTCCCGCGCGTCGCCGCCGCCCTCGGCTCGTCCTACGTGGCCCTGGCCGACGAGTTGATGCCGGCCTACGGCGAGAAGACCGTCGACGCCAATCGCCCGTATTACTCGGGCCGCTTCCGGACCAGGGTCACCCCGTCCGGGAAGACGGCCGTCTTCACCCTCGACCCCGTGGCCTTCGCCGCCGTCGGTCGCGACGCCGGGCGCCGCGGCCAGGTCCGTTCACTGGAGTTGCCCGACGCCGTGCGGCGTGACCCGGACCCGGTCTCCGTCGAGAAGGTCGCCCGCGAGGTCCCGCTGGCTCAGGCCCGCGTGGTCGTGGCCGGCGGCCCCGGCCTCGGGTCGGCCGAGAACTTCGCCAAGCTGGCCGCCCTCGCCGCGAAGCTGGGCGGGGTGGTCGGGGCCAGCAAGGAAGCGGTCGACCTGGGCTGGGCCAAGCCGGCCCAACTGGTCGACTCCTCGGTCGGGGTCATCTACCCGAACCTGTACCTCGCCTTCGGCATCGACGGGTCGACCACCCACAACGCCGCCATCGCCAAGGCCCGGGTGGCCGTGGCCGTCAACGATAAGCCCGACGTGGGCATCCTGGGGGTAGCCGACTTCGTCATCGCCCAGGACCCGGCCGCCGTGCTCGAGGCGATGCTCGCCCGGTAGGGCGGTCGGCCCGCTCGCCCGGTGGGACGGTCGGCCCGCTCGTCGCTTCTCCGATAAAGAAAACCGGCGGCCGCGTTCGTGGCGGTCGCCGGTGGATGACTCCAAGCCTTGGTCCCTATTCTTTGACGTGGTTGGCGCGTCGCTTCGGCTTCTGCAAGACGGCGCCGGCCTCCGCGGCCCGCTCGGCCTCGTGGCGGTTCCGTTCGGCCTCCTGCTGCTTGAAGACGCGGAGGATGGACCGCAGCGAATCGATCAGGTTATCCTGCTCGTCCCCGGAAAGGCCCTTGGCCAGTTCCGAGAAGCGGCGCTGCCGCCGCGCGTTGACCAGCTCGGCGAGCTGCCGGCCGTAGGACGTCAGGGCGACGCGGACGACGCGCCGGTCCTTCTCGTCGTCGCGCCGGCGCACAAGGTAGATCTTGACCAGCCGGTCGACCAGGCGGGTGCAGGCGCTCTCGGTCAGGTACATCTCGGTGGCCAGCTCGCCCATGGTCAGGTTGTCGCTGAAGTAAAGGACCAAGAGGGCGTTGATCTGCCCGGGCGTCACGCCCAGACCGGTCAGTTCGCGGATCTCCTCGGCCTCGAGGTAACGCATGACCCGCGGAAAGAGTTCCTGGATGGCCAAGACGAAGGGCTGCTGGTCCATGACGTCACCTCAGGGAGCCGAGTTTGCCGTCCGGAGTTCGTCCGAAGTCCGTCGGGAGTGCGTCCGGAGTCGTCCAGATTATAACACCCAGGCCGGAAGCGAGGCAAGCGAACGGCCCCCGGCTCTGTGAGCGGCCCGGGCTCGGCCGAGCGTGCCGCCGGGGGTGGCAGGAAATCCGCCGCCGGGGGACGAAAGTAAGCACGGTTTTGCACCTTACGGCACAAATGGTACAAACGGCATCTACCCGCCGGTCCAAGGAGGAGTCCGACCATGAAAGTAGCCGTCCTGGTGAAACACGTCCCGGACACCGAGACCAGGATCCAGGTCAAGCCGGGCGACAAGAAGATCAACGAAGAAGGCGTGACCTACATCATCAGCCCGTTCGACGAGTTCGCCATGGAAGAGGCCCTGCTCCTCCGGGAGCGCCTCGGCGACGTGCAGATAACGGCGGTCGCCCTGGGGCCCCAGAAGGCCACCGAGGCTCTCCGGACCTGCCTGGCCCTGGGGGCGGACGACGCCATCCTGGTCAGCGACCCGGCCTTCGAGGGCGCCGACGCGTACGTGACGGCCAAGGCCCTCGCCGCCGCCCTCAAGGGCGGGAACTACGACCTCATCCTCGCCGGCAAGCAGGCGGTCGACGATGACGCCGCCTACGTCGGGACCGCCGTGGCCGAATTCCTCGACCTGCCGGTGATCAACCTGGTGACCAAGCTCGAGGTCAACAAGGCGGCCGGGACGGCCGTCGCGGCCCGCGACCTCGACGGTTACAGCCAGGTCATCGAGGTCAAGCTGCCGGCGGTGTTCACGGCCCAGAAGGGTCTGAACAACCCGCGGCTGCCGGCCCTCATGGGGATCATGAAGGCCAAGAAGAAGGAGATCAGGACCCTTAACGCTCAGGCCCTCGGGCTGGCCCCGAACGAACTCGGGGCGGAGGGCGCCAAGGTCGAGGTCAAGGAGATGTTCGTGCCGAGCAAGGCCCGCAAGAACAAGGTCCTGACCGGCGCGCCCGCCGAGACCGCACCGGAACTCGTGAAGCTCCTGGCCGAAGAAGCCAAGGTGCTCTGAGAGGGGGATGAAAGACATGGCCAAAGACATCTGGGCGTTCATCGAAGCGCGTGACGGCAAGCCCCGCAAGATCTCCCTCGAAGCCATCGGCAAAGCCAAGGAGCTGGCCGGGGCGCGAGGCGTGAAGCTCGGCGCCGTGGTCATCGGGGCCGACGCCGGCGCGGCCGCCGCCGAGGTCGCCAAGTATGGACCCGACGTCGTCTATGCCGCCGAGGACGCCAAGCTCAAGGATTACAGCACCGAACCCTACGCCCGCGTCCTGGGCGACCTGGTCAAGGAGCACAGCCCGGCGGTCGTCGTCTTCGGCGTCTCCATCCTGGCCAAAGACCTCGCCGCCCGCTTGGCGGCGCGGCTCGGCGCCAGCCTCGCCGGGGACGTCGTCGGCCTCGAGGGCGACGGCGAACTGGTCGCCACCCGCCCGGTGTATGCCGGCAAGGCCCAGACCAAGGTGGGGTTCAAGGGCGAGCCGGTCTTCCTGACCATCCGCCCGAACGTCTTCCCGGCCGCGACCCCCGACGGCAAGACCGCCGAGGTGGTCAAGGTCAGCCCGAAGTTCGAGGACAAGGACTTCCGGGTTCAGGTCAAGGAGACCATCATCCCGAAGAAGGAGCGCGTCGACGTCCTCGAGGCCGATATCATCGTCTCGGGCGGCCGAGGGATGAAGGCCCCCGAGAACTACGCCATCATCGAGAAGCTCGCCGATCAGCTCGGCGCGGCCGTCGGGGCCTCCCGCGCGGCCGTCGACGCCGGTTGGCGCCCATACAGCGACCAGGTCGGCCAGACCGGCAAGGTCGTCGGCCCGAACCTCTATGTCGCCTGCGGCATCTCCGGCGCCATCCAGCACCTCGTCGGGATGTCCTCGTCGAAGGTCATCGTGGCCATCAACAAAGACCCCGACGCCCCCATCTTCAAGGTCTGCGACTACGGCATCGTCGGTGACCTCTTCGAGGTCGTCCCGGCGGTGACCGAGGAGGTCAGGAAGAGGAAGGGGTAGGGGGCCGCCAATCCGCGGCGAATCCAAATCGTTGGGGAAGGCAGGTTAGCCCAACGACCTGTTGAATATTAGGGCCGAGGAGAAATGCAGAGGCAATCGGCAGCCGGCTGGGGGATCTCCGCGCGCTGCTCGGCCTAACTCAAGAAGACGCGGCCAGGACCCTCCGGGTCACCCCCCCGCCCCCCCCCCCCCCCCCCCCCCCCCCCCCCCCCCCCCCCCCCCCCCCCCCCCCCCCCCCCGCCCCCACCCGCCCCCCCCTGGC
>JAJYMC010000011.1 GCA_021787335.1 Bacillota bacterium | reverse complement strand
GTATCGTGATGGTATGAAGCACGAAGCGTGGAAGTCTACAGGGAATTGCGTCTACGAGACATGGTATCATGTCGTGTGGTCTACAAAGTATCGGCGTAAGGTGCTGACACCACCGGTCGGTGAAGCGGCGAAGGAACTGCTGCGGGAGATGAGGAGCGGTAGGTCATTGCCCGACCCGGAAGGGAGGTGAACACGGAATGTCGGTGCTAACGCTGAAGGCCAAGGTGATTGCCGATGAACAGACTCAGGCTGTGCTGCTTGATGCGATGTCCTGCGCCACAAAGGTATACAACGGTCTCATTTGGCATCTGCGAGACGAGTTCGAGCGCACAGGCAAGACCAAGGCTACCCGCAAAAACCTGAATGCGGTGCTGAAGACACTGCCGAGGGCGAAGGGCTACTACTCGCTGTCTGCTCAGGCGACCCGTGACGAGGTGATTCAGGCTTACAAGAGCTTCTTTGCCCTGCGGAAGGCGGGACGGACACAGCACCAGACGCCGGGGTTTCGCCGCAAGACGGATTACTCGCCGCTCCGATACTACGAGGGCTTTGGCTTCACCCTGGAAGGCGACCAGCTAAACCTGAGCCTGGGCACTGGCCGCCAGGATGGAGTCAAATCGGTCACCGTCACTTTGCAGATGCGCCAGGATCTATCCTTCCAGCGGGTTCGGGGCGTCCTCCTCACTTACGACAAGACGCATGGGCCATGCGCTCATCTGGTGGTGGAGGTCGCGGCGAAACAGCCGCTGGGCAACCGCAGGGTGGCCGTTGACTTGGGCGAGACGCAGGCCATCACGGCGATCTTCGATGATGGCGCCACGCTCCTGTACAGCGGCAGGCTGGTCAAGTCCATCCGCCGGTACTGGAACAAGGTGCGGGCCAAGGTCAAGCCACCGGGTGCGGAGAATCGGCGAAAGAGCCGCCGCTTTGGGCAGATCGAGCGGAAGGAGTCGCGGCAGGTGGAACAGTTGCTCCACATCTTGACGGCTGACTTTGTGCATCGCTGCTGGCTGGCCGGGGTGGACACGATTGCGGTGGGCGATCTGACGGGCATCCGGGAGCGCATCGACTACACCGACGCACTCAACCAGCGGCTCCACGCCTGGCCGTTCCGCAAGATCGTCGGCATGGTCACGTACAAGGCCGGGCTCCACGGCATCCGGGTGACTGAAGTCAGCGAAAGCTACACGTCCCAGACCTGTCACGCCTGTGGCGAAGTGAAGAAGTCGGGCCGCAAGCATCGTGGGCTGTACGTTTGCGCCTGCGGCTGGCAGGTTCAAGCTGATGCGAACGGCGCCGCAAACATCTTCCAGAATGCCTTCAAGGTATCTCCCCTCACGGAGCGGAGTAGTGGCCGCGTGGCGCGGCCCGTGGTCTTGCCGATCCGCCTCGGATGGCATACGGTCCACGAAACCAAGTCGAAGGTGGCTCTTGCCGCCTGAGATGCCGCTGACTTCAGTCAGCGGAGTACGTCACGCGTAGGACATGACGAAGATCTCCGGGCGCTGCGGCAGGCCGCCTGGGAGCATCTCGGTCGTCGTGCCCTGCTTCCGGTAGGGCAGCTTGGCCAGCTTCAGGAAGTCATCGACCGGGCTCAGGGGCAGCGAGAGGACCTCGGTCTTGTAGTGCATGGGGATGGTCACCTTGGGGCTGAGCTGCCGCATGACCTCGACGGCCTGGGGGGCGTCGATGGTGTAGGTCCCGCCGACCGGGATCATCAGCACGTCGATCTGGCCCATGGCCTCGAGCTGCTTCTCGGTCAGGAGATGGCCGAGGTCGCCCAGGTGGGCCAGGCGCATCCCGTCGATCTCCAGCACGAAGATGGTGTTCTGGCCACGCTTGGCGCCCATCGACTCGTCGTGGAAGCTCTCAACCCCGATGACCTTATGCTTCCCCGCTTTGTGCTCACCCGGGCCCTTGATGGTCCGCGGCTTCCCGTCGATGGCCCGGACCGAGTTATGGTCGAAGTGCTCATGGCTGACGGTCACGAAATCGGCCGAGACCGTGGGCGGTAGGTAGCCGACCGTCTCGTTGAAGGGGTCGGTCGCTATTTTGGTGCCGTCACTCGCCGTGAGCAGGAAACAAGAGTGTCCCAACCAGCGGAGCTTCATCTGGTCCCACCTCCACCCTGATTTGTCGGTAGCCCGAGGAGCTCGGACAAGGTAAGGAACCGGTAGCCGTTCGCTTTCAACTGGTCGATGATCGCCGGCAGGGCCTCGATGGTCGCCGGCGGGGCGTTGTGCAAGAGGATGATGCCCCCGGGGGAAGCCCCTCGGACCACGCCCTTGACGATATCCGCGGCCTTCTTGCGGGGTAGGTAGTCACCGACGCTGACCGTCCATAGGATAAGCTTCTGCCCCGACCCGGCAATCGCCTTCTCGCCGTCGCGGGTCAGGATTCCCCCGGGCGGTCGGAAGAGCTCCGTGGCCGTCCCGGTGGCGGCGTAGACGGCCCGCCGGGTGCCGAGGATCTCCGCCCGCACCTCATCGATGTCGCTTATCTCGTTGAGATGGGTATGGTCGTAGGTGTGGTTGCCGATCTCCGCCCCCTCGTCGATGATGCGGGTGGCGATCGCCGGTTGCCACGCGATGCTGCGACCGGTGACGAAGAACGTGGCCGGGACCTTCTTCTCTTCCAGTATATCCAGAAGCTTCGCGGTCTCCGGGACCAGCTCGTCGTCGAAGGTCAGGGCGACGACCTTGTCCGCCGTGGCGACCTTCTTGATGGCCGTCGGCGGCCGTTCGTCGCCGGGGGTCAGGACGGGTGCGCCGCTGTTCATGTAGTAACGGTCGAGCCCCAGCGGCGAGAAGCGGACGCCCTTCCGGGCACAGGCCTCGCCGGCCGGGATGTAGATGACCCCGGCCCGGTTATAGCCGGCGATGGGCTTGCCCTCGAAGAGCACCTCCCCACCGGGACCGCGCCCGGAGCTCGCACCCAGGGCCAGCGTCGCGACTTTGAGCGAGACCAGGACATCGTCGCCGGCCTCGATGGCCTTCTCCGTGAGTACCGCTCCGTCCAGGAAGACCCGGGCGACCCGGCCCGCGGGGACGACGGGCAGAAGCGCCCGCCCGCTGTAGACCCGGATCTGCCGCCGCCAGTGATTGACGGTGAACCTCATCTTGAGCCGGCGGGCCAGAGGCGCCAGGTCGGTCGCGGCTTCACCATCGACGAGGCGGGTGCGGACCGGCTGCCCCCCGATGGAGACCTTTCCGGTGGCCGCGTCCCAGTTCGTGTAGATGCCGGCCGCCTCGGTCAGGGGGCGGATGAAGACATCGTAGCGCCCGGCGAAGGCGTGGGCCGGCTGGATGGCGATGTCGTCGACATAGAGGGCGTACGGGCCGAAGCCCGGCAGGCGGCCGAGCAGACCGACGGCCACGGCCAGGAGGGCCACGGCCAGCAGAACAACGAGAACAAGGCCGGGCAGTGCCGGCCTCGTCCGTCTCAGTACGGTTTTTCGCTTGGGCTGGGTCGGACGACTAAGCGTCCGAGTCCCCTTCCGGTTCCGGGTCCCAACCATTGCCTTCCTCTTCACCATCGACCCTCAGGGCGTCGATTTCGTCATGGGGTTCGTCGTCCCCGTCCTCGTGCCTATAGGTGTCGTCGCGGCGGGCCCGCAGAGGGGCGATGAGCGGCGTTCCCTTTCCGGACGCCTGCTTCGGCGCCCAGCGCCGGAGACCCCACTGTCCCTTGCCCAGGAACTGGAACCGGTTGTCCATGTTGATCTCGGTATGGATCTCGGCGACCAGGCGGGCCGGATTGGCGTTGGCTGCGGCAAACGCCTGCGACCGGGACTTGACCCTGATGACCTCTTCGATGAGTTCCTTGTAGAACATAGGTTGCCCGTTGCTCAGCAAGATACGATAGGCCAGGTCTACCGCTCCGGATTCCGGGTCCAGCAGCGGGGCCGCCTCACCCCGTAGGGCCATGCCGTTCACCTCTCGTGTGCAGGTAAAGTACCTTTTGGGGCGGTGCAATTCGCTGTCCTATTCGCGCCCCTCCCACTTTTTCCCTGCCTCGGGAGAGGCCTTTCTCGAAAATAACCCCCGTTTCACGACCTCCTGCGCGATGTAGGAGGCGACCATCGGCGGTAGCGTGCCCGGTCCGAACCCGGCGTCGTAGCCTAGCTCGATGGCCAGCTCGTGAGTTATCCGTGGGCCGCCGCAGACCAGGATGACCCGGTCACGCAACCCCTCCGCCTCGAGCAGTTCGACCAGTTCGGTCAGGTTCCGGACGTGAATGTTCTTCTGGGTCACCGTCTGGGAGACGAGGATGGCGTCGGCGCCCAGTTCGATGGCCTTGGCCACGAGGACCTCGTTGGGGACCTGGCTGCCCAGGTTGACGGCGACGAACTCGGGGTAGCGCTCGAGGCCGTACTTCCCAGCGTAGCCCTTCATGTTCATTATCGCGTCGAGCCCCAGGGTATGCGCGTCGGTGCCGGTCGAGGCCCCGACGACGACAAGCTTGCGGCCGATCTTATCCCGGACGAAGGCGTTTATCTCCTCGAAGTCCATCGACTCGACCTGGAACTTGGGGACCTCGAGCCTGGTCACGTCCACCCCGAACGGCACCTTGCCATAGACTATGAAGAACGTGAAGCCGTTGGTCAGGTCCTGGGAGTGAACGACCGAGGGCTCTTCGAGGCCGATGCGGCGGGCGATGACCTTGGCCGCCTCCATGGCCAGGTCGCCCGGCGGCAGGGGTAGGGTGAAGCTGAGCTGCACGGCCCCGTCGTTGGCGGTGTCGCCATACGGACGGACGTCCTCGGGCTTCATCATCGGCCTTCACCCCCTTGCGGCTCGCGGAGCTCGGGTGGGAGCATCAGGTCGGGGAAGGGGTTGAAGTAATCGGGGCCCTTGGCGACGACCCCGTCGGCCCCCTTGCCGCCTTCCTTCGGCCGCTTGACGTTGGCGAACAGGCCCCGCTCGAGGGCGGTCATCAGCCCTATCTTTTCGATCTCCTCCAGCATGGCGGTGGCCTTCGTGAGGATCTGGGCGGCCCAACCCTGGACCCGTCCGTCCTTGCGGTACATCACCTCGTCGCCCAGGTGGCGGGCGAAGTTGAAGACGTACTTGGCGTTGTCGATGGCCAGGTAGCGGTCGTGGAGGAAGGGCGTGTGGATGGCCTCGGTGAGCATCCCGAGAAGCTGGATGCCCTGGCCGGTGGCCACCGACACGAGGTTGTACATGACGTGCTCGGCGTAGCTCTTGAAGATGTTGCCGGTGATGTGCTTGGTCGGCGGCATGTACTTGAGCGGCGCCTCGGGGAAGATTTCCCGGGTCATCTGGGCCTGCGCCAGCGAGTAGAGCAGGCCGTCCTCGACCTCCGGGTAGATGGCGAAGACGTGCCCGAGGCCGATCTGCTTCATCGGCAGGCCGGCCCGCAGGGCGAACTGCTCGTTGATGAACTGCGAGGCCAGCACGGTGTGGGCCGCCTCGACCGGGTCATCGGTGGTCAGGTAGTTGTCCTCGCCGGTGTTGATGACGATGCCCGCGTAGGCATTGATCATCCGCGAGAAGGACTGGTCGACGAAGGTCCGCTTCATGTTGATGTCGCGGAAGAGGATGCCGTACATGGCGTCGTTGAGCATCATGTCGAGCCGCTCAAGGGCGCCCATGGCGGCGATCTCCGGCATGCACAGGCCCGAAGCATAGTTGACCAGCCGGGGATACCGGCCGATGTCCTCCGCCGTCTCGTCCAGAGCCCGCCGCATGATGCGGAAGTTCTCCTGGGTGGCGTAGGTGCCGCCGAATCCCCCGCTGGTCGCGTGGTACGGGACATAGTCGAGGAGGCTCTGGCCGGTGTGCCGGATGACGGCGATGATGTCCGCCCCCTGGCGGACGGCCGCCGTCGCCTGGACCACGTCCTCTTCGATGTTGCCGGTGGCGACGATGACGTAAAGATACGGTTCGCGGCCCATGCCCAGGCGGGCGACGTACTCCTCCCGCTTGGCCCGGGCGGCGTCGATGCGCTCGACCGCCTTGCGGGCGAGGTCCTGGGCGATGCGCCGGGCCTCAGCCGCGTCCTTGACGGGCACCTTGCAGAGGTCGACGGACCCCCGGGCGACCGCCTCGGCCACCTCTTGGACGTCGTAGCCGAAGTAGTGGACGGCGTTGGCGAGCCAGAAGGCCGCGCCACGCTTGAGGCCGCCGTCTTTGTGGATGTTCTCGACGACGACGTTCGGCAGGGGTACGTCGTCCTCGTCCACACCGTCGACGCCAAACAGACGGGCCACCGTCCGCTCGATGGCCGTCGTCGTGTTGGCCGTGATGTGCTGATGGATATCTGACGTTATGTGCCGGGCCGCCTGACGGGCCCGGTCGATTAACTTCTGGTCCAAGTCCAGAAGGGCCTCTCCCATGGTGGATACCCCTTTCTAATGTTGCCGTTGCGTTAGGCAACAACCTCCCGTTTGGCTTTGTTGGACGCTACGCTACCGATGCGGCGCGTTGACGGCCTCGCCAAGGACCAGGTCGAAGGCGGGTAAGGGGGCGACCGCCGCGCCGATCCGGTCGAGGAACTCCCGGGGCTGGTACGACGGTCCCACGGGGGAATACGGGTTGACCGTCACGGCGAGCAGATTGATCGGGTAGAGGACGTGGACCCGCCCGCCGGCGGTGATGAACTTCTTCCAGAGGCCGTGGTCGACAAAGACCTTGGTCCCGTCAGACACGAAGAGCTCGACCTTCTTCAGCAGCTTGGGCTGCTCGGCGAGGTCCTTGATGACGCTGCCGGGCAGGGCGCCGCCAAAGGCGATGGCCCGCGTGTTCGGGGTGACCGCCTGGATGATGACCCCGGACTGGTCGAGGGCGGTCTTGATGTCGAGGTAGTGCGGCTGATTGGCCGCGTCGATGAGGGCGTACCGGCGGGCCTGGACGACCTCGCGGGCGGCCTCCTCGAGGCGCGCGTCCTTGGTCCGCTTGAGGTTGAACAGCTCGACCACGGTCCGCGTGCGGGCCACCGTCTGGGCCATCGAGTGGCCGAGGGCCGCCCCCGTGGCCAGGATGGTGGCCTGGGTGACGGCCGGCGCGGCCGTGGCCACGCGGTCGAAGGCCCCGTCGACCAGGACCAGCTGGGCCCCGTTCCGCCGCATGGTCTCGCAGACCTCGTGGAGCTGGCTGGCCGTGTCCGGGCCGACGAGGACGATGGGACCCGGCTGACGGGCGCGGAGGATCAGGACGCGGCCGAGTTGGGTCACGTACTGGGTGCCCTCGACGAGTTCGAAGCGTCCCTCTTTGAGGTCGACGGCGCTTTCGACGGTGGCCACCATGGCCCCCTGGCCGACGCGGATGGCCGGCTTGGGCAGCCTGGTTATCTCGTCGACCCGCTCTCCGTCGCGGCCGGACGAGGTCAGGCCGAGGAAGAGGCCGCGGGCCGCGGATTCGTCGACGAGCCGGTTGAGGGTCACCGTCTTGCCGACGTTCTTGGCCATCCCGACCACCGAGACGCTCTGGTATTTACCTTTGAGGACCAGCTCGATCAACGCCATCTGGACCTCGACCTACTTCCTTTCGATCTGGGTCTTGACGACCTGGGCGGGCGCTTGGGCGGCCCGTCCCTGTCCCTTGGGGCGACGCTTCACCCGCTCGAGCCCCTTGGGTTCGATGCTCAGGCTCTTCAGCTCGCCGGAGAGGAGGGCGGCGACGCCCGTGGTGTGCTGATGCTTCGTCCCGCAGAGGGGGCAATCCTCCTCATGCTCGAAGCGGGCCTCGGGCTCGGGATAGACCGAGATGACCCCTTCGTAATTGCGGAGGACCACGGCGCCCTCACCCTGTGAGATGAGGTACTGCGGGCCGACCGGGATCTTGCCGCCGCCCCCGGGCGCGTCGATGACGTAGGTCGGGACGGCGAAGCCGCTGGTGTGTCCGCGCAAGGACTCGATGATCTCGATGCCCTTGGAGACCGGGGTCCGGAAGTGCTCGAGGCCCCAGGACAGGTCGCACTGATAGAGGTAGTAGGGACGGACGCGCATCCGGACCAGCTCGTGGACGAGCTTCTTCATGACCACCGGGCAGTCGTTGACCCCGCGCAAGAGGACGCTCTGGTTGCCGACCGGGACGCCGGCGTCGGCCAGGCGCTCGCAGGCTTCGCGGGACTGCGGGGTCACCTCGGCGGGCGAGTTGAAGTGGGTGTTCAGCCAGAGCGGGTGGTACTTGCGAAGCATCCTCACCAGTGAGGCGGTGATGCGCATCGGCAGGACGACGGGCGTCCGCGAGCCGAGGCGGATGACCTCCACGTGGGGGATGGTTCGCAGTTCCTTCAGAATGTATTCGAGCTTGTCTTCCTCGTAGACCAGCGCGTCGCCGCCGGAGAGGAGGACGTCTCGGACGCCCGGGGTGCGGCGGATGTAGGCCAGGCCGGCGTCGATCTCCCGCTTGGTCCGCGGGCGGTCATTGATGCCGGCGAAGCGCCGGCGCGTGCAGTGCCGGCAGTACATCGAGCACTGGTCGGTGATGAGGAAGAGGACGCGGTCGGGGTAACGGTGGGTCAGCCCGGGCACGGGGGCGTCGGTGTCCTCGCTGAGCGGGTCGGGGCTCTCGAAGCGGGTGTGCTTCAGCTCGGCGGAGGTCGGGACGGCCTGCCGGCGGACCGGGTCATGCGGGTCATCGGGGTCGATGAGCGAGACATAGTACGGAGTGATGGCCATCCGCAGGCTGCCGAGGGTCGAGCGGGCCCCCTCTTCTTCCTCGGGGGTCAGCTTGATGACCTTCTTCAGCTGGTCGACCGTGGTCACGCGGTGGCGGATCTGCCAGTGCCAGTCGTTCCATTCCTCCGCCGTGACCTTGTTCCACAGGGGTATCTCGCGGTAGCCGCGCCGGCTCATCTCACGAACATCTCCTCGAACATCGCTCGGAGCTTGGGGGATTCGCGCATCAGCGCAAGGGTTATCTCGGCGTGCCCGGCGGTGTAGCCGTTGCCGATGATCATCGCCACGTCCTTACCCACGCCCTCCGCGCCCAGGGCGGCCGCGGTGAAGCTGGTGGCCATGGAGAAGAAGTAGACCAGCCCGTTGTCCCGGGTGGCCAGGATGGACGACATCTCCGTCCCCGGGATGTTGACGCAGTTGATGGTGATGTCGGCCAGGCGGCCACCGGTAGCTTGCTCCACGAGGGCCAGGACCTCTTGGGGCTTCGTGGCGTCGCCCTTGAGCGGGACGTCGACGAACCCGGACTGGACCATGCGGTCGTAGCTGGTCTGGCTGTGCCCGAGGCCGATGACCCGGCCGGTGACACCGGCCCGTTTCTTCGCCTCATACAGGCAGAGCAGCCCGGATTTGCCGCCGGCGCCGAGGACGAAGACCGTGTCCCCGGGGCGGACCAGCTTGGCCGTCTGGGCCGGGGCCCCGGCGACGTCCAGGACGGCCAGGGACAGCCGGTCCGGCAGGTCCTTCGGAAGGCGGGCGTAGAGGCCGCTCTCGAAGAGGATGGCCCTACCCTCAATATCGACCTGATCGGTGTCTTTGTTGATACGTTTGATTTTGTTGATGGTCAGCGGGGTCAGGGACAGCGAGACCAGGGTGGCCAAGCGGTCGCCGCGCTTCAGGGATGGCGTCTTGGCCCCGGAGGCGAACTCCTTGGCCAGTTCCTCCCCGACCTCGGCGACTGTCCCGATGAGCATGCCGCCGGACCCGGTGACCGGGTTCTGCATCTTCCCGCGTTCGGCGACGATGCCCATGATCATGGCGGCCATCTTCTTGGTGTCGCCATCGCACGCCTTCTCGATCTGGGTGAAGCTGGCGGCGTCGATGTTCAGGGTCTCGACGTCGATGAGGACCTCGTTGGCGTAAGGTTCTGGACGGTTGTCCAGCTTCCTGGCCGCTTGGGGGAGGGAGCCGGCGGGCTCCAGCACCCGATGAGTCCCGTAGGGGTCAGGCTTGAGTGATCGGGCGGTGAGGGCGGTCAGGCCGCTGGTGGCCTTGGCTTTCGCGGTCTTTGGTGCGTTGTCGCTGGTTGGTCTACGGGGCATCATCGGTTCCCTCCCTCTCTTCGGGCTCAAGGTACCTTTCGGGGCCCGGCGCTTTCCGGCGCTCGGGTCCGGTCTATATTCGCTCGGGTCCGGTCTACATCCGCTCGGGCGCGGACACCCCCAGGAGGCCGAGGACGTTGCGGAGGGCGATGCGGGTCGCCTGGACCAGGACGAGACGGGCATCCCGCAGCTCGGGCTCGGCTCCGAGGACGCGGCACGAGTCATAGAACTTGTGGAACAGGGTGGCCAGGTCGATGGCGTAACGGGTCAGGCGATGGGGCTCACGGGCCGCCGCCGCGCCGGCGATCTCCTCGGGCAGTTGGGCCAGCTTACGGATGAGTTCCTGCTCGCTCGGGTCGGTCAGGCAGGCCAGGGCCTCGACGGGCAGTTCGCGCGGGGCGAAGCCTTCCTGCGCCGCCTGCCGGAGCAGGCTGGAGATGCGGGCGTGAGCGTACTGCACATAGAAGACGGGGTTGTCGGCCGTTTTCAGCTTGGCCAGGTCGAGGTCGAAGTCGAGGTGGCTCTCGGCCGCCCGCATCAGGAAGAAGAACCGGGCCGCGTCCTTCCCGACCTCGTCGATGAGTTCCTCCATGGTCACGAAGTCGCCGGCCCGCTTGGACATCTTGACCAGCTGCCCCCCGGACAAGAGGCGGACCCACTGGACGATGAGGATTTCCAGGCTCCCGGCGGGATAACCGAGGGCCTGGGTCATGGCCATCATCCGGGTCACGTGGCTGGCGTGGTCCGGGCCCCAGAGGTCGATGACTTTCTGGAAGCCCCGTTCGAACTTGTTCAGGTGGTAGGCGATGTCCAGAGCGAAGTAGGTCGGCTCGCCGTTGGAGCGGATGACCACCCGGTCCTTGTCGTCGCCGAAGGTGGTCGTCCGGAACCACACCGCCCCGTCCTGTTCATAGACGTGGCCGTGCTTGCGCAGGGTGGCCATGGCCCGGTCGACGGCCCCGGACTCGGCCAGGCTCTTCTGGGAGAACCACTCGTCGAAGTGGACCCCGTACCGGTCGAGTTGGTTCCTGTGCCAGGTGACGACGCGCTCCACGCCGTAGGCGGCGAACTGGCGCTGGCGGGCGAGTTCGGAAGGGACGCCCAAGAGGCGCCGGGCTTCCTCCTCGCCGCGCTCCTCGAGGAACCGCTTGGCGAGGTCGACCACGTAATCGCCCGGGTAGCAGCCCTCGGGGAACTCGACGGTCTCACCGAGCAACTCGCGCAGCCGGAGCTCGAAGGACTTGCCCAGGGTGTCGACCTGGGTGCCCATGTTGTCCACGTAGTACTCGCGCTGGGCGTCATAGCCGGACCACTTGAAGCAGGCGGCAAGGGCGTCGCCCAAGGCCGCGGCCCGGGCGTTGACCACGACCAGCGGCCCGGTGGGGTTGGCGCTGACGAACTCGACCTGGACCCGCTGGCCGGCGCCGGCCCTGCTCCGACCGTATTCAGCGTCCGCCTTGAGCACTTCCCTGAGGGCCTCGTAGACCCAGGTCGGCTTCAGGTACAGGTTGATGAAGCCCGGGCCGGCGATCTCCGCCCGGTCGACCTGAGTCCCGCTCAGGTCGAGGGCCTCCAGGAGGCTCGCGGCCACGGCCCGCGGGTTCTGCCGGGCCGACCGGGCCAGGAGCATGGCGGCGTTGCAGGCGTAATCCCCGAACTTGCGGTCTTTGGGGATCTCCAGGAAGACCTGGGGCCGGGCCTCGGCGGCCAGCCCGAGCCGGTCGGCGACCGCGTTCGTGGCCGCCTCCAGCCGGGTGATGAGTTCGCCCTTGATTCTCTCGGTCAGTGGTTCGTTGACTGGGGACATGGTGTCTCCTCCTACTCGCGGGCTTTCGTGCCCCGCGTTACGAAAAGAGCGGGCCCCTCGGCCCGCCCCTGAAAAGCGCTTCGTCATGGCACCCCGCTTAGCTCAGCGACCGAAGCAGAGGATTGCTTCTCGGATGAGCTTGGCCGCGAGGATCGCCGTCCTTTCGCTTGAGTCGAGGGTCGGTGCGACTTCCACGAGGTCCAGACCGACTACGCGGACCTCTCCGCGCCGATGGCTCTCGCGCATAGCGTAAAGGCTGTCGAAGACCTCCCTGGGGGTGAAACCTCCCGGCTCCGGTGTCCCAGTGCCAGGGGCGTAGGCGGGGTCGAAGGCGTCGATGTCAAAGGTGACGTAAATTGGGCGACCGCGAAACTCGCGGAGGGCCGCTTTGACTGAAGCGACGGGCCCTTCCCGAAACAAAAGGGTATTCGCCTTGGCGAAAACCAACTCCTCTTTATCCCCCGACCTGATACCGAACTGGGCCACTGATTTCGGGGGCAGGAGTTCCGTCACCCGGCGGATGACCGTCGCGTGGGACAGGCGCTCTCCGAGGTAGCTGTCCCGCAGGTCGGCGTGGGCGTCGAAGTGCAGGACGGCCAGCTGCGGGTACTTGGCCATGACCGCCTCGACGGCCGGGAGGGTGACCAGGTGCTCCCCGCCGAGCATGAACGGGGTGTGGCCGTCGGCCACAATGCGCTCGGCGACGCCCTTGATGGCGCCCAGCGAGCCGGCCAGGTTACCCAGAGGCAGGATGGCGTCGCCGAGGTCGCAAAAGGTCGTCTCGCGCAGGTCATGATCCAGGTCCCAGCTGTACTCCTCGATGCCGATGGAGGCTTCACGGATGCGCCGAGGGCCGAGGTAAGCGCCGGGCCGGAAGCTCGTCGTGACGTCCAGGGGGGCGCCGAAGAGAACGACCGAAGACCGCCGGTAGTCTTCCCCGGCGGCCAGAAAACCGTGTGCCCTCTCGACGAGACCGTTATAGGCGTCCCCCGTGGGGTCTGTCCGACCGGTCATCTAACCACCGCCCAAAGGTCCCCATATTCTGCGCCGCGCGGATGGCCGTTATGCCGTGGGTCCGGACGGCCGCCGCGCCGCGGGCTCAATACCAAAGAGCCACTCCAGCGAAGGCGCAGCCGCAGCGCTCCACCTTGTGCTCGACGGCCTTGACGATGATCCGCACGAGGGGCAGGCCGCGGACGGCGAAGGCCTCCTCGACCATGGCCCGCGCGTTGGCCTCGGCCTCTTCCTTATGACAGTGGCCGGAGAACTCCATGATGACGCCATATGTGTCAGGCGAAACGCCGACGGCGATGGCCGCCGAGATGATCTCGCCCGGCCGCTCGCCGGCGATGGTCCCGTAGGCCGTCGGGCACAGTGACCCGGGGGCGATTTCGAGCTTGTCCACCTGTTTGGCGCCGGGAGGCAGGATGCTGGAGACCCTAAGAAGATTGAGGTTGCCGATGCCGGCCTTGAGGATGGCGTTATCGAAAGCGTTCAACTCGGTCCCGCCTTCGGCGCTGGCGGCGACCACGGTGAACTTGACTGGTGTCGGTAGCAAAGCTGCGTCTTGCCTCCTTGTGCTTTGGGCTGTGTTGACATCCTCCCATGGCTGAAGCCGTGGAGTTCCCGGGATACCCCGGGCTGGTCGGCGGCTACCTCAGGCCCAGTCCGTTTCCGGTAGGACCTCATTGGTGCCACCATTGAGGGCCAAGTCAGTGGCCCGCCCCGGTTGTGTTCCCATACGGTTACCACACCGGGCGGCAGTCCTCGCGGCCATTCAGGCCGCGGCCAGACCGCTAATTGCTTTCCCGATGTTCAGGGCCGCCACGGCGTCCGCATGGCCCAGGTGGCCACAGGATAGGCATCGGAAGCGTACCCCTGAGCGGTTCTCTTTCAAGGTTGTTCCGCAGACCGGGCAGGTCCGGCTGGTGTTCCTGGGCACGGCCCACTCCATCTTGATCCCGGCGAGGTTCGCCTTATAGGCGATGAAGCTTTGCAGGCGGCCAAAGCTCCACGAATGAAGGCTTCGGCCACGGTCCCTGCGTTCGCGCTTACGTCGCAGCCGAATCCCCTTCAGGTCCTCCATCCGGATGGTGCCCACGCCACGGGCGAGGCACCAGTCGACGATCTTCCGGCTGACCTGGTGATCGAGGTCCTTCATCCACCGGGCTTCTGTGTCCTTCATCCGCCGGATGGCCCCGAGGGCTTTGGCTTTACCCATCCGGCGGCGGAGATCAGCCATATGTCGCCTGACATAGGCGGCCCGGTCACCGGAGAAGAAAAGCGTGGCGCCGTCGACGTTGACCACCGCGAGGTTACGCAGCCCGAGGTCGATCCCGGCCGTCCTGGTGCCGACGCACGGCGTCACCTGCACCGTCACGGACAGGGCGAGATACCAGCGACCACGCTTTGTGTAGAGTTTCGCGGCTCCCTGCTTGACCGTGGTGCCGAGCCGACTTAGGAGTTCCTCTTGTCGCCCGGTAACCGCCAGGGGCACCCGGACCCGGCCCGTATGGGTCGGGAAACTGACCGTCCAGAGGTCGCCGGCCTTTTGCAGGCGGAGGTTCTGGTTATTGAAGGAAGGCGGTAGTTGGCGAAAGTGATCCACCTTCCTGGCTGCCCCTACGTCCCGGATGGCCTGGTTCAAGACGGCGGAGGGGATCTTGGCAGGTGCATATCCCATAGCCGTCTTGCTGGTCAGCTTGCGCGGTCGACCGGCGGCGACGAGGTTATTCGCGAGGGCCGTGACCCTGGATGTCAGTTCACGGTATAAGCTCTCTTTGGCCTTGGTCGGACGGTGGAGCTGCAGCCTCAGGGTCAACGTCTGCACATATCACCACCCCTTCTACACCGACAGGTTTACCGGATAGGCCTGCTGATCCCACTATAATACGAACATGGGTTTGGGTCAAGGGGAAGGCGATTCATCCCACGACTGAAGCCGCGGGCTTTCTCGCTGAATGTCTCTAGATTTGAACCACCGTCGGGGTCTTTTGCCCGCGACGGTGGCGGAGAAGCGCTCTTCGGTACGGCAGAAGCCTGTCTTCGGCTCGTTCAGAGCTTGATGTAGTAGAGGCTGAACCCAACGAGTAGCGTGAAGATTAGGAAGCCGACGATGATGGCGGCCATGAGGCGACGGTAGCGATGCATGGTGGAAGGACCCCCCAAAGGCTTGTCTCGGACTTATCTTACCACGGAGGGCAGGGTGGCGAAAAGCGCATAGCCTGGCAGGTCCGGAAGAAACTTAGAAGTGTCGGTCGGAGAGCGGACTTGCCTGCTTGGCAACAGGTCGCCTATCCGGCCATATAGATTTTCTATACGCAGTCGTCAAGGAACCTATTGACACCCTGGAAGTTGTTTTCTATAATTACAGTCGGACACCACTCCACTAGGGGTGAGCTCATTTGAGGCTGCACGGTCCGGAAGAACCGGTCTACACCATCGGGGTGGCCGCCAGGCTTCTCAAGGTCAACCCGCAGGTCCTTCGGATGATCGAGCGCTCGGGCCTGGTCGAACCGGCCAGGACGGAGAAGCACACCCGGCTCTATTCCGAGAACGACCTGGTGCTTCTCCAGAGGATCTGTTATCTGACCCGGGTCGAGCATGTCAATCTGGCCGGGGTCAGGACCATCCTGCGCCTGGAGATGAGCGAGACCCGCATCATCCGCCGAGACCCGGACGACGAGGACGAAGGTTTTTGACCAGTCGCATCTGACACAGTCGTGAGGAGGTAGACAATGGCTAAGGTTGTCGGGATCGATCTCGGGACAACGAACTCGGTCATCGCGGTGATGGAGGGCGGCCAGCCCAAGGTCATCGTCAACAGCGAGGGGAACCGCCTGACCCCGTCCATCGTCGGGTTCACCAAGGCCGGTGAGCGGCTCGTCGGGCAGCTGGCGCGCCGTCAATCCGTCATGAACCCGGAGAACACGGTCTTCTCCATCAAGCGGTTCATGGGCCGCCGCTTCGGAGAGGTCTCCGAGGAGCGCGGGCGCGTCCCGTATACGGTCAAAGAAGGCCGCGGCAGCGAGGTCCGCGTGGCCATCCCCATCGCCGGGAAGGAGTTCACGCCCGAGGAGATCTCGGCGATGATCCTGACCAAGATGAAGGAAGATGCCGAAAAGTACCTCGGTGAGAAGGTGACCCAGGCGGTCATCACCGTCCCGGCCTACTTCAACGACTCGCAGCGTCAGGCGACCAAGGACGCCGGCCGCATCGCCGGCCTGGAGGTCCTCCGGATCATCAACGAGCCCACCGCGGCCGCGCTGGCCTACGGCATGGACAAGAAGGCCAACGAGACCATCCTCGTCTGGGACCTCGGCGGCGGTACCTTCGACGTCTCCGTCCTCGAGGTCGGGGAGGGCGTCTTCGAGGTCAAGTCGACCTCCGGCGATACCCACCTGGGCGGCGACGATTACGACGAGCGCATCGTCAACTACGTGGCCGAGAACTTCCAGAAAGAAAACGGCATCGACCTGCGCAAGGACCGCCAGGCCCTGCAGCGGCTGATCGAGGCGTCCGAGAAGGCCAAGACCGAGCTGTCGCAGGTCTTCGAGACGACCATCAGCCTGCCGTTCATCACCGCCGACCAGAACGGCCCGAAGCACCTCGAGCAGAAGCTGACCCGGGCCAAGTTCGAAGAACTGACGGCCGACCTGACCGAGCGGACCATCAAGCCCTTCCGGCAGGCCCTCCAGGACGCCAAGCTCAGCGAGTCCGACCTGGACGAGGTCATCCTGGTCGGCGGGGCCACCCGCATGCCCGTCATTCAGGAACTGGTCCACAAGCTCACCGGGAAGGAGCCGCACCGCGGGGTCAACCCGGATGAGGTGGTCGCCGTCGGCGCCGCCATCCAGGCCGGCGTGCTGGCCGGCGAGGTCAAGGATATCGTCCTCCTCGACGTCACCCCGCTGACCCTCGGCATCGAGACCCTCGGTGGGGTCATGACCAAGCTCATCGAGCGGAACACGACCATTCCGACCCGCAAGAGCGAGATCTTCACCACCGCCGCCGATGGGCAGACCAGCGTGGAGATCCATGTGTTGCAGGGTGAGCGGGAGTTCGCCCGGGACAACCGGACCCTCGGCCGCTTCCACCTGACCGGCATCCCGCCGGCGCCGCGCGGCATCCCGCAGGTCGAAGTGACCTTTGACATCGACGCCAACGGCATCCTCAACGTCACCGCCAAGGACCTCGGGACGCAGAAGGAACAGAAGATCACCATCACCGCCTCGACCCAGCTGTCCAAAGACGAGGTCAACAAGATGGTCGATGAGGCCAAGAAGTACGCCTCTGAGGACCAGAAGCGCAAGGAAGAGGTCGAGCTGAAGAACAAGGCCGACAGCCTCATCTACGCCACCGAGAAGAACCTCAAGGACATCGGCGACCGCCTCTCCCCCGCCGACAAGCAGGGCATCGAGACCGCCCTGACCGGCCTGAAGGACGCGGTCAAGGACGGCAACGCCGACCGCATCAAGTCGGCCACGGACCAACTCCAGCAGGCTTCGTACAAGATGGCTGAGGAGCTTTACAAGAAGACGTCGGCGGCCGGCGGCGCGGGAGCGGGCCCGGCCGGCGGACCCGGCGCCCCGGGCGGGGCTCCAGGCGAAGAGGCCCACGGCAAGGCGGCCGGACCGCAGGACGACGTCATCGACGCCGAGTTCAAGACCAAGGACGACAAGGATAAGAGCTGAGGGGCCCATGGCGCCCCGGTTTGCAGCGTCTGAGGAAGACGCAAGACCACACAGGGAGGTGCGGATCAATGTCCGTGACCCGTTGGGACCCGTTCAATGACCTGTATCAGCTGCAGCGAGCGGTCAACCGGATGGTCGGCGACTATGGGCCGGGGCGCCGGGAGTCCGTGGCCGAGGCCGGCGACTTCATCGCCCCGGTCGACGTGGCCGAGACCGAGGAAGGTTTCGAGGTCCAGGTCGACCTGCCGGGGATGAGGATCGAGGACATCGAGATCAACGTGACCGGCCAGGACCTGGTGATCAAGGGCGAGCGCAAGGCCGAGGCCGTCGAGGCGGGCGGCGCTTCGGTCAGTTCTACCGGGCCTTCACTCTGGGCCTGCCGATCGACCCGACCGGGGTCAAGGCTTCCTACAAGCACGGCGTCCTGACCGTCTTCGTGCCCAAGGCTGAAGAGACGAAGCCGCGGCAGATCAAGATCGAGGCCGAATGAGGCCCCCTGCGGGGCGCTGACGTGTGGCGAAGGGCGAGGGCCGTAGAGTTCCTCGCCCTTCATTTGGGGCGGAGGTGTGAGTGGTGGCAGAGGACCAGAAAGACCTGGAGGCCGAGCGTCCCGCGGGGAGCGAGCGGACCGGCGAGACTGGGGCGGCCGTCGGGCTCGAGGACGAGCTGGCCAAGGCGAAGGTGATGGCGGCCGAGAACTGGGACCGTTTCCTGCGGACCAGGGCCGAGTTCGAGAACTTCCAGAAGCGGGCCCAGCGCGACCTGGCGGCGAGCATCCGCCGCGGGAAGAAAGAGATGTACCTCAAGATCCTGGACGTGGTCGACAATCTCGACCGGGCCCTCGCCGCCTGGCGCAAGGAGGCGGCCGCCGGCGGCGCGGCCGAAGACCCGCATCTGGCGGGCATCGAGATCATCCGCCGGCAGCTCCTGGCGGCCCTCTCGGCGGACGGGGTAATCCCCATCGAGGCCATCGGGGCCGAGTTCGATCCGGTCCTCCACGACGCCGTGACCGCCTGGGAGAAGGAAGGCATCGACCGCGAGACGGTCACCGATGAGATCCAGCGCGGGTACACCTACGAAGGTGAGGTCCTGCGACCGGCCCGGGTGCGGGTGGCCAAACCGGCCTCCTGACGGTTGATAGGCGCGGCGCCCCCCACGGGGCGGAGGTTGATCCGTGGAATACAAGGATTACTATGCTATCCTCGGGGTCGACCGGAAGGCCACCGAGAAGGACATCAAGACGGCCTACCGGCGGATGGCCCGCAAGTACCATCCTGATGTCAACCCCGGCGACCGCGAGGCCACCGAGAAGTTCAAGAGCATCAACGAGGCCTATCAGGTCCTCAGCGACGCGACCAAGCGCGCCCGCTACGACCAGCTCGGTCCGGACTGGGAGAAGAACTTCCGTGGCGCCGGGCCCGGGGCCGGCCCGGGTTTCCCGGGCGGTTTTCGCAACGTCAAGGTCGAGTGGGGTACGCCCGGTGACGGGGGCGACTTCTCCGATTTCTTCCGCACGGTCTTCGGCGACCTGGGCGGGGGCGGCGTGCGGGCGGAGGACCTCGGTGATCTCCTGGGCGGCCGCGGCGCGGGACGCCGGACCCGCCGGCCGCGGGCCACATGGCAACAGGCGCCGGGGGCCGAGGCCGGCTTCGGCACCAGCGACATCGAGCACCCGTTGGAGGTGAGCCTCGAGGAGGCATACTCCGGCGGCCAGCGCGCCGTGCAACTGCAGACCCCGACCGGTTCGCGTCGGCTCGAGGTCAAGATCCCGGCCGGCATCCGCGAGGGCGCGAAGCTCCGCGTGGCCGGCCAGAGCGGCGCCGGTGGCGACCTCTACCTGGTCATCAGGTACCTCCCCCACCCCGTCTTCCGGGCTGTCGGCGACAACCTCGAGACCGAGGTGCCGGTCAGCCTGTACGAGGCGATGCTCGGGGGGGAAGTCGAGGTCCCGACGATGAAGACCCCGGTGACCATGAAGATTCCCGCCGGGACTCAACCGGCGCAGGTCTTCCGCCTGCGCGGCCAGGGCCTCCCGGCTTCCGGCGCCCACCCGGTCGGCGACGAACTGGTCAAGATCCGGTTGGTCCTGCCGACCGACCTCGACGAGCAGGCCAAGAAGCTGGTCACCGAACTGTCCCAAATCCATCCTTATAAACCGACTTGACATCCTCCCACCCACTGAAGGGGTGGGATTCCCGAAGGGAAGTTACCAGGTTGCCCGGTCGGGATTTGCTCCCAAAGGAGTAGAGTGCCGGGCTTCAGGGCCTTGTCAGGAGGCCCATCGTACCAGACATGTAGCCTGATACGAATGATTGTGCCTTCACGGCAATGTTCCGGGCGGCCTGCAAATCGGCGTGGATTTCAAATCCACATCGCCTGCACCTGAATAGGGCTTGCGTACTCCGATTCGCCCGCTCCGCGTGGCCGCACCTGGAACAGGTCTGGCTGGTCTTGCGAGGGTCCACCCGTACAACGGGGATGCCAGCCCGTGCAGCCTTGTACTCGATGAAGCCGGTCAGTTGGGCGAATGCCCAGGAGTGGAGCATCCGGTTGACCTTCTTGGTAGCCTTGACCCGCTCCCGGATGCCTCGTAGTTCCTCCAGGGCGATGACCGGGCTTACCACCTTCCGCGCTTCTCGGATAATGGCCCGCGAAACCTATGATTCACGTCTTTCATCCAACAATGTTCCTTGTCCCGGTCTCGCTTGATGATATGTGGTTTCTTGGCGCACGACAGGGAGTAGCGGCGGTCGAAGAACCGATTCCGTTTTGCCTGGATAGCATGGCCGGAGAGGAAGCGGTTCACCTTTCCGTCAGGAGTGGAGACAACCGCAAGGTTCGCGACTCCCAGGTCAACACCGACTATGTTGATTCCGGCGGGTTCGGGTACGTCCCCCCGCGTGGGCAAGAGTAGATACCACCAACCCTTCTCCTGAACGAGTTTGGAGTCTCCCTGATGACCCTTCCCGGTAGCGATAGCCTCCAGGCATGCACGGTAATACGGCTCATTCTTGAGCGGAAGCCACAGGAACCCGTCGATTGTGGTCAGGCGCAGCACAAACCTGTTTCTATCCTGAACGATCCGGTATCCACGGGCACCCATCCCGATTGGCTGAAGCCTCTTCATGACCGGCGGTCCGTTCCTTAACCCCCTTTCCCGCCGGGCCTTCCAGGATCGCATGATGTGGCAGGTCTGATTCAACGCCACCCGTAGCGATTCGGAAGGCAACAAGACTTCGCCCTTGACCTGACGGTAGGCCTCCCGGTGCAACCGCCCCAGAGAGGTGGTGTCCAGTTCCTTTGCCTTCTCCACCAGCAATGACAGGGCTTTCGTATACTGCTCCTGCATGGCCGAAAGCGCCCGCACTTTCTTGGCGGTTGGCTCAAGAAGCTTAACCTTGAGCGAAATGTGATCCCGCATGTTTCCATTTTACACCAGCGAACATATGTTCGTTAAGTGAGCTTCTTAGCTGAATGGAAGGTGATTCAGGCGTGCGTCTCGATCGGTTTACGGTAAAGTCCCAAGAGGCCATGCAAGCGGCGCAACAGATGGTGTCCGAGGCCAACCAGCAGGAGATCGCTCCTGAGCACGTCCTCCTGGCCTTGGTCGACCAAGAAGAGGGGGCCGTCCGTCCCATCCTGGCCAAGCTCGGCGTCAACGTGGGGGCCCTGGAGAGCCGCCTGCGCGAAGAGGCCGAGCGGCTGCCGAAGGTCTACGGCGGGGCCGCCGCGGCCCAGGTCTACCTGTCCTCGCGGACGTCCCAGGTCCTCGAGGCGGCGACCAGGGAAGCCGAGCGGCTGAAGGATGAGTACGTCAGCACCGAGCACATCCTGCTGGCCATGACCGACGCCGTCGCCGGCGACGTGGCCTCGCTGCTGAAGACCCACGGCGTCACCCGGGACACCGTCCTCAAGGCGATGGTCGAGGTCCGCGGGACCCAGCGGGTCACCGACCAGGACCCGGAGCAGAAGTACCAGGCCCTCGCCAAGTACAGCCGCGACCTGACCGCGCTGGCCCGCCAGGGCAAGCTCGACCCGGTCATCGGGCGCGACGACGAGATCCGCCGGGTCGTCCAGGTCCTCTCGCGTCGGACGAAGAACAACCCCGTGCTCATCGGGGAGCCCGGGGTCGGCAAGACGGCCATCGTCGAAGGTCTCGCCCAGCGCATCCTCAACGGCGACGTCCCCGAATCGCTGAAGGGCAAACGCGTCGTCGCCCTCGACCTGGGGGCCCTCATCGCCGGCTCCAAGTTCCGCGGCGAGTTCGAGGACCGGCTGAAGGCCGTCCTCCGCGAGATCGAGGCCGCCCAGGGCCAGATCGTCCTGTTCATCGACGAGCTGCACACGCTGGTCGGGGCCGGCGCGGCCGAGGGCGCCATCGACGCCTCGAACATGCTCAAGCCGGCCCTCGCCCGCGGAGAGCTGCGGGCCGTAGGCGCGACGACCCTCGACGAATACCGCAAGCACATCGAGAAGGACGCCGCCCTCGAGCGACGCTTCCAGCCCATCTATGTCGGTGAGCCGTCGGTGGAAGACACCATCGCCATCCTCCGCGGCATCAAGGACCGCTACGAGGTCCATCACGGGGTGAAGATCAAGGACTCGGCCCTGGTGTCGGCGGCCGTCCTCTCAAACCGGTATATCAGCGACCGCTTCCTGCCCGACAAGGCCGTCGACCTCATCGACGAGGCGGCCTCCCGCCTGCGCATTGAGATCGAGTCGATGCCCAGCGAGGTCGACGAGGTTCAGCGGCACCTGACCCAGTTGGAGATCGAGCGCCAAGCGTTGGCCAGGGAGCCGGAGACGGACCGCTCGGCCCGCGACCGGCTGGCCAAGATCGATAAGGAGATGGCCCAACTCCGCGAGAAGCTGACCGGCCTGAAAGCCCAGTGGGAGACGGAACGGACGGCCATCGAGAAGCAGCGCGAGCTGAAGAAACGGATCGAGGACGCCAAGCGGCAGGAGGAAGAGGCGACCCGTCGCGGCGACCTGGCCAAGGCCGGCGAGTTACGCTACGGCGCCATTCCTCAGCTGCAGAAGGACCTCGACCAGACCAGCGCCGAGGTGGCCGGGACGGCCACGACCAAGGGCGCCAAGAAGCGGCGGATGCTCAAGGAGGAAGTCGACGAGGAAGACGTGGCCGAGGTCGTCGCCAAGTGGACCGGCATCCCGGTCTCGCGGATGATGGAGGGCGAAGTCCAGAAACTCGTCAAGATGGAGGAGCGCCTGGGGCGCCGCGTGGTCGGCCAGGATGAAGCCATCCGGGCCGTGGCCAACGCCGTCCGTCGGGCCCGGGCCGGCCTCTCCGACCCCAACCGGCCCATCGGCTCGTTCCTCTTCCTCGGCCCCACCGGCGTCGGCAAGACCGAGCTGGCCCGGGCCCTGGCGGAGTTCCTCTTCGACGACGAGCGGGCGATGATCCGCATCGACATGAGCGAGTATCAGGAGCGGCACACGGTGGCCCGGCTCATCGGCGCGCCCCCCGGCTACGTCGGCTACGAGGAGGGCGGCCAACTGACCGAGGCGGTTAGACGCCGGCCCTACTCGGTCGTCCTCTTCGACGAGATCGAGAAGGCCCATCCCGAGGTGTTCAACGTCCTCCTGCAACTCCTCGACGACGGTCGCCTGACCGACGGCCACGGCCGGACGGTCGACTTCCGCAACGTGGTCGTGATCATGACCTCCAACCTGGGCGGTCAGGTCATCAGCGAGCTGGCCGGCACGGACGAGGCCGAGATGCGGCGCCGGGTGGTGGAGGCCCTCCGCAAGTCTTTCCGCCCCGAGTTCCTCAACCGCATCGACGAGGTCGTCGTCTTCAATACCCTCGGCCGTGAGCAGATCAAGCGGATCGTCGGCATCCAGGTGGGCCACCTGGAGAAGCGGTTGGCCGACAAGGGCATCGCCATCGACCTCACCGACAAAGCCCGCGAGCACCTGGCCGAGATCGGCTTCGACCCGGTCTACGGCGCGCGCCCGCTCAAGCGGACCATCCAGCGGGAGATCCAGGACGCGTTGGCCCTGAAGATCCTCGAGGGTCAGTTCGCCGAGGGCGACCGGGTGACCGTCGATTACGACGCCACCCGCAACGAGCTGACCTTTAACAAAGCTTGACCTCAGTCTGGGGCTGAGTGAGTGGTCTGCTGAGTGATTGAGGGTATTGATTGCGGGGTACATGGGGCAACTCGGGTACCGGGTACTCGGGTACCGGGTACTTGCTAACCACACCCTGAACGTGGTACACTCCTGCTGACAACTTAACAGGTGGTCCAGGTGCTTCCGCTTCGCGGGAGTTAAAAGGGAATCAGGTGCGAATCCTGAGCGGTCCCGCCACTGTAACCGTTGAGCCGAGGACTTTGAGCAGTCACTGCCCGTAAGGGTGGGAAGACGTCCGAGGCGATGAACGGAAGTCAGGAGACCTGCCTTGGCCACGGATTGCGTGGATGCCCTTCGCGGACAGAGGGCAGCGTCGCGCTTGGTGTTTTGTGGCCATTTCATCAAGAGCGCACCTGCTGACACCCCTGCCTCGGAGGCAGGGGTTTTTGTTTGCCAACGACCCCGTCGGCCGAAGGGCAAAAATCAGCCGGTTAAGCCGGCAAGGGGAGTGATTCGCGTTGCGCATGTCAAGAAGAGCGGCTCAAGTTTGGCGGTTGTCCCTGGTGGTCGTGATCATCTTGGGACTTGGGGCCACGGGTTGCGCGTTCAAGTTAGGAGCGATGGGCTGGAACCCACTCACGGTAACGGATGACACCGGGAGGCAGGTGACCTTTGACCGCCGGCCGGCCCGGATAGTCTCCCTCGCCCCCAGCAACACGGAGATCCTCTTCGCGGTGGGCGCGGGGCCCAAGGTGGTGGGCGTCGACACTTACAGCGACTATCCGGCCGAAGCCAAGAACCTGGCCAAGATCGGCAGCCTCTCCAAGCCGAACATCGAAGCCATCGTCGCCCTCAAGCCCGACTTGGTCCTGGCCACCAGCATGCATACAAAACTGTTGGACCAATTCGAAAAGCTGAACCTTAAGGTCCTGGTCCTGTCTCCCCGCACGATTGAGGAAGTCTACGCCAACCTCGCCCTCGTGGGCAAGGTCACCGGCACGGAGCAGAAGGCCAAGGCCGTCGCGGACAACATGAAGACGAGGTTGGCCAAGGTTGCCGAGGCTTTGAAAACGGTCAGGCCCGAAGACCGGGTCGCGGTCTACTATGAGGTCTACTCGGATCCGTTGATGAGCGTGGGCCCGGCGACCTTCATCCACCAGGTCATCACCCTGGCCGGGGGACGCAACCTTTTCGCCGACGCCAAGACGGATTACCCCGAGGTTGGTTCGGAGACGGTCGTCGCCCGTAACCCCGCCGTCATCGTCTATCCAGACTTCCATGGGGATCAGGCCCTGACGGCGGATAAGGTCAGGGCCCGCCCGGGTTGGGACAAGATTCAGGCGGTGGCCAAGGGTCGGGTCTTCGGCATCAACGCGGACATTATCTCCCGCCCCGGGCCGCGGCTGGCCGATGCCGTCGAGGCGATGGCCAAGATCCTTTACCCGGACAAGTTTGGGAAATAGCCGCCGCCATGAACCGTGAGGGCGCGGCCCGTCAGGGCCACCGCGAACGGCTCCACCGGGCGTTCTCCCTGGGATTGGCGCTGGCCCTGCCGGCCGCCATAATCCTGGCCGCCGCGATCGGGTCGGTGAAGATTCCCCTGCCGGAGGTCCTCCGCGCGGTTTGGGACCCCTTCGGCGGCGGTGGGCCGGGGGCGTCGGCCGGCCCCGGAGAACGTGAGATGTACCAGGTCATCGTCACCATGATCAGGCTGCCAAGGGCCGTCCTTGCGGCCCTTAGCGGGGCCGCCTTGGCCGTGGCGGGGGCCGCCTTTCAATCCGTCTTTCACAACCCCTTGGCCGATCCCTATGTGCTCGGAGCTTCGTCCGGGGCGGCCCTCGGCGCGGCGGTCGCCGTGGTCGCCAACCTCAGCCTCTCGGCCTTGGGCGTGGGCCTGGCGCCGGTGTATGCCTTCGTCGGCGCGCTGGCGGCGGTCTTCCTCTCCTACGGGCTGGCCCGGCGGGCGGGCGGCCCGTCACCGCTGGCCCTGCTCTTGGCCGGGGTGGTTGTCGGTTCGTGCGCTTCGGCCGCCCTCTCTCTCGTCATTTACTTCTCCGGCGAACACCTCCGCCAGATCACCTTCTGGCTGATGGGCGGGTTCGAGGGGACGACCTGGCGCTCAATCCTGATCGTCCTGCCGTACATGACACTTGGCGGGGCTCTGGTCTTCATCCGCTTCCGCGAGCTCGACGCCTTGCTCCTGGGGGACGAAACGGCGCGCGGGCTCGGGGTTGACGCCGAGCGGGTTCGAGCGTTCCTGGTGGTCGGCGCTTCCCTGCTGACCGCGGCGGCCGTCGCCGTGAGCGGGCCCATCGGCTTCGTCGGCCTGGTCGTCCCCCACCTGGTCCGTTCAGTCATCGGCGCGGAACACCGGCGTCTCTTGCCCGATGTGGCCATGGCGGGAGCCATTCTGATGGTGGCGGCCGACACCCTGGCGCGGACCATCATCGCCCCGACGGAGTTACCCGTCGGCATCGTCACCGCCCTGACCGGCGGGCCATTCTTCCTCTGGGTCCTCGGCCGCCGCCGGCGTTTTCATCCCCTAGGAGGGAGGAAGGCGACGTGACCGGTCCGCTCTATGAGCTTCGGGGGGTGACGGTCGGCTACCGGCAGGCCCCGGTGTTCGAGGGGCTCTCCCTGGACATCCCGCGGGGGTGCTTCACGGCGGTGATCGGCCCGAACGGCGGGGGCAAGTCGACCCTCCTCGGCACCCTGTCCCGTCTGCTCAGGCCCTCACAGGGGAAAATCGTGCTGGAGGGGGTCGACCTGCGGCGCCTCAGCCAGCGCGACGTCGCCCGGATCGTCGGCCTGGTGCCCCAGGTCAGCCGGGCCGACTTCGAGTTCACCGTTGAGGACATCGTCCTCATGGGGCGTTATCCCCACCTGAGCGGGCTTCAGGCACCCGGTTCGGCCGACCGGCGCGTGGCCGAGAGGGCCATGGCTGCCACGGGGGTGCTCGCGCTGCGGGAAAGGCTGGCGGGCGACCTCAGCGGGGGTGAGTACCAGCGGGTCCTCGTCGCCCGTTGCCTGACTCAGGAGCCCAGGGTCCTGCTCCTGGATGAGCCCACGGCCCACCTGGATCTGACCTACCAGGTGGAGATCCTCGACCTGGTCAAGAGGTTGAACGCCGGTGGTTTGTCGGTCATCGCCGTGCTGCACGACCTCAACCTGGCGGCCCAGTTCTTCGATGATTTCATCCTGGTCGCCGGGGGCCGGGTGATGGCCACCGGGGACAGCGGCCACGTGCTCACCGGAGAACTGTTGAGCCTGGCCTATGGCGCGACGGTCCGGGTCGAACGGTATGAGCTGAGAAGGCATGATTCGATTCGGGAGGACTTGGCCGGGCCTGGCGCCGGAGGCCGGGACGACCGGTTCTTCCGGTTCCTCATCGAGCGTCACGGCGGACCCTCTTAAGACGAGGGGGCCCAAGAACGGAAAGGAAGGTCGAACCGCCGATGTCAAGAAAGGTGGACCTGCCAATGGGGAAAGGGTCCGGCAACGTCAAGCGCCTCGTGCTGCTCGGTCTCTTCACGGCCCTGAGCGCGGTCGGCGCCCTCATCAAGATTCCAAGCGTCCTCGGTACCCCGGCCTTTGACTCCCTCCCGGGATACTTCGCCGCGGCGGCCATTGGCGTAGCCGAAGGAGCCGTGGTGGCCTTCTTCGGCCACCTGGCCACGGCCTACACGGCCGGCTTTCCGCTGTCCCTGCCCATTCACCTGCTGGTGGCCGCGTTCATGGCCGGAGCGGCCGCCGTCTTCGGGTTGGTGGCCCGTCGGAAGCCTTTGCTGGGCGCGGCCCTGGCGGTACTGACCAACGGCGTGGCGGCCCCCGCGGCCTTCATCCTCCTTCCGGGCTATGGCCTTGCCTTCTTCGCCGCCGCGACGCCGGCTCTTATGGTGGCCTCCGCCCTGAACGTGGGCGGGGCGCTCGTTCTGTACCTCGGCCACCGGCGCCGCCCGCTCTTCTGAGGCTCATGCACGGCCCATTTGGCTGGGCGTTGCCCAAACGGGTTCGAGATTTGTTGGTCATCGAGACCGACGCCGCCTGCCTGGTGCTCGCCTGTGACTCCGCCGGGGGGGTCGGGCCCAGCCCGGCCGATGCCCTTAGGGCCCCCGGTAGGGTGGTCGGGCTCTTCACCGCCAGGGTGGCCTTGATGGAGACGGTGGCCGCCGGCGCCACCCCCCTGGCCTCCTCCCTGGTCGTCGCCGGCCCGCCGAGCCTGGGCGACGAGGTCCGCCACGGGGTGCTCGAGGAGATGGGCCTGGTCGGGTTGGACGAAGAGGCCTTGGTGATGAGCACCGAAAAGAACTTCGCCACGTCGCGAACGGCGGTGGGCGTGACCGTGCTGGGACGGGGGCCGCGGGATGGACTTCTACCGGGTGGCGCTATGCCCGGCGACGTGTTGCTGGTCCTTGGTTTACCCAAGGTCGGCGGCGAGGTGCGGGAGGGGGACCCGGAGATAGCCGACCTGACCATGGTCATGGCGGTGGTGAAGACCGGGGTGGTCCACGACGTGCTCCCGGTCGGCTCCAGGGGCATCCGGGCCGAAAGCCAGGATTTGGCCAGGTCGGCCGGTTTGACCGTGGTCTTGGACGGCCGCCTCAACCCGTTCCTGGATCTGGACAAGTCGGCCGGCCCCGCCACGGCGGTGCTGGTGGCCGCGCCCGAGGCCGCCCTAGCCGAGGTCTGGCGGGCCTCGATGGGCCGGCCCTGCCATCGCCTGGGTATCCTGCGATTACCGGGTCCTTGAGATGAGATCACGAAGTGAAGCCCAGCGGCCACGGAGTCCGGGAGCGGACTGTCAAGCGGCATCTGAATGGGCAAGGAGTGGTGTCCTGATGCTGGTGTTCATTCTGGGCGGCGCCCGGAGCGGTAAGAGTCAGGCCGCGGAATCGTTGGCGCAATCCGCCGGCCTGCCGGTGACCTACGTGGCCACCGCTGTGGCGGCTGATGATGAGTTCCAGACCCGGGTGGCCGAGCACCGCCGACGACGGCCGCCGGAGTGGGAGACGGTTGAGGAACCGGTGGCGGTGACCGCCGCCGTGGCTGCGCGGCCCGGCCGGACCCTGATCGCTGATTGTCTCGGGTTTCTCGTCTCCAATATCCTCTTTGGCACGCCATCGGACCCGGATGACAAGGCGTCGGAGAGCGCCCCGCCGACGGCCGAAGCCGCTGAGCGGCGGGCAATCAAAATGGTCGAGGAACTCGCCGTCGTCGCCGCCCGCCAAGAAGGGCTGGTCATCGTCGTCTCCAACGAAGTGGGACAGGGCGTGGTTCCGCCTTACCCCGCCGGTCGGCTGTTCCGGGACGTGCTCGGGCGAGCCAACCAGATCGTGGCCGCCCACGCCCAGCAGGTGCTGTACATGGTGGCCGGAATCCCATTGATCCTGCGGGATTCCCTCGCCGGAGAGGTGACAAGAGGATGACCAAGGCCAGGGCGATCATGATCGCCGGGACGGCTTCCCACGTCGGCAAGAGCGTCCTCTGCACGGCCCTCTGCCGCATCTTCCGGCAGGATGGCTTCAGGGTGGCCCCGTTCAAGGCCCAGAACATGGCCCTGAACTCCTATCCCACGATGGACGGGGGGGAAATCGGCAGGGCGCAGGCGACGCAAGCCATGGCGGCGGGCATCGAGCCCACCGTTCACATGAACCCCATCTTGCTCAAACCCAAACGGGACACGGAGGCGCAGGTCGTGGTCCTGGGCAAGCCCTTGGGGGACATGAGCGCCATGAGCTACCGCCGCGACTACCTGCCCGTGGCCCTTGGTGTCGTCAAGGACTCGTTGGGCCGGTTGCGTTCCGAGTATGACCTCGTGGTCATGGAGGGCGCCGGGAGCATCGCCGAAGTGAACCTCAAGGACCGAGACATCGTCAACCTGACGGCGGCGGCCCTGGCGGACGCCCCGGTGGTGGTGGCCGCGGACATCGACCGGGGAGGCGTCTTCGCCTCCATCATCGGCACCATGGAGCTCCTGGACGAGGCAGAACGGCGGCAGATCGCCGGCTGGGTGATCAACAAGTTCCGGGGCGACCTGAGCCTGTTCGATTCGGGGGTCCGCTTCATTGAGGAAAGGACCGGCCGACCCGTGTTCGGGGTGATGCCGTTCCTGACCGGACTGGACATCGAGGAGGAGGACTCGGTGAGCCTCGACCAAACGCCGGGAGCCGGTCGCCATGGGCCGGAGAAGTGGCCCTGGCTGGACATCGCGGTGCTCAAGTTCCCGAGGATCTCCAACTTCACCGACTTCGACGCCCTCATCCAGGAACCCGACGTCCGCCTTCGCTACGTTGAGAGGGCCGAGGAACTTGGGAATCCGGACGCGGTCATTCTTCCCGGGACCAAAAACACAGTCGATGGTCTTCGCTGGCTTCAGGAGACCGGATTGGCGACGGCGGTCATCCGCCTGTCGCAGCGCGGGTGCGGTGTGGTGGGAATCTGTGGTGGCTACCAAATGCTGGGCATGGACTTGTTGGACCCGGGCGGCCACGAGGACGGCCTGCCTCAGTTGCCTGGATTGGGGCTTCTGCCAATCGTAACCACTTTCACCGCGGAGAAAGTCACCGTCAGGGCCAGGGGCGAGATTATTGCCAATCAGGGGTTCCTCGGTCTCCTGAGGGGTACCGCCCTGGAGGGCTATGAAATCCACATGGGGCGAACAGTCCTGTCGGATGGGGCAGTGCCCCTGTTGCGCCCGGAGAAGGGGGGCACTGACGGCGCCGTCGCGGACGGCGGGCGGGTCTTCGGAACCTACTTGCACGGCTTGTTCGACAACGACCTCTTCAGGAGGACCTGGTTGAATCACCTTCGTCAACTGAAGGGCGCTCCGCCCCTGCCGACGGCGGGTGAGAGTCGGCTCGCCAGGGAAGCCGCCTTCGACCGCTTGGCCGACGCCGTGCGCGAACACCTTCGAGTGGATGAGTTCTACCGTCTGCTCGGCCTGCCGGTGCCGATCGGGGGGCGACGGCCGTGAGCGGCGCCATTTTCCCAGGCGTCGCCCTGCCCGGCGCCGCCCTGACCGCACTGGCGTTCTTTGTCGACTTAGCCGTCGGCGACCCGCGCTCGTTCCCGCACCCCGTGGTCCTGATGGGGAAGGTCATCGCCTTCCTCGATCGAACGCTCTGGCCCCGTTTCCGTCCGGGGTTCGGCCGACGCGCCGCCGGGGTGTTGTTGGTCCTGGTCCTGGTCGGGGGAAGCTACGCGGCCACGGCGGCCCTTGTGGCCATCGTCTTCAGGTTGTCCGAAGCCGCCGGCGTCCTCGTGGAGGTGTGGATTATCGGGACCGCCCTCGCCGGCCGAAGCCTGGTCGAGGCAGGGCTGGCCGTCCTCCGACCGCTGCGAGCGGGTGACCTGCCCGCGGCAAGACGGGCCGTGGGGATGATTGTCGGCAGGGACACAGACGAGCTGGACCAGTCCGAGGTCTGCCGGGCCGCCGTCGAGAGCCTGGCGGAGAACACCTCCGATGGGATAGTGTCGCCGGTGTTTTGGGCCGTCATCGGCGGGGCTCCTCTGACCATGGCCTTCAAGGCCGTGAGCACCCTTGACTCCATGGTGGGGTACAAGGACGAGCGGTACCTGGATTTTGGCTGGGCTTCGGCCCGCCTGGACGACCTGGCCAACTTCCTGCCGGCCCGGATAACCGGCGGGCTCCTGGTGGCGTCGGCCCGGCTCATGGGGCTCAAGTGGCGCGACGCCGTTCGGATTGGGCGCCGCGACGCGGCCAAGCACCCAAGCCCCAACGCCGGTGTCCCGGAGGCGGTCGTCGCCGGAGCCCTCGGCGTCAGGCTCGGTGGGGTCAACCGCTACTCCGGCAGGCCGTCGTTTCGAGCCCACCTGGGGGACCCGGGTAGACCCGTCGGCCCCGACCATCTGCTCCTGACCATCAGGCTGGTCATGGTGACCATTGCGTTCAGCTTCACGATTACGGCTTTGCTCGCCCTGGCCGTGGGGAGGCGTTGGCTGTGAGGCCCGTGCTCCTGGCTGTTTGCTTGCTGACCCGGCTTCCCATCCGGATTCCCGGGGAAGTCCGTGAGACCCATCTGGCCGCCGCCGTAGCCTGGTTCCCGTTGGTGGGAGCCCTGGTCGGAGGGCTGGTGGGGGCGGTGGAGTGGTCCGGCACGGCCGTCGCCGGCCCCCTGGCCGGCCCGGCTCTGGCCGTCGTGGCGATGACCCTCGTCACGGGGGGGTTGCACCTGGACGGGGCGGCTGACACCACCGACGGCCTGGCCGGGGGCAGGGACCACGAGAAAGCCTTGGCCATCATGAAAGACAGCCGGGTCGGGGCGTTCGGCGCCCTGACGGTGGCCCTCGACGTCTTGACGAGGTTCGCCCTCCTGGCATCGGTGGCCCCCGCCCGGCGATGGCCGGCCCTCATCGGTTCCGCCGTGGCCGGTCGGTCCGCGGTGGTCTGGGCCGTCGCCCGCTTCCCATACGCCCGCGCGGTGCCTGGCTTGGGTTCTCATTTCGCCCGGCGGGTGAGGCCAGCCGACCTCCTGTCGGCGGCCGGCCTCGCGGCCGCCGCGACCGGCGCCTTGGCCCTCCTCGGTGGGTGGCGGGCGCCCATTGGCCTCGGCCTGGCCCTGGTCGCCGGGGCACTGGCCTCCCGCGCTCTCAATCACCGTCTGGGCGGGTTGACCGGCGATACCTACGGTTTTGTCAACGAGGTCGCGGAGCTCGCGGCGCTCCTTGGCTGGGCCTCCCGGTGGTCGCCTTGAAGGGCTCATCCCACATGAGCCACGGCGGTAACGTGGCGGCGGCGGCCCGCCTTTACCGGGTGCCGGCCGGGAGCCTGATCGACTTCAGCGCCAACATCGTACCCTGGGGCCCTCCGGCCAGCGTCAGGGAAGCGATAACCGGGTCGTTTGAGGCCATCAAACGCTACCCCGATCCCGATTACGGAAGGCTCCGGCGGGCCCTCGGCCGATTTCTGAAGGTGCCCGTGGACTGCCTGGCCGTGGGCAACGGCGCCGCGGACCTCATTCACCAGTTGGTCCGCCACGTTCGACCCCGAACCGTGGTGGTCGTGGACCCCACTTTCTCGGAGTATGGGGCGGCGGCTCGCGGCATCGGCATTGAAGTGTTCAGCGTAATGCTGGACGCCGCGCGAGGGTTTCGCCTGAACGCGAAGGCCCTGCTGTCCGTGGTCGACGAGGGGAGCCTGGTTTTCCTGTGTAACCCCAACAACCCCACCGGGGGCCTGCTGCCGAAGCCCGAGACGCTGGCCGTGGCCGAGGCCATCCGCTCTCAGGGCGCCTTCATGGCGGTGGACGAGTCTTTCCTCGATTTCCTGCCCGATCCGCGGTCAGAGTCGGTGGCCAGGGAGGCCGGCGCCAGGTCCGGCCTGGCGGTCATCGGCTCGCTGACCAAGTTTTTCGCCCTGCCCGGGTTGCGCCTCGGGTATCTGGTTGCCGACACGGCTTTCGTCCGGGCCTTCGCACACGGGCGGGCCCCCTGGACGGTCAACGCCTTCGCCGAGCAGGCCGGCCTGGCCGCCGTGGCCGACCACGGGTTCGCCTCTCGCGTCCGGCTCCTGGTGGGTGAGGAAAGGGAATACCTGACCGAGGGAATGGAGGGCCTCGGGTGGCTGCAGCCGCAGCCGTCAACGGTCAACTTCATCCTGGCCCGGATCACAGGCTCGCCCGACCGGCGGCGATGGCCGGTCCTGACCTCCTCCGACCTGACCGACGCCCTGGCGCGCCGAGGCGTCCTCGTCCGTGATTGCCGCTCTTTTGCCGGGCTTGGGTCCGATCACGTCCGCGTGGCCGTGCGCGACCGTTCCGATAACAAGCGGCTCCTGGCCGCCCTGAGGAGCCTGGCCCATGATTCCTGAGCGTACGCTCTACCTGGTTCGGCACGGGGTCACCGCCTGGAACCTGTCGGGACGGTTCTCCGGGCAGAGGGACATCCCGCTGGCACCGGAAGGCGAGTTGCAGGCCAGGTCCATCGGCCTGGCACTGAAGGGCCAAGTCGTCCGCGGGTCGGCCGTCTTCGCCAGCGACCTTCGGCGGGCCCGGGTGACGGCCGAACTGATAGCCGTGGTCTGCGGGCTCGACCCCGTCATTCGCACCAGCCCCGGCTGGCGAGAAGCGTCCTTCGGGGAATGGGAAGGGTTGACCTGGGGCGAAATCGAAACGGCCTACCCCGAAGCGGCCGGGCGATGGTCCGACGATTACGTGCGACGGGCGCCGCCGGGCGGGGAGAGCTTGGAGGAGTTGGCGGTTCGCGGAGGCGCGGCCATCATCGAGACCGTCCGCGGTGACGACCACTCGACAGGACCGATCATCGTCGTGACTCACGGTGGCATGATCCGCGCGGTCCTGGCCCGATTTGCTCTGGGCGATCTTCGGCGCTTCTGGGACGTTGACGCGCCACCGGGTTCGGCCGTTGTGGTTTCGCCAGTGATTGGACCGTTTGCTTCGGACGGCACCCTGAGACTGAGGATACTATCCCAGATCACCCCGCGACCAGGACGGCCGACTTGATATTGACGCCCGAGCGGCCCGGGTCTATGATGCGTTTGCAGGAGAAGCCGGCCCCTCGCGGGGCGCGGCTTCTGTTTCGTTCCTAGGGGGAAAAGCGCAAATTGTCCAGGAAAGGCCAAGAGATCCAATTACAGAAGCCTCGCGTTCCGCCCTAAGCTGGGACTTCGGGAATAAAAGAAGCAGCTTCATCCCACTACTAAAACAGTCCTCCATCCCGGAGTGTCCGCTGGAAAGCGAGGCGTCAACGTTGACTTCTTCCCAGGTCATTTACCTCATCGCCGTCGGCATCTACTTCGTCTTCTTCCTCCTCTTCGCGAGGTTCTTCACCTGGAAGAAATACGCCGATGACCACTATTGGCACCGTCGTCCGGCTCTGAGCCAGGAGTCAGTGGCTCAGCTGGCGGCTTCCAAAGGCGCCCGCGTCCCGTTCATTTCCGTGCTCGTCCCGGCCCGCAACGAGGCCGACGTCATCGAGAAGACCATCGAGCACATGTCCAGCTTGAACTACCCTCATGAGGCCTATGAAGTGGTCGTCGTCACCGATGAGAAGGAGGCGATGGCCCGTGAGAAGAAACGCCCGGCGGTCGTGGAGCACGCCGCCGGGGTCATCACCGGCCCGAGGACGTCGGCCAAGGCCGTGGGGCCGGAGGCCGAACGGACGATCATCTCGCTCCTGACCCATTTCGCCCTGGCCGACCAACGGAAGTTGCCCGGTCCCTACGCCGAACTACTCGAATCGGCCGGCCTCAAGGAATTGCCCCGTGACAAGCAGGAGAGGATCGTCGGTGAGGTGGCCGAGATGCTCTTCCGCGCGAAGGGGCGGGCCGAGCTCGGGACCCTCTACCGGCTGTTGCGGCGCGGCCTGCCAGGCGTGACCGACACCGACGTGCGCCGGGTCTATCCGTACTTCCTGGCCTTGGCCATCCCCGTGGTGGCCGCCTACTGCCGCCTGGTCGGTGAGGGCAGCGGCAACGGCCGCATCGTCCAGGCGATGATCGCCCGCACCGCCCACGCCCACCACCAGGTGACGCGGGAGATTCTGAGTTCGATGACCCTGATGGTCAGCCAGCGGATCTGGAACGGGATGACCTCGGCCAAGCGGCGGAGCCAACTCGAAGCCCTGCTGACGCACCACTATGACCTGTGCTTCCCGACCACCCAGGACATCGTCGAGCGCAAGCGGGCCGAGTTGGCGGCGGGCGCCGCCCGGCCGACGCTCAAGCACATCGTCGTGCCCTATGACTACGACGGGGCGATGCACGGCCAGAGGACCGGCCAACCGGTCCCGTCGACCAAGGGCCGCGCCTTGAACTGGGCCCTCCCGATGGTCGACCAGCGGGCTGTGATGTGCGGCTTCTACGACGCCGAGAGCCGGCCGGACCGTCAGGTGTTGCTCTATGTGGCCTGGCGCCGCCTGAACTCCGGGGCCGAGGTGAAGATCCTCCAGGGCCCGGTGTTCCAGGTCCGCAACTTCTACGACATGAGCCCCTTCTGCAAGATCGCCTCGCTCTATCAGGCCCTGGCCCATGACTGGTACCTGCCGGCGCTCTTCCGGCGCCTGCCGTTCGTCGGCGGGACCAACCTCTTCGTCGACCGGCTGATGCTCGAGCGGATGGCCGGCTACGACCACTCCTCGCTGACCGAGGACCTCGAACTGGGAGCGCGGGCCTACCTCGAGTGCGGCGCCTGGCCCGAGTACCTGCCTTACTCCAGCAGCGAGCAGACCCCGCCGACGGTCAAGGGCTTCTTCCGCCAGCGCCTGCGCTGGGGCACGGGCCACCTGCAGGTGATGGACAAGATCCGCGCAGAGAACCACTACCCGGCCGACCGCAAGCGGGCCGTGCTGAGGCAACTCTTCTTCAAGGGCCAGGTCGAATGGATCCTGTACCAGGCGGCGACCTTCGTGCCGCCGACGGTCCTCATCCTCTGGTGGACCGGCCACGTCGACCCCAACGTCCTGCCCGAGTTCGTCCGCTGGATCCTCAACGGCCTCAGCCTGACCTACATCTCCTTCACCATCTACGCCTACTTCCGCTACTCACCCTACCTCGATATGACCTCGCGACCGATGTCGGTCATCGGCCGCTGGGGGGTCATCTCACAGTTGTTCTTCCTCCCGCTGGCGGCCTTCTTCTTCCCCGTTCCCTACAGCAGCGCGCTGGTCCTGAAGGGGCTGAACAGGCAGCCGCGTGGCTGGGTGAAGACCCCGCGGACGCGCGAGTGACGCTTTGAATCGAGAGACCCCGGCGTCCATTGGACGGCCGGGGTCTTTGTGCCCAGCTATCGGCTAGGTCAGTACCACATCACCGCGGCGGCGAAGACCGAGGTGTGGTCGGCGACCTGCCGCTCGCTGCCCTTGACGCGGACATCGGCGAGTTCGAGGCCGCGGGCGGCGAAAGCCTCCTCGACCATCTCCCGGACGATGACCTCCGCCTTCTCCAGGCTGCAGAACCCGGAGTATTCCATGATCATCCCGAAGGACGACTTGGTGAAACCGACGCCGATGGCCGCGGTGATTAGCGTGCCGGCCTGGTCGCTGGCGATGGACCCGTAGGCCACCGGGGTCAGCGAACCGGGCGGGATGTCCAGCCTGTCGACGACCTTCACCCCGGGCGGCAGGATGCTGCTCACCCGGAGCAGGTTGAGGTTCCCCACGCCCGCCTCGATGAGGGCCTTGTCAAAGGCCGTCAGGTCGGTGTTTCCCACGCCTGAACCGGCGACCAGGGTGACCTTCGTGGGGGTCGGCAACAAACGGCGGTCCCTCCTCCCGCGCGCGTCCGGCCGGCGGCAGGGCCGCCCGGCGCAATATCCATTATCCGACGCCGGGCAGGGGGCTATGCACCGCCAGGCCGGGCGGCGCGGTCAAGGGCCACGTCCGCCAGTGGTGTCAGGGAGTCAGGCGCGTCCGGTCGCGGGGGAAGAGGGAAGCCTCGCGGAGGTTATTGAGCCCAAGGAGCCGCGCGGTGAGCCGCTCGAGTCCGATGGCCAGGCCGCCGTGGGGCGGCATCCCGAAGCGGAAGACTTCGAGGTAGTTCTCGAAGGCGGCCGGGTTCAGCCCGAAGGCGACCATGTTCCGCACCAATTGGTCATAGAGGTGGATGCGTTGCCCGCCCGTGGTTATCTCGAGACCCCGGAAAAGAAGGTCGAAGCTTCGCGTGAGCGTCGGGTCGGCCGGCTCGGGGTGGGTGTAGACGGGCCGCTTGGCGACCGGCCAGCGGGTGACGAAGACCATCTCTCCGCCGCCGGAGCGGGCCACGTGCTCGCAGATGAGGCGCTCGCCCTCGGGGTCCAGCCCTTCGGGCGGGCTCTCTTTGCCGTACTCCTTGGCCAGGATGGACTGGACCTCGGCCAGGGGCAAGCGCGGCGGGGCAGCGGCCACGGGGGCCTGGGCCTCGAGGAGTTCGAGCTCCGACGGGCAACGCTCGGCCACCCGCCGGAAAACCTCGGTCAGAAGCTCCACCTCGAGGTCCATCACGTCTTCCTCGCTGTCGATGAAGCCCATCTCCAGGTCGAGGCTGGTGAACTCGTTGATGTGGCGGGAGGTGTTGTGCTCCTCGGCCCGGTAGACATGCCCGACCTCGAAGACCCGTTCGTAGCCCGCGCCGACCATCATCTGCTTGTAGAACTGGGGGCTCTGCGCCAGGTAGGCCTGGCGCTCGAAGTAGCGTACGGGAAAGAGTTCGGAGCCGCCCTCGGTGCCGGAGGCAACGATCTTGGGCGTGCAGACCTCGGTGAACTCGCGGCCCCGCAAGAAGTCGCGGAAGGCCGCGAGCAGCTCGGCCTGAACGGTGAAGACGGCGTGCGTCTTCGGGTGCCGCAGGCTGAGGACGCGGTGGTCGAGCAGAAGGTCGAGCCCCGTGTTGAGGTCCTTCTTGTTTAGCTCGAAGGGCAAGGCCGGGTCGGCCGGAGCGATGACCCTGAAGTCTTGCAGCCGCAGCTCGGCCCCCGAGGGTGCCCTTTCCTCCCGAGCGACCTCGCCGGTGATGAGGACCACGCTTTCGTTGGCAATTGCATCGAGGTCGCCGTTACGGCCCTCGGCGACGGCCTGGATGAGGCCGTGGCGGTCCCTGATGATGACGAAGGTCAGATTGCCGAGCGCCCTCACCCGGTGGACCCAGCCGGCGACGGTGACCGTCCGGCCGGTGTGGGCCGCCAGCTCTCTGCTGGTGACGCGACTGATCATTTCTGTCTCTCCTCTCGAGAAGCCCCGCGGGAATACAAAGACCCCTCGTCCGACGCAAGGGACGAGGGGTTCTCGTGGTGCCACCCTAACTTAAAGCCTTTCCGGCCGGGTAACGGTGGCCGGATGCCGTCGGGCCTCGTGAGGTGTCCTTCGCCGCGCCGCGCCGGACCGGGATCCCAGCCGCCCCCGGTTCTCTGGACCTCGCTTGCGGGCTACTCTTTTCGTCATCGGCCTGAAAAGCTTTGTCGCCATTCTATACCGCGAGACGCGGCCTGTCAAGGACTTGGGGCCGGCCGTGTGACGGGACTTGGGGCCGGCCGCCGCCGGGCATACTAGAATCACCCGCTTGAAGCTGGGACGCAAGGCGCGCGGGGCGGGTGGTGGAGAACGTGGAGTCACGACATGACCGCAAAGAGCGGCCTGGCCGTTCTGTGGAAGCATTGTGGAATTGGGTTCCAAAGAGCTGGAGCCTGAAGGACTGGAACCTCAAGTGGCCGGCCTGGGCCAGCCGTTCCAATAAGCGGCTCGCGACCATCCTTCTGGTCGTGGCTTCGGGCGTGCTCGTCGCCTTCCTGGCCCTGCTCTTCCTGGTCCGCCTGCCCGAGCCGCAGACGTCCCTGGCGACCCGCATCCTCGACGTCAATGGGCACGTCATCTCCAGCGTGGCCGTGGAGAACCGCCAGGTGGTCCCGCTGTCCGACATCTCCCCGTACATGCAGAACGCCGTGGTGGCCATCGAGGACGACCGCTTCTATTCCCATCACGGCATCGATTTCCGGGCCATCCTCCGCGCCGCCTGGCACAACATCCTGGCCCGGCGCATCGTCGAGGGCGGCAGCACCATCACCCAACAACTCGTCCGGGGCCTCTACCTCAGCCAGACCCGCACCTTCACCCGCAAGATCAACGAGATCCTCCTGACCATCAAGTTTGAGTCGGTCTATACCAAGAAAGAGATCCTGGAGATGTACCTGAACCAGATCTACTACGGGCAGAACGCCTATGGGGTCCAGGTGGCCGCCGAGACCTACTTCGGCAAACAGGCCCGTTCCCTGACCCTGTCCGAGAGCGCCTTGCTGGCCGGGACCATCCGCAACCCCTCGGTCTATAACCCCTTCAATAACCTCAGCACGGCAACGAGCCGCCGCAACCTGGTCCTGGACAAGATGGTCGTCCAGGGGTATATCACCAAGAAGCAGGCGGCGGAGGCCAAGACGGAAACCGTGGCCCTCAACCCGACCAAGTCGGCCCCCAAGGCCGCCCCCTACTTCGTCGAGTATGTCACGAGGCAGGTCAACGAACGTCACCCGGACATCGTCAAGGACCTTCCGGTGGGCGGCTACACCATCGAGACCACGTTGGACCTCGATATGCAGCAGGCCGCTGAGGCCGCTTTCAAGGCGGGCATCGGGGCCGGCCGCAAGGACGAGAACGGCATCACCCAGCCGCAAGGGGCACTGGTGGCCATTGACCCGTCCAACGGCTATATCAAGGCCTTCGTCGGGGGCCGCGACTTCTCCGAGAGCCAGTTCAACCGGGCCTATCAGGCCAAGCGCCAGCCGGGGTCGTCCTTCAAGGCCTTTCTCTACACGGCGGTCCTTGACCAGGGCTACACCGTCGTGAGCCAGCAGGTCGATGAACCGGTGACCTTCCAGCAGCCCGGCGGCCAGCCCTATACGCCCACCGACTACGGCGATAATCCGTATCTCTACCAGACCCTCACCATCCGTCAGGCCGTGCGCATCTCCGACAACGTCGTCGCCGTCAAGTGGGCCAACGTCATCGGGCCGGACCAGGTCGTCCGATACGCCCATCTGATGGGCATCGATAGCCCCCTCGAGGCCAACCTGTCCATCGCCCTCGGGGCCTACGAGGTGACACCCCTGGAGATGGCCGTCGGCTACGCGACCCTGGCCAACGGCGGGAACCGGGTGACCCCGCTGTCCATCCTGCGGATCAAGGACCGTAACGGTCGGATCATCGAGGAGAACCGGCCGGCCATCCGCCAGGCCGTCAACCCGCGGGTGGCCTACCTGGTGACCAATGTCCTGACCAGCGTGCTCGGACCGGGCGGGACCGCCTCGTTCCTGTCCCCCATCATCAACCGACCAGCCGCGGGCAAGACCGGGACGACCGAGGACTATCGCGACGCCTGGTTCGTCGGCTACACGCCGGACATCGTGGCCGCGGTCTATGTCGGTCATGACGACCCGAGTGTTCCAGTGTCGGCACCGGGCGGGCGCCTCGCCGGTCCGATCTGGGCCAACTTCATCCGCGCAGCCCTGGCCAACGTGGCTCCGCACGACTTCGCCCGCCCGCCGGGGCTCGTCGACGTGGTGGTCTGCGCCGACTCAGGATTGCTGCCAGGTTACAACTGCCCCACGATGTCCGAGATCTTCATCTCCGGCACCGAGCCGACCACCTACGACACCGGGCAGGGCTCACCGGTCCCGCTTCCCGGCCAGTGGATCCCGCCCACGACCGGCTCCCTGCCCTGGCCGTTCGGACCGCGGACGCGTCCAGGACGCCCCGGGCGCCCGCCTGGCCCTGGGCGCGGCATGAACATAAGAAGCCCGGCCGAACGGCCGGGCTTTGGCTATCGTCCCTGAGACCTCAGCCCTTGATGGAAAGCTCCGCGGCGTTGCAGATGAAATTGGCTCCCTTGGCCTTGGCCAGATACATGGCCTGATCGGCCACCTTGACCAGCTCCTCGGGCACGGCCGTGTCCCTCGGGTAGGTGCTGACCCCGATGCTGACGGCGACGGGGACCTCGTTCTCTCCGAGGGTCACGCGGGATTCCACAAGGACGTCGCGGATGCGCTCGGCGATTCGCGCCGCCTGTTCCGTGTCCGTCTTGGGGAGGATGGCGACGAACTCGTCGCCGCCGTAGCGGACGACCTTGTCGGTGTTGCGGGTGTAGCCCTGAAGGATGCGGGCCACGGTCTGCAGGGCCAGGTCGCCGGCGTGATGACCATAGGTGTCGTTGAAGGTCTTGAGGTCGTTGATGTCGACGAAGAGCACCGAGACCGGGTCGCCCAACTTGGTCAGGGTCGGGAAGCGGTTCTCCAGCCAGTCAGCGAAGTAGCGGTAGTTGTAGACGTGCGTCAGGCGGTCGGTGACGGCCTGCAGACGGACCTCCTCGACCTCGTTGATGACCTTGAAGAACTGGTTCAGACCGACGAGCGAGGCCGAAGCCAGCAGGGCCCCATAGGGACCACGGTCCACATACAGGAGGGCCATGGTCACCCCGAGGACATAGTACAGGAGCGTGGCGGTCTTTCTTTCGCGGAGGGTCCGATAGACCACGGGCATCACCCGTTGGTGTTCGAGCAAGGCCAGGCGGACCCCGACGAGGGCGAGGTTGACGAGGTCGAAGACCACCGCCGCCAGGAAGAGCGGGATGAACCCGTAAGGTAGAGCGACCTCCCCGTACACTCCGGCCGTGGCCCGGTAGACGAGGCCGGCCGCGGCGATGGACAGGGCGAAGTGGCCGACGTTGAAGAACGTCCGGAGGGGAGAGAACTTCAGCGTCCAGGTGAAGAGGATGACGGCCGGGAAGGTCACCCACATGGCCGCGGCCGGACCGTGCGCGATGACGGCGGCCAGGGCGATGGGAAAAGCCGCGGAGATCTTGATCCCAGAAGGGAGAGAGACGACCAGCTGGCTAAAGAAGATATAGAGCAACGTCAGGAAGAACAATGACCAGACCGACCCGGACGGGATGGTCGGAGTCAGATAGACCATCAGGAGGGCCCCGATGGTCCCGATAGCAGCCTGATAGATTCGGGCGGACACGGGTTCCTTCATAAAGACCCCACACCCCGAAACGTCATCCAAATTTTGTCTAAGTGGTATTCGACGGCCCAGGGGGGTTTCCTCCCGGTTGTCGAATCATAGACGTTTCGGCAAAAAGGGTCACCAGGGCTACCCCTAGCAGCGCCAGGGCACCGCCGATGGCCGCGCCGGTCAGCCCTTCACGAAAAAAGATATACCCGAGAAGGACCCCACCGGTGACCTCCTGGGTGGCGATGAGGTTGACCATCGCGGCCGGCGCGCGCCGCAGGGAGGCGTTGTAGAGCGTGTGCCCCAGACCGGTCGGAAGCAACCCCAGAAGGAGCACGACGAAGAGGCTCGATCCGCGCAGGGCGGCGAGCGTCGTCGCCGGCCGGCCGAACGGCCACAAGAGGATGGCCGCCAGCAGGTAGACCCAGAAGGTGTAGCGGAACAGGGGATGCCTCTCCCGCGTCGACCGCCCGGCCAGTGAGTAGACCGCGTACATCAGGCCTGAACCCAGGGCCAGAACGTCGCCGGCGACCGAGGCCAGGGTCAGGCGGGGTTCGAAGCCGACCATGACCGCCAGGCCCGCTACCGCCAGGGCCAGGCCGGCGGACTGGCCGCGCCGGAGCCGCTCGCCGAGCCACCATGGGCTGAGCGCGGCGACGAAGACCGGCGACAGGTTGACCAGCACCAGGGTATGGGCGATGCTCGTCCGTTCGAGGGCCAGGATGTAGAACAAGAAATGAAGGGCGGCCACGGCGGCGATGCCGGCGAGGGCCGGCAGGTCGCGGAAGCGCACGGCCATCGGCGTGCGGGTAAGGAGCCCGAGCAAGGCGACAAAGACGGCCCCAATCAACAGGCGGCCCGCGGCCAGGCCCGCCGGAGGCAGACCGGGCGCGGACCGCACGAGGACGGCCGCTGATGCGAAGAAGACCGTGGCGGCGGCGGCCAGAAGGACACCTGCCGGTCCGCCCCCGCCGGCCGAGGGTTCCCCGGGGTCTGATCGCCCACGGGTGTCCTCAGCGCCGGGCGAGGCCACGGGTGAGCCCCCTTTCACTCGGCAGGAAGAAGCAGAACGCCGCGGCTACGATGAGGAGGACCGGGCTGGCGACGAGGGCCTGCACGAGGCCGAAGTGCTCGCTGATGTAGGTGGTGACGGAGAGCCCGAGCCCGCCGACCCCCCAGGCGAGACCCATCATCATCCCGGAAGCCATGCCGGCGCTGCGCGGGAAGAGTTCTTGAGCGAAGACGATACTGACCGGGAAGGCGGCCTGGAAGGCCGCGCCGCCCAGGGCCAGGACGGCCCATGAGGAGTAACCGGACCCTGACCTGAGGAACAGGGCGAAAAGGGCCGCCGCCAACAGGGACGAGGCGATGATGGTGTTCCGGCGGCCGTAACGGTCGGAGAAATAACCGCCGACGATGGAGCCGGCGGTGCTCACCAGTAGGTAGATGAACAGCGGCAGACTGACCATGGCCTTGGTGTAGCCGTGCCGGAGGTAGAAGAGCGGGATCAGGAAGGTCACGGAGTAGCTGGCCCAGGCCCGGACGCCGACGATGAGGTTCAGCCACACCAGCGTCGAGAGCCGCTCACGGACGGCCTGCCAGACCCCGGCGAGCCCGGCCGCGCCGCTCTGTCTGGGCTTGGCCCGCAGGCGGTTCACCCCGGCCCGCCGCATGAAGATGGCGGCCGCCAGGCCGAGAGGGAACATCCAGACCAGGGCGCCGGGGCCGAAGTGGGCCTCGAGCGGGATGATGAGCAACGGGGCCAGCGCGTACCCGAGGCTCCCGCCGGTCGAGTAGAGGGACATGTTCCACCCGCGGCGACGATGGCTGAGGCCGCCGATGGTCACCGAACCGAGTGGGTGATAGAGGGCCGACCCCAGACCGCCGATGATGGCCAGGGCCATGATCAGCCAGTAGTTGCGGGTCAGCCCGACAGCGGAGATCCACAGGGTGGCCCAGACCACCGCCGGGATGAGCAGAGCCCCGCCGGCGATGCGGTCGATGAAGTAACCGAAGACCGGCTGGGACAGCGAGGACGTGACCGTCGAGGCCGAGACGATGGCCGCGCCGGCGGTCAGAGAGAAACCGAGGTCCGGGGCGATCAGCGGAATCAGCGGCGGGAGCAGGTTGGTGTAGAAGTCGACCAGAAAATGCCCGCCGGTCAGCCAAAAGACGGCCGACCCGCGGGCCGCCGGAGCCCCTGAGGTCAAGGCCTCGTCTGCTTCTGATATCAGTACTGTCTGCGACATGGGTTGGTTGATTTCAGGCATGCGCGTAGCTTTCGTGACGCTGGAGCCAACTCCTTCAGCGGTCGGAAGGAAAGACGCGCCGCGGTCGGGAAAGAGAGGGACCAAAGACCTTCTCGGAGGCGCGAAACCGATGCGACCACGGAAAGGGCAGCCGTATTACACCGCCTACGAGGAACGTTATCGGGCGATCTATGGTCAGGGGATAACTCATTGGAGCGCCTTCCCCGCTGAACTCGACGCGGTGGCCGCCGACGTCAACGCGTTCCTCGTGGATTTTTCCTTGACCCCCGAGGCGACCCCTCGAATCGTCGAGTTCGGTTGCGGCGAGGGGTTTGTCGGTGTGTGGTTGGCCGAACGCGGGTTTGACTACACCGGCCTTGACATCGCTCCATCGGCGCTGGAGAAAGCCCGGGCCCGGCTGGCCCGCTTTGGGGCGAAAGCCCGGGTCCGACAAGCGGATTTGACTGACCTCAAGGACCTGTCGGCCGACTTCTTCGACGCGGCGGTCGACGTGTCGACCCTGCACATGTTGGTCGTGGACCGAGACCGCTCGGCGTACTTGAAGGAGGCCTTCCGTCTGTTGAAGCCGGGGGCGCCTGTTCTATTCTGCCACGAGGCCTTCCGGGCCGGCGCCGCCGATGAACCGGTCACCGGCTATGAGCAGTGGTTGCGCCTTTCCGGTACCGATGTGGACACCCCCGTCGAGCGCGAGGCCTGGGAGGACGGGCGTCCAGTCAGGATCCGTTTGCCGCTCATCGCCGCCCGCGGGCGGTCCGAGGAGCAGTATCACCGCGAAGTGGAGGTGGCCGGCTTCAGCTACCTCGGAGGCACAGGTTCGGCCGACGAGAACTGGATGACGTTTCTAGCGCGGAAGCCGTAACGGTCCGTCTCCCAAGGCGGGCCGGCGAATATCAGGAGGTATCCTGGATGGCTCTTCCCCCGTTCCTGCAAGGTCTCACGACGCGCGACCCGGCGCTGGCCGAGGCGGTTGACCGGCTCTGGCAGGCCGCCAACTCTGGCCCGCTCGACGCCAAGACGCGCACGCTCATCACGATGGCCCTGGACTGCTCGCACGGCGCCGCAGGCGGCGTGACGTCCCTCGCCAATCAGGCCCGCGGCCTGGGAGCGACCGACGGCGAGATCGCCCAGGCTCTTCGCCTGGCCCACCTCGTCAGCGGCATGAACGCGCTCCTGACAGGCAACGCCGCCTTCCCGCCAGCGGGTAAGTAGGACGCGGGTAAGTGGGACGCTTGACAGGGTCAGGCCTCAGGCGATAGAATTTGGGTGGTTGTTATCAGGAGGATTTTTCATGTCGGAATCTGTCCTCATCTGAGGGAATAGAATAGGCGCCAAAGCGAAGGGCGGCGCGTGAATCCGTCGCCGCAGATTGGGTGTTTGACGGCCCTCGCTTCGCGCTACCTCATGAGGACAACAACACCGCCAGACCATGATGGTTGAGCCGTGGAGCCTCCACGGCTTTTTCGTTACCATCGTCAGGCCGCGGGAGGACTCTGTCCCTGCGGCTTTTTCATTTGCCCCGGGAGGTGGAAGCCTTGAATCAGAGAACGTTGACCATCCTCGAGTTCGACAAGATAAGGACGGCGTTGGCCGAGTTGGCTCAGAGCAATCTCGGCCGGGAGCTGGTGGAACGCCTGAGA
>JAJYMC010000003.1 GCA_021787335.1 Bacillota bacterium | reverse complement strand
CACCGACGCGCTGGGGCGCGTCCAGGCCATGGCCTATAACTGGCGCGGCCAGGTAACCTCGCAGACGCTGCCGGGCGGAAACGTCGTCACCTACGAGTACAACGTCGACAGCACCCTGGCCCGGGTCCACGACTCCTTGGGGCGGGGCGCGTTCTACACCTATGACTTCATGGGCAACGTCCTCACCGAGACGGACGCCCTCGGGAACACCACGACCTACGAGCGTGACGCCGAGGGGAACGTCACGGACGTCAAGGACCCGACCGGGGCCGTGACCCGTTATGAATACGACATCAACGGTCGGCTGACCGCCGTCCAGAGCCCGTCCGGCGGCAGGAGCTCCTTCGAGTACGACGCGGCCGGTCACGTCACCGTGGCCAGGAACGCCGTCGGTGGCGGCAACCGTTATGAGTACGACGTCGCCGGGAACCTCCTCCGGGCAACCGACGCCAACGACCTGACGACGGCTATCACCTACGACTCCGCCAATCGGCCGATGACCGTCACCTACCCGTCCGGCGCCACGATCGCCTACGAGTATGACCAGGCGGGCCGCGTTGGCCGGGCCAGGGACATGCGCGGGGGCTGGACCGTCTATGAGTATGACGGGCGTGACAACCTGTCGGCAGTCACCGACCCGCTCGGCCGGATCACCCGGTACGAGCGCGACGCCGCGGGCAACGTCACCCGGCTCATCGACCCACTCAAGCAGCTCTGGGTCTATGACTACGACGCCCTCAACCGGCTGACCGCCGCCATCGACCCCCTCGGCCACCGCCAGGCCACGGGCTACGACGAGGCGGGCAACCTTGCCAGCGTCATCGACCCACTCAACCGCAAGACGACTTACGACTACGACCCGGCCGGACGCCTCCTGGCCAAGACCGACCCGCTCGGCCAGGTCCTGGAGCTGACCTACGACGCCGCAGACAACCTACGGACGGCCACCGACCCGCGAGGCGGCGTCACTCGCTACTCCTATGACGCCCGTGGTCTCCTGACCGGCGTGGCCGACCCGCTTGGGCGCCAGACCTCCTACGCCTACAACCCGGACGGCCGGATGGCCGCCAAGACGACGCCCGACGGCTCGATGACCGCCTATGCCTATAACCCGGCCGGCTGGCTGACCGACATCGCCTACGGCGACGGGACGACCGTCTCCTACGGTTACGACCAGGCCGGCCTGCGCCAGTGGATGAAGGACCCGACCGGGGTGACGCTCTACACCTATGACGACCTCGCCCGCCTGGCCGGGGTCACCGACCCCAGCGGGCGCAAGGTCGGGTACGAGTACGACCAGACGGGCGCGGTGACCGGGGTCACCTATCCCGAAGGGCACGCCGTGAGGTACGGCTATGACAGCCTCGGGCGCTTGTCGACCGTCTACGGCCCCCAGGGGGACTATACTTACACCTACGACGACCTGGACCGACCAGTAAAGCTCTACCGGCCGAACGGTCTGACGACCACCTACGGCTACGACCAGGCCGGGGACCTGAGCCTGATCGAGAACACCAAGCCCAACGGGGACCTCGCTTCCAGCTACGTCTACGACTATGACGCCGCCGGCCAGGTGGCCACCGTCACCGAGGACTACACCGATCGGACGGACTACGCCTACGACGCCGCCGGACGCCTAATATCGGCCGTCCGGCCGAACGGCGAGTTCTACCGTTACACCTATGACGCGTCCGGGAACCTCATCTCCGAAGCCCGCGGCGAATACGCCAAGGACGGGACCTTCAAGGTCTCCGAGACCACCTACGACGTGGACGTGGACGTGGCCGGGCAGATCGTGGCGAGCACCCGGACCGGCGGGAAGGACCCCATTGTCACGAGCTACGAGTATGACGCCAATGGCCGCCTGGTCTACACCGAGGGCCCCCGCGGGGACGAGGAAGATCAGGAAGAAGAAGGGAAGCCCGAGGGCACCGACGAAGCTTCGAGCGGGAATGGTGGCCCTTCATCCAACGGCAAGGGAGCGGGGAAGGGCTCGTCGACCTCGCCGGCCGACGAGCCGGCCGTTGACGCCGACGGGCAGACCGCTGAAGAGGAGCCCGAGAACGACTGGCTCACGACCGAGTACATCTACGACGCGGCTGGGCGGCTGGTCGAGGTGTATCAGGACGGTGGGCCCAACAGCGAGAAGTACGTCGACTACACATACGACGGCGACGGCAACCGCGTCCGGCTTGTGGCCCACGTCGAGGAGCCCGGCGACAATGGGTTGCACCTCGGCTGGTACAAGGCTGACAAGGTTAAGGACGGCGACCTCCCCGGTAACGGTGGAGGTAGCGGGAACCGTGGCGGTAACGGCAACGCTGGCGGGAATGGCAATGGCAACGGCCAGGGCAACAATGGGTCAGCCAACGTCCCGCCCGGCCAGGCAAAGAAAGATGCCTCTGACGGCGCGAAGGACAACGGCAAGAACCAAGAGAAGGGCGGCAAGTCTGGAAGCCGTGGCCGTTCAGGCGAAGCCCACGGCAAGGGCAAGGCCAAGGGGCAGGACAAGAGCAGCAAGAACAAGGTGTACGACCTTGAGCTGAGCTACGTCAACGACATCCTGGCCCCGTTGCCCGAGGTTCTGGCGACCTATGACGAACAGGGCCAGCCGAGGGATACCTTCGTCTATGGCCTGCAGCGCCTGGCCGGTATGGGGCCAGCTGGCAAGGCCACGGTCTACGTCTACGACGGCCTGGGCAGCGTCAGGCAGCTTGCCGACGCCCAGGGCGCGGTCTTTGACAGGTATACATACAGCCCCTATGGCCTCCCGGCCGCGAACGGCCGCCTGAACCCGTCCCACAAGCTGAACGACGGCAACACCTTCGGCTTCGGCGGCCAGGACCATGACCCGGTCTTCGGGCAAGTCTACCTCCGGGCGAGGTATTACACGCCGGGACTGGGGCGATTCACCGCGCCTGACCCGTTGGTGGCGGCCGGTCTCGATCTTCCGCGGATGAGTCCGTACGCATATGGCCAAGATAACCCATTGGCCTATCTTGACCCGAGCGGGCTAGTGGTAGAGAAGGTCAACAGAGGCCTGACTGCCGCTCTCGCGGTTTCCGAGACCGGCTTGAGTGTCGTCGGGGCGGCGATGTCGGCTGTCATGTTGGCCACAATGACTGTCGCGACGCCGATTGGCTGGATAGCCTTCGCAGCAGCCGCCATTCTGACAGCCAGCCACTTCATTGGTGCAGTTCACGACGTTGCGGCCCTAGCACAAGGCGACTATGACGAAGTTGGGGGAGGCGACCCGCTCTATAATCTGGCGGGGGACGCTGGGGTTGCGGGCCAATATGGACTCATGGCATTTGAGACCGCAGTCTTCGGGTTCCCCTCAATAAGAAGTGTGGTTGGGGCAACCGAGGCCACCGCGGAGAATAGCGTTGGTGCCACAAGCACTGAGATACGGGTCCCAACCGAGGGCCAAGTCAGCACCAAGGGTTGGCAGGTTGGGGATCACGTCTACAAGCCCACTGCCGCGGGTCACGAACCGTCCTGGACGACAGTCAGGGAGAGGTATTGGAAGAACGAAGCTGCGACGCCGGGAGCCGCAGAGAAATACGGATCGAAAAACGTTGCCCGGATGAAACAAGGGCTGGCGCCGCAGAGAGAGACATCGAGTGGAATGGAGTCCAAGGAACTCAGTCACGAACCCATCCCGCGTCGATTGGGAGGAACGGAGTTCGTTCCGAGGTGGCCCGAAGACCATGCAAGAGTGGACCCATACAGAAGGCTGCCGCAACCTTGAATTGACTTGGGGCTGAGAGCAATGAACAGAAATCGGGTCAGCTGGCTTACGGAAAATAGGAGGTGATTCGTTGGACTTCAAAGGACACAGCGTTCGTCTCTTCTCGGAGGTCCCGATTGTCAACGGGCAGATGGTAGAGTTCAGATTCCTCGGGCGCAAAGGCTCGATCGAACAGGGTATTGAGTTTGAGGTTGACCGCGGCAAGGGGAAGGTGGAGGTTCCCGAAATAGGAAAGGAGCGTTTCGCTCATCCTGTCTTCTGGACCCATACGGCACCCCAAAGGGTCAGGCTAATATGCCATACCCGTCGGGAACGAGGGGCCGTCGGTTTCTGGAACATCTGGCGGTACCCGGGGACAGATGGGATCGAATCTCGAATGGGCAACGCTGGGATGTACGTCGAGAAAACCAGCCCGGACGTCTACGTGTTACACTGCAGCAACGGTATTGGAGAGGTGGATTTCGAAGACTTGGTGGTCGAGGTCAAGATCCTGAAGCCGGAAAGTGTGACGATGGGATGAGGTCACTGTGCAGAGTTTCGTGTCGGGTGTGGCAAGCGTACGAGTGACTGGAGAGGACATGGATTTCGACTATGTCTCCGAACAAGCTAGGCCTTAACCCTACTCGATGAGAAAGGGGCAGCCAGTCTTGGGGAACGCAAGATATCTTGCAGCCACGGACATCTGGCTCTGCGACGCACCGCGGGAACCGCAAGGAACCAGGTCGGAGATGACAACAAGACTCGAGTCACACAATCAGAAAACCTTGACCTTGCTGAGCAGGACCGGGATACCTTGCAGGTTGCCAGTCTTGTCATGGGGCGACGGGGGCGGGGAGGGGTCAGTAGCTAGGTGCACATAGGTTCCTAGAGGCGGATTCTCCAGTGAAGTCTCTGTGGCATTGCCCCTAGTGTATTGATTCCAATCCTAAGGCCGGACCAAGCCCTCGCGAGGGCAGAGTCCGGCTTCACTGTCAAGACCTTCAATTGGGGGCTGGCTGACGACATGGGCCTATGGCTACGATCAGGCGAACTCCTGCCAGTGGATGAAGGATCTGACCGGGGTCACGCTTACTCTTAGAACGGAGCTCACCCGCCTCGACACCGTCTACAGCCCCGAGGGGAACTACACATACGCCTACGGCGACCTTGACCGCCCGGCCAAGCTGAACCGGCCGAACGGCCTGACTACCACCTACGGTTACGACCCGGCCGGGAACCTGAGCCTCGTTGAGAACACCAAGCCCAAGGGAGACCTCGTCTCCGAGACGACCTATGATGTGGATACGGCCGGGCAGCTCGTGACGAGCACCCGGACCGGCGAGAAGGGCCCTATCGTAACGACCTACGAATATGACGCCAACGGGCGCCTAGTCTACGCCGAGGGCCCCCGCGGGGATGAGGAGGACCAGGAAGAAGAAGGGAAGCCCGAGGGCACCGACGAAGCTACGGGCGAGAACACTGCCCCGTCGCCCAACGGCAAGGGAGCGGGTAAGGGTTCGTCGGCCACATCGGCCGATGAGACCTCCTCTGACGCTGAGAGCCAGACCGCTGAAGAGGAGTCCGCCGAAGACGAGTGGCTCACCACCGAGTACATCCACGACGCCGCCGGGCGGCTGGTCGAGGTGTATCAGGACGGCGGGCCGAACCGCGAGAAGTACACCGACTACACCTACGACGGCGACGGCAACCGCGTCGGGCTCGTGGCTCACGTCGAGGAGCCCGGTGACAACGGCTTGCACCTCGGCTGGTACAAGGCCGACAAGGTAAAGGACGGGGACCTCCCCGGCAACGGACATGGCAACGGGAACGGCGGCGGTAACGGCAACGCCGGCGGGAACGGAAACGGCAATAGCGGTGGAAACGGCAACGCAGGCGTGAACGGGAATGGCAATGCCGGTGGAAATGGCAATGGTCAGGACAACAGTGGGTCGGCCAACGTCCCGCCCGGCCAGGCAAAGAAAGATGCCCCCGAAGGCTCGAAGGGCAACGGCAAGGGCCAGGCGAAGGGCGGCAAGTCCGACATCCCGGGCCGCTCCGGCGAAATCCATGGCAAGGGCAAAGCCAAGGGCCATGAGAAGAGCAATAGGAACAATAAGAACAAGGTCTACGACCTTGAACTGAACTACGTCAACGACATCCTGGCCCCGCTGCCCGAGGTCCTGGCCACCTACGACGAACAGGGTCAGCCGAGGGACACCTTCGTCTACGGCCTGCAGCGCCTGACCGGCATCGCGTCGGACGGTAACTCTATAGTCTACGTCTACGACGGCCTGGGCAACGTCAGGCAACTCGCCGACGCCCAGGGCGCGGTCTTTGACAGGTACGCCTATAGCCCCTATGGGCTCCCGGCCGCTAACGGCCGCCTGAACCCATCACAGAAGCTGAACGACGGGAACACCTTCGGCTTCGGCGGCCAGGACCACGATCCCGTTTTTGGGCAGGTCTACCTCCGGGCGAGGTACTATACACCGGGGCTCGGGCGATTCACCGCGCCTGACCCGCTGGTGGTCACGGGTCTCGACCTACCGGGAATGAGCCCTTACGCCTATGCCCAAGACAACCCGCTATCCTATCTTGACCCAAGTGGGCTTATTGGGCAGAAGCTTAATAGAGGTCTAGACTTCACATATGCGGCGATGGTAACTGGACTGAGTGTGGTTGGGGCCGCGATGTCCGTAGTCATGTTGGCTACAACGCCCGTTGGCTGGGCTGGCTTCGCAGTACTCGCCGTTCTGACGGCCAGTCACTTCATCGGAGCGGTTCACGACGTATCGGCGTTCTCACAGGGGAACTACGACGAGATTGGGACTGGCGACCCACTGTACAAATGGGCAGGCGAGGTGGGGGGTGCGGCAGGAGAATACATCCTCGCGGGAACGGAAGGCCTTGCTTGGATGGGGTCAGTGAGTGCAGCTCCCCCTGGGTCCAGGGTTCCACGAAACTCCGCGATATCCACCCCGTATGGGCCGGCGGCTCAGGAGGATTCTGCGGCAGCGCTAGCTGCACGGCAGCAGGTGGATCAAGGCGAATTGTTGTATCGCAAAGGTAACTTCGGAGAGCAGCGAGTGTTGGAAGCGCAACATTGGGCCATGGAGAACCCTTCCAATCCCGAATACGATAGCATATACGGGGTCCCCTATACGGGCAAGGCAGACTACATAGTCGGAGGGGAACTCAGGCCCAACGAACCATTCATCACAAGAGAGGCACCTCCAATATACCCTAACCCGGGTGGCGGGATTGAGGTAGTAACTGAGCCGAGGGCCGTCAGACTCAGGTTCTTCCACATGCCAGATTGAGGGGGTTGCTCAGTGCACCAAATAAGGAATTTCAGTTCCAGCAGGGATGTCCTCGACTATGCGTTTTACCTTAAGGACTTCGCCCTGGCCTCAGGAGTAACAGGCATAAGTCTGAGACTCGAGAGGTACTTTCGGTCCGCCTGGACCACTTCAAGCGAAGCTCTGGGGGAACTACGAATCGCACTTCTCGAGATCAAACCGTTGGTTGCGAAACAGCTCACCAGCGAGGTCAAGACCCTAGACTCTGCAATAAGAACGATTGATGCAGTTCTAGGAAACGCATATCGCGGAGGATGAAGTCCGGTCGCCGGCCTTGCGACAACACCATTCGAGGAGCCCGGTGACATTGGGGAGGACCTCCGATGGTACAAGCCTGACAAGGTGCGGGACGGAGCCCACCGGGGAACTGTGGTGATAATGGCCAGGGCGATGGCTCAGCCAACGTCCCGCCAGGCCAGGCAAAGAAAGATGCCCTAGATGGCTCGAAGGGCAACGGGAAGGACCAGGCGAACGGTGGCAGCTCCGGCAGCCGGGGCCGCTCCGGCGAAGTCCACGGCAAGGGTAAGGCCAAAGGCAAGGATAAGAGCAACAAGAACAAGGTCTACGACCTTGAGCTTAGCTACGTCAACGACATCCTGGCCCCGCTGCCAGAGATCCTGGCCACCTATGACGAACAGGGCCAGCCGAGGGACACCTTCGTCTACGGCCTGCAGCGGCTGACCGGCATCGGGCCGGATGGCCAGTCGACGGTCTACGTCTACGACGGCCTAGGCAGTGTTAGGCAACTCGCCGACGCCCAGGGTTCGGTCTTTGACAGGTACACATACAGTCCCTATGGGCTCCCGGCCGCGAACGGCCGCCTGAACCCGTCCCACAAGCTGAACGATGGCAACACTTTCGGCTTCGGCGGCCAGGACCACGATCCGGTCTTCGGGCAGGTCTACCTACGCGCGAGGTATTACACACCGGGGCTCGGGCGCTTCACGGCCCCCGACCCGCTGGTGATGGCTGGTCTCGAGCTTCCGGGGATGAGCCCGTATGCGTATGGTGAAGATAACCCGTTGTCGTATCTTGATCCAAGCGGCCTGGTGGCGGAAGAGGTCGGCAAAGGGCTCACCGTTGCAGCTGCGGCTTTCGAAACGGGGTTAAGTGTCTTCGGGGCTGGCGCTTCAGTAGCCATGTTGGCCACGCTCACCGTCGCGACCCCTATAGGATGGGTCGCTTTCGGAGTGGCTACCATCCTAACCGCTAGCCATGTCATTGGCGCAGTTGGGGATGTGGCTGCGTTTGCCGAGGGTGATTACGCCAGGATAGGCAACTCGGATCCGCTGTACAAAATGGCAGAGCGAGCAGGGCCGGCCGGCACATACGCTCTCATGGCGGTTGAACTCGTGGCCTGGGGAGGGCTCGCCAGTAGCTCGGCGGGAGGGCGGGCGACCGCTCTGACTCAAGAGACTGAAGCCAGACCGGCTGGGATGGTCAAGGGCGTGGAGGGCCAGGAAGCGGCTGGAATCCGTTCAAAACCGACGGTGACCAACCTTAAGTTACAGGAAGCCGCCGACCAACTCTACCACCCGGGCGGAGAGATCGGTTCGGGATCGACAGCGGACGCCATTAGGTATGAGGCCGAAACGGGTCTTCCAGTGAAAGGCAAGTTCCATACCCAAAAAGGCATGGACCGCCTTCGTAATCTGGAGCGGATCCTAGCAAGCGAAGACTTGAGCCCCTCTGACCGCGCTATAGCGGAAGCGTTAGCTGATGACTTGCGGGACGCCCTCTCTAGAGTGCGAAAATAGCGATGGAGGAATCATATGGACTACTCAACCTTGATTGAGGACCTGTTGACAGCCATACCAGAGCTTAGAGATTCGTATTTGAAGTACATCGAATGGTGGGGCGAAGGCGCTCCCGGACCGCATGTGGTCTTCGGTGATCTTCTTGACCCTCTTCTTTTCCGACTACTGGCCAAGCCGCCGCAAGATGACCTGCTACAGCGGATTTTCGCTTTCCTGGAAGACATGGGCAGCAGCGAAGAACTGGTGCAGGAGGTACTGGTCGTGACTGTCCTTGAGAGACTGAGTGATGACCCCAAAATCCTGGAGACAGCACGGCCCTTGATGGGGCCCATTACTGGGCACCTGTTGGAGGAGATGGAGAAGTGGAGGCCGGTGCGGTGAGCGCGTGCGAAGGCTCTTGAGTCAGGGGAGTATTGAGAGGCGTCGAGTGGCCCAGTACACCTTGTAGGCCACCCGAGCTATACAGTGTCAGTCTCGATCTGGGGCGACGTTGGGGTAGACCGGAAAGTGAGGACGGGGAGAAATCTTGCCAATAGCTGAGGACACATGGGTTCCTGATGTAGATTCCCTGATGAAGTGTCGGGGGCGTCGCTCCAATGGATTCCCACTCTTATGGCCGGACTAAGCCCTTACGAGGGTAGAGAACTACACCGACCGGACGGACTACGCCTACGACGCCGCCGGGCGCCTCATCTCGGCCGTCCGGCCGAACGGCGAGTTCTACCGTTACACCTATGACGCGTCCGGGAACCTCATCTCCGAAGCCCGCGGCGAATACGCCAAGGACGGGATCTTCAAGGTCTCCGAGACGACCTATGACGTCGACGCGGCCGGGCAGATCGTGACGAGCACCCGGACCGGCGAGAAGGGCCCCGTGGTGACGACCTATGAGTACGACAGGAACGGCCGCCTGGTCTACACCGTAGCTCCCCGGGGAGACGAGGAAGACCAGGAAGAAGAAGGTAAGCCCGAGGGCACCGACGAAACTTCGAGCGGAAACGGTGCTCCGTCCTCCAACGGGAAGGGCGCGGGTAAGGGGTCGGCGGGCACACAGGCCGACGAGCCCGCCACTGACACCGAGGACCAGCTCGCTGAAGACGAGTCCGCCGGAGACGAATGGGTCACCACCGAGTACACCTACGACGCCGCCGGCCGGCTGGTCGAGGTATATCAGGACGGCGGGCCCAACCACGAGAAGTACGTCGACTATACTTACGACGGCGACGGCAACCGCGTCGGGCTCGTGGCCCATGTCGAGGAGCCCGGCGACAACGGCCTACACCTCGGCTGGTACAAGGCCGACAAGGTAAAGGACGGAGACCCCCCCGGCAACGGACATGACAACGGGAACGGCGGAGGCAACGGTGGCGGTAACGGTAACGCCGGCGGGAACGGGAGTGGCAATGGCCAGGGCGACGGACCGGCCAACGTTCCACCCGGCCAGGCAAAGAAAGATGCTCCTGATGGCACGAAAGGCAACGCCAAGGGGCACGCAAAGGGCGGCAGGCCCGACGTCCCAGGCCGCTCCGGCGAAGCCCATGGCAAGGGCAAGGCCAAAGGCAAGGACAAGAGCAACAAGAACAAGGTCTACGACCTGGAACTGAACTACGTCAACGACGTCCTGGCCCAGTTGCCTGAGGTCCTAGCCACCTATGACGGTGAGGGCAAGCCGAGGGACACCTTCCTCTACGGCCTGCAGCGCCTGGCCGGCATCGGACCGGACGGCCAGTCGACGGTCTACGTCTACGACGGTCTGGGTAGTGTCCGGCAACTCGCCGATGCCCAAGGTGCGATCTTTGACAGATACACATACAGCCCCTACGGGCTTCCGGCCGCCAACGGCCGCCTGAACCCGTCCCACAAGCTGAACGACGGCAACACCTTCGGCTTCGGCGGGCAGGACCATGACCCGGTCTTCGGGCAGGTCTACCTAAGGGCGCGGTACTACTCCGCGAGCCTCGGGCGGTTTGCAGCGCCTGACCCGCTGGTGCTGGCTGGGCTCGGATTCCCTAGCCCCAGTCAGTATGCATACGCAAATGACAACCCCCTTTCATATTCCGATAGAACGGGGCTTGTTGGCCAACCCACGGGGAGCTCTAGTTATGGTGGCACGCACGACGCAGAGATCAGCGATGCGGGCTTTGGCGTCATAGCCTCGGTCTCCGGAGGAACGGGAATTGGCTTCCTTCGTGACCCTCTCAAAGGTACACAGTATTATTGGGAAACCCCAAGAGGGTCGGCCGTATTAGAGATAAATGACTCAACTCTGGGACGGGTCAAGAATGGTAAGCCCGTGGGCGATTGGGTCTTCAAGGTTGACGTCCCCGACAAGGGAATGAAGGATTCGCCACACGTAGTCATTAGGGCCATCGTAGAAGGGAAGAAGAATCCCCACATCCGAGTTCCGGAGGTAGTCTTGAAGATTGCCAAGAACGCGGAGCCGATTGCCAAGGGGATAGGCACCGTCTTGGTTGGAGTCGGCATTGGTCTGGATGCCGCCGATTTGGCTCGGGCGGTTAAGGAAGACAACGGGACGATAGGTCCTAATACGGTTAAGGAAGCCAGCGGCATTGCTGGTTCGTGGGCTGGTGGACTAGCTGGTGCGGAAGTGGGGGCGCAGGTTGGCTCAGCCATAGGAACAGCAATCCTCCCCGGGGTGGGTACTGCGATAGGGGGGGGTCGTCGGGGGAGTGGTTGGAGGGATTATTGGGGCCCTGGGGGGGCGACTCGCGGGAGAGGCAATCGCGGAGGCGACCGAAGCTGGAACGGGGTCGCACGAGCGCAGACTAGAAGAATGACCAAAGGATGTGGTTATAAGTGCCGGCCCTTGAACTATGCATCACTTTGAAACCGATGGCCATAACAGAATCGCTTGAATGTCTGATGTGTCCCCTGAGCCAACGGTACCCCGATCCGGATATAAGCATCTTCATGCAGGAGTTCTTCTCTAGGTATAGCAGAGGTCGAGTGCTGATCGTGACTGCCATATTGCCGGACAAATCCGACTGGATAAGCGAGTTCTGCGAGGCCAACTTCATCCCATTCGAAAAGAAGCCGGCCGACCAAGACGATGTGGCCTTGAAGATTCGTCCGGCTGACGAGATACAGGGGGAGAAGCTTTGGCGGGCATTAGTCGATGATAGCGTCTGGAACTCGTACAACGGGGCCTTTCTCTGGTTCCGTACTCCGTCTGATCAACCCGAGGCTTCCGAACCCGTCATCGTGACAGGGTTTGCCGAGGGAAAAGGCTTTGCCTTCAACGGCAGCCCAGAAAGCATCAGTGAGGTGCGCAAGCTCATTGAGCAAGTTGCCGCAAGCTTTACCCCCCCGGTCATTCTTAAGACCGATCGACCGCGCTACTGAGACTAAAGCCCGGTCTTTGGGTCGGATCAATAGTCGACAGCCACTTCCTCAGCAACGGCGCTCTTCGGGCTGGGTCTGCTAATCCCCGTATTGATACTCGTCCCGTGACTGGACGAAAAGCTGCCTGAAAGAAGGATGACCGTTGCGAGCTCAGATGAAAGAGCGGATCGGTAGGACCCGACTGGCCTTTGCTCCTAGACGCTTCAGCGTTTGTAGGGGAGTTCTACCGGCAGGAACTTGGGGGAGAGTGGGGCTGGGACGCGCAATTGAAGACACCGGCAATCATCGGTGTCGGAGGTGACCCAGCCGCAAAGGCACGTCCCCTATCCGCCATTGAAGGTCTATGGTCAAAACGTGATCGAGTGCGAAGTTTGCTGCTTGGCTATGTGGGGCTGCGGAATCTGCTCTATCCGCCGAGTGCAACGGGGATGCGGCACTGAAGAAGGCGCCCCGATGGCTCCGAGGGCTATGGAAAGGGTCAGGCGAGAGCTGAAGTATGAAGAGGTAACACCCATCAGCCGGCGCGAAGCAATAGCCTCCCTGGGTTCCGACGACGGGAACAGGGTGTGTGACGCGCTTGTTCGGGTGGCCTTTCACGATTCGGACTGGCGTTGGGTTCAGGATCAGTGCATATGCCTATCCTTAGACCAGCGTGCATCCGTCAGGGCTATTTCGGCAACATGTCTCGGCCATCTGGCGCGTATCCATGGGGCTCTGGACAATGAGAAGGTCCTCCCTGTTTTGAGGAAGCTCCTCGAAGACCCGGAAACCCGGGGCTATGCCGAGGATGCACTGGATGATATCAGGATGTCCCTTCGCTGGAAACGATGAGGGTTGTCAACGAGAAACGGCCAAGTCCGTCTCGCTTTCAGCTACGTCTGCGCTGGAATACTCCCGGGGGCCCAAGGGGAGGGAAACTCGATGCGCACCCAACTGAAAGAAAGAATCCTTAGACTTGTAGAACCCAGCCTCGGTAAGTTTGCATTTGCGTATGATGGTAAACCCGATACATTGTCATGGCAGTTCAAGCGCCGAATGGATGGGGTCGACCATTTCGTTACGTTCGAGAAGAGCTTCACTGCTGATAATTCTCTGAGGGTGACTCTATCAACGTCGCAAGACCAGATGGGGCTGGCGCTTGACCAAGTCGCAGAGATCATCAGACCCACAGGAATAGCGGGTTGGTGGACCTATCATGACAGTGCTTCATTGGATGCAGTTTTGATTGAACTGGTCCATCTCACGGTGAAGTTCGGAATTCCATGGCTTGAGAACAGCGGCGGCCCTCTCCTTTGGCCGCCTGAGAGGCATGGCCAAGAGCTACTAGTGGATCCACAAGGCCGGGCAAAGGGGCTAGCCATCCGTCTGGGGCTGAGCCTCGAAGACGAGGATTCCCTTGCCGCCATAGAGAGACAGCTTCTCAAACGGCATGCGGAGGTTCAGGGGAATCCTGACTGGGACCTGTTGCTCGAATGCGCGGCGTTTGTAGGCGAGCTCATCCGGAGACAGTTCGGAGGGGAATGGGGCTGGGACGCCAACCTTAAGACAGGCGCCATACTCGGAATTGGCGGCAAGCCTTCGCTGGTAGCCGCCCCTCTCAGGATGGTCACTGCCTTCTGGTCCAAACGAGATCGTCTACGCCGCTTGTCTGCAGGGCCTCCGTACCTGCGGACCGTGTTATCGCCGCCCGGGGGCATTTCCGAAAGGCATTGACCTTCGACGTCGCGCTACGCCACAGACCCTCAACAGGAGCAGGTGACCGCTGCGAGCCCAGATGAAGGAGCGAGATAACCATGGAGGGCTTCGTGTCGTGCGTGGTCAGCGTACGGGTGACTGGAGAGCAACCTCGATTTTGACCATATTTCCAGACAGCTTGGCCTTAAGGCGGTTAGTGAGGTTCGAAAGGGGCATCCGGTCTTCGCAAACTCGAAGCACCCAGCCGTCAAAGACGTCTGGCTATATGACATTCCACGGGACCGTCAGGCGACCATGGCCGAGATGCTCACAAGGCTGGAGGCAGCCTTGGGCGACAGAGTTGCCAAGCTGAAGGACCTGGCTGCTGGCTATGAGGTCTGCATATGGTGCAGTTACACCTCAAACTTTGCCCAAGGTGGATTTGATCTGACGCCATCCAACCTTGCCTTTCTAAGCAGGGCCGAGATCTCATGCACCTTTTCAATCCTGTCCTGGGGTGAGGTAGCGGATGGAGAAGATCCGGTGGTTAGGAACGGGGACTAGGGGGGCCCCTAGAGCTACCGATTAGAGTGCCAGGAGCTCCTAGAGATGGCCAGAGACTGGAAGAATGGGGTGCGCTGAGTGACGAAGGGATTTGTGTCTTGCTTTGTGGGTATACGCGTAACCGGAGAGGCCCTGGACTTTGACCTCATCGCTAAGACCCTGGGCCTGGGTCCCACCCAAGTGCAACAAGAAAGGCGAACGTGTGTCGACAAGGTCTCGGGAAAGAGCTATAACCGATGTTTGGTCTTGCACGGTTGGCCTAGAGAAAGAACAACCCCTGTCAGAGATGATAGACAGATTGGAGGCCATACTGGGCAATAAAGCGGCAAACTTACGGAAGCTGCCTACGAGCTATGATGCGCGCATTTGGTGCAGCTACACCACCAGTCTCGCCCAAGGTGGGTTTGACCTAACCTGTCGACGACGTGCTTGACGAAGGTGTCCTCGGCCTTGCGCCATTCGGCCGCCTCTGGCTTGGCCAGGGCCCGCGAGAGGGCCGTGTTGAACTGGCCGCCGACGATGAGCTCACCATCGAGGATCTGCACCGGCAGGTGTTTTTCGAGGACGAGGTTGAAGAAGACGGCCCGGCGCACGGGGACGGGCCGCTCGAAGAAGTCCGCCGGCACCTCGACCCGCTCGGCCATGGCCAGGAGCGAGTCGCTGAAGGCCGGGAGGAAGACGAAGGTCTCCGGGACCACGCCCCAGTTGTGCGGGGAGAAGACGAAGTCCCACGGGGCCCCCGTCGTGTAGGCGCGGACCTCGTTGCGGAAGTACTCCCGGTCGCGGAACGAGAAGAACTCGTCGCGCAGCTTGCGGACGCGGGGGCTGAGCCCCTTGGCCGCGGTCCAGAGTTCGTCTCTGGGGGCCGGGGTGACGGCCATGCGAAAGCCTCCTTCGCGGGTCTGGCGGGGCGGCGGGCCGGAGCCGTCTCTTCGTGGCTGTGCCGCCTCTCGCTGCGTACTTTCTGCGGGGCACTGGGATTTCCTGCACACGAAAAAGCGCCCCGTACGATGGGGGGCGCCTTTGGAGGTCGGCTGACCACGAGGCTTGATGTGGTCGGGAAGCCGTCAATAGTTGTCGCCCGAATCCTCGTCATCTCTGCCGAAGTCTCCGATGCGGGCCCGCTCGACCCGCACCTTGTAGGCCTCGCAGAACTCGCGGACGACGGTCCAGAAGGCATCCTGGGCCCCCTTTCCGGCCGAGCCCAGGTCGACCTGGACGTCCCACGAACGGTCATCCTCGAGCTTGATGTAGTCCATGCTGTGGAGCAGCCCACCGAACCCGCTAAAGGCCCCGACGTCGTACCAGGCGACGAGCAGGCGTTCGAAGAACTTCTGTTGCTCATCGGTCAGGGGGGCGGCGAAGGTGATGGTGAAGAGGACGTCCGGGTCGGAGATCGTGCCCTGCTCTATTGTGAAAGCTTTATAGTCCACGGGCGGCGCCGGCGGGCTTACCGGCTCACGCTGGCCGGCCGGCTTCCCCGGCGTGAAAAGGTCAAACGGCTTCGCCCCTTCCTCTTCGATGAAGGCGTCCTCGACGAGGTCCTGGGGCAAGCGGACCCAATCGTAGTAAGGGCTCCTCGCAAGGAGCGGGGTTAAGAACCGCCGCAGTTCGATCAGTCTCTCCCTGGGCATTTCTCCGACGTCCCGCGTGAGCTGCAGGTAGACCAACAACGGATTGGTCTGGAGCACTTGGACTTTCTCCACGGGGGCTTCCCGCTCGACTCTTTGGAGCCCTCCGAGGATGGCCACTTGTTGCTGGTTCAACAGATTGCCCCAGTAGTACCCGCTCACATGGCCCTTGTAATGACCTTCTGGTATGGGACCAGGGATAGGCCGGCGCGACTCAAATGGCGATTTCCCGCCGGCCCAGGCACTGATGGCCTCCCTAACAATCCAGCCATGCGAAGCGGCCAACTCACGCCAGTTAGCGCAGGCTGCGGCAACCACCCTATCCTGGATGGCACCGTCTTCTATCTCGAAAAACTGTCCGTTAATGAATCCTCCGAACCGTCTTTCAGCTCTAGGATTATCCGGCTTGACCAGGGCATGGGCACTGGCAACCGCTCTGGCACCCATGGTCGCATAATCCTGGCCGCGAGGGAAAATGTCCAGTCCGAACTCCATTATCGTGCTCTTGGCGAGTGCTTGCTTTAGCCTGGCAAGAGTCTTCTCATTCGGAACTCCAGATCGGAACGAAAGGGCGGGGGTCATCCAATAGAGTTGGACGTTGTCCAAAGGCAGGCCAAGACCTTGAAAGCACTTGAGGGCTTGGTCCAGCCATTCCTCCGGACTGACACCCGCGTAGGTATATGTCTCAAACGCTAGACTTCTCACCCAAGAACGCCCCCTATGAAAGGACCCGGCTCGAATGCCCGACCTCAAAAACCGTATGAACGAAGCGCCCCCGAGAGAGGGGCGCAAGGTCTAGCTGCCAAGCCGTTGGCCTCTACGAACCCGTTAAGGGTGACGTCTACGTTCGGTCATGTGCAACTGTAATCTGGCTATTACCCGGCCGAGTATGGTACCTAGTGCCAGCGAGCTTCCCGCTATGAACTGATTAGTAACCATAACCACACCGTATCCGAGGTCCCTCTCGCGAAGTGGAGTGATCAAAATGAAGAAGTGCATCACAAGTATAGAGCCGCTTGTGAAAGCGACTAGCGGGAGAAGCACGTAGGAAGTCATCCGCCACTTACCGCTGAATGACAAGCGCCATGCAAGGATGGTATAAGAGGCCAGCCCCGCAACAATCATGGCCGAGTCCAGGGCGTTGTTTCCGGGGGCAAGCCTTAACAAAACATAGTCATGAAAGGCATAGTAGGCCGAGGCCGTCATACCCAGAGCGACAACCGGCCATAAGACAGCCCTTCTGAGGGCCACCGCCAGTATTACCAGAACGGAGACCAGAGACAGGTACTCGGTGCCTCCAAAGGGCAGCATGGACAGTATTGACGCAAGAGCAGCACTGCAGATAATGATAATTGGCGTTCTGACGGCCAGCTTGGCATTAAGAGTTGCGTTACCATGGTCCATACGGCAGAACCTCCAGTCTAGGGAAGGCTTGTACAGTCCTTAGGGCTCGCGAATGCGCGGGGCAAGGGGATCCGCTGGCGGAGGGATAACGGGCTCTGGTTGGGGGGGAGGTTCAGTGTATTTGTTGTAACCGTAATTAACCCAATTGTAATCTCTGGGGTCATCGCCCCAGTATGGCGGGAAATACCACTCAATGTCGCTAGTTCCTTGACTGATCTGGTATAAGCCAGCCATCACGTGCAGGACTATCAGGGGAATCCCCATTGCGTGGCCCGCATACCCATATAGGATGTTACCCGGGGCGTCATACGGAATCTCCTGACCCTCGTAGATAAAGGACCGCCCTTTCCATCCGGGTTGCGACTTAAGATCCCACGGTCCGCCACTCTTGACCATATTTCGGAACCACAAGAGGCCCAAAGGACTCTCGGAATGTTGCTCGGCCTCAGCCGCAGCCTGTTCGAGCAGCGCGTTGAACTCTGCCGTTATATCCCGAGGTTCGTCCGCCGACGTCGAAGCCGCTGCTGAACCATCATTCGATATCCGCTCGCCTGTCAACCCTAAAGGGTCGGTGTACGAAAGTGGGTTGTCGAGCCCGTACACATACGCCCCCATGAAGGGGAACTCCAACCCCAAAGATAAGAAAGGGTCCGGGGTAGCAAACCTGGCCAACCCCGGCTGATAGTACCTCGCCCTCAGGTACAGCAGCCCGAAGACAGGGTCGTGATCTTCTCCGGTGAAGCCAAAGGTGTTGCCATCATTAAGCTTCTTTGGCGGGTCCAGACGGCCGTTGGCTTTGGGATCTCCATACGGACTGTAGGCATACCGCTGCGTAACTGCACCCGCTGCATCTGTCAGCTGTCGGACGCTGCCGAGGCCATCGTAGAGGTAATACGTAGGCTCACCGGCGGCGCTGTAAGCAGCGATTCGGTTGAGTCCGTACATAAAGTCGTCCCGCGGCTGTCCCTTGTCATCATAGGTTGCTAGGACCTGGGTAATCGGGGAAACGACATCATTGACGTAGGACACGCCAAGTGTATAGACCTTGTTCTTATTGCTCTTATTGGCCTTGTCTCGTCCCTTTCCCTTGCCTTTGAAAGTCTCACGGCCATAGGCGTGGCCGTTGTTGTTCTTGATCTTGTCCAGCAGGCGGTTCCGCTCAGCATCGTTCTGACGGGTGTCTTTGTCCTTGGCCAGCCCTGGCGCTTCTCCATTGGGGTTGCCCCCCTTGCCGGTATCATGGCCCGGGGCGCCTTGGGCGTTCCCGTCGTTCCCGCCACCGTTCCCGTTCCGGCCGGCGTTCCCGTTTCCGCCAGCGTTCCCGTTCCCCCCAGTGTTCCCGTTCCCATTGCCGCTTCCTGGATGACCGTTATCCTTGTCGGGGGCAGAGGCCGACGTCCAGCCAAGGTGCTTTCCGTTGCCGGGGGCCTCCACATAGGCATCCAGAGCGACTCGGCGGCCGTCTCCATCGTAAGCATACGTGACCCACTTGAGGTAGTTCGGCCCGCCTTCTTGGTAGACTTCGGACAGCAGGCCGGCAGCGTTATAGGAGTATTCGGTTACCAGCCATTGGTCTTCGGTCGCAATGTCTTCAGCCGAGTCCCCATCTTGGGTCTGACCATCGGGTCGGCCCTTGACACTGCCCTGTCCATCCCCTGAGACTGGGTCACTGTCTTGGGAGGCTTCGCTGGGTTCCTCGACCTCTCCTCCTTCGCCTTCCTCGAGGTCTTCTCGGGGGGCGACAACGCCTATGAGTCGCCCGTTGGCGTCATAGGCATATCCGGTCGTCAACGAGACCCCGGCCTTGGTCGTGATGCTGGAAAGCAGTTGCCCGGCGAGGTCCAGTTGATACGTTGTATCTGACGTCGCCAGGGCGCCGTCTTGATACTCGGCCCGCACCTCTTGGGCGAGGTTACCCGCGGGGTCGTAGACATACCGGTAATACTCGCCGTTCGGACGACTGGCTGAAATCAGCCGTCCCGCCGCGTCATAGGCATAGTCGGTGCGGTCGGAGTACCCCTCTGTTGCCGATGTCACCTGTCCGGTCTGGTCATACCCGTACAGGTAGGAGGAGATGAGATCGCCGTTCGGGCGGGTATTCTCAAGCAGCATCAGGCGGCCGGCGTCGTCGTAATAGTATGTCGTGCTATCGTTGTTTGGCCGGTCCAGCCGTGTCGGGCGGTCCAATTCGTCATAGCTGTAGGAGGTAACACCGTACCAATCGATGACCGACTTGAGGCGACCAATCTCGTCATACTCATAGGACGCTGACTGGCCGTCCGGATAGGTGAGCCGAGCTAGGTCACCGGCTTGGTTGTACGAATACGAGACTTTCCGACCGTCCGGAGCCGTTACAGCGGAGAGGCGGAACATATCGTCATAGCTGAAGATGGTCGATCCAGTCGGGTCGTCCATCCAGTATCTGGTGCCCGCGGGGTCATACCCATAGCGTACTGACGTACCATCGGCGTAGTTCACGTCCGTCAGCCAGCCGGCGGGGTTGTACTGGTAGCGCGTCGTTTTACAATCCGGAGTGGTCTTGCTCTCTAGCTGGCCGTCTTGAGTGTAGCCGTATGCCGTTGCCCTTCCGAGCGGATCAATGACATTGGCCAGAAGATCCCTGGCGTCATATGCGTAGCTGGTGACGGCTCCGCGCGGATCGGTCACCGAGAGCAGCCTATCGGCGGCATCATAGGTGAACGTCGTGGTCTGGCTGAGCGCATCAGTCTTGGAAGTGAGCCGTCCAGCGGCGTCATACTGATAGGCGGTCTTTCGACCGAGGGCATCGACCTCCTCGGCCATGTCACCCGTGACGGAATAAGCGGCCGTCACTTTGTTCCCGAGAGGGTCAACGGTGGCGGTCAGCCGACCGATCGGGTCGTAGGCATACGTCCACAGCTTTCCTTTGGGATCAAGGAGGGCCGTAACGTCACCCGCGCCGTTTCGGTCGAAGCGGGCCGTGCGCCCAAGAGCGTCGGTGACCGCTGCGGGGTTGTCCCGCTCATCATAGGCATAGGTCAACCAGCCATTACGGATATCTCTGTAGCGCGCCAGGCGACCGGCCTGGTCATATTCATAGGCGCAGTCGGCGCCCGAAGGCAGGCGCACTCCGAGGATGCGATTCGAGGCGTCGTAAGTGTATTCGGTGGTCAGTCCATGCGCGTCGGTGGCCCGCAGAAGGTTGCCGGCCACGTCGTATTCGTAGCTCGTCGAACCACCCACTGGGTTCCTGACAGTGACGACATTCCCCGCTGCATCATACTCGAATGATGTCTCGCCGCCGGCCGGACTCCTGACAGACCGCACGCGACCGTTCACGTCATAGGCGTACCTGGCTACGGCGCCGGATGGATCCTCGACGCTCGTGATTCGCCCCATTGCGTCGCGGGTGAAGACCGTCTCGTGGTCGAGGGCGTCGGTTTGCGTGGCGACGTTGCCCATGGCGTCATACGTGTACGTCACGCCCCGGCCCAAGGAGTCTCTCTCCCTGGTGAGCAGACCGGCGGCATCATACTCGTAGTTGACAACGTTACCGCTCGGCAGGGTGCAGGTGGTGACCTGACCTCGCCAGTCGTAGGTCAGGCGCGTTACCCGCCCAATTGGGTCCACGATGGCGGTGGGATGTCCGGCCGCGTCGTACTCGTAACGGGTCACCCCTCCGCGGGCGTCGGTGGCGGTCGTCTTGCGGCCGATTGCGTCATACATGTAGGCGGCCAGGGTTCCGACGTCGTCCCAGACCCGTTTGAGTTGATCGTTCGAGTCATACTCGTAGTTCACGACGTGCCCCGAAGGGCCGACGACCTTGAGCAGGTTCCCATGGTCATCGTACTCATAGGCCGTTGACTCGCCTGTTGGGTCAGTGTACCTGGACACGTGCCCCCTGGCGTCATACTCGAGATTCCACTTGCTCCCGTTTGGATTGGTCAGCGATGTGAGATTTCCGTCGCCACTATAGACCAAGTCCCATGAGACGCCGTTCCTGGCGGTCAGCCCGGTGACGTGTCCTTGGGCGTCGTGGTGGACGGTCGAGGCGATACCGTCCTTGAAGGTGGTCTGGCTCCTGTAGCCAAACTGGTCATATCCGTAGCTGAAGCTCTGGCCGTCCCCGTCAGTCCGCTCCAGCAGGCGGAACCGGTCGTCATAGCGGTCGATTGTCCGGTTTCCAGAGGGGTCGGTGACCGTCACGATCTTGTTAGGCCGGTCATAATCGAGAGTGGTCTTGCCGCCCAATGGGTCGTACTGTTCAACTACCTGGAAGTGATCATCATAGACGTTGCGAACGATGCTCCGCCCGTCGGGAGCAAGGATTTCAGTCATTTGGTCATGGCTGTCATATCTGTATCTGATGGTGTAACCGATGACAGATGTGGCTGCCACCAGGTTGTCGCGGTCGTCATATTCGTAGGAAACCTTGCGTCCGGTATGGTCGGTGACCTTTGTGACCCTTCCCCGACCATCGTAAGTCAGAGTGAACCCCCGGCCCTTGGCGTCCTTGACCGTTGAAACCCGTTTGAGGCCGGCGACGGTTGCGTACTCTACTGTCAGCGCACGCCCATCCCTGTCGGCGACCGAGGTGAGGACTCCCGAGGAAGAAAACCGGTAGGTCATTTCCCCGGAAATCTTCAAAGAATAGGTGCCGTCAGACTCCTTCATCAGAGTGTCGCCAACGCCCGGCGGCGCCTTGATCGTGTTGCCCGCAACGGTATGGAAGTCACGCCGGCCATCCGGTCGGCAGACGATCACGTACCCCGCCTGGCTCAGGTCCAAAGCGTACTCATAGCTGTGCCTCCACCCGTTCCCAAGGGGCCCGTAATATGGGTCCAGGGAGTTGTAGGTGCGCTCGAATACGATCGGAAAACTGGTTGAGTAGGCCAGATCTGTTTCCGTGTGCACGAAGTTACCGGTGGCCGTGTTAATGGGATCCCTCAGGTAGCCGGACTGCGTCGAACCGCCAGCGGTGCTTAACGCGGTCCTGAGGTCAAGATATCCCGGGAGTTTGTCGGCGGCGCTATACTGGACTTCTTCTATGTTAGACTCCGATGATTTGACGTTTCTGTTGCTGACGGAGTAGGCTACGAAACGGTGGCGCCCCTCAACCAAAGTCACCGTCGTAGACCAGCGACCGTTAGATGGAACCAGGGTGGCCACCGGGGAACCACCGTCGAGAAGCTCTACCCAGGCAGCTTGGGTTCCGCTTGTGGGGACCGTTCCGGAAACCGCTATCAGGTGGTCGCCAGTTGTCGAGGGAAGGTGATTTATGGTTGGGGGGCCCGGTGGAGGAACGACTTCGAAGTTGGTCGTTGCGTAATCGCCAGGAAGTCCATCAGCAAATACGTATTGGGCGTATACGGTCACCGTGCCGACGCCCGGGGGATCAAAGGTAAAGACATATTCTCCTCCAGAGGAGGTCGTGGAAACCTGACTGAGGAACTTGCCCGAGGCGTCGACAGAGATTCTCGCGCCCACCACCGGCGGCACGTTGCCCGGGAAGCTGGGAACCGGAACCCTGGCCACCTGAGGCGGGCTGTATAGTGGGTTACTCTGAAGACTAATCCAGGCCGGGGCGGGATGAGGGGGAGGCGGCGGCGGGGGCGGGGGAGCAGGTCTCTTGACAGAACAGTCCGGTCGACCCTGAATAGCTACTCCATTCATCGTTGGGAGCCACGGTGATGGTGTAATATCCGTCCGGCCATTGTGGACTGCCGAAGGAAAAACTGTTCAGCCCTACTGAGCCATAGGTTAGATAGGACAGGCTCATCGGCCCCGACACCGTAATCAGGGTCGAGTGCGCCACGGTATCGTAAGACCAGTAGACGGTCAGTGACTGCCCTGATGTCGGGTCATAGGGGTTCGGGCTTACCGTTACCCCGGTGGTTGACAAGGGTGTTATGGTACCGCCCTTGCTCCCTGCGTAGGCGGGGCTTGAGGCCAGTAACGTGGCCACCACTATCAGCAGGGCGATCAAGCGGGAACGAGCCAGCCTTATCACCTTTCAGACCTCCTGCCATATGGTTCCACCCCTGTAATCGGTTGTTATCTAGAGCCGGTTAACCCATATCGCTCGACAGGATTGCCTTGCTTTCGACATCACAAGGCCGCTGAGCTGCGGTCCTTTTTGAATCTCAGGGGCGCACCGATAATAAAAAACCCGCCTTCGCGTTTCCGCGAAGGCGGGTTTCGTCTGCATGGGCTTCGAGTGAGTCTGTAAGCCGAGTTCAGTCAAGAACGGTCATCTATCTAGGGGCAGCGTTACCGCCGTCCTCCAGCGACCAACCCGGGAAGTACGCGGGCCACATCAACCTTCCCCTATTTGGTCTTGCTCCGGGTGGGGTTTGCCTAGCCGTCCGGTTGCCCGGACGCTGGTGCGCTCTTACCGCACCTTTGCACCCTTGCTCGGTAGCGGGCCTCGCGGCCCCCGCGCGGTCTCGAGTCGCTACGCGTGCTTGAGCCGCTGGTACACCGAGCGGTTTGTTTCTGTGGCACTTTCCTTGGGGTTACCCCCACTGGGCGTTACCCAGCACCCTGCCCTATGGAGCTCGGACTTTCCTCGAACGCGGCCTTGCGGCCATTGCGCTCGCGACCATCCGACTCACTCAAAGCCAGATTATATCATGCTTTTTCGCCGGTCGCCCGCCGCGAAATATTGTCGTGGCGGACTTCGGAAGAACATAATAACACGCGAACATGATGGAAGTCAAATTGCATCGGGTTCCGACCATTGCAGCGGGTTCTGACGTGCCGCGGCGACAAAGGTTGGCGCAAATCCGCCGCTATTTGGGGGGAAAGACCTGCGGCGCGGACTGCGCTTCAGGTGGCGCCTGGAAGAACGTTTTCTCGCCAAACCCGCCAAAGCGGGCAACGAAGACGGTCGGCACGGTCTTGATGCGCGCATTGAAGTCGGTCACGGCCTGGTTGTAGCGTTGGCGCTCAGTGCTGATCCGGTTCTCGGTGCCCTCCAGATTGTCCATTAGCCTGATGTAATTCTCGTTCGATTTCAGCTGCGGATAGGCCTCGGTGATGACGAGCAGCCGCGACAACGCGCTGTAATACTGCTTGTCGAGGGTGGCCGCGTTCTCCGGGGTGATGCCGCCGCCGATCTTGGCCCGCGACTCGGCGATGGACGTGAAAACGCCCGCTTCGTGCTGATTGTAGCTGGCCACCGAGTTGGCCAGGTTGGGGATGAGGTCGTAGCGGCGCTGCAACTGCGTCTCGACCTGCGCCCACTGGCCCTTGACCGCCTGGTCGGCCCGGACGAGCCCGTTATACGTGGAAACGCCCCAGCCGATGGCCAGGACCAAGACCAGTACGATGACGCCGAGGATCATCAGAGGGGTATTGCGCATCGTTAGTTCTCCGCCTCCCGTTCAACGCCTCGGCCGGGTCGTGGTGAGCTCCCCGGCCGGGTCGACCGGTTCAATTCTATTGCCTGCGCCGCTTTTTGGCAAGCGGGGCGGTCGGCCCGGTTTCACGGTCGGGCCCGGGCAGGGGCGCTTCACCCGCCCTGGGCCTCGAAACGCCGGACTCCTCTGGCCCAAACGATACGCGTGGCCAGGAAGAGGCCGACGACCCAGGCCGCCTGGCCTGCCGCCGCGCGGGCCATCTCGGCCGCGGTCAACCGCCCGAGGAGGCCCGCGACGGGCAGATAATAAAGGTACTTGAAAGGCAGGGCGTCGGCGGCGGCGCGCAGCAAACCGGGCAGGAAGTCATTCGGGACGATCAGGCCGGAGAACAGGGCGTAGAACTCCCAGGCCAAGTCACGCAGGGTGTCGGGGCGACCGATCCAGAAAGCGGCCAGCCCGAGGAGGGACTGAAAGAGGTACCAGAGGGCGAACCCTCCCGCGACGGAGGCCAGGAAGAAGGCCAGACGGTCGGCGGTGAAAGCGTGCGGCAGGCCGAAGACCCAGGCGACGCCGGCGTAGGCGACCAGCCCGGCGGCCAAGAACAGGGAGGCCGGTCCGGCCGTTCGGGCGAAGCCGTAAAGCTGGTAGTCGAGCGGGCGGGCGAGGTACGTGCCGAGGTCGCCGGAGTTGATATCCCGCCATATCTGGCCGGACACGGTCCCGGCGTTCTCGACGACCAGCCAGACCAGACGCAGCAAGATATAGTAGGCGATGACCTGCGCGAAGCTGTAGCCGTTGACCTCGCGGCGACCGCCGAAGACGATCTTCCAGACGAAGAAGGTCACCACCATCAGCACGGGGATGTTGAGCAGCGCGGCCAGGAAGTTGGCCCCGTACTCGCGCATCCTTCGGAGCTGGAGGAGGTAGACGCGGAGGGCGACACGGACCGCGGCGACGACGGGAGTGGCGGCCCGGCGGCGGGCCGGCCGCGAAGTCGTGGTGTTCATCCGCATCAGCCCCCAGGTGAATCGTATCCGGCCACGGCGGCGCGCCAGGCTCGTGTCAGGACGGCCAACCAGGCCAGGGCCAGGGCGGCGGCCAAGGCCAGGACGGGGGCGGTCGGCGACCGGCCGAGCATGATCAGGGTCGGGTAGGTGGCGACGAAACCCACCGGCAGGACATAGCTCAGGAAGGCTCGCAGAGCGGCGGGATAGGCGGTCACGGGGTATCCGCCGAAGGCGGTCAGTTGGAAGAAGAAGCGTTGCACCTGGGATACCTCGCCGTGGCGGAAGGCCAGCATGGACACGGTGGCGCGGATGAGGACGAGGGCGAACTTGCCCAGGCTAAGGACGAGGTAGCCGAGAACGAACGACCCGGCCCCGACCGGGAGGTGATAGACCCTGGCGACGACGACCACCAAGGCCAGCGGCGGCAGCCCATAGCGGATGAAGACGGCGAGGTTGACGTCTTCGGCGGCCAGGGCGAACAACGGGTGGACCGGGCGGGCCAGGTACTTGTCTAGGTCGCCGCGGAGGACCTTATCGGAGAGCGAGGCCCGGTTCCAGAAGTTCCAGACCAACTCATGGGCCCCCGGTAGGTAGGAGACGGCCGTGAAGAGGGCGATTTCCGGCAGGCCCCAGCCGCCGAAGGCCCCGGCCGTGCCGAGGACGGCCCACCAGAAGACGAACGACCTAGCCATGTACAGCCCGAACTGCACCAGTGACAGGTAGACGTCCCAGGTGTAGGCGGTGAATTCCTTGAAGGTGATGACCCAGTAGCGGGCCAGCAGGCGCAGGTGCTTGGCGGCAAGAGAGCGGCTCGGCGGATCCACGAAGCGGCTCATCCGGCCCCCACGCCCCTTTCGTAGACCCGACGGATGACCGCGTCGAGCCGCGGGGGCTGGACGCTCAGGTCGGCCAGGTCGGCGACGGCCATGAGCCGGCCGACGGCTTCGACGGAGCGGTCGCGCGGGACGCGGAGGACCAGGCGTGGCGGGCCGGTCCCGGACTCCGCGGTGCCGGGTTCGGCGGTGCCGGGTTCGGCGGTGCCACGTTCGGTCAGGGACCCCGGCTCGGCCAGGTACTCCCGCAGGTCTCCCAGCGAGGCGGCGACAGCCGCGACGTCCGCCCCGGTGGCCAGCTCGGCCTGGATGACCCGCACGTCGTCAAGGCGCTTGAGCGGCTCGACGGCCCCGTCGTAGATGAGCCGGCCGTGGTCGATGATGAGGACGCGGTCGCTAAGGGCCTCGATGTCGGTCATGTCGTGGGTGGTCAGGATGATGGTCGTCCCTTGCTCCCGGTTGACCTGGCGCAGGAAGTCGCGGACGCGCTCCTTGGCCACGGCGTCCAGCCCCAGCGTGGGTTCGTCGAGGAAGAGCACCTCGGGGTCATGGAGGAGCGAGGCGGCGATCTCGGCCCGCATCCGCTGGCCCAGGGACAGCTTGCGGACGGGGACGTGGAGGAACTCCCCGATGCCGAGGAGTTCGGAGAACCAGTCGAGGCGCCGCTTGAGGGCGGCCCGGTCGATCTCATAGATGTCCGCGTAAAGGCGTAGCGACTCGATGACCGGGATGTCGTACCACAACAGCGACCGCTGGCCGAAGACGAGGCCGATGTGGTAGGTGTAGCGATAGCGGTCGCGCTGGGGGTCGAAGCCGAGGAGACGGACCGTGCCCGCGGTCGGGGTGAGGATGCCGGTCAGGAGCTTGATGGTGGTCGTCTTGCCGGCCCCGTTCGGCCCGATGAAGCCAAGGACCTGGCCGCTCGGAACGGTGAAGCTGATGCCCTCGAGGGCCCGCCGGATGGCCTTTCGCGTGGCGAAGACCGCGCGGAGCGAGGAAGTCAGGCCCCGCCGGGTGGGCGGGGCCGGGATGATGTAGTCTTTGATGAGACCTTCGACCTTGATCACCGGCTCATGGTCAAGCGTCGGCTTGACGAGCCGCGGGGCGGCCTTCACGGCGAACCCGCCTCCTTGAAGCGCTTCCGATAACAGACTCGCATGCTGTCGATGGCGAAGCCGACCGAGATGACGATCTGAGCGGCCGCCTCGGAAGCCCCGGCCGCCTCGGTCCTGACCCGCTTGAGGCCCTGGCCCGCGGCGTACCGCAGCAGGTGAGCCCACAGGGCGGTCTCGACCCAGGTGCCGCCGTACTCGGGCAGGACATTGACGTAGACGCGCGGGCCGCCCAGGCTGTGCCAGGAGACGCCGACAAGGCGGCCGTCCAGGTAGGCATCGAAGAGGTGGGTGCTCGGGAGAGACAGGCCGGCGAGGTCCGCGACCGTCAGCGGGTAGAAGCCGGGCGTCCCGGCGCGGACCCGGGCGTTGAAAACCAGGTGGGCATCGAGCTCGACGCGGTCGCCGACCGGTCTGATCTCCAATCGGGAGGTCGCGCGTTTCGGAAGGCGATGTTCGAGGCGCTCGGCGGCCGTCCGGGCCAGATCCATCTCGGCCACCCAGTAGAAGAACGCGGGGTGATAGCCGAAGTGCCTCAGGAAGGCCGCCGCCCTGGCGGCGCTGGCGTCGATGGAGGCGTCGATGTGGCCCGCGCCGAGTTCGAGGGCCCGGGCCTCGGCCTGTTCCAGGAGCGCCCGTCCCAGCCCCTGCCCCCGGTATTCGGGGACCACGTACGGCCCCTCCAGGCGGACCTGACCGGCCCGCAGGCGCTCGGGCTCGACGCCCAGGGCGGCGAAACCCAGGAGGGTGGAAGCTTCGTCCGTGGGCCGTCGCGACTGCGCCGCCCGCGCCGCGACGAAGAAGTTCGGCCGGGAGATATCGGTAGAGTGCTCCAGCCAGTCGCGCATCCGGGTGGCGGAAACCGGCGGCCGGTCCTTGCCCTCGACTTCAGTCTCGTGCGCAGCGGTGATGAACCCGAGGGCGGCGTCGTCTCGACGCGTCGGGTGACGATGGACGACCGCGGCCGGGGACAGGAACAACGGCACCTCCACCCGCTCGCCGTCGCGCAGGACCGCCTGCAGCCTGAGTTCGGCCACCGCTGAAGGGTCGGGCCGATGGCCGTGCCGCATCAACTCAGCCATCAGCGGGCCTCCGACGGAACGCCAGATGAGCGGGTCTTGGCCGCCTTTGGGGCCGCCCGCGCCGGCGTGATCGCCGTCCGCAAGGGCTTCGGCCGCCTCCAACTGCACCTCCAGTGGGTCGCGGCCGCCGGAACGAGCGATGTCCGCCAGCCGGTCCAGGAAAGCCTTGACCTGTTGGAGGGTCTGCCCCTGCGCCTGCAGCTGCACGATGGCCCGCAGAAGGCCAACGACACGGGATTCGTAGTAACCCGACCGGCCGCCACGCGGATTGCTGCGCACGGACGGCCGGGGCACCAGACCCAAGTCGACATAAAGGCGAAAGGTCCTGGCGCTCATGTCGAGGCCCGTTTCGCGGGCGCGAGCGATGACTTCCTTGGCGGTAAGGCCTCTGAGCACAGCGGTGGGCCCTCCTCCCGGCCGGGTGGCGGTTTGTGGTTTCCACTATACACTTCCCAATTGGAATGTGTCAAGTGACTAGACTGGACCACTTTTGGTCAGTCCGGGCCCCAACGGATAGCAAGAAAGGGAGCCGTCAAACGACGGCTCCCCGGTCATCTTTCACCAATCACTCCGATACACCTGAGCCGCCCCAAACCCGCGGCCTTTCACCATTTCCGCGAGGCCCCGCCGCCGCCGCTGCGGCCGCCGCCGAAGCCTCCGAAACCGCCGCCGCGCTTGCCTCCGCCGGCTCCGCCGCCGAAGCCGCCCATACCGCCGAACCAGCCCGGGCCCATGCCGCCGGCGCCGCCCGCGCCCGACCCGCCGCGCGGGTGCCCGAGGGGCGGGATGACGAAGTCCTTGGTCGTCTCGTACCCGCACTTGCGGCACTGGTAGACGCGCTCGCCGCGGCCGGCCTCGTGCTCCGTGGCGTGGACGGCCACCCGGTCGAAGCGCCACATCCGTCCGCCGCATTTGGGGCAGCGCCGGGTGATGAGGCCGCTGAGCCCGGCGGCGATGACGATGACTCCGAGGACGCCCAGGACGAGCAGGATGACCACGTCACGCTGGACGAAATCGGGCAGGATGCCGCCGACGACCCGCCCCTTGATCTGGTACTGGGGCGATAGCTGGGACTGGGCATCGCGGGCGATGAGGTTGGCGATGGCCTTGGCCCCGTCGGTCAGGCCGCCGGCATAGTCGTTCTGCTTGAAGCGGGGCACCACGTAACGGTCGAGGATGGAGCCGGCCGTGCCGTCGGTGATGACCGGCTCGAGGCCGTACCCGACCTCGATCTTGACCGCCCGGTCGTCCGTGGCGAGGAGCATCAGGACGCCGTTGTCACGGCCCTTCTTGCCGATGCCCCACTTCTCGAAGAGCTTGACGGCATACTCCTCGACGGTGACCGGCTGGGTGGTCTTGACCGTGACGACGGCCAGCTCGGCCGTGGTCGCCCGGTCGAGGTCGCGGAGCATCGCCTCGAGGTCGGCCAGCTGGCTCGCGGTGAAGACCCCGGCCAGGTCGCTGACGTAGCCTTCGGGTCGGGCCGGGTAGACCGGCTCGGTCGAGGCCGCCGCGGCCAGGGACGGCAATGGTGCGAAGGCCGTCGCCAGGGCCAGAACCACCACAGCGGCAAGGACCAGGGCGGCCGCCCTGACGGCCCTACTTCTCCCCATTGGCTGCATCGCGGTTCCTTCTCTCCCACTCGTCGAGGGCCCGGTTGACGAGCGCGTCGGCGAGCCGGTTCTTCTCCCGCGGCACGTGGACGTACCGCGTGGGCACGGTCAGGCTCAGGGACCGGGCCCGTCCGTGGAGGGGTTGCAGCCCCTCGCTCTTTACCTTATACTCGCCCTTCATTTGTTTGACCAGAAGTTCGCTATCGGAGCGGACCTCGATCTCACTGGCCCCGACAGCCAGGCACTCCTCGAGGCCGCGCAGGAGGGCCGTGTACTCGGCGACGTTGTTGGTGGCCCGGCCGATGTACAGGCCCACCTCGCTCAACGGCTTGGGCCCCTCTTCCGCGGCCGCTTGGCCGCGACTGAGCGCCTCCCGCTCGAAGACGGCCACGCCGATGGCCGCCGGGCCCGGGTTGTTGCGCGACCCACCGTCGATGTAGACCACGAGCGGTCGGGCCGCGCGTTGATTGGCCGGCAAATCCTCTTCCTCCCCCGTAATCGCCTGTGGGGCGGCGGGCGCCCTGTTCAAGCTTAACAGAATACCCCGGCCACGTCTACGACTTTGGCAGGCACCGGAGCACCTCTGCCAGCCCGTCGGCGATCCTCTGGTAACGCGCGCGGACCTCGGCCGATCGCGGCGCCTTTGCCTGACGCAACTCCTCCAGAGCCTTACGGAACTGGCCGAGCTTCGTCTCCACATGGCGGCGCAACAACGGGTGCCCCCGCTTGAGGAGTAGCGGGCCGACGAGGTCGATGACCTCGGGCCCGAGCCCGTGCGGGTCATCCGGCGCGGGAAGGCTGCCCGTCCGCGGCTCGGCCACGATGACCTCGTAGAGCCGCCCCTCGTCCTCGACGAGGTCCTCGTCGGCCAGCTTCAGCTGATTGTCGTCAATCCAGCGCCGGACGACCTCGACCCCGATCATCGGCTGAAGGATGAAGCGCTCGACGCTGAAGCGTACGGCCGGGTCGGCTTCGAGGATGCGACAGGTGAGCACGCCACCCAGGCCGGCAATGACGACCACGTCGACCTCTCCGGGCGTCAGGACCGAGAGCCCGGTGCCCTCCCGGATTTCGACCTGACCGGCCACCCCGGCGTCGACGATGTTGGCGGCCGCCGCCGCCAGCGGGGCCCGCTTGGTGTCGCTCCCGATGGCCCGCGGTGAACGGCCGCTGAGAACGAGGCCGATAGGCAAATAAGCGTGGTCGGTGCCGATGTCGGCGACCACGCTTCCGGGCGGGACCTTATCGGCGATGCAGTTGAGACGGGGGGGCAGGACTCCGAAGGCCACCGCCGCGCGTCCTCCGTCCAGGGTCAGGATGGCCGGCCCGGCGCTCATGGCGGCCGGACCGTCGGCCGGCGCGTGGGGCCACCGACCGGTCATAGAAGTGATTCCACGCCCCCCCGCCCGCTTCCTACCTCGTCAGGAATGGGCGGGACCCGATCACTGGTCCTTGTCGCTGTCGCCGCCGTGCTTGCCGCCGCCGCTGCCGCTCTCGGCCCCGGACGCGTCGCGCTTCTCGGACTCAGATCGCCCGTGCCCGCCGCTCGAGCCCTTCGCGGACGCGGAGCTTTGCCCCGGCTCGGGTCCGCCGCCGGTCAGGCGCTTGGGCGCAGGGCTGCTGCCGCCGCCGAACCATAGATTCCATGCCGTCGTGGCCGGACAGGTCCGGGTGAAGGCCGTCATGAACGCGACGATGCCCGCGGTCACGAAGACGCCCGCCCAGAACCCGACGACGAACCGGAAGATGGCCAGGGCCAAGAGGATGATGCCGACGACGATGCGCACGGTGACACCCGTGCCACTTATATTACCCGACCCGACTCTAGACTTTGTAGCCATTCGCGTTACCTCCTGTGTCCAGCTAAAGACCTGGTTCGTGCCACGCCTCCGTGGTCAATATCAGTATGAGCCGCTGCTAGCGATTTGACTCAACCCGCCGGCGGCGGCCCCGGGCGCTGGCGAAGGAAAATCACTGACGCGCACGGAAGTCCCGCCAAGTCGCCATCGCTGGGGCGACGCGGGGGTGGCCGCCGCTGGTTGAACAGGCAACGGTGGAAAAAGAAAACCCCAGGGTCGCACGACCATGGGGTTCGTTTTTCGCTGGTGGGCCCACCTGGATTTGAACCAGGGACCAACCGGTTATGAGCCGGTAGCTCTAACCGCTGAGCTATGGGCCCGCGCAAAGGTGCGCTCTTGACGTATGCTCAAGCAGTCTCAATTATAACACACGGTCATGTTACGTCAAGAAAAGGCCCATTTGTTGCCAGGCCGCGCTCCTCGACCGCGGCCGGTCTGCTTGCGGTTGAAGCTTCAGTCCTGCGGCGAGAACTCGTCCTTGCTCGCGCCGCAGACCGGGCATTTCCAGTCGGTCGGCAGGTTCTCAAACGGCGTCCCCGGCGGGACCTTGCCGTCGGGGTCGCCAGCCGCGGGATCGTAGACGTAGCCGCAAACGTCGCAGACGTATTTCTTCATCGTCGGGCCCGGGACGGGCGCCGCGGGCTTGGCGGCCTCGTCCGGTGCGCTGGGCGGCGCCGGCTTCGCGGCCTCGCCGGCGCCGCCCTCCGGCGCGTGATAGGTCGGCGCGGCCCTCGGCGCGCGGCCTCTCTTCACCTCTTGGTAGTAAGCGTAGGTCATCGGCTTGCCCGGTCGCAGGACCTCAGCGGCGACAACCTCGCCGACGAAGATGGTGTGCGTGCCGACGTCGAGCTTGTCGGCCACCCTGGCTTCGATGACGGACAGGGCGTTCTCGGTGACCACCGGGCTGCCGGTCGCGCCCTCACGGTGCTTGGCCTGGCCCAGCTTATCGACCTCGCGGCCGCTCTTGAAGCCGAAGAGCCCGATGAACTCCATCGGCGTCGTCTCGTCGAGGCAGGAGACGGCGAAGGCGCGGCTCTTTTCGATGTACTCATGGGTCAGGTTGTTGCGGTTGATGCTCACGGCGACGCGGGCCGGCTCGGCCGTTGCCTGGAAGACGGTGTTGGCGATCTGCCCATTGAGCTTGTCGCCGGAACGCGCGGTGACGACATAGAGCCCGTAGGTGATGCTCCACAGGGCCTTGGGATCAAACACCGACGGCCACCTCCTTCAGTTTCTCGGCCACCTGGAGGCCCAGGTTGAAGCAGCGTTCGAGATCCTCCTGGCCGGGGACGTGCTTGACCTTGATGCCCTCCCCGGCCGGCTCGACCTTCATCTCGGCCAGGATGTCCCTGAGCTGCCCGACGGCCTCGCCGCTCCAGCCGTATGACCCGAAGGCCGTGCCGACGAGGTTCTTCGGCTTGAGCCCCTTGAGGTAGGTCATCACGTCGGCCACCGAGGGCAGCATGTTGTTGTTCAGGGTCGGCGAGCCGACCAGAAGCGCCCCGGCGTCGAGCAGTTCGGTGACGATATCGCTGCGGTGGCTCGAGTCCATCGGGAAAAGCTTGGCCGTGGCCCCGCCGGCGACCAGCCCCTCGACGATGGCTCTGGCCATGGCCGCCGTGCTCTGCCACATGGTCCCGTAGAAGACGACGGCCTTCATTGTCGGCTTCTGCTCGGCCCAGGCGGCGTAGAGACCGAGGATTTCGTGGCGGTCGTGGCGCCAGACGGGTCCGTGGTCCGGGGCGATGATGTCGATGCCCAGCCCCGCCGGCTCGAGCTTGGCCAGTTGCTTGGGGACCAGCGCGGCGTAGGGCAGGAGGATGTTGGCGAAGTACTTGGCGGCCTGGTATCGCCAGCCCGTCAGCTCATCGACGAAGCGCTCGGTCGAGGCCAGGTGCATCCCAAAGGTGTCGCTCGAGAAGAGGACGCGGTCGGCGGCGAGGTGGGTGAACATGCTATCCGGCCAATGCAGCATGCGGGCTTCCAGCGCCTGCAGCTCCATGTTCCCGAGGCTGATCCGCTCGCCGTCCTTGACCGGCTGGACCTCCAGCCCCAGGTCGAGGTGCTCGGCCAGGACCCTGGCCCCGACGGTCGAGGCGAAGACCTTTTTCGGCCGGACGGCCTCGATGACCCGCGGCAGTGAGCCGGAGTGGTCCATCTCGGCGTGGTTCGAGACGATATACTCGATGCTGGCCGGGTCGATGACCGAGGCCACGCGGGCCAGCAGCTCGTCGGCGAAGGGGGCCTTGACCGTGTCGATGAGGGTCGGCTTGTCGGCCAGCACCAGGTAGGCATTGTAGGTCGAGCCGCGCTCGGTGGAGTAGCCGTGGAAGTCACGGAGACCCCAGTCGATGGCCCCGACCCAGTGGACGTGCTCGGAGACCTTGACGGCCTTGAACGGTCTGCGCATCGGTGAGTGGTCTTCAGGTGGCGGTGTTGACTTCAGGCGGCGCTCACGCCTTCCAGAGGCCGTGGATGTTGCAGAGCTCGCGGGCCGTGACGTCCTGGGCGTCGATCTCGAAGACAGCCTCCGGGGCCTCGCCCGGCTTGAGGAAGCGGCGATAAGCTTTGTCGCCGGCGATGACTTCTATCCACTCGATGAAGTGCTTCTCCTCCATGGGGTGGGCCACCGAGCCGACCTTCACCTTGACTCCATTGGCGGTCTTCTCGACCACCGGGACGTGCTTCTCTTTCGAGGCGTCGACGGTGTTCTCGGTGAGAAGCTTCATCGGTTGGTTGCAGCAGACCAGTTGCCCCTGGCCGGCATGAACCAGTTCGACGGTGTTGCCGCAGACCTCGCACTTGTAGATTTCGAAGACGTTGGTCACTTGGGGGGCCTCCTTCACCAGTTCTCCGCGAGGAGTTCGAAGTGGGCCTGGGGATGGTCGCAGGCCGGGCAGCGCTCCGGGGCCTCTTTGCCCGTATGGAGGTAACCGCAGTTGCGGCAGCGCCAGACGACGACCTCATCTTTCTTGAAGACCGTACCGGCCTTGACGTTCCCGAGGAGCCCGAGGAAGCGCTTCTCATGCTGCTTCTCAGCCACGGCGATGGACCGGAGGATCTTGGCGATGTCCGTGAAGCCCTCTTCCTCGGCCACCTTGGCGTAGCCGGGATACATCTCTTCCCACTCGAAGTGCTCGCCTCCGGCGGCCGCCTTGAGGTTGTCCGCGGTGCTCCCGATGACCCCGGCCGGGAAGTCGGCCTGGATGGCCACCTGGCCGCCCCTGAGCAGCTTGAAGAGGCGCTTGGCGTGCTCACGCTCGTTGTTGGCGGTGTCCTCGAAGATGTCGGCGATCTGGACGAAGCCCTCGTTCCTGGCCTGGCTGGCGAAGAAGGTGTAGCGGTTGCGGGCCTGCGACTCGCCGGCGAAGGCGGTCATGATGTTCTTCTCGGTGCGGCTTCCTTTGAGTTCCACGATGTTCCCTCCTGTGGATGGCGGTTTTGGTGCTGCGCGCGAGTTTGCGCGCTTGGGCTCAGCGGCCCTGTTTCTGTTCAGCGGGCTTGCTTCTGTTCAGCGGTCCTGCTTCTGCTCTTCCTTCTGGCACCTGGGGCAGAGGCCGAGGAACTTCAGGCGGTGCCCGACGACTTTGAACCCGCTCGTCTCGGCGACCGCGTCCTCCAGGCCGTTCAGGGCCTTGACCGGCAGGTCCAGATCGATGACCCGGCCGCACTTGAGACACCTGGCGTGGTAGTGGTTGGCCGGGTTGCCGTCGAAGCGCTTCTGGGTACCGGCCAGTCCAAGGGTCTGGATCTCACCGGCGGCCGAGAGGAGTTCGAGGTTCCGGTAGACGGTTCCCAGGCTGATGTGGGGTAGTCGTTTGCGGACCATCTCGTAGACCTCGTCGGCCGTCGGGTGGGAGGTCACCTTGCGCAGTTCTTCCAGGATGACCTGGCGTTGCCGCGTGGTCCTCAACGGTCGCTCGGCCTGGTCGTCTCGGCGTTGGCTCGTAGTCACTTCACGCTTCTTCATGTCCGGTCGCCCCTTCACCTCCTCGCGGGCCGGCCCGCAGTCGCGCCGGACCGCCTTGTTAAGTTATCCGTTTCCTCGTCTTGGTAAGCAGTGATCGTTCCTATTCTTTATAGTAATCATTACTATTATTGTTGTCAAGAGGCTGGCCGAAGGTTTTTGGGCAAACCAAAAAAGACCCCGGTCCGCGGGGTCGGGGTCCGGGGTTGGTCCGCCGGGGTCTTTCCATGCTCCTCGGGTAGGGCTCGAACCTACAACCCTCCGGTTAACAGCCGGATGCTCTACCATTGAGCTACCGAGGAATGTTTGTGCGAGCTATTATAGCACGCCCGCGGCCGTGATAACAGGGCGTATTTCGCAGGTAGAATTGGCTGTCAACCAACCGTCAATCAGTCGTCAACATGCCGTCCCTCATATACAGGCGCTTCGAGGCTTGACCGGCCAGTTCAGGGTCGTGGGTGGCGACCATCAGGGCCACGCCCTGTTGCCTGACCAGTTCCACCAAGATGGACATCACTTGCTGTCCCGAGGCCGAGTCGAGGTTGCCGGTGGGCTCATCGGCCAGAATGAGCCGCGGCTCGGCAATGAGGGCCCGGGCGATGGCCACCCGCTGCTGCTCGCCTCCGGACAGCTGGCTGGGCAGGTGGTGCGTTCGCCCCTCGAGGCCAACCTCGGCCAGCAGGGATATCGCCCGGTCACGAAGCTGTCGACGGGCCATATAGGGGGTCAGCGGAATCATCACGTTGTCCAGCGCGGTCAGCGTCGGGATCAGATGGAACTGCTGAAAGACGAAGCCGATGAGGCGGCGGCGCAGGTCGGCCAACTCCTTGGGGTTGAGTCCAGACACGTCCCGGCCGCCCAGCCGCAGGGACCCGGAATCGGGCCGCTCCAGCGTACCGGCGAGGTACAGGAGGGTCGACTTGCCGGAACCGGACGGCCCCATGATGCTGACGAACTCGCCCGGCCGGACCTCGAGGTCGGCCCCGTCGACGGCGACGACCTGTCCCTCGCCGCTCGGATAGACCTTGCGGAGCCCCCTCGCCTCGACCACCTGGGCGCTGTCCAATTCGATTTGGGTCACAGCCATGACGCAACCCCCATTCGTCGTTTACCCCGTCCACAGCGATCATTCGTTGCGCAGGACGTGACTAGGCGCCAGCCGCCCGGCCTGTCTCGCCGCGCCGAGGACGGACAACGGGATGATGATCAGCGGGACCAGCACCGCGAACCCGCCCGTGGCCAAGACCTGGAGCGTGGCGGCCCGGCCCGCCGTCAGGGCAATGGCCGCGACCCCGCCGATGATGAGCCCGCCCAAGGCTCCCAGGGCGCCTAGCAGTAGCCCTTCGGTCAGGACGAGACGAGAGACGTGGCCCGGCGCCCAGCCGACCGCCGAGAGCAGCCCGAGCTGGGCCCGCCGCTGCATGATGCCGAGCAGGGCCGAGTCCGCCGCGGCCACAGCGGCCACCAACAGAGCCACCACGGCCATGGCCACGTGGTAGCCTTCGATGTGCAAGAGGATGTAGCGCCCGAGGAGGGTCCCACCGAGGTAGCCGCGGGTGGTCCGCAGGAGGACCACCAGCAGGACCAGGAAGCCCGTGGCCATCGCGGTGATGAGGACGTTCACCGCGGTCGTCCCGGGACGCCCGGCCAGCCCGCTCCACGCTAGGCTTAGAAGACCGGCGCCGCTGCGATGGGGGCGCGTTCGTCGCCCGGCCCGGGTGCTGACGTCGCCGCTCCTCAGGGCCGAGACCGGCGTCGCCCGGTGGGCCACGCCGAGCCCGGCGGCACCGCCGATGAGGGCCAGGGCCAGGCTCACTGGCAAGACGATGAGGGCCTGCCAAAACGAGAGCCTGAGGCGCATCGCCCAGGCCACCCCCTGCGACAGAAAGACGCCCAGCCCACCGGCGACCAGCGCCGGTCCGAGGAACTGCCCCAGTACCCGCCCGGCGACGCTGGCGTCGCGCCAGCCGAGGGCTTTCAACAGCCCCAACTCGGCCCGCCGCTGTAGGGTCGTCACCAGGGCCGTGTTGCCCACGTAGAGGCCGGCGACAACCAGCACGATGAGGAAGAAGGCCAGGTTCTCCCACTGCACCTTCTCCCGGATGGCCAGGTTGACCCCGGCCTTGGTCCACCACTCCTCGACGTACCCAGCCGGGGGAATGCTTCCAATACCGGGCAGGAAGACGAGGGTCCTTTCGGGCGAAGCCCCGGCGGTGATGACCACCTGAAGGCCCGTCCGATGGACGATCTCCGCCGCCACCCGCTCCAGTTTCTGTTGGGCCTCGGGCGAGTACCTCTCGACCCCGGCCACGCGGACCCGGATTGACGAGATGCTCTTTTCCCCGGCGATGAGGCGGGCGGCCTCCATGGTCGTCAGCATCAGCGGCGGTTCCTGGATGTAGCTTTGGGGGTCTCCATTTGGTAAGAGGGACCTGGGTTCATCGAGGCGATGCCCGGAAGGGTCATAGACCAGCGTCGCGCTGGGCGGGGCGTAGATGTCAACCGGCACGGCCGCCGGGCCACCCTCAGCCGACGCCAGCCCCAAGGCCTCGATGTCGAAGACCCCGGTCAACTTGAAGACGATCTTGGCTTTGGGCGGGTCGCTCGGCGCCGGCGCTTTTCTGAAGCTGACCAAGAAGGGGATGTTGCCGGGAACCGGCACGGCGGCGATCACCTTCATGCCGGCAAGATCTACGCCCGGCTGGTAGGTCACCGGGCCGCTGGGTTCGAACAGGCTGACTTCGTTCCGGCCCGGGCCCACGGCGGTCTCCAAGCCCTCCCAATAGGCCTGGTGGTAGGCCTCGGGCTCCAGTGTCAGGGAGAGGACGGGCGAACCCGGGAGCGAGTTCAGATAATCCTTCCCACCTCGCCGGGCGATCAGATCCGCCGCCGCCAGAGGGTCCGTCCGGGACACGCCGTCAGGGGTCAACCGCTCGATGAGTACGCCTTCCGCCCGCTGGGTATAGCGGTGCCGGTTGAGGACAACCGGGATCTGGAAGGCCTGACCCTTCTCGCGCGAGTGGTATCGATCGAGCTGGACGACCTCTGACTTATAGCTCTCATCGAGCCGCCCCCAGACGAAGGCACCCTCCAGGTTGACCAGGGCATCCTCGCTTCCAGAGTCCACGGCCATCAGCAGGACATCGATCCACTGCCAGACCATCTCCCCGGCGGACCACGGGTAGGACCGGAAGTAGACACCGGGGACGTGGGCCGCGGCCTTTCCCGCTGTTTCCACGTCGGCCGGCACGCTTCCGGCACCCCGGAAGATGAACATGTAGCTGACCGACGTCCCTCGCCGGGGCCAGATTGACCCCAGGATGGCTGAGTCATTGGTCAGCCGGTAGAGCCCCGGCTCACTGATAACCGGAGGCTTGAGCATGTGTCTCTGCGGCAGGGCGCCGAACACCCGTCCGAGGACGGCGGCCGGCGCGGCCACCTCGACGTCCGGGATGCTCCTGACGGTCTCCCACTGGGTGAAGGTGATCCCCCCGGACCAGCCGGTGAGGGCGTTCGGCGGAACCTTCCCCTGCTCGACGGGGAGTTGCACCTCCGGCGGCAGGACCAAGAGGTCGTAGCCCGTCCGCCACTGCCTGTCCAGGTCGGCGACGGCCACCGCGGACAGGGTCCTGGCGCTCGACAGGAAGAGGCCGAAGGCCACGCTCACGAGGAGCAGGCCGAGGAACAGCAGGGCTTTCCGGGCGTCAACGGACCTCGACTTGAACCGTTTCAACCGCCCACCCCCCCCACCGGCCCTTACGAGAAAAAAGGGAGACCTGCCTCATGGCTGTCTCCCCTGCTAGGTCTGAACGACGATGGTGCTTCTCGGCGCCCAACCCTTCTCCGTCCGGCCAGACTATTCCTTCCAGATTTGGCGGGCGACGGCATATCTCAGGAAACTTCGATGGTGAGATTGCGTAAACACCGAGTCTTTCTGGCATTTTCGCCCGACCGCGCGACGCGGCTCCGGCTGCCTGACTTGGTGCGAAATCTCTTTTTGTCCGCAGCTTGTTGTTGTGTTAGAATGACTAGTTGAACGTCGAATCTTATGAAGATACGGCTGGATGGCCTCGAAAAGAGGCCCGACGGCTGGTCGCGACGAATTCTGGGGGCACGGCCCGAGGAGGGACAAGCCATGTGCGGTATCTACGGATTCACCGGAAAACCGGATCCTGAACTGCTCGACCGGATGGGCGCGGTCCTTCTTCACCGTGGGCCCGATGACTTCGGCACGCTCGAATGGCCGTCAGTCAGCCTGGGCCACCGCCGCCTGTCCATCATCGACCTCGAGACCGGACACCAGCCCCTCGGCAACGAGGACGGCTCGGTCTGGCTGGTCTTCAACGGCGAGGTCTACAACTATCGCGAACTGCGCGCCGAACTCATCCAGCGCGGCCATGTCTTCAAGACCAACGCCGACAGCGAGGTCATCGTCCACGCCTACGAGGAATACGGGCCGGAGTGCTTCGCCCGCTTCAACGGCATGTGGGCCGTGGCCATCGCCGACCGGCGTCTGAACCGTCTGGTCCTGGCCCGCGACCACTTCGGCATCAAGCCGCTGTACTACGCGCAGGCCGGCGGGCGGCTCCTCTTCGCGTCGGAGATCAAGGCCCTTCTGCAGGATCCAGCCGTGCCGGCCCGGCCGAACGACCAGATGGTCTACGAGTACCTGCTCCACGGCCTGCACGACCACCGGCCGGAGACCTTCTTCGAAGGCGTCCGCCATCTGCCGGCGGCCACGTACATGGTCCTCGAGCTCGGCGAGAGCGCGGCCGCGGAGGGCGCGAGCGCTTCAGCGACCGCGGACGGCGCGGGCACCGACGCCGCTGACGCCGCGGACGCCGCAGACGCGCTGAAGCCCGTCGCCTACTGGGCGCCGCGCCTCAGCGAGGACGGCTCCGGCGACCCGGACGAGTTCCGCGAGCTGTTCAAGAAGGCCGTACGGCGCCGGCTGGTGGCCGACGTCCCGGTCGGCTCATGCCTGTCCGGCGGCCTCGACTCGACCTCCATCGTCAGCTTCATGAGCGGCCTGATGCGGGACCAGAACCCCGACGCGTCCTCGATGCGCGGGCAGCTGAAGACCTTCTCGGCCGTCTTCGATAACGACCCCATCGATGAGCGCGAGTACATCGACGTGGCCGTTAAGGCCACCGGGGCCGACACGTCCTACGTCCGGCCGCTGTCCGAAACCTTCGTCGACGAGCTGCGCGACCTCATCTGGCACCAGGAGGAGCCGTTCATCAGCACCGGCCCCTACGCCCAGTGGTGCGTCATGCGCGAGGCTCGGAAGCACGTCACCGTCGTCCTGGACGGCCAGGGCGGCGACGAGCTCTTGGCCGGCTACGTGCCTTACCAGTTCGTCTACCTGAGCCAGTTGTGGAAGCGGCGTCAGTACGGGCGTTTCCTCAGCGAGGCCTGGGCGGCCAGGGACGTCTTGAAGCCGCTCCTGACCCGCCGCCTGCGCGACCGTCGCAAGGGCTTCCCGCTCCAGAGCCTGCTGCGTCCGGAGTTCGTCGGCCGGGTCACCGACCCTGGCTACACCCGTTCGCGCGACGACCTGAAGCAGCGGCTCCTGCAGGACCTGACCACCTATAGCCTGCCGTGCCTGCTGCGCTACGAAGACAAGAACTCGATGGCCCATTCCATCGAGTCCCGCGTACCCTACTTGGACCAGGAGCTGGTCGAGTGGATCCTCCGCCAGCCGTCGGACGCCATCATTCGCCACGGCTGGAGCCGCTGGCTCCTACGCCAGGGCCTCAAGGGCGTCATTCCGGAGAGGATCAGGCTGCGCCGCTGGAAGGTCGGGTTCACCACGCCCGAGTTCCGGTGGATCAGAGCCCGTCGGGCGGCCTTCCTGAGCCTGTTCAATTCACCCACCTTCGTCGCCCGTCCATACTGGGACGGTCCGGCGGTGGCCCGGGCCTTCCTGGCCGCCAACAGTGGCCGGATCGATCAGTCCATGTTCTTCTGGCGGGCCATCAACGTCGAGCTGTGGCTGCGTGAGTTCATCGACGCCAGGGACACCGTGGTCAGTGACGGGGCCGAGGGGCACGTCAAGGGCGCCATCCCCGGGCCCAAGCACCGCGGGAGCCTGGCTGAACTGGGCGACGCCCTCAGCGTGAACGTGGCCGGCGACCTGGGCGACACCGGCGGCTCGAGCGGCACCGGCGACCGCTCGGACGAGGCCGCGCGGCTGGTCGCCGCCTACCGGCCCAACCCGCCGAAGCACCTCTTCGCCGTGGGTGGTGGCCGGGCCTACGCCCGCCTGCCCATCCGGACCGAGGTCGTCCGCAGGGGCGACGACCTGGCGGCCTTCTTCAAGGAGTCGATCGGCGCTCACGTCAAGCCGGGCGACATCGCCGTCATCGCCGAGAAGCCCGTGGCCATCAGCCAGGGCCGCTCGTGGCCGATCGAGGAGATCAAGGTCACGTGGCTGGCGCGCCTGCTGACCCAGGCGGTCACCAAGACCCCGCACGGCATCGGCCTGGGCATCCCCCAGACGATGCAGCTGGCCCTGAACGAGGCCGGCGCCCCGCGCATCCTGCTGGCGACGGCGGCCACCGCCCTCGGGCGGCTGGTCGGGCGGCGCGGCATCTTCTACCGCATCGCCGGTCCGACGGTCGAGGCCATCGACGGCCCCACGCCGGGCACCCTGCCGCCCTACAACAAGCAGGCCAAACTCGGCCCGAAGGACCCGATGGGGGTGGCCGAGAAGCTGTCGGCCGCCGTCGGCGACGGCGTCGGGGTGGCCATCATCGATTCGAGTGACCTATCGACCAAGGTCCTGGGCTGGTCCCACGGGGTCGACCCGGAGCTGGTCACCTGGCTCATGCGGGACAACCCGCTCGGCCAGGGCCACCAGCAGACGCCCATCGCCATCCTGCGGCCGGTGGGCCGGCCGGCGGGACAGCCGGTGGGGCTGCCCGCGGGTCAGCCCGCGGCCTGAACCTCATAAAGACACGAGAAGCGCTTGACCGTATGGTCAGGCGCTTTCGATTTTACCGCGGACGATTTCCCGGCCGAAGCGCGTGACTTTTGGGTACTCCCGCGCGTCTTACACGCTAGACGAGGTGAACACAGCGCTGTGAGCCAACCGAAGTCAGCTGACAAACCGCTCCACGAAGCCCGCCATCGCGAGGCGTGGCAACAACTCTATCGCTATGTCTACGCGCGGGTCCAGAACCGCGAGGAGGCCGAGGACCTGACGCAAGAGGCGTATTCGCGCGCTTTGGCCGGCTCGGCGAAAGACGGTCTGGGCGACGGGACGCCCTCCCGTTGGTACCTGCAGACCGTGGCCCTCAACCTCATCCGCGACCGCTGGCGCCGGCACCGGGCCCACGGCGTCGAGGTCCCCCTGGAGGAATCCTTGCTCCAGCGGCCCGATGACGCCGACGAGGCTGACGGGGCGGTCTTCCGCGCCTGGGTCAAGGAGTTGATGGCCCGGCTCCCGGAGGAACAACGGACGGTCCTGGAATTGCGCATGATCGACGGCCGCTCGCGGGCCGAGACAGCCCGCCTGATGCGCAAGACCGAGGACGCCGTCCGGGGGCTCCAGTACCGAGCCCTGCAAGCCCTGAGAAGCCTGATGCGACAGCAATCTGAGGAGGATTCCCTTTGAAACGCTCTTCTGAGGAAGAACTGGATAGGATGATCGACGCGCTCAACCGCGAGCGCCGGCCGGAGCCGCCCAAGGACCCCGAGCTGGCCGAGCTTCTGGCGGTCGCCAGGTCGGTGAAGGTGCTGGGCGGTCGGCCGGCGGCGGCCGGGGCAGACCGGGCCGGTGCGGCCGGAGCCAGGCCGCTCTGGCGGAGACGGCGCCCGGTGACCATGCTGGCCATCGTCGGACTGGCGGCCTGTCTGGCCCTGGTCATGGTCTTCGGGGCGTGGCCGGCCCTGTTCAAAGGTGACGTCGTCCACGCCATGGAGCGGGCGGTGGCCAAGCTGACCGGCTACCACGGCGTGGTCGAAGTGCGGATGACCGACGCGGCTGGACACGAGTGGCTGATCCGCCGCGTGGAGGTCTGGTCGGCCGGGCCCAAGACGGCCTTCCGGCTCGAGGACGGCACGTTGACCGTCGACGATGGGACGCGGCGCTGGCAGGAACGGCCGTCGGAGCGGGAGCTCGTCCTCCTGCCGATGGTCGGCGGGCTTGGCGAGGGCACCTTCGACCTCCGGACCGAGGCTGGCCGCGCCCTGAAGTACCCGCACGAACTCGTCGGTGAGGAGTCGGTGGCCGGTCGCCAGGCCACGCACCTGAGGATCGAGCCGCCCGGCGGTCTCCCCTATGACCTCTGGATCAACAATGAGAGCAAACTACCGCTGCGCCTGACGACCGCGATGCAGAACGCCATCCAGACGACTTACACGTTCGTCAACTTCGAGGCCGGCCAGGTCGGGGACCAGTCCGTGTTCACCTACCCCGACCCGGCCAAGAAGGGCTACACCGTGGTCTCGAACGACCCGGGACGGGTGGTCGCCTCGGTGCCTGAAGCGGCGGCCATCACGGGAATCGAGGCCCTGATGCCGAGCGAGGCCCCGGCACGCATCGTGGCTTTTCAGGACCGCGTGGTCCTCGACTACGGCGAGACCCTGGTGACCGAGAAGAAGGCCGTCGGAACATTCACGCCCGCCCCGAACAGCGCCGTGGGGCACGCCGCCGGCGGCCCACTGGAGGTCTGGTGGGACAGCCTGCGCTGGCGCCAGGGCGGCCTGGAGATAACCGCCAAGGGCCCGCGGGCCCAGGAGCTGGCGGCGCAGGTGGCCGGGGAACTGACCATGCCCCATGGCACCATGACCGGTGACCCGTCGGATGAGGCCCAGGTCAAGGTCCCGGTTGACCTGAACGTGGTCCGGGCGCAGCAACAGCAGGTCGACGGCGGGCACAGCCCGTGGTGGCTCGACCCGGCGCAGGTGGCGATGACCTTTGTCAGCAGCCTGCCGGGCTCGGGGACGACCGGCGGGAACCAGCCGACTTTCACAGTCAAGGTCAACACCGGGGCCGTGGCCGAGGTCGAGGTCAGCCAGAGCGCGGTCCGCCGGGTCTATCTGAAGCGGCTGGTGCGCCAGGACGAGACGGGCATCTGGACCGTGGTCGGGTACGACAAGCGGTGAGCGCGCTCCAGGGGCCGCAGCAGCGTGGCGGGCACCGGCCCAGGTCGCCGGTGTGGGGTTCGAAAGACCCTATGCGCTATCTATTGATGGCGCATAGGGAACCGAGGAAACATGAAGCGCCCGGCTGGGGTTGGGTCCCCGCCGGGCGCTTTACACTGCGCGGATGAGGGCCGCCGGTAGCCGGCGGCATCGGACCGGCCACGAAAACCTGTTTGAGCTACCGCGTAATCCGCTTGAACTAACCGCGCAGATACGCTTCGAGCGACCGGCCGAGCTCGCGGGCCGCCCTTTCGTTCAACGAGTAGAAGGTCCATTTGCCCCGGGTCTCTTCGTCGACGAGGCCGGTCTCCTTCAGGACCTTGAGGTGGTAGGAGACGCGCGACTGCCCGAGGCCGAAGACGTACTGGAATTCGCAGACGCAGATGCCCTTGGTGGCGTCGTCGGCCGGGACCGTCGGTGCGCAGGTGGCGTCGGCGCAGCAGGGCCGCCCGGCGGCCATCATCCTGAGCATGCGCAACCGGGTCGGGTCCGACAGGGCCTTGGCCAGCCCGGTCAGGCGCTCGACGATCTGGTCGTCGGTTTCGGTCCTCGCCGTTTCGGTCCTCGACGATGCGATCCTCGACGGTGCGATCCTCGACGGTGCGTCGGTCATGGACAATCCCTCCAATCATAGTATAACGCGGGCGGGTGTCCATCTCAACGAATTTTGATATGGGGTCTTGAGGGGTCTTGAGGGGTCTTGAGGGGTCTTGAGGGGTCTTGAGGGGTCTTGACGTATCAACTTCCGTTGATATATCCTGGTCTCAGGGAAACAGCCATGGGGGTGAACCATCTGAACGAACAGGTGAAGGAACACATGAAGGAGCATGTCCGCCGCCGTTACGCGGCCGCGGCCAAGGCGGTCGAGTCGGCCGGTTGCTGCGGTTCGAGTACGCCCGGCATCGGCGGCGAGCTCTATTCGAACAACGATCGGCAAGGGCTGCCGACCGAGGCCGTCCAGGCCAGCCTGGGCTGCGGGGTGCCGACGGCGATGGTCGACCTCGTCCCCGGCGAGACTGTCCTCGACCTGGGGAGCGGCGGTGGCATCGACGTGCTGCTGTCGGCGAAGCGGGTCGGGCCGACGGGCAAGGTCTACGGCTTGGACATGACCGACGAGATGCTCGCCATGGCCCGCCAGAACCAGGCCAAGGCGGGAGCCACCAACGTCGAGTTCTTGAAGGGCGAGATCGAGGCCATCCCGCTCCCGGACGCGTCGGTCGACTTAATCATCAGCAACTGCGTCATCAACCTGTCCGCCGACAAGGGAAAGGTCTTCCGGGAGGCCTTTCGTGTGCTGAAGCCGGGCGGCCGCTTCGCCGTGTCGGACATGGCCTTCCAGGGCGACCTGTCGGCCATCCCGACGTGGCTTCGGCGCTCGATCGACGCCTGGTGCGAATGCGTCTCCGGGGCCCTGGAGGAACGCGAATACCTGGCCGGCCTGCGAGAGGCGGGGTTCATCGGCGAGTCCCTGGAGGTCACGCAGGTCTACGCCGGCAGGCTAGCCGATGAAGCCGGGCAGAGCTGTTGCGGAGGCGACGCGGTCGCGAGCCTATCGGGGTTGTGCTGCGGGTCCACAGGGAAGGTCGATTCGGGGAAGGCCGACTCAGAGAAAGTCGACTCAGAGAAGGCTGGCCAGAACTGCTGCGGCGGCGGGACCATCCTGCCCGCGGGCGTCCGGCTGGTGAGCGGCTTCGTGCGCGCCCGCAAGCCGGGCGAGGGCCCATTCACCATCCGCGAAGCGACCGCCGCCGACGTGCCGGCGGTGAGCCGTCTGTTGAAGGAGTCCGCTCTGGCCGAGGCCGCCTTCCAGGCGCAGTTCGGGCCGCAGTACAAGGTGGCCACAGCGGCCGACGGCCGGGTCATCGGCGTGGCCGGCGTGGAGGTCTACGGGGATGACGGGCTACTGCGGTCGGTCGCGACCGACGCCGCCTGGCGCGGGCGGGGCATCGGGGACGCCCTCGTCCGCGACCGTCTGGCCTGGGCCAGTGGGCGGGGCCTGAAGTCCGTCTGGCTCCTGACCCAGACCGCGGCCGACTACTTCCCGCGCTTCGGCTTCAGCCGCGCCGAGCGGGCCACGGCCCCGGCGGCCCTTCAGGAGTCCGAGGAGTTCGCCTACGCCTGCCCGCAGAGCGCCGTGGCGATGAAAATCTGAGCCGGCCACCAGCCGGCGCGACGACAAGAGAGCCCGGGTCGGCCACCGCCGCCTGGGCTTTGATTTTGCTCACTGAAGCGCTCACTTCCCCGCCCTGAACTCCAGTTCGTAGGTCAGCAGTCCGCCGAGGACCCCCGCTTCGGCGTAGACCGTCGACGAGGCGAAGACAGGCGATCCGTCCAGGCCGATGATCAGTTGAAGGTCGTCTTGGACCTGCCGCAGCTCCACGGACTTGACGATGGCCCCTTCGCCCGGCGCCCACGCTTGCGGCCCGTTGAAATAGTTCGGGCCGAGGGCCAGGTCCTTGAAGGTCAGCGTCAGTTGGTTCCTGCCCTTGTCGAAGCTGGTCTGGACGCGGGGCAGGGTATGGCCCCCGGCGAGGACCGTGCCGGGCTTCGGGATGAGGCCCAGAGCCACGGACGAGTCATTGACGCGAAGGGTGGAGACGAGCAACCGCGCCGTCGCAGTGAAGGCCTGAAGGGGCTGGCTCCTGGACCGTCGAACTCCCAGATGATGGCATGTCCGGGACGGGGGGCGGTCCCTTTGCGTCGCTTCGCCACGGCTCGGTCCTCGGCAAGGGGTCCGGGAATCGCCGGTCGGGGCGCGGTCTGCCTAGCCTTGGTGGCCCTTCTGTCGTTGGCCGGCTGCTCAGCTCCGAGGGATTGGCTGGATCAGGCCGAGCAAGCCCTCGCCAAGCAACAGGCGGAGACCGAGGGGCGCCTCCGAGATCTCCGGCTTCAGCTGGGCCTGGACCCCGAGGGCTCCATGGCCTTCATCGAAGCCAACCAGCGCCCCCTGGTCAGCCTGGGCGACCTTGAGGACTTCGGCGACCTCGAGCCCTTGCACGGCCTGGCCACGCAAGCGGACGTCTTCATGCTCGGCGAGTCCCACGGCATCGCTGAGAACCCGCAGCTGGTCCTGAGGGTGTTGGCCTACCTCCACCGTCTGGGCTACCGCTACCTGGCCCTGGAGACCGACTTCACCTACACCGACGCCCTCAATGAGTACCTCAGGACGGGTGACGAGGAACACCTGCGGAAACTCGACATGTGGCTGGTCTCCTGGGGGTTGAACACCGAGGAGCAACTGGCCTTTTGGCGCGCCCTGCAGGCGTGGAACCGCACGCTGCCCGAGGACGAACGGATAACCGTCTGGGGCACGGATATCGCCTACGCCCCCCTCCAGGGGCGAGCCCAGGTTCAGGCGATGCTGCGGGCCATCCCCGACCAGGCCCTGGCCAAGGAACTCGAGGACCTCTTCTGGCGGGCCACCCAAAAGCGGCGGCCCGTGTCGGGACTGACCCAAAAGCCACCGGACCTGGAGACATTCGAGGAGACCTTCCTGGCCAAGACCTCGACCATCAAGGACACCATACCCGACTATGACAAGCTGGCGATGACCATCAGGGTCCTGAAGGAGACCGAGACCTCCAACCGCAAAGAGACCGTCATCGGCCAGATGGCCACCCGGGAAGAGACTCGCATGGCCGTCTGGCGGTACCTGTGGGATCGCTATCACCCGGAGCGGACCGGAAAGGTTCTTGTCTACGGCGGGGCGGTGCACGCCGGGTTCGCGTCGGCGAAGCCCAGGAACCTGGCCATCGTCCTGAACGAGGACTTCGCTCAGACCAAAGGCAAGGTGCGCAGTCTGGCCATCTGGCCGGTCTCGGGGAGCTTCTACTACGCCGGGCTCCACGAGGTCAAGGACGAGCGGGCCTTTACGAGGGGTCTCATACCGGAAAGGTTCAAGAACCTTCCGCTCCGAACGCTGATCCTGGATACCGACCACGAGCTCAGGTTCGTCGGCCGGTCTTTCGATGCGTATGTCTTCCTGCAGCAGTGCACCCCGCAACATCCCTTCCCCCCGGGTGGCCCGGACTGGGATAGATGACGGGAATCGCGAGAAAAGAAGAGGGCGAGCGGGATATCCCGCTCGCCCTCGTGTTCCTGCGTTGACTCAGGGCTATGACAGCTTCTTTCGCATGGCCAGGGCGTAGTCGCCGTAGCCGGTCGCCCGGTAGAACGCCTGCGCGGTGGCGTTCTTGAAGCCGGTCATCAGGAAGACGTCGGTCGCCCCCTTGAGGAGGGCCACCGCCTCCGCGCGGGCCATCAAAGCCCTGGCGATGCCCCTGCGCCTCTGCTCCGGCCGCACGAACAGCTCCGTCACCTCGGCATAGGGCCGGTCCTCCGACAGGAACGGCACGACTCTGACGCTGCAGAGACCGACGGCCGCCCCGCCCATGAAAGCAAGGAGGATGGTCTCCGTCGCCTTCAGGGCCTCCATGCGGCGGGCCGCCGTCTCCGGGGTCGTCGGCACTTTGTTGAAGACCTCCAGCAGTTCGGCCAACGCCGTGGCGTCGGCGGGGGACGCCTCCCGGATCACGAGAGAATCGCTCATCGGCTCAACGACCTCCATGGGTTCTTGGGCTCTGGCTTCAAGCCTGCGCCAGCATCCTCTCGACCTCGGGGATGGTCACCCCGCAACGGTCGAGGAGCAGTTGGTAGATGGCCTTCATCTGGCCGGCGGCCCGCCTCATGGTGGCCTCGGCCCCCGGACGCATGCCGAGCTTGTCGGCGCCGTGGGCCAGCGACGCGGTGACGCTGAAGAGCCGCCGCAGGCAGGCGAAGACCTCGAAGAAGTCGAAGTCCTCGACGGGTCCGGCCGTTCGTTCATAGTCCTGGCGGACCATGGCCCACACTTCTCCCCCGCCCACCAGAAGCGAGGTCCAGGCCAGGTCGAACCGCGGGTCGGAGACGCCGGCCGAGGTCCAGTCGATGACGTACGGCCGGCCATCTCGCATCAGGATGTTGCTGCCGTGATAGTCGAGGTGAATCAACGCCGGAGGCCGGCGTCGCACGGTCTCCGCCCGTCGTTCGAGCCAATCCGCCGCGGGACCATAGCCCGGTTGGCCGAAACGCTCGAGCCAACCACGGAGGGGCCCGCTCCAGCCCGGGTCCAGGCTACTCGGCGCGTAGGCCGGCGCCTCCGCCCCGAACGGACGCACGTCCAACGCGTGGAGGTCGGCCAGGAGTTCGGCGAAGAGGGTGATCAGCCCGCGCTTCCGCTCGGGTGGCGTCGCGTTGAAGGTCGCGTCCAGCGTGGGGCCGGAGATCTTCTCCATCACCAACGACGGCATTCCAAGGGCCGCACCGTCCGCGTCGATGGCGTGGATCTCGGGTACCGGGTAACCGGCCTCATATAGCTTTCTGAGGACACGGTACTCCTTGGCGCACTTGGCCGCCGGAGCCGACTCGGCCGCGCCGGGGAACATCCGGAGGATGAGCTCCCTTGGCTCGCCGCCGTCGGCGGGCTGGACAGAGAACGAATAAACGTCCGATTCCCAGCCATCGGTCAGGCGTTTGAGGTCGGAAACCTCGGCGCCGGCCCAGGGGGGCTGGGAACGCGCGAATTCTTTCAGCCGTGCCCGTAGTAGCGTCGTGTCATCGGTCAAGACGTAGCACCCTTTCCTCTTCCCGTCGGTGGCGGAAGGCTCTGCTCTATTCCACCTGCGGGTGGGACATCCCTTCCGAACGGCAAGGAGACCCTGGAGGCGGAGAGACCGCTTCTCAGGGTCGCTAGCCGGCTTGCGGCCCGGACGATGAATTCAGCCTGAATTTGGCCAAACTGAAACCACGGGAGGTCATTGACTTTGGACGGACCCGAACAGAGCCCGAAGAGGGAACTTCTGAGCGCCGGCGAGCGTTGGTTCGAGAAACCCACCTCCATGCGCGAGGACCTGGCTGAGCTGTGGGGCGATTGGGGGGTCGACTCAGAGGTCGGTCGGCTGCGCGCGGTACTGATGCGGCGTCCGGGCAAGGAGGTCGAAGGGGTCACCGACCCGGCCGGGCCGAGGTGGCTTGAGGTGATGGACCCCGAGAAGGCTCGGGCTCAGCATGACGCGCTGGCCGGGATATATCACGACAACGGGGTCGCCGTCCACTACATCGAGGAGATGCGCCCGGACCGGCCCAACGCCTTTTTCGTCCGCGACCTCGTCCTGATGACCCCCGAGGGGGCCATCCTGGCCAGACCGGCCATGGCCACGCGGCGGGGCGAGGAGGCCTACGCCGCGAGAGCGCTGGCGAAGCTCGGTGTACCCATCATCAAGACGGTCTGCGGGCAGGGGACCTTCGAGGGAGCCAACGTCCTGTGGATTGACCGCAAGACCGTCTTCCTCGGGGTCGGCAACCGGACCAACGCCGAGGGCGCTCGGCAGGTCGAAGAGGAGCTGCGGAACGTCGGCGTCGAGGAAGTCATCCAGTTCCAGGTTCCTTTCGGGCAGGCCCACATCGACGGCATCTGCAACCTGGCCGACCGGGATGTGGCCGTGCTGTTCCCATGGCAGGTGCCCCACGTCGCCGCCGAGGCCCTCCTAAACCGCGGGTATCGGATCCTGGAGGTCGCCTGGCCAGAGGAAGCGAAGCTCGGCATGGCCATCAACTTCGTCGCCCTGGAACCGGGGAAAATCGTCATGCCCTCGGGTTGCCCGCGAAGCCGTGAGATATACGAAAAGGCCGGCCTGACCGTGATCGAGGCCGACATAAGCGAGCTCCGGAGGGGTTGGGGTTCAATCCACTGCATGACCGGATTCCTCAAGAGGGACCCGGTCCAATGAGGGAGCGGTCAAGAGACCCCGCGGGCGGGGTCTCTTGCGTTTGGTTTGTCGCGGCCGGCCGACCGCGTGGCAACCTTCCTAACAAATCTCTACGGCCGGATAACCGACTTTGGGACGCAGGCGCGCCATGTATGGGTCGTCGTTGGTGCGGGCCTCGATGCCCGAGTCGCGGGCGACGTATTCCCGGAACCGGTGGGTCTCCGGGGACTGCTGTTGAAGGTCCGGGTACCACTCCCAGACCACCCGGCTGGCCCGCGTGACGACGAAGGCGTTGTTGGCGACCTCGTACCCGGCCGGGTCCCAGACCCGCATGATCTCCCCGGTCTCGAAGCGGAGGACGACGCAATTGTCTTCCAGGTCGACCTCGGTCACGGAACGGGTTTCACCCGCCGGCAGGTCCAGCCTGTCCCCGTAAAAGCTTGGGGTTCCCCGCTTGACGCGGGGCAGGGATTGGCGGACCTGATCGGCGAGTCGGCTTGCTTCGGTCATGGCTCCACTCCTTGCTTCGTTTGAGCTTCGTTCACTGGGCCGTTGAGCTTGCCGTTTGGTTCTACTCCTTAGGTCGGATGGAAAGGGCTGCCACTTAAGGCCAATCGTCAGACCTGCTTCGACACGGTTCGACAGGTCCAACCCCAAGCGGTCGGTGCTCTTTCATTCAGGACTGTTATGCAGGCGGGGAATATGGTACCTTGGATGGTGAACTAGTAACTGTGTTTCTAAGTAGAGACAGGTATAGGGAGATGCTATCATGCCGTATCGCTCGGACCAGTGGATCCCAACCAGGGTCGCCGAGGCCATACACCTAGCTCATCGGCTCGGGTTCTCCAGTTCTTCGGAGCCCCCAGTAGGACGGCTCCTTTCGCTGTTGGCATCGCAAGTAGCCAGCGGAGTCATCGGAGAAATAGGGACCGGGTGCGGGGTAGGAGCCGCCTGGATCTCCGAGGGTAAGAGAGATTCGATCCCGTTTATCACCGTTGAAGCCGACCCGAAGCGGGCGGAAGCAGCTCGGTCCGTGCTACGCGGAGTTTCAGGTGTGACCGTGCTGCAAGGCGATTGGCACGAACTGCTCAGTCGCGGGCCATTCCAGCTGCTCTTTGCTGACGGCGGGAAGGCGAAGGAGAATGAACCGGAAACACTGCTTCAAGCCATGGCGCCGGGTGGGGCGATTCTCATAGACGACATGACGCCCGAAGAGTACTTCCCACCAGAGAGGCAAGGGAAAATTGACCCGGTGCGGGAGTTTTGGCTGAATGACCTTCGCCTGTATGCTTGTGAGCTACGCGTGACTCCACGCACCTCAGTCATTCTGGCCATACGCAAAACAGATGACTGACCAATAATGAAATCTTCCTTTGCCATAGCCATCAGGAACTGGGCCACAAAAAACCAGCCCGGCGCATGGCCGGGCTGGTTCGTTGGCTCCTATGGCGGCGGACGGAGCGATGGCCGTCAGTCCAGATAATCCTTCAGCTTCTTGCTCCGGCTCGGGTGGCGCAGCTTGCGCAGGGCCTTGGCCTCGATCTGGCGGATGCGCTCGCGGGTGACCTTGAAGACGTGGCCGACCTCTTCGAGGGTCCGGGCCCGACCGTCGTCCAGCCCGAAGCGCAGGCGCAGGACATCGCGCTCGCGCGGGGTCAGGGTCGCCAGGACCTCCTCGAGCTGTTCCTTGAGGAGCATGAAGCTGGCCGCCTCGGCCGGCGCGGGGGCGTCCTCGTCCTCGATGAAGTCACCGAGGTGACTGTCCTCTTCCTCGCCGATGGGTGTCTCTAGAGACACCGGCTCTTGGGCGATCTTCAGGATCTCGCGGACGCGGTCGACGGAGATCTCCATCTCGCTGGCGATCTCTTCGGGGGCCGGCTCGCGCCCGAGCTTCTGCAAGAGCTGCCGCTGGACGCGGATGAGCTTGTTGATGGTCTCGACCATGTGCACCGGGATGCGGATGGTCCGGGCCTGGTCGGCGATGGCGCGGGTGATGGCCTGGCGGATCCACCAGGTCGCGTAGGTGCTGAACTTGTAGCCCTTGCGGTAGTCGAACTTCTCGACCGCTTTGAGCAGGCCGAGATTGCCCTCTTGGATGAGGTCCAGAAAGAGCATGCCGCGGCCGACGTACTTCTTGGCGATGGACACAACCAGACGGAGGTTGGCCTCGGTCAGGCGGCGTTTGGCCTCTTCGTCCCCGGCCTCGTTCCGCTTGGCCAGCTCGACCTCTTCCTCGGCGCTGAGGAGGGGAACCCGGCCGATCTCCTTGAGGTACATCCGAACGGGGTCGTCGATGGCGACCCCCTCGGGCACGCTCAGGTCCTCGTGGGCCACGGCTTCGGCCTCAGCGTCAGGCGGCGCCTCGGCGGCTTCGTCGCGTTCGAGAGGTTCCACCGGGCTGCCCTCGGGAACCTCTCCGACGACCTCGATGCCGTCTTCCTCCAGCATTTTGTAGATGTCGTCGATCTGGTCGGGGGAAAGCTCCTCGTCCTGCAGGGCGTCCATGACCTCGTTGTAGGTCAGCACGCCTCGCTTCTTACCTCTGACGAGTAGCTCGCGCACCCCCGCGCTCTTAGGTTCCTGGCTCTTCATCCGGTTTCCCCTTTCGAAAATCAGGCCGTTGGGCCGGCGGGGTGGCCGTGCCCGCGGCTGAACGTAATTGCTGGAGTTCAAGGTATTCCCGGAGCATGGCTTCGGGAATCGGTTGGCCTTCGCGCTCGAGGCGCTCCATCTCTGCCCGGACGCGCTCGGCCTTGGACTTCACCGACTCTTCGCGGATTCGCTTGAGATAACCTTGCACCAGTTTATCGGGTTCGCCCGGCGGAGGTTCGGACATCAGCAGTTCCGCCACCGCCTCGGCGTGTTCCGTCGCTTGGAAGTGGGCCATGAGTTGAGTCGCGTCAAGCGCCGTGGCCGTCTGGACCGCCGCGCCCGCCGCGCCCGCCGCGCCCGCCTCGCCTGCCGCGCCCGCCTCGCCTGCCCCGCCGAAGACCACCTCGGCCAGTGCCCGCTCGGCCCCTCCGGCGAAGTCCTCGGGCGCGAGGGCCTCGGCCACCCGCGGCGTCAGTTCGGGATGCTCCAGGACCACCCGTAGGAGACCCCGCTCAGCCAGCAGGCGGGCTGAAGGCCGCGCCTTGCCCGCTTTCATCAGGTCATGCCCATTATTATTCCGGGCAGGCCCTGGAATATACTGGCTGCCAGCCGTTTTCCCGGTCGGCCCGGCCGTCGCGCCGGCGGCGGCGGCGCCCGTCTGACGGGCTCTGGCCGCCTTGCGCACCTCCGTGCGCAGGGCCTCGACACTCAGGCCTAACTTGGTCGCAAAGTCCTGAATGTATGCCTCTCGCTCGACCGCGTTGTCCAATCCGGCCAGCACTGGAGCCATGGTCGCGGCAATCCCGACCTTGCCCTCCACGGTGGCCGGGTCGCCGGCCTTCATGGCCAGAGCGAACCGGTAGTCCACGAGGGGTAGGGCCTTGGCCACCGCCCCTCGGAAGGCTTCGGGGCCGTGCCGGCGGATGAGTTCGTCGGGGTCCTTGCCCTCTTCGATGACGGCCACCCTGACCTTGCAGCCGGCCTCACTGAGGATCTCCAGACCGCGCATGGTGGCGCTCTGGCCGGCCGTGTCGGCGTCATAGGCGATGACCGTCTCGGGCGCCAACCGCGACAGGATGGCCCCCTGATCGCGGGTGAGGGCCGTGCCGAGGGTGGCGACGACGTTGGTCACGCCGGCCTGGTGGCAGGCGATGGCGTCCATGTAACCCTCGACCAGGACGGCCCGGCCGCTCTCGCGGATGGACGGGCGGGCGAAGTTCAGGGCGTAAAGGTTACGGCCCTTGGCAAAGACGGCCGTATCCGACGAATTCAGGTACTTGGGGAGGCTGTCGTCGAGGACGCGCCCGCCGAAGGCGATGATCCGCCCGCGGGCGTCCTGGATGGGGAAGACCACGCGGTTGCGCAGCCGGTCGTAGTACGAATCGCCATCGTTGCGGCGAAGGACCAGCCCGGCCCCCTCCATAACCTTCGGCGAAAGACCCCGCCGACTTAAGGCCTTGAAAAGCAGATCCCAAGCGTCAGGGGCGTATCCGAGGCGGAAATGGTCGACCGTCTCGGCGGTCAGCCCGCGCTTCCCAAGGTATTCCCGGGCGGCGGTCCCCTGGCGCGATTTCAGGAGGGCCAGGCTGTAGAACTCGGCGGCCAGTTCGAGGGCATTAAGATAGGCCTCGCGTTCCTGGCGCCTCTGGGCTTCCTCGGGCGAAAGCTCAGGCTCCGGGAGCGGGAGACCCACGCGTTCCGCCAGCTTGGCGACAGCCTCGGGAAAGGTGAGATTGTCCCGCTTCATCAGGAAGTGGAAGACGTTGCCCCCGGCGTGGCAGCCGAAGCAGTAGAACATCTGCTTGTCCGGGGCGACCGAGAACGACGGCGTCTTCTCGTGGTGGAAAGGGCAGAGCCCGACGAAGTTCTTGCCCGTCTTGCGCAGGGCCACATGCTCACCGATGACGTCGACGATGTCGTTACGTGAGCGGACCTCTTCGATGAACTCGTCGGAGAGCCCTCTCACCGTCCCCACATCCTCGCTCCTCCCAAGCGCCACGGCGCTTGGGCTTTTATACGCTTTCGCTACGACTTCGGTTTTTCCTCCCTCGGCCCCGGACTTCCAGGGGTTTGGGAGAAAAGCCGATTGTACTGCTGCGCGGCGTAACGGTCGGTCATCCCGGCGACGTAGTCGCTCGACCGGCGCCAGGCCGGGTCGGACGTCCCCTCCTCGCCCCAGGGGATCTCCTCCGGGTGATCGCGGTAGAAACTGTAGAGGGCCACCACCATCGCCTTGGAGTGCGCCTCCTCAGCCTTCGCCCCCGAGCCCACATAGACATGTTCGAAGAGGAAGTCCCGCAATCCGTCCAGGGCCGCGGCCACGGGTCCGCTGATGGCCACGGCCGGGCGGTCGTAGCTGCTGTCGATGATGTCGCTGACGAGGCTGTTGATGCGTCGGGCGCGGGTGTCCCCGAGGAGGACCACCGGCCCCCGCGGGAGCTCGTCGGGCGTGATGATACCGCCCCGGATGGCGTCATCGATGTCGTGGTTGACATAAGCCACCCGGTCGGACAACTTCACCAGCTGACCCTCGAGGGTCGCCGGCTGGCCATCCTCGTCCCGGATGTCCCCGGTGTGGTGGCGGATGCCGTCGCGGACCTCCCATGTGAGGTTGAGCCCGGGGCCGGCCGGGTGCCCCGGCTCGAGGCGCTCGAGGATGGTGACCACGCGCAGGCTCTGCTCGTTGTGGCGGAAGCCGTCGTGTCCGTCGAGCCGCAGGCACTCGTCCAGGACGGCCTCGCCAGTGTGCCCGAAGGGCGTGTGGCCGAGGTCGTGGCCGAGGGCGATGGCCTCGGTCAGGTCCTCGTTCAGGCGCAGGGCCCGGGCCATGGTCCGGGCGATCTGGGCGACCTCCAGGGTGTGGGTCAGGCGCGTCCGGTAGTGGTCGCCCGCCGCGGCGATGAAGACCTGGGTCTTGTCCTTCAGACGGCGGAAGGCCTTGCAGTGGATGATGCGGTCGCGGTCGCGCTGGAAGGCCGTGCGGATTCGGCACGGCTCCTCGGGCCGCTCTCGGCCGCGCGAAGTGGCGCTGCGGACGGCGAATCGCGAGAGGGTCTTGTCTTCTATCTCCTCGGTGATGAGCCGGGGAGCCGCGGGCGCGGGGGCGCCCGCTCCGTCGTCAGCGCGCACGGTCTTGTATCCCCCCAAAAGGACACGTCTGTTCTTAATACGAGCCGCGGCCCGTCATTCCTTCCTGACGTCGAAAAGATTCACTCGCCGGGAGTTGGTCAACATAATAATCACTCTAGCGGTTGAGTCATCTGCCGGGAGAAGAAAAACCCGGGACCGCGTCAACGCGGCCCCGGGGCTTTTTTGTTGGAGATCGTGGCCGACCTACTCCGGCCTGATCTCGGCGACCGAACCAATGACCACGTCGGCCAGCGGCCCGAGGTTCTCAGGCGTGCCGCTGCCGGTCAGGACGCCGACCCGCAGGCCGAGCCCGGCGTTCCGGCCGAGGAGAAGGTCCTCGGGGGAGTCCCCGACGATGGCCACGCGGCCCGGCTCGACGCCAAGCCGCTCGCAGACCAGGAGGGCCAGGTCGGGATGGGGCTTGCCGCGCTTGACCAGGTCCCGCCCGCCGAGAAAATCGAAGTGCTCGAGCAGGCCGGACACGCGGAGCATGGATTCGCTGCGGGGGATGACGTCGGTGGTGGCCACGCCGAGCCTGACGCCGGCCGCCCGGAGTGCCACGAGGGCCTCGCGGATGCCTGGGAGCGGGCTGCTGACGTCATCGATGCGGGCCCGCAGGCGCTCCTCGGCCCTGGCGTAGGCCCCCTCGACGAGGGCCTTGGCTTCGGTCCAGGGGATGCCGGTCATCCGGTAGACGACGGCCGCGTTGATGACGATCTCCTCGGTCTGCGGGGCCACGGCCAGCGGCCCACGGGGGTCCACCCGGCGTGTCGCCCGGTCGTAACCGAGCTGCGCCTCACAGGCGGCCAGGACCTCCGGGCCGATCCGGTCGCTCTCGCCCAGGGCCCGCAGGCGCCCGTCGGCCATGGCGTGCCAGAGGACGTAGGCGTCGAGGAGCGTGCCGTCCTTATCGAAGAGGATGGCGTCGACCTCGCGGACGACCGCCCCGAAACGAACGCGCGCCATTACTTGTCCCTCTCCACCTTGGTCTTCTCGGCGATGTTGGCCTGGGCCGCCGCCAGACGGGCGATGGGCATGCGGAAGGGCGAGCAGGAGACGTAGTCGAGGCCGGTCCGGTGGCAGAAGGCGATGGACTGTGGGTCGCCGCCGTGCTCCCCGCAGATGCCGACCTGCAGGCCGGGACGGGTCCCGCGGCCGAGCCGGACAGCCATCTCGACGAGCTTGCCGACACCGCCCACATCCAGGGTGGCGAACGGGTTGGCCGGCAGGATGCCCTTCTGCGTGTAGACCGGGAGGAACTTGGCCTCGGCGTCATCGCGCGAGAAGCCGAAGGTCATCTGGGTCAGGTCGTTGGTGCCGAAGCTGAAGAACTCGGCGTCAGCGGCGATCTCGTCGGCCGTCAGGGCCGCCCGCGGGACTTCAATCATCGTCCCGACCATGACCTGCTTGATGGACACGCCCGAGTCCTTCCGGACCTCGTCCAGGACGCGCTCGACCATCTCCCGCAAGGGCTTGAACTCCTTGACCGCGCCGACGAGCGGGATCATCACCTCGGGCCGGGCGTCGACGCCCTCCTTGACCAGCTGCGCCGCGGCCTGAAAGATGGCTCGGCACTGCATCTCGTAGATCTCCGGATAGACCACGCCCAGGCGGCAACCGCGGAAGCCCATCATCGGGTTGAACTCGGCCAGCGCCCGGACCTTCTTGAGCAGCTCGTCCTTGATGGCGATCTCGGTCTCGTGGCCCTTTTCGCCCTTCTCGACCAGGGTCCGCAGGCGGGCCAAGTCGACGGCCAGCTCCTCGCCGTCCGGGAGGAACTCATGGAGCGGGGGGTCGAGCAGGCGGATGGTCACCGGCAGCCCGCGCATGGCCTTGAGGATGCCGTAGAAGTCGCCCTGCTGCATCGGCAGGAGCTTGTCGAGAGCCGCGCGTCGGTCCCTCTCGGTCATGGCCAGGATCATCTCCTGGACCACCGGGATGCGCTCGGGGGCCATGAACATGTGCTCGGTGCGGCACAGGCCGATGCCCCCGGCCCCGAAGTCGCGGGCCTTCTGGGCGTCGCCCGGGGTGTCCGCGTTGGCCCAGACGCCGATCTTCCTGAGGTCGTCGCACCAGCCGAGGATCTCCTCGAACTCGCCGGAGAGCTTGGGGTCGACGAGGGGCACCTCGCCCGTGATGACCTGGCCGGTGGCCCCGTCGATGGAGATGACCTCGCCCTCATGGATGGTGTTCCCGCCGATCAGGAACTCCTTGCGGTTCAGGTCGATCCGCAGGGCCTCGCACCCGACCACGCACGGCTTGCCCATGTGGCGGGCGACGATGGCGGCGTGACAGGTCATCCCGCCACGGCTGGTCAGGATGCCCTGGGCGGCGATGATCCCGTGGATGTCGTCGGGAGTGGTCTCGGGCCGGACGAGGAGGACCTTCTGCCCCTTCTCCCCGCGGGCCTGGGCCTCATCGGCGGTGAAGACGACCGCGCCGGAGGCCGCGCCGGGCGAGGCGGGCAGGCCTTGGGCCAGCACCTTCAGCTTGGCCTTGGGATCGATGCCGCGGTGGAGCAGCTTGGTCAGCTGGTCGGGCTCGATCCGCATGACCGCCTCGGGCTTGCTTATCTTCCCTTCATGGACGAGGTCGGCGGCGATGCGCACGGCCGCGGCCGCGGTCCGCTTGCCGGTCCGGGTCTGCAGGGTATAGAGCTTGCCGTGCTCGACGGTGAACTCGATGTCCTGCATGTCGGTGTAATGCTGCTCGAGCAGCTCGCACACCTCGACCAGCCGCTGGTAGGCCTCGGGAAGGTCCTTGGCCAGCTCGGCCACGGGCTTCGGGGTGCGGATGCCGGCGACGACATCCTCGCCCTGGGCATTGGTCAGGTACTCGCCGTAGAGGCCCTTCTCGCCGGTGGACGGGTTGCGGGTGAAGATGACGCCCGTCCCGGAGTCGAAGCCGGTGTTGCCGAAGACCATCATCTGGACGTTGACGGCCGTGCCGAGGTCGGCGGGGATGTTGTTGGTCTTGCGGTAGACGATGGCCCGGGCGTTGTTCCAGGAGGCGAAGACGGCGACGATGGCCATCTCCAGCTGCTCCTTGGGTTCCTGTGGGAAGGGCTTGCCGGTCTCGCGGAGGACGACGTCCTTGTACTCCCCAACGAGGCCCTTCAGGCTGTCCGGGGAGAGCTCATGGTCGTAACGGACGCCCTGCTGCTCCTTGTGGCTCTCGAGGATGTGCTCGAAGTGGTGCATGTCGACCTTCAGGACGACGTCCGAGAACATCTGGATGAAGCGGCGGTAACAGTCGTAGGCGAAGCGCTCGTCCTTGGTGTTCAGGGCGACGGCCTGGACGGTCTGGTCGTTGAGGCCGAGGTTGAGGATGGTGTCCATCATGCCGGGCATCGAGAACTTGGCCCCGGAGCGGACGGAGACGAGGAGCGGGTCCCTCTCCCCGCCAAGCCGCTTGCCCGCCTTCTTCTCGAGGCGGGTCAGCTCGTCGAGGGCGGCCGGCCAGAAGCCCTCAGGCAGCTTCTCGCCCTGGGCGTAGAAGGCCTTGCAGGCCTCGGTGCTGATGGTGAACCCCGGTGGCACGGGCAACCCGATGTGGGTCATCTCGGCCAGATTGGCCCCCTTGCCGCCGAGGAGGTCACGCATCGAAGCCCGACCTTCTTCGAAAGGGTAGATGTACTTAACGCCGCTCATGAGTCTCCCTCCCGTTGATCATCTGCGAGATGGCTCCGGCCGTCTCTTCGACGGCCTTGTTGGTGACGTCGATGACCGGACACCCGAGCTTCCTCATTATGACCTTGGCGTACTCGAGCTCCTCGATGATGCGTTCCCGGCTGGCGTAGGCCGCCTTGCCCGGAAGGCCGAGGGTCTCGAGCCGCGTCTCGCGGATGTCGTTCAGCGCGTCGGGGTCGATGACCAGCCCAACGATCTTACCCTGGGGCAGCGCGAACAGCTCCGGGGGCGGCGGGACCTCGGGCACCAGCGGGACGTTGGCCACCTTCAGGCGCCGGTTGGCCAGGTACATGCTGACCGGCGTCTTGGATGTCCGGGAGATGCCGACCAGGACAACGTCGGCCCGGTCGAGGCCTCGCGGGTCGAGCCCGTCGTCGTGGGACACGGCGAACTCGACCGCCTCGACGCGTCGGAAGTAGTCCTCATCGACCCGGCGGAAGAGGCCGGGCTCCATCCGCGGCATGCCCCCGGCCACCTCGGACAGGGCGGCCAGGGTCGGTCCGAAGAGGTCGGCCTGGGGAACGCCTCTGGCCGCGGCCTCGGCCGCCAGCGCCTCGCGCAGCTCCGGCAGGAGCAGGGTGTGGATGATGGCGCTGCGACCACGGGCGGCGGCCCGGGCGACGACCTCGGCGATCTGGGCTTTGTCGCTGACGTAAGGCACGCGGATGACCTGGAAGTCCTCTTCGAACTGGCTCAGCGCGCCTCTGGCCACTAGTTCGGCGGTCTCGCCGACGGAGTCCGAGACGACGAAGACCGCCGCCGATGGGCTCATCTGGTCACCCCCCACCATATACGCTGGAACGCCGGAATTCCCTGCCCGTCAAGCCCTTTGGCGGCCCGTCAGGCCTTGGCCGCGGGCGCGGCGACGAGTTTGGACAGGTCGGCGACGCGGGTCGCCAGGCCGGACACGGACCGGAGCAGGTTCAGCCGGTTCTCCCTGACCCGCTGGTCGTCGACCATGACCATGACCGCGTCGAAGAAGGCGTCGACGGCCGGACGGAGCTTGGAGAGTTCGCGGAGGAAGGCGGTGTAACGCCCGTCGTTCTCCATGACCAGGGCCTCGGCGGCGACCGACTCGTAGGCCTCGAGAAGACGGCGTTCGGCGTCGTGCTCAAAGAGGGCCGGGTCGACGGGACGGACGGCCGCGGTCTTGCCGGCCAAGTTGGCGGCGCGGGTGAAGGCCGTGACCACGTCGGCGAAGGCCTCCTCGTCGCGGACGGAGGCCAGGGCCCGGGCCCGCTCGAAGGCCCTTGCCGGGTCGTCGAAGCCGGCCGCCAGCGTCGCCTCGATCACGTCGTAACGCAGCCCGGCCTCGGCCATGGCGTTGGTCAGGCGGGCACGGAGGAAGTCCATCAGGGCGGGCCGGCCCTCGGCGGCCTTGGCGGCCAGGTCGCCCAGGTGGGAGAAGGCCCGGTCGATGAGCTGCCCGAGGGACAGGCGGAAGTCGGCGGCCAGGAGGATGGCGACCACGCCCTGAGCCGCGCGGCGCAGGCCGTAGGGGTCCTGCGAACCGGTCGGGACGAGGCCGATGCCGAACGCGGCGGCCAGGGTATCGACCTTGTCGGCGAGGGCCAGGACCTTGCCGGCCACGGTCGACGGGACCTCGTCGCCGGCGAAGGCCGGGCGGTACTGCTCACCGACGGCCACGGCGACCTCGGCCGGCTCGCCGGACTTCTCCGCGTAGACCTGGCCCATCCGGCCCTGCAGTTCGGGGAACTCCTTGACCATGCTGGTGACGAGGTCGGCCTTGGCCAGGTGGGCGGCCCTGCGGACGGTCTCGACGAGGGGACGGTGGGCGAGCCCCAGGATGTCCGCGGTCAGGGCCTCGAGGCGGCGGGTCTTGTCGCCCATGGTCCCGAGGCGCTCCTGGAAGGCCACCCGGTCGAGCTCGGCGACGCGGTCGGCCAGGGGCCGCTTGAGGTCGTCGTCATAGAAGAACTTGGCGTCGGCCAGGCGGGCCCGGAGGACCTTCTCGTTGCCCGCCCGGACCACGTCGAGGGCGTAGTCGTCGCCGTTGCGGACGGTGATGAACAGCGGGGCCAGGCGCCCCTGGTCGTCGAGGACCGGGAAGAAGCGCTGGTGGTGCTTCATCGAGGTGATCAGGACGTCCGCCGGGAGCTGCAGGTATTCGGGGGCGAAGCGGCCGATGAGGGCCGTCGGGTACTCAACCAGGTGGGTGACCTCGGTCAGAAGGTCGGGGTCCTCGATGGCCTTCCCTCCGGCCTTCGTCGCCAGGGCCCGTAGCTGGGCGATGATCTGCGCCCGGCGCTCCGCCGGGTCGACGATGACCTGTCCGACGCGGGCCACCGCCAGGTAGTCGGCGGCCGTGGCGACGCTGAGGGCCTCTGGATGGAGGAAACGGTGGCCGAGGGTCGTGCGGCCCGAGGTCACACCGTCCAGGCTGAACTGGACGACGGTCCCGCGGTAGAGGGCGAGGAGCCACTTCACCGGACGGACGAAGCGCAGGTCGTGGTCGCCCCAGCGCATGAGTTTGGGCCATTCGAGGGATGTGATCAGCTTGGGCAGGGCCTCGCCGAGGACGTCCTCGGCGGCGCGGCCGGCCACGTGCTTGTGGGCGAAGACGTACTCCCCGCCGGCGACGGCCTTGACCACGAGGTCGGCCGGGTCGACGCCCTGCGACTTGGCGAAGCCTTCGGCGGCCTTGGTCGGACGGCCCTCGGCGTCGAAGGCGGCCTTCTTGGCCGGACCCTTGACGTCGGCCTCGCGGTCAACCTGGCGCTGGGCGACGCCGGCGACCAGGAGGACCAACCGGCGCGGGGTGGCGTAAGCGACGATGTCCTTCGCCCCGAGAAGGGATTCCTCGAAGAGGGCGCGGCCGCGGGCCTCCAGTTGCTCGATGGCGGCGGGCAAGAAGCGGGCCGGGATCTCTTCCGTCCCGACCTCGAGGACGAAGTCGACGGCGCCGTCCAGGGTCCGGCGGGCGGTGTTCTCAGGCACGGGCCTTCCCTCCTTCGACGGACGGGGCCGCTTTCGCCGCGGCCGGCGTGGCGGCCGGCGTGGCGGTCGGGGCGGCGGCCGTCCTGAACTTGCCGATGAGCGGGAAGCCCATCTCCTCGCGGCGCTTCAGCCAGGCCTGGGCGCAGGCGCGGGCGAGGGCCCGGATGCGCCCGAGGTAGCCGGTGCGCTCGGTGACACTGATGGCCCCCCGAGCCTCGAGGACGTTGAACGTGTGCGAACACTTGAGGACGAAGTCGTAGGCCGGCAGGATGAGCCCCTGCTCCAGCGTCCGCTTGGCCTCGGCCTCATAGAGGTCGTACAGGGTGGTCAGGGTCTTCACGTCGGCGACCTCGAAGCTGTAGGCCGAATGCTCATACTCGGCCCGCTTGAAGACGTCGCCGTAGGTCAGGTCGTCGACCCAGATGATGTCGAAGAGGTTCTCCTTGTCCTGCAGGTAGCCGGTGAGCCTTTCGAGGCCGTAGGTCATTTCCACCGACACCGGCCGGGCCTCGAACCCGCCGACCTGCTGGAAGTAGGTGAACTGGCTGATCTCCATGCCGTCGAGCCAGACCTCCCAGCCCGTGCCGGCCGCGCCGAGGGTCGGCGCCTCCCAGTTGTCCTCGACGAAGCGGATGTCGTGCCGCTTGGCGTCGATGCCCAGGGCGGCCAGGCTCTGCAGATACAGCTCCTGGACGTCGTCCGGTGACGGCTTGAGGATGACCTGGAACTGATGGTGCTGGTAGAACCGGTTGGGGTTCTCCCCGTAACGGGCGTCGACCGGCCGACGGGACGGCTCGACGTACGCCACCCGCCAGGGCTCGGGGCCGATGACCCGGAAGAAGCTCATCGGGTTCATCGTCCCGGCGCCCTTCTCGACGTCGTACGGCTGGCCGATGAGGCAGCCCCGGTCCTGCCAGAACTGGCTCAGGGTGAGGAAGACCTCTTGAAAAGTCAGGGCCCGCTGTTTTCCGACCACGGTGTTCTCCCCTCGCACGTGAGTGTCCGCCCCCAAAAACGAATCCCGTCTCCGGGCGGCTTGTCGCTGCCCAGGGACGGGATTTGTGTTCCCGCGGTTCCACCCTGGTTGGCCGGGACTCTGCCCGACCCGCTTTTATCATCCGAGCTACCGAGCGCCTCTCCGGGGGCACCGCGCCGGTTCGCACCGACCACCGGCTCTCTTGAGCGGCCCGCTCCAGATACCCTCTCGGTCATCGCTCCGTTAGACGACTAAGTACGTATCTAACTCTACCAAATTCGCCGGGGGTTGTCAAAGAAGCGTGGCCCGCCGTATGTCACCCGCGTCGAGTCACGCCCTTCGCGTTACGTCATCCACACCCGCGGCAGATGCCCCATCTTGTAGAGCGCCTGGCGGATGGTCATCATCCCAGTGTAGTTGCAGAGGGCGAAGATGAAGGCGCCCGGCGGCGTGGTGGCCAGGGCCGTCTCGATGGCCTGGCGATAGTCGGGGACGCGGCGGATGGGCGGCCCGTCGGGCGAGGCGTACTTGAGCCGCACGGCCAGGTCGTCGGCCCAGGTCCCGGAGACGATGGCCCGGTCGAAGTGATCGGGCCCCTCAAAGAGGGTCTCGAAGCCGACATCCCAGATCCAGCCGACGTCGATCCCGCGCACCAGGGGGTCGTTCATCGCCACCAACAGCGACTTCGGCTGCGGGTGACCGACGATGGTCTTTATCATCTCGTTGCAGCCGACGGGGTTCTTGACCATGCCGATGAAGACCTTGCGCCCGCGGACCCGGACCACCTCACCGCGGCCGAAGGCTGGGCGGCAGCGTTCCAGGCCCCGGCGGATGTGCCGCAGGTCGACCCCGAGGCACAGACCGGCGCTCAGGGCGGCCAGGGCGTTGTAGGCGTTGAAGAGGCCCGGGAAGGGGATCCTGAACTGTTCCATGGCCCCGCCGATCTGGATGCCGAGGACCGACCCCTCGGCCCCGCGGGCCTTGTACTTGCGGAGGATGACCGACGCCTCCGGGCGCTTGTATTCGCACCCCGGACAGTGGTAGATGCCGGCGTGGGCGAAGTACTCGACCTTGTACTCGAGCCGGGAGCCGCAGCGCGGGCAACGACGTCCCTCGCTGAGGTGGCCCTCGGTCCGAAGTTCTTTGAACCCGTTCTCGGCCCCGAAGAAGCGGACGACCTTGCCGGAGTGCGAGTCGAGGCTGGCCACCAGCGGGTCATCGGCGTTGAGGACACAAAAGCCGTTGGGGATGGAGGCCAGACCGCGCCCGACCTTCTGGACGACGGCCTCGATCTGGCCGTAGCGGTCGACCTGGTCGCGGGAGAAGTTGGTGACCACGAGGCCGGTGCAGCGGAGGTCGCCGACGACCAGCGGCAGCCAGCCCTCATCGACCTCGAAGACGGCGTAGCCGGCCTTGATCCGGCCCCAGTAGTCCGAGGCGTTGATGAAGGCGGCGGCCACGCCGTAGCGAAGATTGGCCCCGGACGGGTTGTGGACCACCCGGTAGCCCGCGGTCCTGAGGATGGAGACCAGCATCCGGGCGGTGGTCGTCTTGCCGTTGGTCCCGGTGACCAGGATGGTCCCCCGCTTGACGCTGGTGGCCAGGGTCTTGAGCAGCCCCGGGGCGATGGTCAGGGCGACCTTGCCGGGCAGGTTGGAACCCCCCCGGCCGACGGCCCGGCTGGTGTAGAAGGAGAGCTTGGCGGCGGTCAGGGCCAACCGGCCCCGCAGACCATAGCGGCTCAAAGCGCGAAAACCCCCTCCGCGCGTAGGGCGCGCTATAGTCTATGGGAGGGGGTTGGGCTGTGCCAATAGTTGACAGAATGAGCCGGGCTCTGGCCCGGCTCAACGCACCTCGCGCAGGAAACTCAGGGATTTCAGGGGTTTCTCCAAATGGTGCAGGATGTAGGCGCTGAGCATATCCTCGAGGGCCCTGGCCACCGGGGCCGAGAGCTTCAGGGCGGCGGCCTTGCGGAGGTCGGCCGTGAGCAGGAAGCGGGCCGACTCGATGGCCCCCGGCGGGACGGAGATGGCCGTCTCGTCCGTGCCCGCGCAATCGGGGCAGAGCACCCCGCCGGCGGCGACCGAGAACCCGCCGAGGTTCCAGCCGCCTTCGGCTCGCCCCTCGGCCACTCCGCCGCGCCCCTCGGCTGGCGCCACCGTCTTCCCGCAGCCCGCGCACCGGTTCAGCTCGGGCCGCAGGCCGGCCAGGGACAGCAGGCGCAGCTCATAGAGGCGCGCCGTGACCTCCGGGTCGCTCCCCGCCTGGAGGATGTGCTGGGCGGCCAGGAGGAGCAGGAAGAGGTCCGGGTTGCGGTCCCTCTCCCGGGTGAACTCGTCGGTCAGCTCGACGAAGTAGGTCGCGTAGGCCGACTTGGCGAGGTCCTCGCGGAGGCCGGCGAAGGGCTCGCGGATCTCGAACTGGCTCAGGCGATCGAGGCCGCGGCCCCGGAAACAAAGCATGAACCCATGGGTGAACGGTTGGGTCGCGGCGGCCAGCGGGCTCCGGGAGCGTCGTGCCCCCGCCGCGGCTGCCTGGACCTTGCCTTCCTCACGGGTGTAGATGGTCAGGGACTTGTCGGCCTCGCCCAGGTTGCGGGCCCGGAGGACGATGCCTTCGGTCTTATAGAGGGACACTATCCAACTCCTTGAGGATGGCCGCGCCGGCGCTGGCGCCGATACGGGTAGCCCCGGCCTCGATCATCGTCTGGGCGTCCTTCAGCGTGCGGATGCCGCCGGCAGCCTTGACCCCGATGGTCGGCCCGACCGTCTGCCGCATCAGCTTGACGTCCTCGACGGTGGCCCCGCCCGAACCGAAGCCGGTCGAGGTCTTGACGAAGTCGGCCCCCGCCCGGACGGCGGCCTGACAAGCCCGCACCTTCTCCTCGTCAGAAAGGAAGCAGGCCTCGATGATGACCTTGACGACGACCTTCGCCCCGGCCTGGGCCGGCTTGGCCGCGGGGCCCGCCGGCGCGCCCGCGGCGCGCTTGGCGAAAGCCTCCCGGCTGGCCTCGACGACCGCCCGGATGTCCTTCTCGACGAGGTCGTCGCGGCCGCCCCTGAGCAGCCCAACATTGACGACCATGTCGACCTCGGTCGCCCCGGCCGACACGGCCTCAGCCGCCTCGGCCGCCTTGGCGGCCGTGGACGCCGCCCCCAGGGGGAAGCCGACGACCGTGCAGACCTTGACCCCCGAGCCGTCGAGGTTGGACGCGGCCAACGGGACGTGGCACGAGTTGATACAGACCGAGATGAAGGCGTTCTCCTTGGCCTCCTCGCACAGGGCGAGGATGTCCCGCGGCATGGCCACGGGCTTCAGGAGCGTGTGGTCGATCATCCCGGCCAGGGCTTTCCGGCTAAGCATGAATGGTCTCCTCCCCCATCGGTCTTCTCTATGCGGCGGCCTTCAGCGGCCGCTCTGTTCGGAGTAACCCAGCAGGCGCAGGACTTCCGGGCTGTTCCGCCAGTCCTTGTTGACCTTCACCCACAGATCCAGGTACACCGGCGAGCCGAGGAGGCCCTCGACCTCGGCGCGGGCTTCCTTGCCAATCTCCTTGAGCATCCGCCCGCCCTCGCCGATGATGATGCCCTTCTGCGAATCCCGCTCGACGAAGATGATGGCCTTGACGTAGACCAGGTTGTTGGGCCGCGGCGACATCTCCTCGACGACGACGGCCACCGAGTGCGGGACCTCCTCGCGGGTCAGCCGCAGGATCTGCTCGCGGACGAGTTCGGCGGCGATGAACCGCTCCGGCTGGTCGGTGACGGTGTCCTCGGGGTAGAACTTCGGGCCCGGTTCCAGGTGGTCGATGATCTCCCGCAGGAGGACGTCGAGGGCCTCGCCGGTGGCCGCCGAGATGGGGACGACCGCCGCGTAGTCGTGCAGGCGCGCGTAGGCGCCGACGACCCGGTCGACGCCGTCGCGGCCGACGAGGTCGATCTTGTTGACCGCGAGGACGGTCGGGGTCTTGACCTCGCTCAGCTTGCGGGCGATGAGCTGGTCGCCCGGGCCGATCTCGGCCTGGGCCTCGACGACGTGGACGATCAGGTCGACCTCGCTCAGCGTCCGCTGGGCCAGGTTGACCATGTACTCGCCGAGCTTGTGGCGCGGCTTGTGGATGCCCGGGGTGTCGAGGAAGATGACCTGATAGTCGTCGCCGGTGAGGACCGAGAGGATCTTGTTCCTCGTCGTCTGCGGCTTGTCCGAGACGATGGCCAGCTTCTGGCCGGACATCCGGTTGAGGAGGGTCGACTTGCCGACGTTGGGCCGGCCGATGAGGGCGGCGAAGCCCGAGCGGAACGGCGTTGCCGTCTGTTCTTCAGACAAGGTCAAAGACCCCCCTTCTCGAGCGCGAACGAGAAGGGCAGCAGGTCGGCGAGAGTGGCGATGACGGCTTCTCCGGTGTCGAGGTTGGCCATGATGACGCGGAGGTCGGGCCTGGCGAACTCGGATAGCACCTGCCGGCAGACTCCGCAGGGGTATGGGAACCCCGCCCCCCCACCGACGACGGCGATGGCCGAGAAGCGGCGGTCGCCCTCGGAGACGGCCTTGAAGACGGCCGTCCGCTCGGCGCAGTTGGTCGGACCATAAGCGGCGTTCTCGATGTTGCACCCTCCGTAGGTCTTGCCTTCGGGCGTCCGCAGGGCCGCCCCGACCTGATAGTTCGAATAGGGCGTGTAGGCCCGGCCCCGGTAGTCGGCGGCCGTGTCCAAGAGCCGGCGGTCGGCCGGTTCGAGCTGTTCGGCGCGCAGTCTCTGGACGGCGCTCACTTCGTGTCCACCTTCGTTTCCAGGGGCACGACTTCGATCCAGGTCTGGCCGGGCACGAGGACCAGCGGGTTGCCCTGACTGTCGGTGAAGACGGTGGGAGCCTCCCGCGAGGCCTTCTTCCACGTGGCCTCGATGGCCACGCCCTTGACGATGAGCTGGGCCCGGCCCTCACCGACGAAATAGACGTTGATGCGGAGCTTGGGGTCCTTGGGGATGGCCTCGGACCGGACATACTGGACGATGATGTTCGGCGTGACCAGCTGCTTGCCGCTGGGTTTGTCCAGGTACGGCTGGCCCTTGACGAACCGCGAGTAGAGCCCGGTGGCGGTGTCGTACTTCCACGAGACGACGTAACCCTCGTAACCCTTGGGGTACGGGATGGTCACCTCGGTCGCCGGCGCGCCCGACGGGGCCAGGGCCGCGTCGCGCTTGAAGAGCTGGCGCGGTTCCCCGTTGATGACCGTCCGGTACTTCTTCTCCGCGGCCGCCCCTATCAGCTTATCGTAACTCGTGTAGAGGTTGTGGGGCGCTCGGCGGTCGGTGGTCCGCCACGAGTAACTGAACGGGACGCTGAACTCGAGGTTGAGGTCGTTGATCCCCAGTTTCGGGATCTGCACTTCGGCCTCTGGACTCTGGCCGCAGTGGACGTAGATGGCGTCCAGCTCCATGGCCAGGTCGAGGAAGTAGTCACGGGCGCTCCGCACCGGCCCCACCTCGGGCACGGCCTTGTCCAGGTAGACGGCCATGTAGCGGGTGATGCCGCCCTCGGCCAGGACCTCGTAGACCAGGCTCGCCTGGTCGAGGCCGGACTGCGGACGGGCGTCGGGGTGGTTGTCGATCATCACCGCCACCGGCCGATGTTTCGTCAAGTCCTCGGTGGTCAGCTCGCCGGTGAGCGGCGAGTAGAACTTCGGCGGCTCAGGCGGGGGCGGCGGCGGGCGCCGGGCCAGCCGCAGGCGATACGCGGCGGCCCCTCCCAGGGCCACCGAGACGGCGAAGATGGCGATCAGATACCAGGCGAAGCGACGCGAGAAACGGGGCATAGGTGAAGTTGTCCTCCAGGGGATAGGGATGTGGACTCAGCTGACGTCGGTCGGGTGATTCTGGGACCGGCGCGGCCCGGGCGAGATGACCCCGCCGGAGATGACCATCTTCATGCCATCCTCGACGGAGAGGTCGGTCGGGATGACCTGGTCCTCGGGGACGAGCATCAGGAAGCCGGACGTCGGGTTGGGGGTGGTGGCCACGAAGACGTTGACGAACTTCCCGCCGTTCCCACCGCCGCCCGCCCCGGCGGCGGCGCCGTTCTGCGGTCGCCGGGTCTCGCCGGTGACGAAGGCCACCGTGTACATCCCCTGGCGCGGCCACTCGACCATGACCACCCGCTTGAAGGCGGTCTGGTTGGACTTCGTGAAGGCGTCGACGATCTGCTTGATCGTCCCGTAGACCCCCCGCACCAGCGGGGTCCGTAGGAACAACGACTCGGCCCAGCTCAGAAGCCGCCGGCCGAGCCAGATATTGGCCAGGAGGCCGACCAAGAGGACCACAGCCAGGGTCAGAAGGACGCCCAGGCCCGGGGTTGGGTACCCGAAGAACCTCACGTTCTTGACGATACCGCCGGTCAGACCGTTCAGAAACGAGAAGACCGCGCGCAGGACGTAGAACGTCCCGATGACCGGCAAAAGGACGATGACCCCGGCGAGGAAATAGTTACGCAGTCTCTTCCACATCGGACGGACTCTCCCCTTCCGTGCCTAACATTTTTTCCCATCCCCGCCGCCACCGCGGCAGGCCCAGATGACCATGCCCACCAAGCCGACGGCCAGGACGGTAGCCAACCAGGGCCGCCCGGCGGCCCGGTAAAAAAAGAGTGAGGGGTCCGGGTTCCTGGCCCCGATGACCAGCCCGGCGACGATCAGGGAGAAGAAGGAGGCCACCAGCACGGCCCCGGCCGCGGCGTCCTTGGCCAACCTGGCCGCGGGATCGGGCCGGGTCCCGGCGAAGTCCACCGCCGCTTCGACGGCCGTGTTGATGAGTTCGGCCATGACCACCAGGGAGATGGCCAGGGTCACCCACAGCCAGTCGCTGATGAGGAAGTCCAAAAAAAGCCCGGCGGCAAGGACCAGGTAGGCAACCGTCCAGTGGATGCGGAGGTTGCGTTCGCGCCTGGTGGCCTCAGCCACGCCGGAGGCGGCCCAACTCAGGGAGCGCAGGAACGGCGCGTGCCGCCGGTCCCTCTCCCGGGATGAATCTATGCCTGGGTCAGCGCGGTAATCCGAGCTTCGCGAGGATGGTCTCCTGTCGTCCATTCATCTCGGCCTCCCGTTCGGAGGTCTCGTGGTCGTGGCCCAGGAGATGGAACAGTCCGTGCAGGGTCAGGAAGGCGACTTCACGCTCAAAGCCGTGCCCGTAGTCTTCGGCTTGCTGCTTGGCCCGTTCGAGGGAGACGACGATGTCGCCCAGAAGGAGCGGGCCCTCCTCGCCGTCGATCCCTTCCAGCATGGCGAAGGACAGGACGTCGGTCGCGCAATCGGTGTCGCGATACTTCCGGTTCAGCTCATGGATGTGGTCGTCATCGACCAGGGCCACGCTGACCTCGGCGCGGTCGCGGGCGGCCGGCGAAAGTTCCTCGGCCAGCCCGGCCTCGACCGTCCGGCGGACGAGGTCCTCCAGGCGTTCGTCGACCGGCACCTTATCCTGGATGTTACTTATCAGTACGGCCATTGGCGTCACTCTCCCCGTTCGTATGGTCGGCCCCGTTCTGGACTTCCTTCCCGCTATCCTTCCCGTTTTCCCGGCCGTTCTTGCCATTCCTGGTCTCCTTGCGGAGCTCGGCCAGCACGGTGTCGGGGTACTCGATGCGCGGGTGGAAGATGCCGGAAAGGACGCGGACGAACGAAGAGGCGATGGCGTCGAGGTCGCGCAGGGTCAGGTCGGACGAGTTCAACTGCCCGTCGTCGAGGCGGTCCTTGATGATCTTGCGGACCAACGTCTCGATGCGGCCAGGGGTGGGCTTGGACAACGAGCGGACGGCCGCCTCGACCGAGTCGGCCAGCATCACCACGGCCCCCTCGCGGGTCTGCGGGCGCGGGCCCTCGTAGCGGAAGTCCTCTTCGACGACCTCCTCGGCGCGGCCGTTCTCGGTCGCCCGGGAGAAGAAGTAGGACACCAGCGAGGTCCCGTGGTGCTGGCGGACGATATCGATGATGGCCGGCGGCAGGTGGTACTGCTGGGCCAGGTCGACACCGTCGCGGACATGCGAGGTGATGATGAGGGTGGAGAGCGAGGGCGAGATCTTGTCGTGCGGGTTCTCCACGCCGAACTGGTTGTCAATGAAGAAGTAGGGCCGCTTGGTCTTGCCGACATCGTGGTAGTAGGCGCCGACGCGGGCCAGGAGCGGGTCGCCGCCGATGGCCTCGGTGGCCGCCTCGGCCAGGTTGGCCACCATGATGCTATGGTGGTAGGTCCCCGGCGCCTCGAGCAGCAGCTTCTGAAGGAGCGGCTGGCCGGGGTTGGAGATCTCGAGGAGCTTGACCGAGGTGATGACGCCGAAGAAGTTCTCGAAGAAGGGCAACGAACCGATGGCCAGGATGGAGGCGACGAGGCCGTTGACCATCCCCCACAGGTAGGTCCGCCACGTCTCGACCTCGTACAGGGAGCGGGCCCCGATGAGGGACAGGGCCAGGATGCCCGACAGGTTGGCCAGGCCGACCAGGAAGCCGGCCCGCATGACGTCGGACCGCTGGCCGACCCTGGCCACCGAGAAGACGCCGGCCAGGCCGCCCAGGAGGGCGACGGTGACAAAGCGGAAGTCGTTGCCGTTGACCAGCCCGGTGACGATGGCCAGGATGAGGGCGAAGACGATGGCCGTCGGCCGGTCGATGAGGATGGCCACGAGCATCGTCCCGAAGGCCACCGGGGCCAGGTAACCGGAGATGGTGTTGACCGCGCCGGCCAGGAAGGCCGTGACGACGAGGATGATCCCGAGCATGATCAGGGCCGGCTCGTTGTCGTAGACCTTACGGGCCATGACCCTCAGGTACAGACCGACGGCAGCGATGAGGATGGCGGCCATGGCCGCCGCGCCGGCGAAGTAGGCAAGGTCGAAGCCCTGCCGGAGGAGGCCCAGGTCCTGCAGGATGGCGACGTCCGCGGGGGTGACGATGGCCCCCTCGCGCACGATGCGCTGCCCTTTCAGGATCTTGACCGGCTCGACCGAGTCCATCGCTTCCTGGCGCCGGGCCTGGGTGGCCGCCTGGTTGAGGACCGTGTTGGGACGGACGGTGGCCTTGGTCAAGGCCGAGACGAAGTTGCGGTCGGCCGAGGTCAGCTGAAGGGCCGCCACCTGGGCGTCGACCTGCTGCTTGGCGGCGTCCATGGTGTCGGCCCGCAGGCTGCCTTGCATGACCTGGCCGACGACCCCGCTCGTCCACGTCTCGAGGTTGGCAAGTCCGGCCGGGCCGGCCCGCAGGGCCAGGGCAAGGCTCTCATCATCGAGGGTCACGCCACTTTCGGCCTTGAGCTTGGCCAGTTTCTGCTGATAGGTCAGGGCGGCGTCGGCTCGCACCTCTTTGGCCTTGGCGAAGAAGCGGGAGACGTCTTCGGCGGCGGCCTTGGACACCGACGGGTTGAGTTCGTAGACGTCCGGGACGGCCGCCGCCTGCTCCTGACGCAGGCGATCGGTCTCCGGCCGGTTGATGATGGTCTTCGGGGCGTCGATGTCCCGCGAGGCGGGCTGTCCGGCCTGGACCGAGACCTTCTCCGGGCGCGAGTAGCCGGCGATGACGGCTGTCAGGAGCACAAAGAAGACAACCGCCCAGACGAGGCGCCGTTGGGCGGGATCCGGCAGCAGGCGTTGGTTGAAGAAACGGTTCCACCTCTTGCCGAGGTCTTCGATGGACACCAAGGACTCAGCTCGTTTCCGCCGGGCCGGTTTCGTTCTTGCGGGCCGAATTGAAGCGCTCGTAGGCCTTGATTATCTTCTGGACCAGTTCGTGGCGGACCACGTCACGGTCGCTCAGGTAGACGAAGGCGATGCCGTCGACGTCGTGGAGGACGGTGCGGACCTCTTCCAGGCCCGAGAACTTGCCGCGCGGCAGGTCGACCTGGGTGATGTCCCCGGTGACGACGGCCCTGGAGCCGAAGCCGAGGCGGGTCAGGAACATCTTCATCTGCTCGGGCGTGGTGTTCTGGGCCTCGTCGAGGATGATGAAGGAGTCGTCGAGGGTCCGGCCGCGCATGTAGGCCAGCGGCGCGACCTCGATCATCCCGCGCTCCATGTGGCGCTGGAACGAATCCAGCCCGAGGATGTCGTAGAGGGCATCGTAGAGCGGCCGAAGGTACGGGTCGACCTTCTCCTGCAGGTCACCGGGGAGGAAGCCGAGCTTCTCGCCGGCCTCGACGGCCGGGCGGGTCAGGATTATCCGGTTGACCTCTTTGTTCTTGAAGGCCTGGACGGCCATGGCCATGGCCAGGTAGGTCTTGCCGGTGCCGGCCGGGCCGATCCCGAAGACGAGGCCGTTCTGCCGGATGGCCTCGACGTATTCCTTCTGCCCCAGCGTCTTGGGCTTGATGGGCTTCCCGCGGGTGGTCACGCAGACCACGTCTGAGAAGACATCGCCCAGGTCGGCGTGTTCCCCCTCCTGGGCAAGTCGGACAGCATACTTGACCTCCCGCCCGGAGACATTGACGCCCGAGCGGAGAAGGTCCAAGAGTTGTCGAACGAGGTTGGAGACCTTCTCGGCGTCCTCCGGTGAGCCGGTGATGACGACCTCGTCGCCCCGGCTGACGATCTTCACCGGGAAGCCCTCCTCGACCACCTTGAGGTTCTGGTCGAAGCGGCCGAAGAGATTCCGGGCTTCATCGTTGCTGAGGATGGGGACCCTGATCTCCGTCTCTCTTGACTCCAAAACTGGTGTTCTGACCTCCCTGTTGCGGCCGGCCGCGCCCGTGGTCAGCGGGTCACCGGTTCGGCCAGGCCGATGTCCTCGAGGGTCTCGACGACCACGTCGACGCTCACTTTGCCATCATTCGACGTCACCGCTGACTGGACGCCGAGGAGGCGGACGCCGGGTGGGACCTTCGTCATCGCCTGAATGATGGCGTTCTCCCGGGCATCCTGCTCGGCGACTTCGGCCGCGACGGCCTCTTCGACCAGCTTGACTTGGTGAAATGTCGTCACAATGACTTCGACAGGAATCCTTATATTCCTCCACACCGGCAGGGACCGCCGGGCGACCTCCGTGTCGTACTCCCCGAAGGGTACGTCGCCCTGGCCTTTGACTATTATTTCCTGCCCTCCGATTTTGATGAGGACACGGGTCGCCACCCGCCCCGTCCGGTCACGGAGGTACCGGGTCAGGAGGGCCTCACCATGGCCGCGATACCAGACGCGGGCCCGGACGATGCCGGTGGCGTGGACCAGCGCTGTCCAGGGGGGCAGCCCCCCGGGCAGTTCCCTCGGCTTCACCAGGCCGAGCTGCTCCTCGGCCGACAGCCCGATGAGCCCGGAGATGATGATCTGGCCCTGGCTGACGGTCTGACCGGCCTGGGCCAGGCCGGTGCCTTTGAGGACCATGACGTCGGTGAGGAGCCCGCTCTTCGAGGCGATGACGTGGGCCGGGGTGTTCGCCGGCGGCTCGGCGGGCGGCAGGGCCTTCTCGACCACCTTCAGGAGGGCCCGCGTCCCGTGGAACTCCAGCCCGGCCCAGGAGATCTCGCGGACCGCGAGGACGAGGCCCGTCTCGACGCGGTGGTAGTCCACTGAGCGCTTCAGGACGCCGGGACGGAGGCCGAGCCGGGCGGCCCCCTGCAGGACGGCGTCGGGCGGGAGGGTCTCCAGGCCGCTGACCTCGACGCTCCAGACGAAGGACGACAGGACGAAGAGGCCGGCCAGAAACAGGAGAACGCCGATGGCCAGGCCCTGGCGCTTCAGGATGAGCTGGGCGCCGAAGGGCAGGCCGAGGCGGCGTTCGATGTGGATCATCGTCCGGGCGCGACGGGCCAGGGGATGGAGGGTCCGGAAGTGGTGGGCGGGAACGCGGATGCGAAGGACGTGGCGCCCGGCCTCGATGTTCCAGACCGGGATGCCCTCCTTGATGGCCAGGTTGACGAGGCGTTCCGGGTTCTGCCCCTCGACCCTGAGGATGAGGTAGCCTATGAGGTAGGCGATGAGCCGGGAGACCAGCATCGTCGTATGAGCCCCCCCGGCCGGGCGGCGGGGCCGCGGGCCGCGCTACGCCCGGTACTCCAGGCCGATGATGCGTCCGAGGACGATCATGTCCTCGGCCCCCACGGTGCCGATGACCAGGTTCTCGCCGGTGAGGACGAGTTGGCCGGCGTCGAGGCCGACGCGGACCAGGCCGGGGGAATACTCGATGAGCCCCCGATGGTTCTCGATGACCGCCTGGACGTTGCCGACCAGGACGACGCGGGGCAGGTCGAGGACCACGTCACTGGGGAGCTCGAGCAGGTTGGCGATCTTCTGCCGGAGGCGGCGACTGCGGACCCGGTAGCGGGTCATCCGCTCCTCGATGGCCCGTTCCGGCCGCGGCCGCTTCGCCTTTTCCGCCATCTTCGCACCCCCGCGTTCAGGCCCCACGCGGCCCGGTTCTTCACAGACTATGCGGCCTCGGGCGGGGGCATGAAAAAAGGAGGGGGCCTCGATGACCCCCTCCCTCTCAGGCCGGCCGGTCAGGCCAGCAGTTCGCGGACGATCTGGTTGACCAGCTTGCCGTCGGCCTTGCCCTTGACCTTGGGCATCAGGACGCCCATGACCTTGCCGATCTCCTTGGCGTCCTTGACCCCGGTCTGGGCGATGACCTCCTTGGCCAGGGCCCTTATCTCGTCGGCCGACATCTGCTTCGGCATGTAGCCGAGGACGATCTCGATCTCCCGTTCGAGGCTGGCCACGAAGTCAGGCCGGTCGGCCTTCTGGTACTCGATGATGGCGTCGCGACGCTGCTTGACCTCGCGCGCCAGGACCTCGAGGACCTCCTCGTCGGACAGCTCGTGGCCGCGTTCGATCTCCAGGTTCTTGACGGCCGCGCGGATCAGGCGAATGACCGAGAGCCTCTCCTTGCCGGCCTCGCGCTCCTTCATGGCCGTCTTCATGTCCTCGTTGAGCCGCTCTTTAAGGGTCACCGTCGACACCTCCATCCGGTCGGGCGACCGGGCCGTTGTGATGAAAATGAACAAAAGCTGGGCCCGTCGGGCCCAGCCATGTCTCTTAACGATATCGGCGCTTCCTCGCCGCCTCGGACTTCTTCTTCCGCTTCACGCTGGGCTTGTCGTAGTGCTCACGCCGGCGTGCCTCAGCGAGGACACCGGACTTCTGACACTGCCGCTTGAACCGGCGCAGCGCGTTCTCGAGACTCTCGTTCTTACCAATCTTGACTTCCACGATTATCCCTCCCCTCGCCTGATGGGGGTGGGCCTGTTGGCCTGATTATGCCTGTCCTAATCAGATGCTCCGGACAGACAGAAAGATTATACTATGCCGCATTTCGTTATGTCAATCAATAGGCGAGGCTTTTGTGACGCCCGTTCTTTAGCCCGGCGGCCAGCTTAACTTACGTCCGCCGAGGACGTGAAAATGCAGATGTTGCACCGATTGACCGGCGTCGGCGCCGTGATTGACGACGATCCGATAACCGTTCGGTACCAGTCCGGCTCTTTTGGCCTGCGTGTTGATGACGTCGAAGATGTGCCCAAGCAGATCGGCGTCGTGCTCGGCCAGGTCGCGGACGGACGCGATGTGCTCCTTCGGGATGACCAGGAAATGCACCGGGGCGCCCGGGTTGATGTCTTTAAAAGCCTTCACCCGGTCGTCTTCGAACAAGGTGTCGCTGGGGATCTCGCCGGCCGCGAGGCGGCAGAAGAGACATTTCTCCATGCCTTCGAAACCTCCGAGTCGGACTGTTTGTGGGATGACGGCGTTATCAGGTAGAGTATCGGAAAGGGCCGTCCCATTTATTCGATTCCCGGGGAAGAATCCCTTTCTTGGAAACCGATTGTCGACGGTTTACAGACCGGTCAGCCGGCTCGGTGGACGACCTTCCCGCCGACGACGGTCATCAGCACGCGGGTCTCGGGGATGACCTCCGGTGGCTCGTTGAAGATGTCCCGCGAGAGGACGATGAGGTCGGCCAGCTTGCCCGGGGAAAGCGTGCCGCGCGAGCGCTCCTCGCGCGAGGCGTAGGCGGCCCATTCGGTGTAGCCGCGGACGGCCTCGTCGACGGTCAGGCGCTCTTCGGGGTACCACGGGCGGCTGTCCGGCTCGTCGGCCCGCTTCCGCGTGACCGCCGCGTAGATGCCCTTGAGCGGGTCGATGGATTCGACCGGTCCGTCGGAGCCGAAGCACAGGCGGGCGCCGGAGGCCAGCAGCGACCGGAATGGGTAGGCCAGGCGGGCGCGCGCGCCCCAGTACTTGTCGGCGATATAGCGGTCGGAGGTGGCGTGGATGGGTTGGACCGAGGCGATGACTCCGAGCCGGGCGAAGCGCGGCAGGTCATCGGGGTGCAGGAGCTGGGCGTGCTCGATGCGGTGACGCAGGCCGCGGGCGCGGCTCTCCTCGACCACGGCCTCGTAGGCGTCGAGGACGATGCGGTTGGCCCGGTCCCCGATGGCGTGGATGGCCATGGAGAAATCGCTGCGGGTGGCCGTGGCGACCAGTTCTTTCACCGTCTCGGGGGTGGTCGTGGCGATGCCGCGGTAACCCGGGCGGTCCTCGTAGTCGTCGAGCATGTCGGCGGTCTGCGGCCCCAGGGCACCGTCGGCGAAGGCCTTGACCGCTCCGACACGGAGGAACTCGTCACCGAAGCCGGTCCGCAGGCCCAGCGGGATGGCTGCCGGAAGGGCCTCGGCGGGGCCCATCATGAAGACGCGGAAATCAAGGGCGCCGGCCGCCCTGACGTCCTGGAAGGCGCGGAAGGCCTCGGTTCCCTCGGGGCAATGGACTCCGACGAGCCCCAGGGCATGGGCCTCGCGGATGCCGCGAGCCAGCAGCCGCGCGTAGTCCGCGGCCGTGCGGGGTGGGACATGGCGGTAGACCAGCCCCTGGGCGAACTCGAAGAGGATGCCGGTCGGCTCGCCGTCCCCGGCCCGCTGGATAGCCCCGTTGGGTGGGTCCTCGGTGGCGCGGGTGACCCCGGCGACGGCCAGGGCCTTCGAGTTGACCCACAGGGCGTGCCCGTCCTTGCTGCTCATGGCGACCGCCCGGTCGGCCGCGACGCGGTCAAGGTCCCCGCGGGTGGGGAAGCCGCCCCAGAGGTTCTTGTTCCAGCCGCCGCCGGTGACCCAGCCGCCTGGCGAGGCCGCCGCGGCGCCCTTGGCCACGCGGCGCAGGGCCTCCTCGAGGCTGGCCGCCCCCTCCAGGTCGACCTCCTCGAACCGCTCCGAAAGAGAGAGGAAGTGGACGTGGCTATCGGTGAACCCGGGCAGAGCCGTCCGGCCCTCGAGGTCGATGACCTCATCGGCGGCGCCCTTCAGGCTGATGACCTCGTGGTCCTCGCCGGCGGCGACGATCCGGCCGCCCTGCGCGGCGATGGCCGCCACCATTGGCTTCTGGGCGTCAAGGGTGTGGATGCGGCCGTTGACGAAGAGCGTTTTTTTCATCATCGGCCAGGACCTCCTATCGTTCGACGGTAGACGTCCATCGTCCCGCGGTGACGCGCGGCCAGGGGGCGTCAGCCGGCTCTCTTGGCGAGTGGGGGACACCCGCGCTCGTGGTGAATGCAGTCGCGGCAGCCCGAGCAGACCCTGATCTCGTCGTCCAGCCCGGCGGCGGCCTTGCGAACCCACAGCGGGTCGGCCAGAACGGCCCGGCCGACAGCGACCAGGTCGGCCAGGCCTTCCTCGACGATACGGCGCGCCGTCGACGGGCGGATGACCCGGCCGACAGCGATGACCGGGGCGGCCAGGCCGTTGACCGTCAGCACCTGCTTCACGCCGCGGGCCAGAAGGACCGTGGCGCTGAAGTCGCTGCCCGAAGCATCGGGCGGGGCATGGCCGCCGGGGACGCCGGACGAGACGTGGATGTAATGAGCCCCGGACTCGACCAGGCGGCGGGCGACGACGGCGCTCTCGGCCAGGGTGTGGCCCCCGGGGACGTATTCATCGGCGCTGATCCGAACCCCCACCGGGAAATCAGGGCCGGCGGCCGCGCGCACAGCCGACAGGACCTCGAGCGGGAAGCGCAGGCGACCCTCGAGGTCGCCACCGTACTCGTCGGTCCGGTAGTTCGAGAAGGGCGAGAGGAACTGGTTGAGCAGATAGCCGTGGGCGGCATGGACCTCGATGGCGTCGAAGCCGGCCGTGACGGCCCGCCGGGCGGCCCGGGCGAAGTCCGGGACGATGGCCCGGACCTCGGCGGGGGCCAGTTCCCGCGGCTTCGAGAGGGGCAGGGTCGGCGAAGGGATGGGTGACGGCGCGACCAGGTCGGCGTGAGTCCGCGCCCCGAAGGACGACTGCCGGCCGGCGTGGTGCAGCTGGACGGCGACCATGGCGCCGGTGGCGTGGATCCGCTCGACCAGGTAGCGGAGGCCCTGAAGCTGGTCGTCGGCCCAGATGCCGAGCTGGTTCTGACCGAGCCGGCCGTTTGGGCTGACCGCCGTGGCCTCGACGGTGATGAGCCCGACGCCGCCGTCGGCCCGCTCCCCATAGTAGCTGATGAGGCGCAGGGTGACCTCCCCGTCCTCGGTCGCGTAGTCGCTGACCATCGGGGCCATGACCACGCGGTTCCTGAGGCGCAGTCCGTTCAAATGGAACGGGTCGAACAATGAGGGCAACAGGGTCACCTCTTGACTTGGTCGGCGACGAGTTCGCGCAGGGCCCTGTTCGCGCGCAGGGCCCTGAAGGCGGCGACCTTCTCGGCGAAGGGGATGGCGCTGCGGCCGCTCGGATAGGCCACGACTCGCGGCCTGTACTTCTCTATCTTCGCGGCGAGGACGGCCGCGCCCTGCCGGTAGTCGGCCGTCTTCAGGTCGGCCGTGCCCCGGGGTGGCCCGGGCGACAGGTTGGTCAGCCGGTAGCCCAGGTCAGGGAGCAGATGGTCCTCCTCCGGCGCCAGCCGCCGGGGGGTGAAGCCACCTCGCTCATCGCAGAAAGCACCCCGGAAACGGGAAGGATAGCCGCATGGGCGATCGGCCGTGAGCCGGCCGTCAGCAAAAGGGGTTGAAGAACAGATGGAGACCACCACCGTCGAACCGCTCAAACTGGACGTCCGCGCCCGCTGGGAGGGCCAGGCCAAGACGGCCGTCTACGTCCGCGACTTCCCGCCGCTGTTCATGGACGAGCCCCCGGCCATGGGCGGCGGCGACGCCGGTCCGAGCCCGATGGAGTACGTCCTGGCCGCCCTGTGCGGCTGCACGGCCATCATCCTAAAGATGGTCGCCAAAGAGATCGGGGTGGCCATCGCCGGCATCGAGATAAGCGCCGGCGGGACCATCGACCCGCGCGGGTTCCAGGGCAACCCCCGGGTCAGCGAGCACTTCCAGCGGGTCACCGAGCGAGTCAGCCTGATCACCGACGCCTCGCCCGAGCGGCTCGAGGAGGTCAAGCGGGCCTGGGCCGATCGTTGCCCGGCCTACAACCTGCTGAAGGACGCCGGCATCAACATGAACGTCGAGTGGGACATCCACCGGACCTGACCAGTCCCCGCCCCGCCAGCCCGAGTGGGCCCGAGGCGGCCTGCCGCCGCTCAGACGCGGATGGGCACCTGGCCCTCGATGGCGATCCCGTCGAGCCCGACCCGGCACCGATAGGCGTAGACCTCGACCCCGGCCTTCATCGCCCGGCGCAGAGCCTGGCCGAAGCCGGGGTCGGTCGCGTCGTTGGGGGCGAAGGCGACGGCGTCGTCGCGCTGCACGCAGAAGATGGCCGCGGCGCGGCCACCGCGGTGCCGCAAACGGCGCAATTCATCGAGGTGCCGGGCCCCGCGGGCCGTCGGCGCGTCCGGGAAGCGAGCCTCCCCGTCGACGACCAGGGTGCACGACTTGACCTCGATGAAACAGGCAGCGCGCGCGTCGGCCCCGTCCGCCGGCGAATCTTCAGCGGCCGCGGTCGCGAGGGCGAAATCAAGGCGGCTCTTGCCCAACCGCCGCTCGGCGAAGACCAGCGGGTATTCGCGGAAGGGTTCGAGCGCGCCACGGGCCAGAGCCTCGCCGATGACCCGGTTGGGGACCCGCGCGTCGATCGAGACCAGACGGCCCTGGTGCTCCACCAGGGCTAGGTCGTACGGGCAGACGCGGCCTTCGCGCGGCCGCGGCTCAAGATAGACGGCCGCCCCGGGGACGAGTAGCTCCCGCAGGCGGCCGGAGTTGGCCACGTGGGCCATCACGATCGACTTGTCCACCTCGACCGCGGCCGAGAAACGGTTCTGCCGGGCAACGAGGCGGCCGGGGACGAGCGGAGGCTCGAAACGCATCTCAGGACTCCGCGCGGTAGATGGTCTCGGTCCGGTTCTTCTCGGCGTGCCGCTCAATGGCCAGCTCGATGAGGCGGTTGATGAGGTCGGTATAGGACAGGCCGCTGGCCTCCCAGAGCTTCGGGTACATGCTTATCTTGGTGAAGCCCGGGATGGTGTTGACCTCGTTGATGTACAGCTTGTTGGTGCCCCGTTCGAGGAAGAAGTCGGCCCGGGCCATGCCCGCCCCGTCGATGGCCTTGAAGGCCTCGACGGCGAGCCGCCTGACCTCGGCGGCCACGCCCGGCGGTAGTTCGGCCGGGATCTTCAGCTCCGAGCGGTCATCGATGTACTTGGCGTTGTAGTCATAGAACTCGTTGCACGGGACGACCTCGCCGGGGACCGAGGCCACCGGGTCGTCGTTGCCGAGGACGCTGCACTCGATCTCGCGGGCGTCGACGGCCTTCTCGGCGAGGATGCGGCGGTCGTAGCGGGCGGCCAGGGCCATCGCCTTGCGCAACTCCTCCTGGTCGTGGGCCTTGCTGATGCCGACGCTGGAGCCGAGGTTGGCCGGCTTGATGAAGACCGGGTAACCGAACTTGACCTCGATCTCCCGGACCACCGCGTCCGGCCGCTGCTCCCAATCGCGGCGCAGGTAGACAAGATAGTCGACAATGGGCAAGCCGCGTTCACGCCAGACGGCCTTGGCCATCGCCTTGTCCATACCGACCGACGAGGCCAGGACGCCGGCCCCGACATAGGGCAGGTTGGCCAGCTCGAGCAGGCCCTGGACAGTGCCGTCCTCGCCGTAGGTCCCGTGCAGGACGGGGAAGACCACGTCGACCGTCTCCAGAGGGGCGCCGGCGGGCGCGACCTTGCCGCCCTCGACCGGCGCCGGCAGCGCGGTCCCTTCTTCGGACAGCCTGACCAGCGCGGGTCGGTCGGGGTCGGTGAGGAAGGCCAGCGGCGTGCCGGTCGCCTCCTCGATGCCCGACTTCAGGGCTTTCAAGGGGTCGCCGGACAGGAGCCATTTCCCCGAGCGGGTGATCCCGATGGGGACGACCTCATACCGGTCTTTGTCGATGGCGTTGATGATCGAAGAGGCCGACATCAGCGAGACCTCGTGCTCCCCCGAACGGCCTCCGAAAACGACCCCGACGCGTATCTTGCGGCTCAACAAGGTAACCTCCCCATTCGCGCCTGCAACAGGCTCTCCAGGTGCGCGAAAAACAATAATAGGCTATTCAACGGGGAAAAAGCTTATCCCTTTAGAGCGGCACGGCCGGGCCGGTTGGCAGATTGTGGTACCGGCCGGGCTGGTGTTATAATCTGGGCGAGCACCAGGCTCTGGAGAGGAGGTCTCGAGGATGCCCCTGACCCGCTCCTCGTCCCCGCCGCCGGCGGCCATGGCCGCTATGATGCGCCGCCCGCTCGAGAACGTCCACCTGTTGGGTAAGACGCGAATGCCCGGGGCCGAGTTCCTCTTCGACGATGAAAAACCGGAAGCCGGCCTGCTGGCCGTCATTCCGGCGCCACGGCCGGGGATGCCCGGCTTCGCCGTGTTCTCGACCGGCGAGCGCCGGACCCAAATGACCCTCACCGCAGAGGTGCCGGCCGGCGAGCCGCGCCTGTGGGTGATGCCCTCGAATCTGCACCAGGCCCTGGCTGACATGGTTGACTTCGGCGGCGGCGATCAGGGGCTAGTCTATACGCGTGACGACCGCGAGCCGTTCCCGGTCCGGACAGCCCGTCCGTTCGATACCGGGGACCTGGCGGTCCTTGAGGCCCAGCGCCAAGTCTCGCCCCGCGCCCTGTCCTCGCCGGATTTGCGGGTGAAGGTCTTCGGCGTCATCGACGGCGGGACCTGGCTCGCCGACGGCTGGGCCTTCCCGCTCTTCGACGGCCACTGGGCCATCGGCAACGTGTACGTCCGTGAGGACCGCCGGGGCCAGGGTCTGGGTCACGACGTCGTGGCGGCCTGCGCCAACCACATCCTGCAAGAGGGCGGCCAGCCCGTCTACGAGTGCGTCGACCGCAACGTCCCCTCGCGCCGCACGGCGGAGTCTCTGGGCTTCAGGGTCGCCGCGGAGTACTTCGAGGCGATGGGGGTCCGGCGGGGCTGAACCTCACTGCGGCTCGCCATAGGAATGAATGACGAAGCGCCGGGGCTTATCGCCTCGGCGCCGCTGTTTCGACGCGGTCCAGCAGGCGGGCGGCCGGCCGCCCGTCCCTCAAACCTTGAACCGCCCAACCAAGCCCTCCAGGCGTTCGGCCATGGTCGCCAGGGACTGGACCGAAGCCACGATCTCCTCCATCGAGGCGTTCATCTGCTCGGTCGCGGCCGAGACCTGTTCGGAGGACGCCGCGTTCTCCTGGGAGACGGCGGCAGCCCGGCCCACCGCGTCCGCGGCCTGGTTGGCCGAGGCGGCCATCTGCTCGGTCGCGGCGCTGTTCTCCTCGGCCACCGAGGCCACCCGGTCGACCGACTTGACCACTTCCATGCTGCTCTGGCCGGCCTGGGCGGCGGCCTCGACGATCCCCTTGATCCGCGAGACGGTCTCGTCGACGGTCGAGAAGATGAGGTCCAGAGCCCGCCCGGCTCCGGCGGCGAGGGTCACACCCTTCTCGACCTGGGCCGTCCCGGCGGTCATCGCCTTGACGGCGCCGTTGGTGCCCTGCTGCATGCCGGTGATGAGGTCGCCGATCTCGCGGGTCGCCCGCGAGGAGCGCTCGGCGAGCTTCCGGACTTCCTCGGCGACGATGGCGAAGCCGCGGCCGGACTCTCCCGCGCGGGCCGCCTCGATGGCCGCGTTGAGGGCCAGAAGATTGGTCTGCCCGGCGATCTCGTCGATGACCTGGATGATCTGGCCGATCTGGGTCGAGCTCTGGCCCAGTTCCTTGAGGCGCTCGGCGGTCTCGAAGACCGCTCGTTTGATCTCCTCCATCCCGGCGATGGCCGCCCGGACGGTCTCCCCGCCGCTCTGGGCCGACTCGGCGGTGGCCCGGGCCGATTGCTCGAGTTCGCCGGCGGTGTACCGGATTCGTTCGACGGCGTCGGCCATGCGCTGGACATCCAGCGAGGCGTTGCTGGTCGCATGGGCCTGCTCCTGAGCGCCCTTGGCGATCTGGTCGATGGTCTCCTTCAACTGACCGACCCCGGCCGCCGTGTCGTTCAGGTTCCGCGACTGCTCGGTGGCCCCGCCGGCGATGCCGGTGACGGCCGCGGTGACCTGGCCGACGGCCTGCCCGACCTGCGTGCTCGAGGAAGACAGGGCCTCCCCGGTGATGGCGACCTCCTTGGCGGCCTTGGCGATCTCGCCGACGACCTCCCTCAGGTGGTCGGCCATCCGGTTGAAGGCCTGGGCCAGGTCGGCCAGCTCGTCGTTGTAGAAGGTGCGCACTTCCTTGACCTGAAGGTCGCCTTCCGCCAGGCGCAGGGCGTTGGCGACGGCCGCGGCCACCGGCCGTTCCACGTCCCTGGCGATGACCAGGGCCAGGACCAGACCGATGATGGTACAGGCCACGCCGGCGGCCACGGAGACGGCCACCGCTTGGCGATACAGGCGCGCGGCCGTCACGCGGCCGGCCGTCGCCTGGACGTCGTAAATGGTCAGGAGCTTTTCGGTCGCCTGATTGGCCACGGCGAAGGCCGTCGCATCGTGGGTGGCGAGGTAGGCCGAGACCTTGCCGTTGAGGTCTGCGAAGGCCTCCCGCTCAGGACCGGTCTGGGGGATGGACTTGTCCACCGCGGCCACGGCGGCGGTGAGGTCGCCGGTCGTCTTGTTGATGGCCTCGGAGCGCTGAGCCCTGGTGGCGGAGTCCGTCGCGAGGAAAAAGGCCATGTCGAGGCGGTTGAGATCGGCCAGGTCGGCCTTGATCTGCCATAGGTGCTGGACATTCGGCATCAGGTCGCCGCTGAGGTCGCTCACCTCCCGGTTGACCCGGCCGAGCATCAAGAGACCGATGGCCCCGACGATGAGCATGAGGGCCAGGATGAACCCGAATCCACCCATGACTCTGGTCCCGACCTTGATTCGCAGCTTGGAGAGAAGTTTGGCACGAAGCATTGTCTTTCACCTTTCCTCGCGTCTGACCTCGCCGGGTTCGGCTTGAAGATTTGGCGGACTGGTCCGCAAGTGCGGGGGCTCTACCACGTACATCGGCGTTTCGGGCCTGGGATTTAAGACCAATTCATCTAAAACCTTGCAAGAGGCAAAAAAAGAAGCCCCGGGTAGACCCGGAGGCATTTGGGGATGGTTCACCGGCGATTGTCTTCGCCGCAATGACGATTTCCTTTTTCGTTATTTTAGACTTCCGAAATGTTTTTCGCCCGTCCGGACGCTTCCCCTGGGGCCGTCGCGGCCTCGAGGGTGACCGGCACCAGTTCGTTCTGCCACTCGGGTGGGCCGTCCAGGAGGACGCGGATGTAGTTGTCGGTCAGGCCTTCGAGTCCGCCCCTCTCCGCCTCTCCCTCGACGAGGACCTCGGCCGCCATCCCCAGTTGCCCGCGGACGAAGGCCAGTCCCATCTCCTCGCCCAGGGTGATGAGCCGGACGCTGCGCGCGGCCTTGGCGACCGCCGGGACCTGGCCGGGCATGGTGGCCGCGGGCGTCCCGCGCCGCCGCGAGTACTTGAAGACGTGGAGCCGGGAGAAGCCCATCGACCGGGCGAAGGCCAGGCTGTCCTCGAAGTCGGCCTCGGTCTCGCCGGGAAACCCGACCATGATGTCGGTGCTGACGGCCAGGCCCGGGACCCTCGCGCGGGCGGCGTCGACGACGCGGCGATAGTCATCCGGGGTGTAGTGACGGTTCATCGCCGCCAAGGTCCGCGCCGAGCCGCTCTGCAGGGGGACGTGGAGGTGACGGCAGAGGACCCCGCCGACCATCAGGTCGACCAGGGCCGGGGTTATCTCCATCGGCTCGATGGAGCTGAGCCTGACCCGGGCCAGGCCCGGCAGCCCGGCCAGGCGCCCGACGACGGCGGCCAGGTCGACGTGGCCAAGGTCCGAGTCGTGGGCGCCCAGGTCCCGGCCGTAGGCGCCCAGGTGGATGCCGGTCAGGACGACCTCCTTGAAGCCCGCCGCGGCCAGCCGCCGGACCTCGGCGACGACGTCCTCGGGGCGCCGGCTGCGCACCGGTCCGCGGGCGTATGGGATGACGCAGTAGGAGCAGAACTGCTCGCAGCCTTCCTGGATCTTCACCGTGGCCCGGGTCCGCCCGTGGAACTCGGCGATGGGCAGTTCCTCGTAGGACCACGGACGGGCTTCGCCGTCGGAGCCGGGCGGGGTCAGGCGCAGGCCGGTCATCGGCGCGGCCAGGTGCGCGGCCAGGTGGCTCTCCCGGGCCTGCTCGACCAGTTCAACCAGGTGGTCGCGGTCGCGGGTGCCGATGACGACGTCGACCCCGGGGATATCGAGGACCTCCGCCCGTTCGGTCTGCGGGTAGCAGCCGGCAACGGCGACGACGGCCCCGGGATGGTCGCGGGCCACGCGGTGGACCAGCTGACGCGACTTGGCCGCCGCCCGGCCGGTGACGACGCAGGTGTTGATGACGTAGACGTCGGCGTCCTCGTGGGAGTGGACGACGTCGTAGCCCGCCTGGGTGAAAGCGCCCAAGAGGGCCTCGCTGTCGTATTGGTTGACCTTGCAGCCCAGGGTGGTGACGGCCACGCGGGGCCGGTGGCCGCTTTCATCGCTCATCGTCAACGCTCCTCGGGCGACCGAGATCGCCGAGTTCATAGAGGACCATGGTCAGGGCGGCGACGGCCGCCGTCTCGGTGCGCAAGATGCGCGGGCCGAGGCCGACCGGGCGCACGCCTGATCTTTGAGCCTCCTCGACCTCGCGCGATGACAGGCCGCCCTCGGGCCCGATGAACACGGCCACGCGAAGGCGGGCGGCGGGGGCGGCGGCCGCGCCGTGAGCGCCGGCCCCCCTGTGTGCGGCGGCCGCGTCGGTGGCCGAACGGACGGCGTCCTTGAGACCGCCGGCCGTCTCGTTCTCCCACGGCACCAGGGCCAGATCGACCGCGGACGCGGCGGCGCAGGCGGCGGTCCAATCCACCGGGGCGCCGACGTCGGGCAGGTCGGATCGGCCGCATTGCTCGGCCGCCTCGCGGGCAACGGCACGCCATCGGGCCAGCTTCCCCGCCACCTGTTCGGGGCGCGGTCTGGCCACGGTCCGCTCGGTCAGGACCGGCACGACCGCCGAGGCCCCGAGCTCCGTCGCTTTCTGGAGGATGAGTTCAAACTTGTCCCCCTTGGGCAGCCCCTGGAAGAGGGTCATAGCCACGGGCGCGAGCGCCTGGCCCGGCCGTTCGGCGACGACCGTCCCGTCCGGGCGGGCGACGAACTCACGCCCGGCTTCCCCCGGCCCGGCGGGGACCACGGCGATGACCGTCTCGTCCGGGCGCAGGCGCAACACCCGGCTCATCTGGCGGACCTGCTCGGGGCCGAAGCTGACGATCCCGCGGACGGCATCGACCGCCCCGGCGTCGACGAAGAACCTATGCATGGCCGCCCACCCCCTTAGCCCCGGAGTCGGCCTTTGCCCGCGACCCCTTGGCCGCGAGGATGGTCACCCAATCGCCCTCGTCCTTGCGGTCGACCACGGTCAGCCCGGCCTCGGCGAAGGCCCGGACGACCTCATCCAGTCGCGTGTTGACGATGCCCGAGCCGATGACCAGGCCGCCCGGCCGCAGGCCCCGGGCGACCCCCCCGGCGAAGCGGACCAGCAGCCCGGCCACCAGGTTGGCGACGACAAGGTCGGTCGCGCCGGAAGCGAACCCGTCGAGGAAGACCCCCGCGTCGCCCATGGCCACCGATACCCGGTCGGCCACGCCGTTCTCCAGGACGTTGGCCTTGGCGGCGATGATGGAAGCCTCGTCGAGGTCCACGGCCGCCACGGTGGCCGCGCCGAGCTTGGCGGCGGCCACGGCGAGTACCCCTGACCCGGTCCCGACGTCGATGACCCGCTCCCCGCCGGCCATGACCTCCTCAAGGAACAGGAGACAGCCGGCGGTCGTGGCGTGCGTGCCCGTGCCGAAGGCCATCCCCGGGTCGAGGACGATGACCAGGTCGTCCGGGCCGGACTCGTATTCTTCCCAGGTCGGTCGGATGACCATCCGACGCCCCAGGCGGCGCGGCTTGAAGTAGGCTTTCCAGGCATCCACCCAATCCCGGTCGTCGACCTCGGTCGTGGACACCTCGGCCGGGCCGGGGTCGAGGCCGGAGGCCCGCAGGTCGCGGAGGTGCCGGCCGAGCCGTTCGAGCCGCGGCCCGAGGCGCTCGGTGGCCGGGAAATGGGCCACGACGGTTACCTCCGAGGCCGGAGCCGAGGCCGGGCCCGGACCCTGACCTGAGGGCAGCCCCCCCATCACCTCGTCCCAGATCAGGCCCTTCTTGACCAGCTCAACAAGGGACGGGTCCTGGATGGCAACGCCACCGGCCCCCTCCTCGATCAATTCGTTGGACACGGCCTCAACCGCCTCGGCGGCCACGCGGACGCGAACTTCGGCCCATTTCACAAAATCGCCGCCAGGAAGCCCAAAGGCTCTAGCCCTGGAAGGACTGGCGCCTCCCTCCTTATTGACGAACACATGTTCGCTGGTGTATAATGGAAACAGGAGCATGGTTGGTGTGGTATCTGCTCTTGCCCGCGCGGGAGGAAATGCTCGAACCCGCCGGAACCAACATAGTCGGTATTGACCTGGGAGTCGCGAACCTTGCTGTTGTCTCCACTACTGACGGAAAGGCAAATCGTTTCCTCTCCGGCCGTGCTGTCCAAGCAAAGCGGAATCGGTTCTTCAACCGCCGCTACTCTCTGTCGTGCGCCAAGAAACCGCACATCATCAAGCGGGATCAAGACAAGGAACATCGCTGGATGAAAGACGTGAATCATAAGATCTCGCGGACCATCATCCGAGGAGCACAGAAGGTGGTGAACTCGGCTATCGCCCTGGAGGAACCACACGGCATCCGGGAGCGGGTCAAGGCCACCAAGAAGTAAATCCCGACCGGGCAACCTGGTAACTTCCCTTCGGGAATCCCGCCCCTTCAGGGGTGGGAGGATGTCAATTGGCCGTCCCCCTTCGCTTGTACCAGGCCGCGGCCGCCCCACCGGGGTGCGTCCCGCGAGCCTCTTCGCCGCTCGCCTTGGCGAAATCAAGGAGCGCCCGGCGCTGCTCGGCCGTGAGGCGCTTGGGCGTCTGGACAACCACCCGGACGTGCTCGTCGCCGCGGCCGTAGCCGCGCAGGCTGGGCATGCCCTTGCCCTTCAGGCGGAAGACGGTGTCGGTCTGGGTCCCTTCGGGGATCTTCAGGTTGGACGGGCCGTCGAGAGTCGGCACTTCGATCTCCGCCCCCAGGGCGGCCTGGACGAAATTGATCGGCACGTCGCAGTAGATCTCCGTCCCGTCGCGTTTGAAGACCGGGTGCGGCTTGACGCTGACGATGACGTAGAGGTCACCGGCGGGACCGCCGTTCGGGCCACCCTCGCCCTCGCCCTGGAGCCGCAGCCGCGAACCGTCATCGACCCCCGGCGGCAGCTTGACCTCGAGCTTCCGAGGCCGGTAGACGCGGCCCTTCCCCTTGCAGTCCGGGCAGGGCGTCTCGACGATGCGGCCCGTGCCGCCGCAGCGGTCGCAGGGGCGGACGTTGATGAACTGGCCGAAGAAGCCGCTCTGACTGAAGCGGATCTCGCCCGTGCCGTGGCACTTGGGGCAGGTCACCGGCTTGGTCCCCGGCTTGGCGCCGCTGCCGCCGCAGATGGGGCAGGAGTCCCAGCGGTTGAACTGGATCTCACGGGTCACCCCGCTGGCCGCTTCCTCGAGGGACAGCTCCATGTCGTAACGCAGGTCGGCCCCCGGCTCGGGGCCGCGCCGACCGCCCGGACGGCCGCCGCCGAAGAAGGCGTCGAAGATGCCGCCGAGGTCGCCGAAGGGGCCGAAGTCCGCCCCGGGGCCGGCCCCGTTGACCCCGCGGCCCAGTCCGGCGTGGCCGAACTGGTCGTAACGGGCGCGTTTGTCAGGGTCGCTGAGGACCTCGTAGGCCTCGTTGATCTCCTTGAAACGCTCTCCGGCCGAGGGGTCGCCCGGGTTGGCGTCGGGGTGGTGCTGCCTGGCGAGTTGACGGTAGGCGCGCTTGATGTCATCCTGACCGGTCGACCGTCCGACCCCCAGGACTTCGTAATAGTCTCGTTTGTCGGTCATGAATCCAGGCGCAGGAACCGCCGCTTTGAAACGGCGGAGGAATACGCCCCTCCCTCCTCTCAGCATGATGCTGCCAGACAGTTATGGACTGCGAACACCAGTTCTGCTGGTTGTGGTTGGTAAGCGCTGCCACGGATGAAGCGGTTCGCCTTACATCGAGTCCCAGAAAGGGCGGTGAGCGGGGTGCTCAAAGCCTTTCAGTACCGTCTGTACCCGACCAAGGCCCAGGAGATGACGCTAACCGAGATGCTGGAGACCTGTCGCCACCTGTATAACCGCTCTCTGGCCGAACGCCGGGATGCCTACCAGAACGAAGGTAAGTCCCTGAACTACTACGACCAAGCCAATACGCTCAAGGAACAACGGAGGCGGAATTCCTACCTGGCCAAGGTAAACTTCTCTGCCACTCAGGATGTGCTTCGCCGCTTGGACAAAGCGTTCCAAGCGTTCTTCCGCCGGGTGAAAGCAGGTGAGAAGCCGGGCTATCCTCGCTTCAAGGGCAAGGGCCGCTACCACTCGATCACGTTCCCGTCCTACGGTGACGGGTGTGGCCTCAAAGATGGACGCCTGTACATCCAGAACGCTGGAAAGCTGAGGATCAAACTACACCGCTCGCCGGAAGGCAAGATCAAGACGGTTACGGTTCGGAAACTGGCCGATGGCTGGTACGCCTCATTCTCCTGCGAAGTTGAACCCGTTGTCCTGCCGCCATCAGACAATGTTTGTGGTGTGGACTTGGGGCTTGAATCCTTCGCTATCACCAGCGATGGTGAGTTCTTCCCGGCATCCAAGCATCTGCGCAAGGCGGAACGAAACCTAAAGCGATTGCAGCGGCAAGTATCACGCCGGAGGAAGGGCTCCAATCGCCGTAAGAAAGCCGTCCAACAGCTTGCCAAGGCGCACCTGCATATTGCCAGTCGGCGGAAGGATACGGCCCATAAGGTTGCTCGGTCATTGGTCGATAGATACGGGCTCATCGCCGTGGAGGATCTGAAGGTAGGGAACATGCTCAAGAACCACCGTCTGGCAGGATGCATCAGCGATGCGGGTTGGGACCTCTTTCTCAACATCCTGAAGGCCAAAGCGGTAGAGGCTGGGCGTCAGGTTGTCCGGGTTGACCCGCGGAACACATCACAGGCCTGCAGCGGTTGCGGCTGTGTCGTCAAGAAGTCCTTGTCGCAGAGATGGCACAGGTGCCTGAAGTGCGGAACTTCACTTCATCGGGACGTGAACGCCGCGATCAACATCCTGCGCCGGGGGATAGCTTAGCGAACAACTTCGGGCTCGGACGGAGCCTTCGGGGATGCGGAAGGGCTAGGGCACCGCAGGTGATCCGAGAAGCCGCCTGTCTTAACGGGCGGAGTCGTCACCAGGGGGCGCGACTCCTTTGACGAAGCACACGCGGATTGAGGATGCGGTAACCTGGCGGGTCAGAGCCCGGCCAGGATCCCCCGGGTCACGGTGACGTCGAGGTGCCGCGGCCCGGCGGCGTCGGAGGTTATGCACGGAAGATTGACGTTGGTCACCGGGCGACGGTCGAGGTCAGCGATGACCCGTCGGGCCGCCTGCTGCAGCTGGGCCCAGGCCCGCTCGTCGCGGCGCAGGTCGATGCCCTCGCGGTCCCGGAACTCGTCGGCCAGGTAGGCGGCGACCGCCTGAGGGCTCGGTCCGCCGGAACGGCTCCCGCCCGCACTCTCGCTCACGCTCAAGACCTCCCGCTATCGCGCGGCGCCTTCGCGCCCGCGCCTGTCGCGGCCGGCGCTAGAAGCTCTTCGAGAAATCCTCGCTCGTGCCCGATGAGCCCGCCGCGGCCTGGTCCTTCTGCTCTTTCATCTTGATGATGGTGTCGATGCGGAGGATGGCCTCGGCGATCTCCCCGGCGGCCCGCAGGGCATGGATCTTCACCAGGGCCGGATCGACCACGCCCAGTTCGAGCATGTCGGCGATGTCCCCGCTGTCGCAGTTGACGGCCAGCGAGTCGCGCTTCCGCCGGGTCTGGGCGGCGATGACGTCGCCGACCTTCTCCAGCGGGTTGAAGCCGGCGTTGCCGACGATCTGGGCCAGCGGCTTCTTCAGGGCCTCGACGACGCAGTCGACACCGTAGACGCTCATCCCCTTGGCCCCGTCGCGGCGCTTGGCCAGCTCACGGCCGACGGCCAGCTCGATAGCGCCGCCCCCGGGGACGACCCCGGCCCTGAAGGCCACCTGCACCGCCGAAGCGGCGTCTTTGGCGATGCGCTCGCGTTCGCCGACGACCTCCTCGGTGGCCGCGCCCACCAGGATGGTGGCCATCGGCTTCCCGCCGCCCCCGACCAGACGGGTCTGCTCGAGCTTCTCATCTTCGTAGACCCGCTCGGCCCGGCCGAGGTACCGGGCGATGTCGTCGGGTTCCTTGCGAAGGGCCGTCCGCTTGATCGTCCGGGCCCCGGTGTGCTCGGCCGCCTTGCGCAGCTCGCGCGAGGAGACCCGGCTCAGGACGAGGACGCCGGCGTCGGTCAGGACCTCTTCAGCCAGGTCGTCGACCCCGCGGTCGACGAGGACCACGTTGACCCCGAGCTCTACCAGCTTGCGGAGGTTCTTCTTGAACTCCTCCTGGAGCTCCATGTAACGGGCGAAACCGGCTTCGGTCGAGAGGGCCTCGTCCTCGAGTTCCTCGGGCTCCAGGGCGTCGTCGATGATGAGGACGCGGGCCTCGCGGACCTCCCGCGGCATCTGCTTGTTGAGCCGTTCCTTGTCGACGATGACCCCGAGGAAGACCTCGTTCTCGGCGCCCTCCTCGGAGATGACCGTGTCGGCCAGCTTGAAGTGAGCTTCGAGGAGCTTCTCGGGCCCGATCATCCGGGCCGCGCCGACGACGAGGTCGGCGATGTCCTCGTGCTCGCGGCCGGCGATCAGCGCCACCCGGCGCAGGAGTTGGTCGTCGAGGCCCGCGACCTTGATGGCCTTCTCCTTGATGAGGTCGATGGCCAGGCGGACGCCGTAGCGGATGCCCTCGATGACCCGGGTCACCGGGACGCCGCGGGCGACCTGGTTGACGCCCTCGCCGAGGAGGGCCCCGGCCATGATGGTGGCCGTGGTCGTGCCGTCGCCCACCTCTTCCTCCTGGGCCTTGGCGGTGTTGATGACCATCCGGGCGGCCGGGTGGTTGACCTCCATGCGGGTCAGGATGGTGATGCCGTCGTTGGTGATGACGACTTCGCCGAAGCGGTCGACGAGCATCGTGTCGAGCCCCTTGGGCCCGATGGTGCCCTCGACGGCCGAGGCGATGGCCCGTACGGCGTTGGCGTTGGTCAATAGCGCGGCCAGTCGCTCGTCGACTTCGGAGCCGCTGGAGACCTGCTTGACGTTGGACAATCAGGGCCCTCCTTGGTTCGCGCCCGTGTCACCGCCGCATCTGGCGGGTGAGGACGTTGGTCAACTGCCCGGAGACGTAACTGACGACGGACATCACGTGGCCGTAGCGCATGCGGGTCGGTCCGAGGACACCGACGGTGCCCATGACCCGCTCGCCGGCCCCGAAGGCGGCCATGACCAGGCTGCAGCTCTGCAGTTCCTGATAGGGGTTCTCCGCGCCGATGAACACCTGGACGTGGCCGGCCGGCGGCCGGCTGAGCAACTCCGACACGAGCCGGTCGCGCTCGAGAAAGCCCAGGAGGTCGCGGACCACGTCGAGGTCGCCGAAGTCAGGCTGGCTCAGGATGTTGGCCGTGCCGCCGAGGTAGACCTTGTCGTCGGCGTCGGCCTGCCCGGTCCCCCCGAGGGCGTCGAAGATGGCGCCGACGAGCCAGCGCTGCGCGGCCGAGCCGGTGCCCAACGTGCGGACGTAGCCGCGGGTCAGCTTGCCGAGGATGAGCCCGCGCAGGCTCTGGTTCAGGTTGCGCGAGACCTCGGCCAGGTCCTCGTCGGTCAGGCCGTCGGGCAGGTCGATGACCCGGTGCTCGAGGAGGCCGACATCGGTGGTCAGGACCATCAGCAGGCGACCGCCGGGGAGCCGCAGGAACTTCAGGTCGCGGAAGACGGCCTTGGCGTAACGCGGCCCGAGGACCATGGCCGTATAGCTGGTAGCCTCCGAGACCAGCCGGGCCGTCTGCTGGATGAGCGTGGTCGCGTCGCGCTGGGCATCGTAGGCCTCGCGGATCCAGCGGGCCTCGACGTCCTCGAGGCCGGTCGGCTCGGAAATGGAATCGACGTAGAGCCGATAGCCCTTGGCGGACGGAACGCGGCCGGCCGAGGTGTGCGGCTGTTGCAGATAGCCCAGGTTCTCGAGCTCGGCCATCTCGTTGCGGATGGTGGCCGGGCTGACCCCCAGGTCGTGCCGGGCCAACAGAGCCAGCGAACCCACGGGCTCGCCGGTCTGGATGTAATCGTCGACGACGGCGATGAGGATGGCGAACTTTCGGGAATCCGGATCATGCGTGTGGTCCGACATCCTCTTCCCTCCCGTGAGATGGGGTCAGCCGTTCTGGCCGTAAACCCTTGCCGGGTCTGCGTTTGGCGATTCGCCGGACGATTCACAACTCTAGCACTCTCGCCTTGCGAGTGCCAATCCTAAGATAGAACATAGCATTGCCGGGAAACCGTGTCAAGGAACGGCCGACCGGGCGCGCGCCCAGGCTGGCGTCGCGGGCCCGCGGCGTCAACCTCGGTCGAGGAGCACGTCGATGAAGATGAAACCTTCGCGCTCCACCGTTTCCCCCACCCGGACGGGTACCGGCCTTGAGAACATCGGGCCCGCGTGGACGCAGGTGTGAAACTCGCCGTTCTCACCGCAGGGGTCGACGCCGGGGGGCAGGGAGGCCAGGAAGTCATGGTCGAAGGCGTGCCCGGCGAGAGCTCGCGGCGTCTTCCGTGGGTCCAGACAGACCACGAAGGCCCCAAGGCCGCCGGCGATCATCTCCTCGGCCAGCGAGGCCGGATTCAGACCCCAGAGCGGGAAGTGGGCCGACATCCCGACCTTGGCCAGCTGGGCCTGGCGATAGGCCCGAACGTCGGCCAGAAAGAGGTCGCCGAAGACGACGCCCGAGACGCCCTCCCCCCGGGCCTCCTCCATGGCCGACCGCATGGCCGCTTCGTAGACCTCGTTGGGACACGGGGCGGGGATGAAGACCTTGTGCAGGGGCAGGCCGGCCGCTCTGGCCTGCTCCTCGAGGACGCTCACCCGGACGCCGTGCATGGACACCCGGTCATAGGGTGCCGTGACCGTCGAGAGCAGGCCGACTATGTCCACGTCTCCGCTGAGGCGCGCCCGGTGGAGGGCCCATGCGCTATCCTTTCCGCTGCTCCAGGCGACCCAGACCTTCGGCTTGTCCAACCGGTTCATTCCTTTCCGGAACCGCTCAGCGCTCACGGTGCGTTGGCACTAACAATCCATGTCACAGCTCTATGTCACAGCTTGTCACAGCTTGGCATCGGGGTCTACCGCCGCCGGGTGTCCCAGAGTGCCATTCGCCAGCACATAACGTTTGGACGGATCTGTCGGGCCCGTGGCTTTTTCGAGTATCACCCCCTTGTCGGCCATGGCTTTGAGGTCCCGCTGCAGAGATCGGCGGTTGACCTCTGGACACAGGTGCTCGAAGTCCTGAATGGTTAGACCGCCAAGCTCCAGAATGTGTCCGATGGCTTTCGCCTGGCGCTCCGAGAGGGTGTATTCCTTGACCAGCACATCGCGGGAGATGGCCCGCTCCCCGCGTTCTCTCACCTCGGCCAATTGGGCAGCCAACCCCTCAACAAAGTATTCGAGCCACCCGGTCATGTCCATGCCCATCTCTCGGACGCTCTGAATGGCCCGGTAGAAGGCCGGCCGGTTACGATCGTAGTACTCACTGATTGTGAACAGGCGCTTGAAGTCATACCCGGCCTGATAGAGACAAAGGGTCGAGAGTAGCCGCGAAGTGCGGCCGTTGCCGTCCAGGAATGGGTGGATGTGCACCAACCCAAACTGGGCGATGCCACTCATCAAGACGGGATGGACTTCCCGTTCGCGGTTGAGCCATGCCACCAGTTCCGACATCATGATTGGAACGTCATACGCCGGTGGGGGGGTGTAGACCGTCTCGTCGGTGACCGTATTCACGCCGTAGTTCTGGATTCTGCGGTACTCGCCGGGAGCCACCGCTTCCCCCCGTACACCTTCGACCAGCCGCCGGTGCATTTCCCTGATCAGTCCCTCGGTTATGGGTCCGCCCGTCTCCAAATAGCCCGAAACGAAATCGAAAGCTTTCCGGTAGTTCAGGAGTTCCCGCACGTCATCGGGGTCGGCTTCGGGCACCGTGTCCCCGCCCAGCAGAGACTTCGCCTGTTCAAGGGTCAGACGTGTTCCCTCGATGTGCGTGGTGTGGTGAGCTTCCAAGATCAAGGCGCGACGGCCCATCTCACGCACCCACGCCTCGGACAAGGTGGCGGCCTCCAAGAACCCCCGCGCCCGTTCAATGCGGGTCAACCCGGCGGTGATGCGGTTGGTGATGGTGAATCTGGGACAAAAGACGTCTGCCATCGCGTCCCACCTCCGTTTTCGCGCACGGCAACTGTCTGACCATCATGGCCAATTGGGTGCCCTGACCGTCGTGAACCAGGAATCGGAGCACGCGGTGGTGTTTTCTTTCTCCGGAAGGCAGTTCCTTCCGTTACCATTCCCGTCAACCGAAAACGGACGCTTCTACACCGTAGACCGTCGGGCCCGTCATCCCGACAGAGGAACGACGGCTTCCCCTGGCGTATTCCCCGACAACAGGATGGCGACTCCAGTGACCTGGCCTGCCAAGGGGGTGATTTCCGTGCCCTCCCCGCTCTTGATGACCAAGCTATACCTGCCCCCCGCCCGGCCGAATCTCGTCCGCCGACCTCGCCTGACCGCTCGGCTGGCGGAGGGGCTGAATCGCCCACTCACCCTGGTTTCCGCGCCGGCCGGGTTCGGCAAGACCACTCTCGTCAGCGAGTGGCGGGCGACCGTCGGAGGCCGGTCTCATCCGTTGGCCTGGCTGTCGTTGGACCGCGGCGACAACGACCCTGGACGCTTCTGGGCCTATGTCCTGGCCGCCCTGCGCACTCTGCCCGGGTTCACCGCCCTGCCCGACGAACTCGATACCGGAGCGCCACCCGAGTCGTTGCTGGCACCGCTGATCAACGGGCTGGAGGGCGCGGCTAAAGGAGTCGCCCTCGTTCTGGACGACTACCACGTCATCGAGTCGGCCGCCATCCACGGCACCGTGGGCTACCTTGTGGAGCACCTGCCGCTCGGGCTGCGTCTGGTCATCCTGACCCGTTCCGACCCGCCCTGGCCTTTGGCCCGATTGCGCGCCAACGGAGAGATGTCCGAGCTACGGGCGGCCGACCTGCGCTTCACGCGGGACGAGGCGACGGAATTCCTCAATCGAGCGATGGGTCTGGACCTCCCCCCTGGTGACGTCGCCATCCTGGAACAGCGGACCGAAGGCTGGATCGCGGCCCTGCAGATGGCGGCCATCTCCCTCGAGGGCCACCCGGACCACCACGGCTTCATCATGGCATTCACAGGCGAGAACCGGTATATCGCCGACTACCTGGCCGAAGAGGTCGTTAGCGCGCAGCCCGAGCCCTTGCGCCGCTTCCTGCTCCATTCGTCGGTCCTGGACCGACTCACTGCCCCGCTCTGCGAAGCGGTGACCGGCGACCCCGAGAGCCGCTCCCTCCTCGAACAGGTCGAGCGGAAGGGCCTCTTCCTCGTGCCCCTCGATCCCGAGCGGCGCTGGTTCCGCTTCCATCACCTCTTCGGCGATCTGCTCCGTACCCGTCTGCTTCAAATGGAACCCGACCTGGTCCCGGCCCTGCACGCCCGGGCGTCCGACTGGCTTTCAGCCAACGGCCTCACCCTGGAGGCGGCGGGGCACAGCGTGGCTGGCGGGGACTTCGAGCGCGCCGCCGATCTGGTCGAGAAGCACGCCGGAAACTGGTGGGCCCTGGCCCACTCGATGTTCCTCGATCTAATCATGAAGCTCCCGCCCGAGGTCACTGGGCGGCGCCCGGTCTTCTGCATGTACCAGGCCTGGCTGAACTGCATCACCGGGAAGCTGGACGAGTCCCTGGCCCTGGTCGACGCGACCGAACGCCTCCCGTCGGTGCCGGCGGACATCCGGTCCTTCCTGGCCGTCATGCGGGCTTACATCGCCGAATTAACCGGGCGACCCTACACCATGGGCGACGCGGTCCTCGAAGCGCCCGGTTACATCCCCGAGGAAAGCGTGGCCATGCGGGGCAGCGCCGACGTCATCCTGGCCTATGTCCTCCAGATGAACGAGCGACTCGAGGACGCCGCCGCCATGTTGCTCAGGGCCGCCGAGCGGGAGGTGGCCAGCAACACGACCAACGCCATCCCCATCTCCGTCTCGCGCCTGGCCCGGATACGCTTCATCCAGGGGCGCGTGGCGGAGGCGGCGGACCTATGCCGTCACTACCTTTCCATCATTCAGGCGCGGGGGGCCACCCGCTTCTACATCGGCGGGAACGTGCCCGCGGCCCTGGCCGATGCTCTCCGCCTCCAGGGCGACCTCAAGGGCGCCGAAGAGCAGGCCCGGGAAGGCGTCCGGCTGAACTCGGCCTGGCCCATCCCGAACGGGATCGCCCTGGCCGGCCAGTCCCTGGCCCGGGTGCTCTTCGCCAAGGGTGACGCCGCCGGCGCGTTGAAGTTGCTGGATGAGGAAGAAGCGGCCATCCGCGGCCGCATGCTTCCACATGACCTCGTGAGTGACCGGGCCGCCCTGCGGGTGCAGGCCTGGCTGGCATTGGGCGATGTGGCGGTGGCGGAGCGCTGGGCGCGGGACAGCGGGCTGTCCGCCCAGGACCCCCTCACCTTCCGGCGGGAGGCCGATCATATCACCCTGACCAGAGTGCTGTTGGCCACGGGCCGCCAGGCTGAAGGCAAAGCCTTGGCGGCGCGTCTGGCCGCGGCGGCCGAAGCGGCGGGCCGGCTGGGGCGGTTGGAGGAGATCCTCGGCCTGACCCGACCGGCAGCGCCGACGCGGCTCTCGCCCTTCGCCGGACCGCTCCCCGAGCCCCTGAGCCCACGTGAACTGGAAATCCTGGCCCTGCTGGCCAAGGGCTGCTCCAATCAGGAAATCGCCGGCACACTGGTGGTCGCTCTCGGCACGGTAAAGACCCACGTCCATAACATCTTTCGCAAGCTGGGGGCCCAGAGTCGCACCGGCGCGGCGGCGCGGGCGCGGGACCTCGGCTTACTGAAGTGAGCCGGCTCGGCCGGGCCCACGAGGGCTGGACGAATCTAAACCCGGAAATCAATCTTTAGATTGATTGTCAGCCTCCCCGGTTTAGCCCCAGAATTGGGACTGAGATTCTGAAAGGGAGGCTGAAGAAATTATGAGTGCTTATGGACAGAGTGGAGCATCCGTTCTTGTGATCGTCGTGTCGGCATTGCTGGTGGCCGCCGTCGGTATGGGAATCCAGATTCCGGTCATCGGCAACGGCCGCGCCGCTTTCTTCACCTTGGCCGCGATGGGCTGGGTCCTTTGTCAGTTGATCTTCAGGAATCCGCAGAACTCCTACCCCCACGGCTGGCTCAACCCCTTCACCGTGACGGGCATCGTCATCGGCGTGGCCAACCTGCTCGTGATCGCCGCCGTCCTCTTCCGCGCCAAGGTGCCGTTCATCGCCACGGACCGGGCCGCCACGCTGCTTCTCGGCGCTCTTATGGGGGCGCAAGTGGTCTTGGCGGCGCTGCGCTCCGCCCTGCGCTAGGCCCGACGCCATGCGCTACGAAATCCGGCTGGCGGGGCGCCTTCCAAAGGACTGGGCGGATTGGTTCGACGGGTTCGCCTGCGCGGTGTCGGGAGCGGCGACGGGCAGGACGAGCGAAACGGCGTCTGGCGAAACCGTGTTGACAGGCTCAGTCCCCGATCAATCGGCCCTTGTCGGACTGCTGAACACGGTGTGCCGTCTGAACTTGACGCTCCTGTCGGTGAGGAGGGTGGATGAATGACCAGACATCGCTCAAGCGCCACGAGAGTGGTCGCCTCAGTGCTCGGGGCCTTGACCGGCCTGATCGGCCTGCTGGTTGGATTGGCGTCGGATATCGAGCGGCCATCCGTCGGCCCGGTGGACCGCCGCTGACAGGGAGGAGAACTATCAATGGCTGCTCTAGGACACATCGGAGTCGGCCTCGCGGCCAAACGAGTGGCTCCGGAAGTACCCATCGGCGCCATGCTGCTGGCCGTGGAGGCTTCGGATATCCTGTGGGGCGTCTTCGCCCTGACGGGCATCGACAAACCCAGCGGTGCCTTTCCGAATCCCGGTCCGGCGCCTTGGTCGCACGGTCTGTTCATGTCGGTGGTCTGGTCGGTGTTGGCCGGCCTGTTGGCGGCGCGGATCTATCGCCGAAACCGGACCGGGGTGGTCATCGGCGGCTTGGTCTTCAGCCACTGGGTGCTGGACTTCATCACCCATCCCATGTGGCCGAACCGGGTTCCGGACCTGCCCCTGTTGTTCAAAGGGTCGCCGATGGTCGGACTGGGCCTTTACAGCTCCACCGCCGTGTCGCTGGTGATTGACTTCGGCCTCGTTCTTCTGGGGGCCGCCATCTACGTCCATGGCAACGCCGCGAACAGAAGGCTCAGCCGTCAGTCGACGAACTCCTGAAAGACCCGGTTCGCCAGGAGCAGCCCGCGCCCGGTGAGGCGCAGCCGGTCGCCTTCCAGGGCGGCCAGGCCCGACGTCGTGACCCGGCCGATAGCCCCGGGGAACAGTTCCTCGAGGCTTCGGCCGTGCTCCGCGGCGAACTCGGTCAGGGAGAGCCCGTCGAGGAGGCGAAGGGCCAGGAAGGCGGTTTCCCCGGCGGCCCGGCGCGGGTCCGGCTCTTCGGACTCGCCGACCGGGTCGGCCCCGGCCTCGACGAGGCGGACGTACTCCGCGACGTCGCGGACGTTCCCCCAGCGGCGCGCCCCCAGGTGGGACCAGGCGGCCGCGCCGAGTCCGGCGTAATCGCGGTTGTGCCAGTAGAGAAGGTTGTGCCGGGAGCGATGCCCGGGCCGCGCCCAGTTGGATAGCTCGTATTGCTCGTAGCCCGCGAGAGCCAAGGTCTCGCGGGCTTCTTCATACATGGCCGCTTCGGCGTCCTCGCCCGGCAGGTCGAGGCGGCCGGTCGCCTGGTCGCGATGGAACGGCGTCCCCGGCTCCACCTTCAGGGCATAGGCCGCGATGTGCTCCGGGCCAAGGGCGATAGCGGCCCGCAGGGTCGCGCGCCAGTCGGCGGCGGTCTGACCGGGCAGGCCGTAGATGAGGTCGAGGTTGAGGTCGGTGAAACCCGCCGCCCGGGCGGCGGCCACGGCGGCCCCGATGGCCGCGGCGTCATGGGCCCGCCCCAGGCGGGCCAGCAGGGGGTCCTGGAAAGCCTGCGCCCCAAGGCTCAGGCGGTTGAAGCCGGCCGCCCGAAGGTCCTTCAGGCGGGCGACGTCGACCGTGCCGGGGTTGGCCTCGATGGTCACCTCGGCCCGCGGGTCGACCGCGTAGCGCGCCGACACGTGCTCCAGAAGGCCGGCCAGGTCGCGCGGGTCGAGGGTCGTCGGCGTGCCGCCGCCGAAGTAGACCCCCTCGATGGTCCGGCCGGCGATCTCCGGGGCGCGCCGGTCGGCCTCGCGGCGGACGGCCGCGAGATAGGGTCGAATGAGCCCCGCCGCGCCGGCTCCCGCGGCCTCACCGGCCGCTCCGCCCCGCCCGATGGGCAGCGAGATGAAGTCGCAGTAGTTGCACTTTCGCAGACAAAAGGGGACGTGGACATAGAGCCCGGCCGGCTTCCTGCGGTCGGCGGCGGGCCCGCCCCCGTTCATTCGATGGTCAGGACGGCCATGAAGGCCTCCTGCGGCAGGTCGACCTGGCCGACCCGCTTCATCCGCTTCTTGCCTTTCTTCTGCTTCTCGAGGAGTTTCCGCTTGCGGGTGATGTCGCCGCCGTAGCACTTGGCGAGGACGTCCTTGCGGAGGGCCTTGACCGTCTCTCTGGCGACGATGGTCCGGCCGATGGCCGCCTGCACCGGGATCTCGAAGAGGTGCCTGGGGATGACCTCCTTGAGCTTCTCGGTCAGGGCCCGCGCCCGGGGCAGCATCTTCTCCCGGTGGACGACCACCGACAGGGCGTCGACCGGCTCTTCGTTGATGAGGAGGTCCATGCGCACGAGGTCGCCGGCGCGGTAGGCCAGGAAGTCGTAGTCCAGCGAGGCGTAGCCGCGGCTGCGCGACTTCAGCTGGTCGAAGAAGTCGAACATGATCTCCCCGAGGGGCAGCTCGTAGATGAGCTCGACCCGGGTGGTATCGAGGTACTCCATGGTCACGAAGATGCCCCGGCGGTCGCGGCACAGGTCCATCAGCGGGCCGAGGTAGTCGTTGGGGGTGATCAGGCTGGCCTTGACGAAGGGCTCCTGGATCTCGGCGATGCGGTCGGGGGTGGGCATGTCCACCGGGTTGTCGATCATCTGGACCGACCCATCGGTCAGGATGACGCGGTAGACCACGTTGGGCGCGGTCGTCACCAGGTCCAAATCGTATTCGCGCTCCAGACGCTCCTGGACAATCTCCATGTGGAGCAGCCCGAGGAAGCCGCCGCGGAAGCCGAAGCCGAGGGCGGCCGAGGTCTCGGGCTCATAGACGAAGGCCGCGTCGTTCAGCTGCAACTTCTCGAGGGCCTCGCGGAGGGGCTCGTAGTCGGTCGGCTCGACCGGGTAGAGGCCGCAGTAGACCATCGGGGTGGCCTTGCGGTAGCCCGGCACGGGCGCCGCGGCCGGGCGCTCGGCGGTCGTGATGGTGTCGCCGACCCGCGTGTCGCGGACGTTCTTGACCCCGGCGGCGATGTAACCGACGTCGCCCGTGGGCAGATCGTCGATCTGGGTCAGGGCCGGCCTGAAGACGCCGACCTCGGTGACCTCGAAGTCCTTGCCGGTGGCCATCATCCGGATGCGGACGCCCTTCCTGACACTCCCGCTGAAGACGCGGACGTAGCTGATGGCGCCCTTGTAGGAGTCGTAGTGGGAGTCGAAGATGAGGGCCTGGAGCGGCGCGCCCGGGTCGCCGGACGGCGGCGGGATGCGCTTGACGACGGCCTCGAGGACCTCGTCGATGCCGACGCCCTCCTTGGCCGAGACGCTGATGACGCCGTCCGGGTCGAGGCCGAGGACATCGCGGATCTGCGCCTTGACGCGGTCCACATCGGCGCTGGGCAGGTCGATCTTGTTGATGACCGGGATGAGGACGAGGTCGTGTTCCATGGCCAGATAGGCGTTGGCCAGGGTCTGGGCCTCGATGCCCTGGGTGGCGTCGACGATGAGGAGCGCCCCCTCGCAGGCGGCAAGGCTGCGCGAGACCTCGTACGAGAAGTCGACGTGGCCCGGGGTGTCGATGAGGTTGAGGACATACTCCTGCCCATCGCGCGCGCGGTAGGCGAGGTTGACGGCCGTCGCCTTGATGGTGATGCCACGCTCGCGCTCCAGGTCCATCTGGTCGAGGACCTGGTCCTGCATGTCCCGAGCGGCGATGGCCCCGGTCAAGTCGAGGATCCGGTCGGCCAGGGTCGACTTGCCGTGGTCGATGTGGGCGATGATGCAGAAATTCCTGAGGTGGTCTTGAGCAACCGGTCGGTCAGCGGGCATAAAGAAAATCCCTTTCTGGCGGGATTGGACGAGATACAGCTAGATTATACACCGCGGCCGGAAACCCTAGCAAGGCCGGGGCCTGGTGAGCCGGGGCTTGGCGAGGGCAAAAGCTCGTCCGTCCGCGGCCCGCCATGAATCAGGCGGCGCATGGCGTCGAGCAGGCGGGCGACGGCATCGCGCCAGGCCTCGACCGACCCAAGAGAGACGCGCCCGGTGATGAGCCGCGGGTCCTTCGCGGCGTCAGGTGTCCGGCCCGGAATGAAGAGAGCCAGCCCCGGGCGTTCGCTCGGGCCGGCCACGAACTCCAACAGGGTCAGCCGCTCGGACCAGCGATAATCGCGGCCATAGAGGGACAGCGAGTACTGCCCCGGCGCGGGCCGGGAGAAGCTGAAGGCTCGCACCGCGGGGCGGCGGCCGGTCAGGGCGGCCACACCGTCCTCGGCGGTGGCCAGGCCGGCTTGCAGCAGGAGCACCGCGGCCAGCAGGATGAGGGCGGACTTGGTACGGTCGGGCATACTAGGGATAAAGTTCCAATTCCCGACCGGTTTAATGCGGGTCAGGGCCCGCCTTTGGTCTCGGCGGTCTGGGCGCCGGCGCCGTTGAGCATGCCGGAGATGGCCTTGGCCAGCATCCTGGCCGTCCGCAGCTCCTCTTCGAGGGAGTTCTCGAGGCCACCCAGCTCGATGAGGATGGCGTTGGTCGAGAGGTGCTGGTTGTACCGGTCGGCCTTGGTCACGACCCCCCGCGAGAGCCCGGGGTAGAGCCGCTCGATCTCGGCCACGAGGCTCTTGGCCACGGCGTAGTTCTTCTGCCAGTTGGGCTGGCGCAGACGCCCGCCGGTGCCGATGATGAGCATGACCCTGGCCACGTCCTTGCCGTCCACCTTCAGCACCGTGTCCTTGCGGGCCGAGGAATCACGGTGGAGGTCGATGATCAGGCGCAGGTTCGGGTAGGCCTTGAGGAGGTTCTGGACGGTGGTTTGCGAGCGCGTGTAGGCCCCCAGGTAACCCTCGGCGTCATGGAGGGTCCTTATCTGCACGGTCCCCAGCCCGTAGCGCGAATACAGCTCGCGGGCCAGTTCCTCGCCGACCCGAATGATGTTCAGTTGGACGTCGCTCGTGTAGACGTTGGGTTGATAGGGGTGTCCCGAAGCGACCAGATCGGGCAAAAAGGCCTCCGAGGAGTGCGTGCTGTAGATGGCCACCTCGATCTTCGCCCCGAGGACGAGCGGGTCGGTCCCCATCGCCGGCGGAGTCTGGGGCTGCGACGGGGTGGACGGAGTGGACGGCGTCGCCGGCTCGACGACCGGGGTGGAGCCGTCATCCCCGTCGCCCGTGGCCAGTTCGACCTGCTCAAGCAGGGGCAGGCCGGCCCGCAGGAGCGATAGCGGGTCGGTCGGCTGGAAGCCCAAGAAGTAGCCTGCCGCCTGTTCCAGAAGGTCGCGTTCGCTCGTCGGCCGGCCCGACTGTTCGAGGCCGATGAGCGGGATCGTGTTGTCGATGATCTCTTTGAAGACCTGCTTCTGAAGCTTGTGCCAGGGACTGTCGGCCGCGTCTGAAGTCGCGCTCTGATCACCGGCCGGGGCGGCGGTGGTGATGGAGGTCGGGGCGGCGTCCGAGCTGACCTTGGCGGGGGCCATCGCCGGCACGGCCTCATCGCCGGTCGCCGCGTCTCGGACGGGCGCGCCGTGCAGGCCGACCTGGCCCACCGGGCTGTCCGCGGCGTGCGGCGCCAAGCTGGCCATGAGCCTCGGGCCATCAATGACGAGCCCGACCGTGGCCAGACAGATCGCGATGTAGAGCAAGAGCAGCCCGGGGTGGATTCGGCCAAGCCCGGGGACCCTCACACTAGGGATCTGCCGCCCGGAACCCCTAAGCTTCATTCCGGGGAGGAAGGGAGGCATTCCCTATTTCCAGTTTTGTGGTATAATGAACCCATGAAGCGAACACATGTTCTCCTCCTTCTGCCGACAAAAGGACAAGCCAGGACCCTCGCCGCCGTGGCTGATCGTACGGCCGCGCTTTGGAACAGCACCAACTACCGCTGCCGGCAGGCGTTCGTCTGCGGTGGAACCGCCACCGTTGGGTTCCGACCGGCGCCAAATCCGCGGGGTCAACCCCATGTAGCCTATCCTATGAGGGAGACAAGCGAATATGACCTTATGGGACGGCCCACCGCGCCGGCGTCGCGACAACGAAAGACCCCGGACGCCGGGCGATGGCCCGGGCGCCGGGGTCTAAGAGACGTCGCGATGGTCGTCAGCCCCTGAGTTCGGTGGGCACCAGGGCGTCGATGACGCCTATGACCAGCGCTGCCAACAGCGCGCCGATGATGGTCACGCGCATCGTCGGGACCAGGAACTGGGCCAGGTAGATGACCACGGCCGAGACCACGAAGCCGACCAGGCCCCGGCCCTGCGGGGAGACACGACGGCCGAGGATGGCCTCGATGACCCACCCGACGGCCGCGATCACCAAGGCGGCCAGCAGCGCGTTCCAGAACCCGGCGATCCTGAACCCGGGGACTATGTACTGCACGAACAGAAGGACTAAAGCCGAGACGACGAAGCGCACAATCGCTCCAAGCACCAATGTTCACCCCCTCAAGGCTGGACTGGCAGTAATGCTTTTCCAGCCCTAGGCTATCCTCGATGGGCTGGCGTTATACATCGGGGTCGAAGGCGGGCGAGGTCGCCAAACTTGCGTCCGAACCGCTCGTCATGGTAAAATCTTGGAAGTAAGGGGGTGAAAGGATTTGGCCAACATCAAGTCAGCGGCCAAGAGAGCCCGGACATCGAGGAAGAAGAACACCAGCAATGTAGACGTCCGTAGCCGGCTTCGTGGTCTCGTCCGCCAGTATCAGGCGGCCGTGGACCAGAAGGACCTGCCCAAGGCCCAGACGCTGCTGCTCCAGACGCAGAGTGCGGTGGACAGCGCGGTCGGTCAGGGGGTCCTGCACAAGAACGCCGGCGCCAGGCACAAGTCGCGGTTGGCCAAGGCCCTGGTCCCATTGACCAAGGCCAAGCCCAAACGGGCCACCCGCGCGCGCAAGAAGACGGCTCCCACACCCGAGCCGCCGGTGGAAACCAAGGTCCAGGAAGAGAAAGTCGCCGCGCCCTGAAGCCGGGCAGCCCGCATCTCGCTCACTGTCGCACGACGAACGAAGCCCCGGGGGATACCAACCCCGGGGCTTTCCTGTCCAAGACCTGCCCTTTTGGCGGGACCGCTCCCGTCGCCGGCTCCGTCTCGCCTCAGACCAGCTCCAGGAGGAGTAGCTCGACGGCCATGGCCGGGTCGATCTCAGTCGTCTTTATCCGCAGGTCGGTCTCGAAGACACGCGCCAGAGCGGCCGTCAGCCCGGCCGTGGTGAAGCCGCCGGCCTGCTCGATGAGGCGGGTGGCCAGGAACGGCTGCAGCCCCATGGCCGCGGCCACCGCGGACGGGTCCTTCCCCGCGTCGATCAGGGCGCGGGTCTTCAGCAGGCGGCGCAACTGGACCGTGATAAGGCCCATCACCGCCAGCGGATAGACCCCCTGGCGATAGAGGGCCCGGAGCAGCTCCAGGGCCTCCCCGCGCCGCCGGTAGCCAAGGGCGTCGAGGAGGTCCCACACCCGGCGTTCGGCCGTGGGCGAGGCGATGGCGGCGATGTCGGCGGTCGTGACCGCCGGGCTGTCACCGGCATAGGTCATGAGCTTCACGAGTTCCGAGGCGACCGTCCGGAGGTCTTCGCCGACCGTGTGGACCAGTTCGAGGGCCGCGTTCTGGTCGAGCTTCTTGCCGACGGCCTTGGCCCGGTCGGCGGCCCAGCGGGCGGCCTGCCAGTCCTTGAGCCTGGCGCACTGGACCAGAGCCCCGGCCTTCTCGACGGCCTTCGTGACCTTGCGGCGCCGGTCCGGGTCGGCCAGGTGGCGTTCGCGGTCGCTGGTCTGGGTGAAGATGAGACAGGTTGTCGGGGACGGGTTGGCCAGGTATTCGAGGAGGGCCGGTTCCCCGCTGCCCTCGCCGGCATCGTCGGCGGCCGCGTCGGCTGAGCCGCGCCCGCCCCCGTCTTCGCCGTCACCGTCGGCGGACGCAGCCTCGTCCTTCCGCCGGCCTGGACGGAAGAAACGGGCCTCGGCCACGATGACGAGGCGTTTGTCGGCCATGAACGGCAGGGTCTGGGCGGCGGCGGCGATATCCCGCGCGTCCGCGGCGGCCCCGTCGAACTTGTTGAAGTTGAAATCCTCGAGCCCGGGCGGTGTCAACTTCCGCTTGGCCAGGCCGACGAACTCGTCGAAGAGGAAGGCTTCCTCTCCGTAGAGTAGGTAGACCGGGCGGAACTGCCCGCGCTCGAACTCCTGCAGGGCCTCTTCGGCCTTGAGCTGACTCATGGGCTGTTGTTTCGACCCCCGCGGGGGAAAAACCTCCGAAAGGCGCGGACGACCAGATGATGGCCATCGGTGACGAAGGTCACGGCCCCGTCGCGGTCCGTGCGAAGGATGATGGCGCCCGCCGCGGCCAACCGGGCCACGGTCTCCGGGGATGGGTGGCCGAAGCTGTTCTTGCCGACCGAGATGACCGCGTAGCGCGGGGCGACGGCGGCCAGGAAGTCGGCGTCGGTGGAGTACTGGCTGCCGTGGTGGGCGACCTTCAAGACCGTGGCGCCGGCGCGGCCGCGGGCCAGGAGGAGGGCCTCGCCTTCGTCCTCGAGGTCGCCCATGAGGAGGAAGCTGACCGAGCCGTAGGTCAGCCGCAGTACCAGCGAGGAGTTGTTGACGTCCGAGTGAGTGCCGGACAGGCCTGGGTCGGCCGGGCTCTCGACCTCGAGAAGCAGGCCGGGCCCCAGCGTCCATCGCCAGCCGAGGGCCGCGCGCAGGCGCTGGACCCGCAGGCGCTCGGCCGCCTGCCGGGCGTCCTCGAGGGTCGGAGAGGCGTAAGCGGCCGGCCCTTCGACGACGGCGCTCACGGGGACGCCCTCGATCAGGGCGCGGGCCCCACCCGCATGGTCGTCATGGGCGTGGGTGATGACCAGGAGGTCGATCCGCGAGACCCCACGCCTGCGCAGGTAGGGCAAGACCACACGCTCGCCCGCGTCGTAGGCCGGGCTCAGTGGGACGTCTTCCATCGCCGCAGCGGCCGAGGGGCGGCCCACGGCGGGCGGCGACGGCGACCGGTTGCCCGCGTCGATGACGATGGTGCGCCCGCCCGGCAGGCGGATGACCGTACAGTCGCCCTGGCCGACGTCGAGGAAGGTGACCTCCAGGCGGGTCGGCGGCAAAAGCCGCGGCCAGACGAACAGCGCGGCCCCGAGGTTGATGACGAGGAAGCCCGCGGCCAGGGTCAGGGCGCGACCGCCTCCAGGTTCGCGGGCACGGAGGCGGGCGGCCAGCCACACCAGGGCGGCGTAGTAGGCGACGGACAGCGCGGCCGGCGGGGCCGGTCCGTTGACGTAGGCCCATGGCAGCGACGACGCCACGGCCACCGTGTGGAGCATCAACCAGAGCCCGAGGCGGCTTGGCAGGAAGATGAGCCGGCCCATGGCCGTGGCCGCGGAGGCCGTGAGAACGGCCGGGAGGCCGGCCAGGAGGGTCGTCAGCAGTGAGGCGGCCCCACCGGCCAGGACCAGCAAGCCGGCCACCGGGATGACGACGACGTTGCTGATCAGGGCGGTGCACGGGGCCTGGCCGAACAGCCCGAGGGTCAGGGGCATCAGGGCCATCTGGGCGCTGCCGGTCGTGCGGAGACCGAAGCGGTCCGGGCCACGGGCGAACATCAGGAGTCCCGCCGTGGCCCCGAAGGAGAGCTGGAACCCCGCCTCGTGGATGGCCAGGGGCACGCGGCCGAGGATGATCAGCGCGGCCACAGCCAGGCTGTTGGCGGCGTCGGCCGGGCGGCCGATGACCCGACCGAAGAGGACGACCGTGGCCATCACCGACGCTCGAACCACCGAGGCTCCGGCCCCGGTCATCAGGGCGTAGAACCAGACCGCGAAGATGGCTGCCACGGCGGCTCGCTGCGGCCTCGCCCGGAGGCGGCGGGCGAGCCACAGCGCGGCCCCGGCGACGAAGGCCACGTTCGAACCGGAGACGGCCAGGACGTGGAAGACCCCGGCGTCTCTGAACGCTTTCTCGACCTCCGGCGGCAGCCCGCGGCTTCCGCCGAAGACGACGCCCTCGAGGAGAGCGGCCTCGGTCGGCGGCAGGTGGGTTCCGACCGCGGCCCCCAGGCGTCGTCGCAGGGCCAGGGCGAGGCCGGTCGGCGAGAGCACGGCAGACCGCCCGGTCTCCTCTCGCCGGTAAGCTTCGAGCAGGGCGGCGACCCCGCGCCGTTCCAGGTAGGCGCGATAGTCGAACTCACCGGGGTTGCCCGGGCCGCGGGGGACGGTCAGGTTACCCTCGACGAAGACTTCCTGACCAAAGGCCGGCGGGCCATTCCCCACCTTTTCGCGGACCACCACCAGGCCATCCAGCCTGAGCCGGCCGGAGACCGTTTCAACCGAGGTCACCCGGACCGGGTAGTGAAGGTCTCGGCCGGACTCCTCGGGCTCCCCGGCGACCCGGCCGCCAAGGCGAGTCCAGCGCGAGAACTCTTCGGTCGGGGCGGCGGACGCCGTCGTTGCGGCTGTCGACGCCGCTTCTACCTGGGCGGCGAGCTGACCGGAGACCCAATCGCCGAAGGTCCCGCGGCCGACCGCTTTGGTGGCCGCGGCATTGAGCCACCCGGCCAGGGCCGCGCCTAGGCAGACAGCCGCGCCCCAATCCCGCGCCGTCGAGCCGGCGGCCCTGAACCAGACGCCGCGCCGCAGCGCCCCCACGCCCGCCGCCAGCCCGAGCGGCACGGCCACGATCGGGCCGGCCACGATACCCGAGGCGTAGGCCACGGCCACCCAGACCAGCGGGCGCGAAGACCATCGCGGCACCGGTCACCCCTCCCATCGCGGACGGGGGAGGGGCTTTCGGCGGGTTCGACCATAATCCTTGCGCCGGACCGCAAAGAAAAATGAGACCCCCGGCGATGCCGTGGGTCACGGGGGGCGTGGTCGGATTTCTCACCATCGCTACCGGTCGTAGCAGGCTCTTGACTGTCGCAAGCACCGTGGTATAATCCAGTTTAGAACATATACCCCGTGGGGTATATGGCGAACGGCCGGATTCCCATGGATTGCGACCGGGACAAAACGTCCGAAGGAGGTAGGCTCTTGGCGGTAACCATCTATACCACCCCGACGTGACCGCACTGCACGGCGGCCAAGCGGTACATGAAGGAACGGAAGGTCCCGTTCCGGGAACTCGACGTGGCGAAGAACCCCGCCTGGGCGAAGGAGCTGACCCGTAAGACGGGGCAACAAGGGGTACCGGTCATCGACGTCAACGGTACGATCATCGTCGGCTTCGACCGGCCCCGGCTCGCCAGGGCCCTTGGTGCACCGACGAGGAGCTCAAGAAGCTCGTCAAGCAGGGTGACATCGTCCTGTACGCCAAGTTCGGCGGCCAGGAGGTCAAGGTCGATGGTGAGGACCATCTCATCCTCAGCCGTTCGGACATCCTGGCCCTGGTCAAGGATGACCGGAAAGCGGAGAATAAGAAATGACAGGAACCCCCCGGCCGGGCCGGGGGGTTGCTCATTCTTTCGGCTCTTTGTCCGCGGCCCCGCCGACCTCGGCGGCTTCGGGGGAAACTTCGCTGGCGGGCTCTTGCGCCGCCCGCGCGGTGGCCGCCTCGAACTCGGCGATGGCCAGGCTGCCGGGGGTGGCGTTGTTTATCGCGTAGCCCAGGGCCTCTTCCGGTTCGCGCTGATACTCGTCATTCCTGCGCTTCTGTCGCCGTTTGCCCATCCGACTCACCTCGAGGTTAGGTTCTCCCGACGACCGGTCGTGAAAGCACCGGCGTCCCTGCCATAACCTGCCGGAGCAGGATTATTTCTGGTACGGATAGAATGTTGTCCCGTCAACGGTGAAAGGACGGAGAACCAACCGGCGTGCGAGAGATCATCGGAGTCTTGGTCGCTTTCGCCCTCATCTTCTGGTTGGTCGGCCGCAAAGTGCAGCTCGGCCTGATCATGTTGTACAGCTCCACCGTGCTCGGGATCTTCGCCGGTGGCTTCGAGGAACCATACCGCATTCTCGTCACCTTCTACAAGGCCCTGACCGACCACGACACCATCGAGTTCGCCGTGATCATCGCCCTCATCACCGCCCTCGGCCGGGTGATGGAGGACCTCGGCCTCTTGGAGAACATGTCGAACGCCGTGGCGCGGCTGCTTCGGAGCACCAAGGCCGCCCTGGTGGCGGTCCCTGGCGTCATCGGCTGCCTGCCGGTCTTCGGTGGGGCGATGCTCTCCGCGCCGTTGGTCGATTCTCTCGGTGACCGCCTCGACCTCGACCCCGACCGCAAGGCGGCCATCAACATCCTCTTCCGGCACACCTGGGTCTTCGTCTTTCCCTTCAGCACCAGCCTGATGCTGGCGGTGCGCATCGCCGAGCTGGACATCACCGAGATCATCAAGGTCCAGTGGCCGATGACGGTGGCCGGCATAGTCGCCGGCTACCTGTACTTCTTCGGGCGGATGCCGCGCGAGGCCAACGGCGGGAAGGTCTTTCGCTTCTGGGCGGACCTCCGGGACGTCCTGGTCAATGGGGCGCCTTTGCTGGTGGCCGTCCTCCTGGGCATCGGGCTGCCGGTGCCCTTCGTCGGCGTCGTCAAGCCGCCGCTCTACGTCGGCCTGGCCGTCGGCGTCGTCCTGGGCATGGCCCTCGGGCGCCGGCACCCCAAGTTCCGCTGGGACCTTCCCATCCGCGGGATCCAGTGGGCCATGGTCGGGGCATGGTCGGGGTGATGCTCTTCCGCTGGACGGTCAACGGCATCACCCTCTTCCCGATCCTCATCAGCAACCTCACGCGGGCCGGCGTGCCCCTCGCCGTCCTGTGCATCGCCCTGCCGGCGGTCATCGGGATGGCTTCCGCCTCCCAGGCTACGACCATCGCCCTGACCTACCCCATCCTCCTGAGCATCGTCCCGGCCGGCGCCTCCCGCGCCCTTTACGCCATGCTCATCTATGTCAGCAGCTACATGTCCTATATGGTCTCCCCGCTGCACCTGTGCCAGGTCTTCACGGTCCAGTACTTTCAGGCCAACGTGGCCAAGGTCTATCGCTACTATGTCATCCCGCTGGCGGCCATCTTCGTCACGATGGTCGGCGTCTACTTCGTCGCTCGCTGATTTCTGACCCGGCCTGGGCCAAAGGCTGCGAACGGACACCTTCTCACGCGCCCTCCGCACCACCGGGAGGCGACCCATCGGTCGCCTCCTTTGCGTGTCCGCCGCCCCTGACAGGGCGCCGCACCGACCGCCTCACGGCCCCCGCCGAAATCGTTCACGACAGGGGTTGCAGCTTAATATGATAGTCGTGGACTAATTAAGCCAAAATTGTGACTCGACCGTCTCTTTGGACAGGATTCGCCCCACCAGCAGCGAAGTTATGGTCTTACACCCGGAGCGAAGTTGCGCCCGGGCAAACCATTGAACGCCTTGACCTTGAGACCTTTCGGGAGGTAGAGATGATGGCGGTCCGGCAAGAGAAACTCGAGGCCCTGTTGAACGAGACCCGGCTCTTCGCGCCGTCCGAGAAGTTCCGGCACGGCGCCAACGCCGGTGATCCGGCGATCTACCAGAAGGCCGACGCGGACCTGACCGGTTTCTGGGCCGAGGAGGCCCTCCGGCTCGACTGGTTCAAGCGCTGGGACGAAGTCCTCGAGTGGAACTCGCCGTGGGTCAAGTGGTTCAACGGCGGCCAGCTCAACGCCGCCTACAATTGCGTCGACCGTCACGCGGCCTCGCTCCGCCGCAACAAGGTGGCCATCATCTGGGAGGGCGAGCCGGGTGACGCGCGGCTGCTCACCTACGGTATGCTCCAGCGCGAGGTCAACCGCTTCGCCAACGCCCTCAAGTCCCTCGGGGTCAAGAAGGGCGACCGCGTCGCCATCTACCTCGGAATGGTGCCTGAGTTGGCCATCGCCATGCTGGCCTGCGCGAAGATCGGCGCCCTGCACAGCGTCGTCTTCGGCGGTTTCTCAGCCGAGGCCCTGCGCGACCGGATCAACGACGCGCAGGCCAAGGTGCTCGTGACGGCCGACGGCGCCTGGCGGCGCGGCAACGTCGTCCCATTGAAGGCCAACGCCGACGAGGCTTTGAAGGAAACCCCCTCGATCGAGAAGGTGGTCGTCGTCAACCGGGTCGGCCGGAGCGGGCGGGCGCCCGTCCCGATGGTCGCCGGGCGCGACGTTTGGTGGGACGGCATCATCGCCGACGCCCCGGTCGAATGCGCGGCCGAACCGATGGAAGCCGAAGACACGCTGTTCATCCTCTACACCAGCGGGACCACCGGCAAGCCCAAGGGCGTCGTCCACACGACCGGCGGGTACCTGGTCGGGACGTCGACCACCCACCGCTACATCTTCGACCTCAAAGAGGACGACGTCTACTGGTGCACCGCCGATATCGGCTGGGTCACCGGCCATTCCTACATCGTCTACGGACCGCTGGCCAACGGGGCGACGACCCTCATGTACGAAGGCACCCCCGATTTCCCCGACCGCGGTCGCATGTGGGGGATCGTCGAGAAGTACGGGGTGAACGTCTTTTACACGGCGCCTACGGCCATCCGCTCGATGATGCGTTGGGGCACCGAGTGGCCGGCCCAGCACGACCTGAGCAGCCTGCGCCTCCTGGGCACGGTCGGCGAGCCGATCAACCCCGAGGCCTGGATGTGGTACCACGAGAACGTCGGGCACACCCAGTGCCCCATCGTCGACACCTGGTGGCAGACGGAGACCGGGATGATTCTCATCTCGCCGCTGCCCGGGCTGACCGCGACGAAGCCCGGCTCGGCCACGCGGCCCTTCCCCGGGGTCCAGGTCGACATCCTCGACGAGGACGGGAACAGTGTGGGTCCGGGGGCGGGCGGCAACCTGGTGCTCACCAAGCCGTGGCCGGCCATGCTCCGGACCATCTACGGCGACCCGGAGCGCTTCGTCCGTCAGTACTGGTCGCGCTACCCGGGCAAGTACCTGACCGGCGACGGGGCCAAGGTCGACAACGATGGTTACCTGTGGCTGATGGGCCGGGTCGACGACGTTATGAATGTGGCCGGGCACCGCATCTCGACCTACGAGGTGGAGAGCGCGCTGGTCGACCACCCGAGCGTGGCCGAAGCGGCGGTCATCGGCAAAACGCACGACGTCAAGGGCCAGGCCATCTCGGCCTTCGTGACCCTCAAGGAGGGCGCCCAGATGAGCGAGGCCCTCAAGGAAGAACTGAAGCAGCACGTGGCCAAGAAGATCGGGGCCATCGCCCGGCCGGACGACATCTTCTTCACCGCCGAACTGCCCAAGACGCGCAGCGCCAAGATCATGCGCCGGCTCCTGAGGGACATCGCCGAGGGGCGGGCCCTCGGCGACACGACCACCCTGGCCGACCCGACGGTCATCGCTCAGCTGCGCGACCAGTATGAGTCGGAGGGGGACGCGGACTAGGGCGGGAGCCACCGAACGGTTGGATGAAGGCCGGGTCGACGGCGTCCGCATGGGCCCGGTCGCCGGCGCCCTGCGGGCTGGACAGGTAGACCTTGGGTGGCCTATCTTTCCACGTCGCGAAGCAGCGCTTGAGCAGCGGGACAAGGTCTTCGGGCGCGGCCGTGCCACCGGTGGCCAGGTGATGGTGCCAATCGAAGACCACCGGGATGCCAGCCTCAACGGCGACCGAGAGAACGTCCTCGGCCGTGAAGGTCCGATCATCGTTCTCGAGGACGAGTCGTGAGCGAGCCCAATCACTAAGTTCATCGAGATTCTCACGGGCGGTCCTCAGGGACCACCCTTTGTCGTTTTTTCCGCCGCCAAGGTGCATGATCACCCGGGTTTCGTCGGCCAGGTCGAGGAGGGCGAAGAGGCGCTCGTGGTAGGCCATGTACTCGCGGGCCCAGACAAACGTCTTTGGCCCAGTCAAGCCCACCAGGCCAACCCTTCGGTGAAAGGGTGGATCGCCAGGGGGATGAGTGAGGCCGATAGCCGGTATAGAAGAACCGGCCGGCGGGAGGCAGCCGGCTGCCGTCACCGTGAGGGTCCCGGCGGGTGAACACTTCTCTTCGGACAGGCAGATCGAGACGAAGCCTAGCTCCAGGCGCATGATCATTCCCCGTATGCGGCGCTTTTCGGTAGTGTGGGTTGACCGGCCGAAGCCGGTTCGTCACGGCGCCGTCACGAGGTCCTTGATCTCGGCGAACTTGCGCTCGCCGATGCCGGAGACGTTCCTGAGTTCTTCGATGCTCTGGATGTTTGGCATACGCGCTTTCCTGCTATCCTGCAAGAAAGGACAGCCCTTGATGGGCTGCCCTTTCTCCTACGAAACATAATCGTTGCCGAGCATGAGCAAAGGCCTAATAGCTTGTGGGGTGCGGACCCACATAGGTTATCTTGACGGTCTTGTCCGTTTCGTCAATCTTGTAGTGGATCCTATAATGGTAGGCCAGCTCGTAATGCCAGGTGCCCCGCCACTTACGTCCTTTCAGTTTACCAATCCAACCCGATTGATGGTGTCGAGGATTACGCTCTATGTCCTCAAATGCGCCAGCCAGTCTCTCTTTGTGTGCCGAGGGCAGTTTCTCTATTTGACGTTTGACCGCCGACTTAATTGGCAAAATGCGATACACCCGGTCTACCTCCCCAGCAACTTCCTCCATTCAGTGCCGGGGGCCGGGTCCTTGTCAATCTCTTCCTCAATCTTGACCAGTTGTCCTTCGAAGGCTGGGTTCAATCTGATCAAAGCAGTGTACTGCCAATCCTTCAAGACACGGTCAAGAGCAAAAAACGACCGTTCGGTCTTGTTGGCAAGCGCCTGACGCGCAGCGACAAAGATCTCTTCAGCCATCTCGCGAAGCTCGTCTTGGCTTAACGACTTTACCATTTTCGTTACAGATGGCTGAGTTTCAGAGGACATGGCTGCGCCACCCCCTAACACTCCTCTGCCTAAAGCATATGCGGGAATCTCGTAAGTAGCAGCGGATGCGACCCCACCCCGCTTCACGACATACCAGCGGGAGCCAGTGCTTACGTGTTGAGCAAACGCAAAGGCGTCCTTTCTTATTGGGGTCTCCGTACCAAGAGAAAATTGAAAGACGCCCTCATGGTCCCGGGCGGTACCAAGGTCTAGTATGTCTCTCATTCCGATTTCTCCTTCAAGGTCACGTTCCTCGCTTCCCACTTCTCCAAGAATCCATTGAGAAATTCGGCTGTTCTCTTAACGTGTCCCCACGTAAGCATGACTGTGGTGATCGGCCTAGAAACGGCCGACTTGCCAGTAAGGTCGACATTCGTTTGGTAGAGCGTAAGAAGTATCCCCTCGTCGAGGACAGCCGCCCGCATGACATCGCAGAAAAGAACCGGGGATGAGGGATCATGAAGGAATTGCCTAACCACCTCGTCGGGGCTGGCCTTTCTGCTACTTCCGGTCTTGCCCATGACCCTCCACCTCCAACGAATTGACCAGCTTGGCAAGGCCAGCCGGCAAACCCCTTCTTCTCCATAAATCGGTAATCTCCTGCCAAGCTGTTAGCCCTGTTGGGCTGCATGTTGGAGCGCGGACTTCCTGAACCCACGCTGAGCGGTTGCCTTCAGCTTTGGGGGGCCAACGTCGCCCCCGAGCCCGACTCCGCCCGGCCGAAGCCGCCCACTGCACGCCCTCCCGAATGGCTGTTCCCTATTTCACCAGCCCTCCCTGCGCGCGCTCGTGGGGTGGGCTCCCCTGATGCCAACCGCCCCAATGCCACGGAGAGGGGAGTCGTAGCCCGGAGCCCTCGCGTTGACCCCTAGCTCCAAGCGCATGGGCATTCCCCGTATGCGGCGCTTTTCGGTAGTGTGGGTTGACCGGCCGAAGCCGATTCGTCACGGCGCCGTCACCAGGTCCTTGATCTCGGCGAACTTGCGCTCGCCGATGCCGGAGACGTTCCTGAGTTCTTCGATGCTCTGAAAGGAGCCATGGCTGTTCCGATAGGCCAGGATGCGCTGGGAGAGGGCCGGACCGATGCCCGGCAGGGTCTCCAGGGCCGCCTGGTCGGCCAGGTTGAGGTTGACCTTGCCGCCGGCGAGCCCAACGCCCGGCGGGGCGAGAACGCCGCCCCCGGAGCCCCCTGAGCCGCCCACGCCCCCCGCGCCGCCTGCCCCCGTGCCCCCACGTCCGGTCGCCGCCCCCGCCCCACGGGCCGCGGCGACCTCTTTCTTGTTCGGCACGTAGACCTTCTCCCCGTCGACGACCTTGGCCGCCAGGTTGAGCCAGTCGGCGGCGGCCTCGGCGGTGACCCCGCCGGCGGCGGTCACCGCGTCGACGACGCGGGTCCCCTGCGGCAGTTTGTAGACCCCCGGCTCCTTCACCGCGCCGGCGACATGGACGACGATGAGCGGCGGGGCCTCGCCGTCACGCCCTCCGCCGCCTTCCCCATCGCCGGCCAGCCCTTCACCGACCGGCCCCCCTGAGTCCGATGCCCCACCCGTCGGCCTCGACCCAGGCTCGCCCCTGGCCGTGAGCCCGAGCCCACCCGCCGCCGCCCTCGCGCCGGCATAGTGCCGCCAGACGAGCAGCCCGCCCCAGGCCATGCCGAGGGCCACGACCAGGGCCAGGGCAGCAAACTCGGCCCGGGTCAGGCCGGGCGCCTCGGTCGGACGGCCGGCCGACCGCGCTGACCAGGACACAGAAAAACCCCTCCCCCGCGTTGGGGGAGGGGCTTTCGATTGCCATCCGTCGATTCCTCTTCGAGTCGAACGATTTCTCGCGGGGCCGGTGCTTCGCTCGCGCGGTGCCGGCGCGTCGCTCGCGCGGTGCGCCGCCGCGGCGCCGGCCAGGCCCTACTTCACCACGATGTTGGCCAACCGGTCGGGCACGGCGATGACCTTGACGACCTGCTTCCCGCGGACCAGTTCCTGGACCCGGCGGTGCTTCAGGATGAGCTCGCGGAACATCTCCTCGGACAGGCCCGACGGCACGCTGAGCCGGTCGCGGATCTTCCCGTTGACCTGGATGACGATCTCGGCCTTGTCGACCTTCAGGGCCCGCGGGTCGTAGATCGGCCAGGACTGCAGGTGGACGCTGCCCTGGCGGCCCATCATCGTCCACAGCTCCTCGGCCAGGAACGGCGCGAAGGGGGCGAGCAGCAGGACCAGCTTTTCGACGACCTCGGCGACCATGGCCGCGTTCTGCTGGGCCTCCGGCACCTCTTCCTTGTACTTGTAGAGGGCGTTGACCAGCTCCATGAAGGCGCTGATGGCCGTGTTGAAGTTGAAGCGTTCCTCGATGTCCTCGGTGGCCCGCTTGATGGTCACGTGAGTGACCCGCCGCAGCTCACGCTCGGCCGAGCCGAGCGCGGCGCCGCTGGTCCGGGCGGCCGCCGCCTGACGCCCGCCGTTCCCGAAGGCCCTGAGCGACTCGGCGTTGGTGGCCACCAGGCGCCAGACCCGGTTGATGAACCGGAAGGCACCCTCGACCCCGCGGTCGCTCCACTCCAGCTCCTTCTCGGGCGGCGCGGCGAAGAGGATGAACAAGCGGGCCGTATCGGCCCCGTACTTGCCGATGATCTCCAGCGGGCTGACAATGTTCCCCCTGGATTTGGACATGGCCGCCCCGTCCTTGAGGACCATCCCCTGGGTCAGGAGGTTGCGGAAGGGCTCGACCTCGTCCAGGAGCCCGGCGTCGTGCAGCACCTTGGTGATGAACCGCGAATACAGCAGGTGCAGGACGGCGTGCTCGATGCCGCCGGTGTACTGGTCGACGGGCATCCAGTGGGCCGCTTCCTTCGGATCGAAGGGGACATCCTCGTTGCGGGCCGAGGCGTAGCGCAGATAGTACCACGACGAGCAGACGAAGGTGTCCATCGTATCGGTCTCGCGCCGGGCCGGGCCGCCGCACGTAGGACAGGTGGTCTCGACGAACTTCTTCGAGCCGGCCAGGGGCGACTGGCCCGCGCCGGTGAAGACCACGTCGTCGGGCAGCAGGACCGGCAGGTCCTTCTCCGGCACGGGGACGACGCCGCACTTCTCGCAGTAGATGACGGGGATCGGGGCGCCCCAATAGCGCTGCCGCGAGATGAGCCAGTCGCGCAGGTGGTAGTTGACCCGCCGCTTGCCCAGCCCCTTGGCCTCGACGAAGTCGGCGATGCGGGTCTTGCCCACCTCGTTGCCCAGGCCGTCGTACGGCCCCGAGGCGACCATATTCCCGGGCCCCCCGTAGCCTTCGGTCATCGTCGCTTCGTCGAGCTTCTCGCCCTCCGGCTGGATGACCACCCGCAGGGGCAGTCCGAACTTCTTGATGAACTCGAAGTCGCGCTGGTCGTGGGCCGGGACGCCCATGACCGCGCCGGTCCCATAGTCCATCAGGACGTAGTTGGCGATCCAGATGGGCACGGTCTCGCCGGACAGCGGGTTGACCGCCCGGGCCCCGATGAACAGGCCTTCCTTCTCGGTCTCGGTAGAGGTCCGGTCGATCTCGCTCATCTTCCGGGCCTTCTCGACGAAGGCCTTGACCGCCGCCTCATACTCGGTCCCCCGGGTCAGCTTGGCGACCAGCGGGTGCTCCGGGGCCAGGACGACGTAGGTGACCCCGTAGATGGTGTCATGCCGGGTCGTGAAGACCGGGATGGGGTCACCCGTCTTCTCCACGTGGAAGGTCAGCTCGACCCCTTCGGAGCGGCCGATCCAGTTCTCCTGCATGGTCCGGACGCGCTCCGGCCAGCCCGACAGCAGCGACAGGTCGGCCAGCAGACGGTCGGCGTAGTCGGTGATCTTGAAAAACCACTGCTCGATCTCTTTCTTGGTGACCAGCGAGTCGCAACGCCAGCAGTGGCCGCCGTTGATGACCTGCTCATTGGCGAGGACGGTGGCGCAGGACGGGCACCAGTTGACGGCGGCCTTCTTCTTGTAGGCCAGGCCGCGTTTGTAGAGCTGCAGGAAGAGCCACTCGGTCCATTTGTAGTAACCGGGGTGGCAGGTCGCCACCTCGCGGTCGAAGTCGTAGCTGATGCCGAGTTGCTTGAACTGCTCGTGCATGGTGGCGATGTTCTTGTAGGTCCACTCCGCCGGTGGGATGCCACGTTTGATGGCCGCGTTCTCGGAGGGCAGCCCGAAGGCGTCATAGCCGATGGGGTGCAGGACGTTGAACCCGTTCATCCGCTTGAACCGGGCGATGACGTCCCCGATGGTGTAGTTGCGGACATGCCCCATGTGGAGGTCGCCCGACGGGTACGGGAACATCTCCAGGGCGTAATACTTGGGCTTCGTCTCGTCCGCCCTGACGTGGTAGATGCCCTCCTCGTCCCACGCCTGCCGCCATTTTTGCTCGACGGCTTTGAAGTCGTAACGTTCTTCCATGCCTCTGCCTCCGAAAATAAACGAATAGCCCCTCGTCCCGGTCAGGGACGAGAGGCTTCTCCCGTGGTACCACCCTACTTGATAAAATTTGTGGAGCCGATGGGGATCGAACCCACGACCTCGTGAATGCCATTCACGCGCTCTCCCAACTGAGCTACAGCCCCAAATCTCTATCCGCTTGGTCGGCCCATTAACGCTGGCCTGGCGGTGCCGGTTACTGGCTTCACCGGCACGGCTCCCGGGCGAGTCCCGTCCGCACCCGCCACCGGCTCGCACAATGCGCCGGCTCTCTTCGGGTCGGGTGCGCTTGACGGTGCTCCCGATCTTTGCCTTGAACTTGAGTTTTTCAAAGCGGCGGTTGAATCCGCCGCGACGTTACAAAAGACATTATAGACGCCGTAACGAGCATTGTCAAGTTGAGACGGGACGCCGTCTATCGGCTGGCGGCCTGCGCGACGAGCATTTCAACCGTTTTGGCGTCGCCCCACAGGCGCTCGAGGTTGTAGAACTCGCGGCTATCTTCGTCGAAGATGTGCACGACGATGTCGCCGTAATCGAGGAGCACCCAGCCGGCCTTATCGGTACCCTCACGGTGCAAAAGCCGGACACCTTCCAGCTCGAGCTTCTCTTCAACCCGGTCGGCCAAGCCCTGCATGTGCGTGTGAGAGGTGCCGCTGCAAATGACGAAGTAATCGGTGACCAGGGTCAGATCGGTGAGGTCGAGGGCGACGATGCGCCGCCCCTTCCGGTCGTCGAGGCCTTCAGCCGCCAACCGAGCCAGTTCCGCCGCGCTTCTGCCCATTTATCCGCCTCCTTGCGTATGTCTTATTCTATCACCGATAGTCTTTGCCGACGATGATGGTCACGCTGTATTGAGGGTCTTTTGTCGTCCGGCGATAGTACTTGGCCGTCGGGACCAGATTGGTGACGGCCTTGCCGACCGTCTGCAGGCTGGCCTCGCCGTCCAGGCCGATCACCTGGGTCACCGGATAGCTGCCCTTTTCGGCGGTGCCCACGGAGGCCACGCTGAACCCCAGGTCACGCAGCTGGTCGGCCAGGGTCGAGGCTTTGCCGCTGACCCCGCTGCCGTTGAGGACCTGGACCTTGATCTTGGCGTTGGCGACGCGGTCGATGCCCCGAATCAGCTCGTCGACCATCTTCTGGACGCCGGCCATGTCCAGCTTGACGAAGGACTCGCCGCGGATCATCTCATAGGCCCCGACCGGCAGGGTGCCGGACTTGACACGGTCCGGGTTCAGCCTCAGCGCTTGCGTGCCCAGGCTGAGCATCTGCGACGGGGTCAGGTTGGTGTCGATGTACTTCGAGGCCGCGGCGGCCAAGGACGGGATCTTGAAGAGCGCCCCGACGGACAGGGCCTTCTTCATGACCGCCTTGAAGAACTCCTGCTGCACCTTGACCCGGCTGATGTCGCCGTCTTCGTACTTCCTGAACCGAACCAGTTCCATGGCCTTCTCGCCGTTCAGGAACTGGGGTCCCTTCTTCAGGTGGATGTGCAGGTTCTGATAGGGGTCGTCGTAGTTCATGTCCTGGGGCACGTCCATCTCCACGCCGCCGAGGATGTCGACCAGCTTGACGAAGCCGGTGACGTCGGTCCGCACGTAGTAGTTGACGGGCACGCCGAGGAGCTTCGAGACGACGTCCATGGCCAGCTCCGGGCCCATGGAGTTGGGGAAGGATTTGAGCTTCTGCTTCGCCGCCAACGTGGCGGCCTGCGCGTCACCATAGGCATGGGCGGCGTTTATCTTCTGGATGCCTTCCTTCTCGAACCCCGGGATGACGACCTCGCTGTCCCGCGGGATGGAGACCATGCTGAGGGAGTGTTCTTCGGGGTTGAAACTGAAGAGAATCATGGTATCGGTCCGCCGCGCCAGTCCGGGCTGGGCGAAGCGTAGGTCTTGTTGCACGCCGTAACCCGTGGTGTCTTGAGCCTCATCCAGGCCGAGGACGAGGATGTTGATGGGCTGGCCCGGTGCCGGCGCCGGCATGTCCTTCTTCGAGCCGATCAGGCTGGTCAGGTCGGTATGGATGCCGCGCATGAAGGCGTAGAGGCTGCCGCTGACGACGAGCGCAAAGATGAGCAGGACAGCCAGCCCGAGGAGGGCCAGGCGTCCCCACCGCATTCTCAGACGCTTTTTCGTTTGCCGGGGACCGAGCGGTTGGCGGGACCATTCGCTCGGTGCCGGAGGAAGGTCACCATGGGACATATCAGAGCCTCCGCTGTGGAGATGAGACATCGTAATCCGCTCGTCTCAAAAACGACAAGCGACAATCCTGTCGCCGCGTATCTACTATATCAAAAAGGTGGTTCCTGTTTCAATGCCAATAACTGTGCTTGGCCGATTGCCATACCAGTTAGACGCATTGGCCGCCGATGAGTTCCAGGGTAACAAAAAAGCCGCGTGGACATGACGCGAAGCGTCCCGAGGCTGGCGACGGGCACAATAAAGCCTCCAAAGCTGATAACCAGGTCGGCGATCCAACCGGGACCGGAGCGTTTAGAGGCGTTCGTCAAATAGACGATTCAGTTTTGCGTAGGGGGCGCGGTCCTAAGACCGCGGTCTCTGCGTCTTCAGGGTGGTTCGCGGGTCAGTACTTCGGCTGACGGGGCCGGGCTTCGTTGACGACCAGATCGCGGCCGCTCAACTGGGTGCCGTTCATCGCGGTAACGGCCTTCTCGGCGCCGTCGTCCTCGACTTCCACGAAGCCGAAGCCGCGGGACCGGCCCGTCTCACGGTCCGTGATGATCCGGCAGCTCAGCACTTGCGCGTGCGCACCGAAGGCCTGGGACAGTTCCTCCTCGGTCGTGGTCCAAGGCAGGTTACCGACGTACAGGGTCTTGGCCAATGTCTCACCTCCTCGTCCAGTCCGGGCGGCCTCTTTGTGTTCGTTGGGCCTTTCCGGGCTAGTCCTGATACAGGCCGGTCCTCCAGATGTACTCCCCTACCGCGTCCGGCACAAGATACCTTATCGAGCGACCCTCCCTGACTCTTTCCCTGACCTCGCTGGAAGAGATGGACACTTCCGGGATGACCAGGCGATGCACGGCCCCGCCGGAGCCGGCCAGCGTCCCGACCATGCGGTCGAGGGCGGCGGCGTCATAACCGGGCCGGGTCACAGCCACCAGGTCACAGTGGCGGAAGATCTCAAAGGGATCCTTCCAGGTCAGGATCTCGAGGACGGCATCGGCCCCGGTGATGAAGTAGAGCTTCGTCTGCGGGGGCATCTCCCGTCTCAAGGAGCGGACCGTGTCGACAGTGTACGAGGCGCCGGGACGGTCGGTCTCGATGGTGCTGACCTCGAAGCCGGGGTTACCGGCGACGGCCAGCCGGACCATGGCCAGACGGTGCTCGGCCGGGGCGACCCGCCTCTCGGTCTTGTGCGGCGGCGTGCCGGCCGGGACGAACAGGACTCGGTGAAGGTGAAAACCGTCACGAACCGATTCAGCGGCGATGAGATGTCCGAGGTGGATGGGGTCAAAAGTCCCGCCCATCACCCCGATGCGGCTGACCTGGGCGGGTTCCTCTGCCGCCAATTAGGACCACTCCAGTCACTGACACTATACTACGCGGAACCCGTTTTTCCTGCCTAAGCCCAGTCGGGACGGCCAAAATCGGGCTTCCGCCCCGGCTTGCGGCCTTATGTAAATGGTTTCCTGGCGGCACCGGCCGCCGGTCCCTCAGAAGATATCCTCGCTGTATTCAAGCTCGGCCGGGCCGACCCGGACACGGTCGCCGACCCTGGCCCCGGCGTCCTTGAGGGCCCGGTCGACGCCCATTCGGGCCATGGCCCGCTGGAACCGCCGGACGGCTTCTTCATTCTCGAAGTTGGTCATCGCCGCCAGCCGCTCGACCTCTGCCCCGGTGACCAGGTACCCCTCCCCGTTGGAGGTGACCTCGAAGGTGGCGCGCGGTTTCAGGCGGAAGACGCGCTCCGCCTCCTCCGGCTCAGGCGCCCGGACCGGGGTTGGCGCCGGCAGGCGGTCCAGTTCCGCGGCCACGCGGGCCATCAGCCCCTCGAGCCCCTGCCCGGTGGCCGCCGAGACCGGGTGGACCTCGATGCCGCGCCGCTCGAACTCGGCCGTGACCTCGGGCAGCCGGTCGCGGACCTCGGGCAGGTCGATCTTGTTCACGGCCACCAGTTGCCTTTTGCGACCCAGCTCCGGGTCGTACAGCTCGAGTTCGCGGTTGACCGCTTCGAAGTCGGTCAGGGCGCCCTGACTCTCCGGGCGCACCAGGTCCAAGACGTGGACGAGGACGCGGGTCCGTTCCACGTGCCGCAGGAACTCATGGCCCAGGCCGATGCCCTGGGCCGCCCCCTCGATGAGGCCGGGGATGTCGGCCAGGACGAAGCTCCCCCCGCCGGGGACCGAAACGACGCCCAGGTTCGGGGTCAAGGTGGTGAACGGGTAATCAGCGATCTTCGGCTTGGCCGCGCTGACCCGCGAGAGGACCGTCGACTTGCCGACGTTCGGATAGCCGATCAGCCCGACATCGGCGATGAGCTTGAGCTCGAGGACGACCGTCCGTTCCTCGCCCGGCTCGCCCTTCTCGGAGAAACGGGGGGCCTGGTTGGTGGGCGTGGCGAAGTGCGAGTTCCCGCGCCCGCCGCGGCCGCCGCGGGCGATGACGGCCCGCTGCCCTGGCTCCGTCAGGTCGGCCAGGACTTCGCCGCTGCCGTCCTCGACGACGGTCGTCCCCGGGGGGACGCCGATCTCCAGGTCGTGGCCGGACTTGCCGTAGCAGTTGCCGCCCTGCCCGTGCTCCCCGCGGGGCGCCTTGAAGTGGCGCTGGTAGCGGAAGTCGAGGAGGGTCCGGAGGCCCCCGTCGACGACAAAAACGACGTCGCCGCCACGGCCGCCGTCGCCGCCGTCGGGACCGCCCTCGGGGACGTATTTCTCACGGCGGAACGAGGTCACGCCGTTGCCGCCGTCACCGGCCTTGACGTCTATCTTGGCTTTATCGACGAATGCCGTCATCGGTCACCGCCCTCCCGACCGGCCGATTGGCCGCGCGGCCATCACCGCCGCGGCCCCACCGGTCCGGGCGCTACTTATTCTTTCGCCTGAGCGCGACAATATCATCGGCCTTCCGGCCAGCTGACGACCCAGCGTCCGGGGGCCTCGCGGCGGGCCTCCGCCCCCGTCAGGGCGCCGGACAGCCAGGCGTCGGCCTCCTCGGTGGCCTCGATGGTCAGATGGTAGGCCCCTCCGCCGCCGCTGAGTTCGAGTCGCAGGTGCGCCCCGGAACGCGGCGAGGCCGCAATGAGCTGGTCAATGACGCCGTCGAAGGCCGGGGCGATGCCCGCGGCGACCTCTTCAGCCGCCGCCAGCGGCGAATCCACCGAGGTGGTCAGGTCGACCCCGCGGCTCCTGGCCTGCTCGGCCTTGGCCAGCAGGAAAGCGACCAGCGCCGGGTCGGCGGCGCGGATGAAGCGGCCTTCCTCCTCCATGTCCCGCAGCACACGGTCGATGTAGTTGGTCGCCCGCTCGACGTTGCCGAGCTGCAGCCAGCCGGAGATCACCTGGAGGTGGTTGAGGAAGGCGTGACTCCGGCTGCGCAGAAGGGCGACCGACCGGCGCTCGACGTCGCGCATGGTCTCGTCAGCCTTGGGCCACACGCCCTTGGACCGCCCGGCCTTCGCCCGCCATTCGGCGACGTTGAGGCCGACGGCAAAGCCGACGACGAGGCCGAGGGCCACCAGGCCGAGGACGATGAAGAAGGGGTTCGACCAGCCGGTCGAGGCGTCGGTGGGGTTCACAGTGTCGCTCTCCGTGGGCGGGTTGGAATCGCCGTTGTGAAGGAAGCTGTTCTCTGCCCGGCCTGGTTTTTCCTGTCCGGGGGCCTGGGTGGTGGGCTCACGGAGCAACCTCACGTCTTCGATCGGTTCTACCGAGGCTCCAAGCCGCGTCAGGCTAACGCCAAATGGTCACGGCCTGGGTCTGGCCATCGCCAAAGAGATCATCGAGGCCCACCATGGGCGAATCTGGGTCGAGAGCGTCCCCGGTCGGGGGAGCACCTTCCGCCTGAGCCTTCCCCTCAACCCCTGACTGACAAAAAAAGAAAGGCCCGGGGAGTTCTCTCCCCGGGCCTTGACGTTCTTGCGCGGACTGTACTTCAGTTGCCGCTGACGGGCATGACCGAGACCATCTTGCGCCCGCCGCGCTGGTCGAAATCGACCGTGCCGTCGACGAGAGCGAAGAGCGTGTCGTCGCGGCCGATGCCGACGTTCCGGCCGGCGTGGAACCGCGTGCCGCGCTGCCGCATGATGATGCTGCCGGCGGTGACGACCTGGCCGTCGTGGCTCTTGATGCCGAGCCGCTGAGAAGTGCTGTCACGACCGTTACGCGAACTGCCGACGCCCTTCTTGTGGGCGAACAGCTGCAGGTTGATGTGCTTGAGCATGATTCGCACCTCCAATCGAAGTCAACGTTCTAATTATAAACCTAAGTCGTCTGGTCGACAACAACCACATTTCTGGGATGGTCCTGGGCCACCTGTTTCAAGGCGACGACCATGGTCTCGAGGACCGTCTGGGCCCCCCGCCGCTGGTCCACCGTGAGCTGCCGTCTGGACAGCCGGCTCAGGTTCAGCCATCCGTCATGGACCGTGTACACCGGGGTCAAGCCGACGACCCGCTCGAGGCCGACGACGGCCCCTTGACTGAGGGCCGAAACGGCCGAGCAGATGACATCGGAGCCCGCCTCGGCGTAGCCGGAGTGGCCCTCGATTTGAAAGGCCATGATCTGCCCTTCGCGACGGGTCACCCGGACGGTGATCACGCTAAATCACTCTCAATCGGCCGGTTTGACTTACTCTTCCCCGGCTTCTTTGGCCTTGGGCTTGGCGGCGGCCCGCTTCTTGGCCGGGGCTTTTTCAGCCGGGGCCTGCTCAACCGGGGCCTGCTCAGCCTCGCCCTCGGGCGTCGCTTCCTTCTTGGTGGTTTTGCGCGGCTTCGGCGCAGCCGCCGGGGCCACGCCCAGCTCTATCTTCTCGACCTTGACTTCCGTATAGGGCTGCCGGTGCCCATAGCGGCGCCGGTAGTTGACCTTGGACTTGTACTTGAAGACGAGGATCTTGTCGGCCTTGCCGTGCTCGAGGACGCGGGCGACGACCCTGGCGTCAGGGATGGTCGGGGTCCCGAAGATGGTGTCGCCGTCGTCCTTGGTCACCATCAGGACCTGGTCGAGGATGACCTCGGAGCCGACCTCGGCTTCGAGCTTCTCGACGCGGACCTGGCCGCCCTCGGCCAGACGATACTGCTTGCCACCGGTCTTGACGATCGCGTACATGGAAAAACCCCCTGCTCTTAGACTCGCCGAAGGACGGGTACGGCCTGGCCCCATCCGGGCCGGCGCCGTTTTTCATTGACCCACTTCGGGCGGTTTCACCGGCTTCGTGGGGCTTATCGAAAAAAGCCGATTACAGACTTTTATTTTAGCACGATACCGGCCCTTGCGTCAACAAAAGCGCCGTTCAAAGGCGGTCGCCGCGGCCCACGCGACCGGTTCATGAGCGACCGGTTCAGACCACGCGCGCCTTGGCATAGGTGCGGTAGACCTTCGTTATCTCGACCTTGACCTTCTCGCCGACCCGCTTGCCGGCCCCCTCGACGTCGATGACGTAACCGTCCATGCGGGCGATGCCATCCCACAGGTTCGAGACGTGCGGTTCCTCGATCTTGACCTCGACCGTCTGGCCCTGGCGAACGGGCAGGGCCTTGGTCTCGACCTCTTCGCGGGTCCCGAGGCCGCGGATCTTCATCTCCTCGGGGTGGCATTCGGCCGAACCCTTGACGTAGACCGACTTCCCGGTGTTCTTCTCGAGCTCCTTGAGGTTCACCCCACCGGCCCCGATGAGCAGCGCGGCCACCGACGGATGGACCTCGACCAGGATGGCCTCGTTGTCGGTGTGCCGGAGGATCTCGCGGATCTCCCGGCGCACCTTGGCGGCCATCGTCTCTTCGGAGAGGATCTTGCCCTTGCCTTCGCAGTACGGGCAGAGCTTCTGAAGGACGTCGTCGAGCCCGTAGGTGACCTTCTTGCGGGTCATCTCGACCAACCCGAGCTGGGTGATGCCGAGGACGTTGGTCTTCGTCCGGTCGTCCTTGAGGGCCTCGTTCAGAGCCGCCAGGACCTTCTGGCGGTGGTCGGCCACTTCCATGTCGATGAAGTCGACGATGATGATCCCGCCGATGTCCCGCAGCCGGAGCTGGCGGGCAATCTCGCGGGCGGCTTCGAGGTTGGTCCGGAGGACCGTGTCGGCCAGGTTGGTACTGCCGACGTATTTGCCGGTGTTGACGTCGATGACCGTCAGGGCCTCGGCCTGGTCGATGACCAGGTAGCCGCCGCTCCTGAGCCAGACCCGTTTTCGCAGGGCCTTCTCGATCTCCGTCTCGATGCCGTAAAGCTCGAAGACAGATCGGTCGTGGCTATCGAAGAGGGTCACCCGGTCCTTGAGGTCCGGGGAGATGTCATCGAGGAGGTCGAGGATGCGCTCTTGCTCGTGCCGTGAGTCGACCACCAGGCGTTCGGTGTCCGGCCCGAGGACATCGCGGACGACCCGGAAGACCAGCCCCAGGTCGCGATGGAGGAGGGCCGGGGCGTTGGTCGTCCTGGCCCGGCTGAGGATCTTGTTCCACAGGCGGACAAGGAACTTGACGTCGGCCGCCAGGTCCTGTTCTTCGTGACCCTCGGCGACGGTCCGGACGATGAGGCCCATGCCGGCCGGCTTTATCTTCTCGGCCAGGGCCCTGAGCCGCGACCGCTCGCCTTCGTCGCCGATCCGCCGGGAGATGCCGATGTAATCGACCGTCGGCATGAGGACCAGGTAGCGGCCGGGGAGGGTGATGTGGCTGGAGACCCGCGCCCCCTTGGTCCCGATGGGTTCCTTGGTGACCTGAAGGACCAGTTCCTGGCCGACCTTCAGGAGGTCCTTGATCGACGCCCCTCTGGGGGCTTCGACCTCGGCCTCGTCCTCATCGCCCTCGCGGGCCGGGATGGCGTCGGCCACGTACAGGAAGGCGTTGCGGTCCAAGCCGACGTCGACGAAGGCCGCCTCCATCCCCGGCAGCACGTTGTCGACCCTGCCCTTGTAGATGGCCCCTACGACCCGCTGGTTGCTGGTCCTTTCGATGTAAAGCTCGACGAGCACGCCCTCTTCGAGGACGGCCACTCTGGTTTCGTCATGGTCGACGTTAACCACGATCTCTTTGCGCATGTCCGGACACTCCTCGCCGGGAAATCTATCGCCAGTGGGACTAGAGGTCCCACGCGGCAGTCCATTTGGTGGGGTCGGGGCCGTCGGCCCGGTACAGGCCGGTCCGCTCGACCGTCCAATCCGCGGGATCGAAGCCGAGGGCGGTCAGGAGGTCGGCCGGACGGGCCGTGCCCTCACGGCCGGCGGCCAGGGTCATCCGCAGGACGCCGCCCTCGAAGCTCAGGTCGTGGACGAGGGGCCGCAGGTCGACCCGCCGCTCGCCCTTGTCGGACTTCCTGGTCACGACGACCTCGCCGGCGTCCAGGAAGCGCCGCACGGCGCCGGCGACGGACCCCGGGTCGGCGCCGGCGTGCTCGACCGAACCCTCCACGGGCCTGGCCTCGTACATGGCCCCGGAGACGACCGAGGCCGGGCTGGCGGCCTCGTCCGAGACCTCCTTGGCCCGCGTCACACGGAGGCCCCCAGGCATGGCCGCGTTGACCCGGCGGGTGAACTCGGCCGGGTCGACCGGCTCGGTGAGGGTGACTTCGATGACCTCCGACCGGCTCGTCTGGCCGACGGGCAGGCTGGAGGTCGGAGCCATCTTCGGGTGGGGGTTGAACCCCTGGGACATGGCCACCGGCAGGCCGGCGCGGCGCATGGCCCGCTCCCACGTCCGGATGAGGTCCAGGTGGGACACGTAACGGGCGCCATCGCCCTTGGTGAACTCAGCCCTGATCCGCAACGGCGTCGCCACCGCCCTTCAGGTCCAGGTCGACGTCGAGGGTCGGGCAGACCTCGCACAGGGTGCAGCCCTCGGCGCGGCAGTCGGTCGTGGTCTCGCCGGCCATCGCCTTGCGGTGTTCCTCGATGAGGAACTCACGGGCGACCCCCGAGCTGAGGTGGTCCCACGGGAGGACCTCGTCATACGCGCGCGGGCGGTTGGCGTAGAAGGCCGGGTCGAGACCCGCCGCGGCGAAGGACTCCATCCAGGCGCCGAACTTGAACTGGTCCGACCAGGCGTCGAAGTGGCAGCCTCGCCGGTGCGCCTCGAGAAGGGCCCGGCCCAGCCGGCGGTCGCCCCGGGCGAAGACCCCTTCGATGAAGCTGAGTTCGGCGTCGTGCCAGTTGTACTCGGCCAGTCGCCGCGGCAGACGGTGGCGGAGCAGGTCCTGCTTTTGCCTTAGACCTTCCAACGGGGTCTGAGGTTCCCACTGGAACGGGGTGTGGGCCTTGGGGACGAACGACGAGGTGCTGACGGTCAGGCGGAGGGGCCGCCGGTTCCCTCGGGGCCCGCGGTGCTGCCCGGCCTCGGCGTAGACCCGGCCTATCTTCTCGGCCAGGTCGACGATGCCCAGGACGTCCTCGTCGGTCTCGGTCGGCAGTCCGATCATGAAATACAGCTTGAGGGCGTTCCAACCGGAGTTGAAGGCGGCCCGGGCCGTCCGCATGAGGTCCTCTTCGGTGACGTTCTTGTTGATGACGTCCCGCAGGCGTTGCGTCCCGGCCTCAGGAGCGAAGGTCAGACCGGTCTTCCGAACCTTCTGGACCTCCTCCGCCAGGGCCACGTCGAAGGAGTCGACCCGCAGTGACGGCAGCGACACGCCGACCCCGGCCGGGCCGTGCTCGGCGATGAGGTCGCGCAGCGTGCCGGCGATGGTACTGTAATCCCCGCTGCTGAGCGAGGTCAATGATATCTCATTGTATCCGGTCTTTCGGACAAGGTCCGCGGCCAGCCCTTTGACTTTCTTCGATGAACGCTCCCGGACCGGGCGGTAGATGACCCCGGCCTGACAAAAGCGACACCCCCGGGTGCAGCCACGGAAGACCTCGACCATGATCCGGTCATGGACGATATCCAGGAACGGCACGATGGGGTCGGTCGGGTAGTCGAGGGTGTCCAGATTTCGGACAACTCGCTTATGGACCACCTCGGGCACGCCGGGCCGGTTCGGCCGGATGCTCTCGAGGCACCCGTCGGGTCGGTAGGTGATGTCGTAGAAGGCCGGGACATAGACGCCGGGGATGGCCGCCGCCCGGAGGAGGAAACCCTCCCGACCATCCTTGGCCGCGCCCGCCCCGTCCGCCCCAGCCCCGCGCGCCCGCCGCGCCCGGCGGCCGCCGTCGCGCCTGGGCCCGCGCCACTCCAGGTAGGCCTGGACGAGGTCGTGGATGACCTCCTCGCCCTCGCCCAGGACGACGAGATCGAAGAAGTCGGCCACGGGCTCGGGATTGAAAGCGCACGGCCCGCCGGCGACGACGAACGGGTCGTCGGGCCCGCGCTCGGCGGCCAAGAGCGGGATACCGGACAGGTCCAGCAGGTTGAGGATGTTGGTGAAGCTCATCTCGTACTGCAGGGTCACGCCGACGAAGTCGAACTCGCCGACGGGCGTCCGCGACTCCAGGGCGAAGAGGGGCAGCCCCTCCTGGCGCATCGTCTTCTCCATGTCCACCCAGGGCGAGAAGACGCGTTCGGCGGCGGTGTCCGGCCGCCGGTTCAGCTCATGGTAGAGCAGGCGCAGCCCGAGATGGGACATGCCGATCTCATAGACGTCGGGGAAGGCCAAGGCGAAAAGGACCTCGACGGCGTCGTGGTCCTTCCTGACCTCGTTCCACTCACCCCCGGTGTACCGGGCGGGTTTCGTCACCTGGCTCAGGATGCGTTCAAAGGGTGCCATATAGGTCTATTATAACCAAGTTCACCCGTCCTTGCCATCGGCAGACGGGTCGAGCAGCGAGTCCAGGGGGGTTTTCGGCCCGCTCAGTTCCAGGGCCTCCAGGAGCTGTGCCTCGGTGAGGACGCCCAAACGCCGTAGCCGTACGGGTTCGAGGACGACGATGAACTGGAAGGCGTGCGGCTCGAAGGCCCTGAGGACCTCCCCCACGGTGGTCCCGCCCACCGCCGTGAGGACCTGCCCGCGCAGGACGGCGCCATCCCTGAGCTCGCGACGCCGCCTGAGCAACTGGCCGAAGGTGCGATAGGGTGCGGCCTCCCGCTCGAGGACGACGGCGGCCAGGATGAAGAAACCGGCGGCGAGGACCCCGATCAACGGGCGTCCGGCGGCCATGGCCAGACCGCCCGCGATGATGAGGCCGGCCCCGACGGCTGTTCCCAGACGGTGGAAGACGGCGGTGGCGGCGCGGTGACCGAGGCGCGAGGACAGCAAGGCCCGGCCCACTCGCCCCCCGTCGAGGGGTAGGGCCGGGACCAGGTTGACCGCCGCCATGCCCAGATTGACCTGGACGAAGAACTGATGGAGGTCCGGGCGCAGCAGACCGGCCGACGCGACGAGCCCGCCCAGGGCCAGGAGGGCGAGGTTGGCCAGCGGCCCGGCGAAGGCCAGGAGCCCCTCGGCGAAGGGCTCGGGGGCCGGCCCGTCGCTGTAGGCGACGCCACCGAAGGGCCACAGGACGACCCTCTGGACCTCCAGCTTGACGGCTCTGGCGGCGACCAGATGGCCGACCTCATGAGCAAGGAGGCTGCCAAACGCGATGAAGGCCTCCCGGGGACGCCCGGCCAAGGCCGTCAGCAATAACAAGCCAAGGAGCAGCGGGTGCGCTCCGACGGAGGTGCCCAGGAGGTTGAAAAGCCTCATCCGGTCTTGGTCGCCCGCCAGGCGGCCTAACCGCCCGTGTCCATGACCAGCCAGGGAGCCGGGTCGACGGCGTGGCCGTTGAGCCTGATCTCGAAGTGAGTGTGGGGCCCATCGGCGTCCCCCGTCTGCCCGACCTTGCCGATCACCTGGCCCTGAAGGACCTGCTGCTTCTCCTGGACCAGGACCTCAGAACAGTGGCCGTAGAGGGTCTCGAGGCCCTCGCCGTGGTCGATGACGACGACCAGCCCGTAGTCCCCCATCACCCCCACCCGGCTGACCTGGCCGCCCAGGGCGGCCACGATGTCGGTCCCGGTCGGGGCGGCGATGTCCAGGCCGGCGTGGTTCTCGGTCTTGCCGTTGTTCGTGCGGGTCCCGAAGCGCGAGGTGATGACGCCCTTAACCGGCAGGGCCATCTGGTGGTCCTCCGGCCGCGGCCCGGTGTCGAGGTGGAGGAACGACCGGACCTTATCGACCCAGGGGGTCAGGGCATCGTTCAGCCGTTGCCCGGCCACGGTCTGCAGCGACGGCAGCTTGGCCCAGGCGTTCTTGAAATCGTAGTCGGCGCTGATCGTGTAACGCACGGCGTTCATGGCCACGGCCATCGGACGGTAACCCTCCAGCGACTTCCCGGCCAGGACCACGGCGAGGATGGCCAGGCAAACAAGGGTCTGACGGGCCCAGCGGGCCTCCGGCAGCCGGGCCCTCCACGACCGGAAGGCCCCGCCCACCCTCAGGTCGCGGATTCGGGTCCGCATCCGGCGCCTCATCCGCTGCCAGCGCATACCAGTCGCCTCCAATCGCCACGCGGGGTGACCTGGACCATTTATATTGGCCCGTCCCGCTTTTTAGACCGCCGGACGCGCTCTTTCCTGGGTTTAGCTAACGTTAACCGGCCGTTCCGGGGAGCCGATTCCAAGGGCGGATAGGCGTCTGTCCACGTCAGGCAATCTGTGGAGGGTTGCAATGCGCCTCGGACGCGTTCTGCAAGTGATCCTGGTCCTTTCCCTGGCCCTGGCCGCGCTGGCCGGCGCCGCCTTCGGGGGCGCCGCCCTGGCCGTACTCCAGCCCGAACTGGCCCGGTCCACGGCCGGCTATCTGGCCGTGGCTTCCAAGGCCGTGGCCCGGCTGCCTCAGCCGGCCCGGGCCGAAGGTCACGGGCGCCAGGGCGCGGATGACGGCTATGTCATCGACGCCGTCCTCGGCGTCGACCAGGTCGTCGCCGGCCAGGTGACGGTGACCTACACCAACGACTCGACGGTCGACCTCGACCGCCTTGTTTTCCATCTGCCCCGGGGCGTCCAGACGGTGACCCTCGAGAAGCTGGACGGGGCCCAGGCAGGCAGGGACGCGGCCCGCGACGGCCTGACCTACACCATCCCACTGAAGGGCCAGGTGGCCCCCGGGGCCCAGGTCACCGCCGTCCTCAAGTACTCGACCTTCCTCGCCCAGGGCCCTCGCCGCCAGGGCATCTCCGATGGCGGCGGACTCTGGCTGATCAACGACTGGTATCCCAGCCTCGACGTCTTCGACGGTGAGGGGTGGCACACCGGCGAGCCGGCCGCCGCCTTCGGCGACTATTCGTTCCTGGCGACCGCCACCTACAAGGTCCGGCTGACGACCCCGGCCGGCCTCAACGCCTACGCCCCGTATGGTGACCGCGGCCGGGTCGTCGCGACCGAGGGTTCGGCGCAGACCCTGGCCTTCGAGGCCGGGCCGGTCCGCGAATTCGCCCTCGTCCTGACCAACGAGCACGGAGCGGTGGCCGAGGTCGGCCAAGCCCGGCCGACGCTGGCCGCCCTGTATCTGGCGGGACACGAGCCCGCCGCCCGGGGCGCCCTGGCCGCCGCCCGCAAGGCCATCGACACCTACTCCGAGCTGTTCGGCCCCTATCCCGGGCCGGGCTTCGTCATCGTCGAGGCGCCGATCACCGACTTCAAGGGGGTCGAGTTCCCGGGCTTCATCCTCATCTCCTCGGCTCAGTACGAGCAGGGGAGCGGGGTCGAGTCGGTGATCGCCCACGAGGTCGCCCACCAGTGGTGGTACAACCAGGTCGGCAGCGACCAGCTGCTGGAGCCGTGGATCGATGAATCGCTGGCCAACTACGCGACGGCCCTTTACTTCGAGAAAGAATACGGCCCGGCCGCCGGCCGGTCCGTCCTGAACGCCGGGGCCTTCACCCTCTACCGCTCGCGCCGGGCGGCCTATCCTGAGTCATCCGTGGCCAAGCCGGTGACGGCCTTCGCCACCGAGGAAGAGTACAAGATGATGACCTACGGCCGCGGGGCCCTGTTCCTCCAGGCCCTCCGCGAGACCATGGGCGACAAGGTCTTCTTCGCCTTCCTGCACGACCTGGCGACAAGGCACGCCGACGGTTACGTGACCGAGAAGACCATCCGGGACGAGGCCGCGGCGGCCGCCGGGCGCGACCTATCGGATCTGTTCGACCTCTGGCTCCACCGGCCTGACGGACAGTTGCCGCGGTGACGCGGCGGCCCGGCGCGGCGGCCGGTCCTGACCCTCACCTGGTGAACAACGAAGACCGGTCCATCGAGGGCCGGTCTTCTCCATTGGCCGGCGAATCATTCCGGCGGCGCGTGGCAAGCTTGCTCATGGGCCGCCGAGCGACGGCGGAACTGAAGGGGGCGTCCCGATGGGCAATGGCAAGGCGGGCGACGTGAACGAGAAACGCTTGATCGAGTCATTCATCGGGCTGGTGAAGATCGACAGCCCGTCGAAGGAGGAAAAGCGCGTGGCCGAGTACCTCCAGGCCCAGTTGCGGCAGCGCGGCCTGGAAGTGCGGCAGGACGACGCCGGGTCGACCTTCGGCGGCGAGGCCGGGAACCTGCACGCCACCCTCAAGGGCACCGGCGCGGCCGGGGGTGCCGGAGGAAGCGCGGCCAAGGGACATACGCCGCTCCTCTGCGCCCACATGGACACGGTCCGGGCCGCCCCGGGCCTGGAGCCGCAGATCCGCGACGGGGTCATCCACAGCGACGGCAAGAACATCCTGGCGGCTGACGATAAGGCCGGGGTGGCGGCCATCCTGGAGGCCCTCACGGTCATCAAGGAGACCGGCCGGCCCCATGGCGACGTCGGCATCCTCTTCACCGTCGGCGAGGAGATCGGCCTCTTCGGGGCACGCGGCGCGGACAAAGACTCGCTGGCCGGCGACCTCGCCTTCGTCTTCGACAGCGGGAGCGAGGTCGGCACGATCATCGTCGACACCCCGACCGAGGTCGACCTGACCATCACGGTCACCGGCAAGACCGCCCACGCCGGGGTCGAGCCCGAGAAGGGGATCAACGCCATCCACGTCTCCGCCAAGGCCATGGCCGCGCTGCCCACGGGCCGCCTGGACCCGGAGACCACGCTGAACTTCGGGGTCATCCGCGGCGGCGTGGCCACCAACATCGTCCCGGAGCATACCGAGATCGAGATGGAGACGCGCAGCCGCAACAAGGCCACCCTCGACCGTCTGGTGGCGCAGGTCGAGGGGGCCTTTCACGAGCAGGCCAAGTCGGCGGGGGCGCGGGTCGAGATAAAGAAAGATGAAGCCTACAGAGGCTTCAAGCTGACCGAGAAGGACGAGGTCGTCCGCGTCGCCATGGAGGCCGTCCGGCGGCTCAGTCTGGAATCGCGGCTGAGCCCGCGTGGTGGCGGCAGTGACGCCAACATCTTCAACATGCGGGGCCTGCCGGCGGTCAACCTTGGCGCCGGCTATGCCGACGACCACACCTCACGCGAGACCATTCCCGTCGAGCAGTTAGTCAGGGCGGCCCGACTGGCCCTGGCGGTCATCGACGTCCTCGCCCCGCGCGGTTGAGTCATCAGGCTCTTCCGAGCCGTGCGCCCTGACCCCCTTGGGCCAGAGCCCGAAAAAGCCCGCCAGGTCCAGGCCGGGCGCGGGTCGCGCGCCCTCGCGGGGGGCCTCTTCGGCCGCGGCCCGCCGCCTCGCCGGGGCGACCATGAGCCAGTAATACGCGCTGACGGCGATGACCACCGAGACCCCGGAGACGAACCCGATCCGCTGCCCGGGAACGAAGTAGATCGCCAGGATGATGGCGGCCATCGAGACGATGGCCGCCCATGTCGTATAGGGGTAGCCCGGTATGCGATAGGACAAGGGCATCCCGGCGGCCGTCGCCTTGGGGCGGAAGTACAGGTGGGTCAGGGCGATCATCAGCCAGGTGAACATGACCCCGAAGGACGACATGGCCGTGATGTACAGGAAGGCCGTCCGCGGGGAGACGTAGTAGACGAAGACGGCCGCATAGAGCGTGAGCGTGCTGAGGACGACCGCGTTGGCCGGGACCTTGCGCTGGTTGAGCACGGACAGGAGGCGCGGCGCGTCCCCCTGTTCGGCCAGGTTGTAAAGGATGCGCGAGCTGGTGTAGAGGCCGGAGTTCATGCTCGACAGGGCGGCCGTGATGACCACGAAGTTCATCACGTTGGCCGCCCCGGCGATCCCGAGCATCTCGTAGACCAGCACGAACGGGCTCCCGCGAAGCCCGACCTGGCTCCAGGGGATGACCCCGACCAGCACGGCGATGGAGCCGATGTAGAGGATCAGGGTCCGGAGGACGATGCCGTTAAGTGCCCTGGGCACGTCGCGCCGCGGGTTGGTCGACTCGCCGGCGGCCACGCCGATGACCTCCGTGCCGCCATAGGCGAACATGACCATGACCATGGCCAGGAGGATCCCGGTGAGGCCCTTCGGGAAGAAGCCGCCCTGGCCGAGGTAGTTCGCCGTCCCGATGTGGACCCGGGGGAAGACCCCGAGGATGAAGGCCGCGCCGAGCCCGATGAAGGCGACGATGGCCACGACCTTGACCATCGAGAACCAGAACTCGAACTCGCCGAAGGACGCGACCGACCTCAGGTTGACCATGGTCATCAGCATGGCGAAGACGATCCCGAAGATCCAGCTGTAGCGGTGCGGCACCCAGAAGTCCATGTAGGTGGTGACGGCGACGATCTCGGCCGACATGATGGCCACCCAGGCCAGCCAGTAGACCCAGCCGGTGAGGAACCCGGCATAAGGGTGGAGGTACTTGGCGGCGTATAGGCGGAACGAGCCTGGCGACGGCTCGGCCACGGACATCTCGGCCAGGGCCATCATCACGAGGAGCATGATCACCCCGCCCAGGGCGTAGGCGGCGATGACCCCCGGACCCGCCAGGGACACGGCGGTGGCGCTGCCGAGGAACATGCCTACGCCGATGACCCCGCCGATCGAGATCATCGCCAGCTGTCGCGAGTTCAGGCCCTTCTTGAGCGGCATCGACCGGCCCCCTTGCGGCGTGTCAATCCACGCTTCAGAGAGTTAGCCTGCCGCCGAGAGGAGGGGGCTATTCCGGGCCCGAAGCGGCGACGCGACACGAGGCCCCCGACCGCAATCCGCCGCTGCTCGATGGGCGAAAAAAGGAACCCCCGCTGCCGGGGGTTCCTCTGTCAATCGGGTCGCTTCAGCGAGAGCTATTTCCCGCCGAGAGCGCTGTACGCGTTGACCTGGCCGTAGCCGAAGGACCCGTCGTAGCCCGGCTTGCCGAGGTCGGTCGTGGTCTGCTGGAGCTTGGTCACGACCTGGGACGGGGTGAGGGTCTGGCCGTTGGCCTTGGCCCGATCGATGATCAGGGCGGCGACGGCCGAAGCCTTCGGGGTGGCCATCGAGGTGCCGGCCATCCAGACGTAACCTGAGGTCTTGTAAGCGGAGAGGCACATGTCGGTGTACCAACCCGGGTTCGGGTAGTTCTTGAAGTCCCCGCCGGGGGCCGAGACGTCGATGGCGCCCGGACCGTAGTTGCTGTAGCTGGCGAGGCTATAGTCGGGGCCGGTGGCCGAGACGGTCACGACGCCCGGAGTGGTGCCCGGGACCTCGCGGGAGGCGCCGATGAAGTTGTAGCCGTACGGGCCGTATTCGGCGTTCAGGTAAGCGGTGACCGCGGTCGGGTTGGCCGTGTTGGTGGCCTCGTTGCCGGCCGCCGCGATGACGACCACGCCGTTCTGGGTGGCGTACTGGATAGCCCGCCGCCAGGCGAGGAAGTCGGCGACGTCCTGGCCCTTGTAGACCGTCCCGGTCGCCGGGTCAGTCCAGGTGTATGGGGCGATCCCGTCATAGCCGCCGATGCTCATCGAGATGACATTGACCTTATCGTTGGTGGCTGCGACGATGGCGGCGACGATCCAGTCAGTCGGGGCCCCGCCGCTCGCGCCGAAGACGCGGTAGGAGCGGAAGCCAAGGCTCGGCCCGACGCCGAGGATGCGGCCGTTACCGGCGATGGTGCCAGCGACATGGCTGCCGTGACCATGGCGGTCGACGTAGTCATTGGGGTCACCGGTCTCGGTCGGGTCGTCGTTGGCGTTCGCCGGGACGAAGTTCCGGCCGCCCAGGAAGTTGGCCTTCAGGGCCGAGTGGTTCGGGTTGACGCCGGTGTCAACGATGCCGACCACGGTGTTGTGGCTGCCTTCGCTGATGCCCCAGCTGGCCCCGTCCTTGGTGACCTGCTTGATGTCCCACTGATAGGCGTTGTAGAGGTCGGCCTTGGCCAGGTTGACATCAAGGTCCGCGGTCGGCTGCTCGACGACCCGGAACGGCTCGAGGTTCTGGACCAGGATCGGGCTGACCGCTTGGACCGCGGTGTTCGCGCCCAGGGTGTTGAGCAGGCTGGCGGGCCCGCTGACCTCGAGCACCCCGACTTCGGGGACGCTCAGCAGGACCGTCCCGCCGGCCGCCGTGACGACGTCGGCCGCGTTGGCCGGCAGCGTCGCCGACTTGAAGACCACTGTGAAGTTGTAGGTCGCGGTGGCCGAAGCCCGGCCGGCCGGGACGACCGCCACGCCCAGCGCGATAACCAGCGCCAGGGCCACGGCAAGCCACTTCCGCATGGATCAAACCCCCTCCCTAGATATGAGTCCTGGACCCTCCCTGGTACCAATCGGAAGGCCCTGAATGGTGGCCTAATGGTTCGTCATCGGGCCCCGCGAATCCTCTCGAAGCTTGGCTGATGACCACATTGCAAGAATTCCGTAAACACATATGGGCCCTATGCAGGGAATGCCTTTCTAAGCACGAAATATGGTCAAGCGTCCAAGTCATCGTCGAAAGGGGGGACCAGCGAGATGGCCGTTTGGAAGTGTAAGGACTGTGGCTACGAGAAGGAAGGGCGCTGCAAGCCCAAGAAGTGCCCCCAGTGCTCAGGCAAGGACACCTTCGTCAAGAAGAGCTGAACCACGGCTCCATAGGCCCGCGAGGATTAAAAGAGCCCGATCCCCACTATAGGGATTCGGGCTCGATTGGTATCTTCTGGGCTTCTGTCCGGTTCCTGGACTTCCCCCGTCAGAACAGGATCTTCTGCCTTCGCATGCCCACGTTGAGGAGCACCCCGACGGCCGCTGCGTTGGCCAGCAGTGAGCTGCCGCCGTAGCTCATGAAGGGGAGCGGGATGCCGGTCACCGGCATGATCCCGGCGACCATCCCGACGTTGACGAGGACGTGAAAGGTCAGCATCGAGAGCACGCCGGCGGATAAGAGGACCCCGTGCGTGTCCTTGGCGTTGGCCATGATCTGCAGGCCGCGGAAGATGATGAAGAAGTACAGCCCGAGGAGGGCGATGGCCCCGAGGAAGCCCAGTTCCTCCCCGACCACGGCGAAGATGAAGTCGGTATGCTGCTCCGGCAGGAAGTTGAGCTGGTTCTGGGTGCCGCCGAAGAGGCCCTTCCCGATGAGCCCGCCGGAACCCACGGCGATCTTTGACTGGATGATGTGGTACCCCGCGTTGAGCGGGTCGATCTGCGGGTCGACGAAGACGACGAGCCGCTTCATCATGTAATCCTTGAAGAAGTGCTTGACCAGCGGCAGGTCGACGGCGTACTGAAAGTGCAGGACGAGGATGGCGACGACAACAGTCAGGCCGGTCCCGGCGACGACCGCCAGATGGTGGCCCCGGGCCCCGGCCATGTAGAGCATGCCGAAGAGGATGGCCACGAAGACCAGCGACGTGCCGAGGTCGGGCTGGCGCAGGATGAGGACCATCGGTACGGCGACATAGAGGAAGGCCGGCACGAGGTCACGTGGCCGCGATAGCTTGCCCTCGCGCCGCTTCAGGAAAGCGGCCAGGGTGATGATGAGGAGCACCTTGCCGATCTCCGACGGCTGCAACTGGAAGGGCCCCATGGCGATCCACCGCTGCCCGCCCAGGACCGTCCGCCCCTTGACCAACACCAGCAGCAGGCCGAGGAGATTGGCCGCGTAAAGCACGTTGGTCAGGCGGACGACGAACCCGTAGTCGAAGAGCAGGACGATGAAGATGGTCACCAGCCCGAGGGCATCCCAGAGGATCTGGCGCTTGACGAAACTCAGCGAGGCGGCCGAGACGTCGCCGGAGCGCGTGGCGCTGCCGATGATGACAATGCCGAAGGCCATCAGGGCCAGAACGGCCAAGAGCAATGGGTAATCCAGGTTGCGCCAGAGTCGGCGTTCGAACATTGGAAGGACGCTCCTAAACTCACATGTAACCTTGTCTTATTCTGTTTTTGCCTCTCCTTTACCTTCCGTCTTGTGCGTCACCGGCGCGACTTTTCTTACGCCGGTCGACATCGGCGGTTCCTTGCCGCCGGCCGATTTCTTGGCCAGCCGGACCGCCCGGTCACCCCAACACTCCGCCCGATCATGAGCCAGGACCCAGCGCAGCCGATCGATGGCGAACTGGCCCGAGGTCTTGGTCTCGGTGGTCCGGCGGGCGTGGAGGAACTCGAACATGCCAAGCCCCCCTGTCTTTCGTCATCGCCCGCCGATGAATTTCCTCAGGGCGGAGACAAGATTGGTCCCAGCCTCCAGGTCCATCAGCGGCACTTCCTCGCCGCACAGCCGGCGGGCCATGTTGCGGTAGGCCTCGGCCGCCCGCGAGGTCCGGCTGGCGATGATCGGCTCGCCCCTGTTGCCGCACGAGATGGCCGACTCGTCCTCGGGGACGATGCCCAGGAGGTCCACGGCCAGGATATCGATGATGTCATCGATGTCCATCATGTCGCCGCGACGGACCATCCCCGGACGGATGCGGTTGATGATGAGGTACGGGTGCTTGAAGCCGGCCGCTTCGAGCAGGCCGATGACCCGGTCGGCGTCGCGGACGGCGGCGATTTCCGGCGTCGTGACGATGACCGCCTGTTGCGCCCCGGCCACGGCGTTACGGAACCCCTGCTCGATCCCTGCCGGGGAGTCGATGATGACCATGTCGAAGTCGCGCCGGAGCTCGTTGCAGATCTTGCGCATCTGGTCCGGACTGACGGAGCTCTTATCCTTGGTCTGGGCCGCCGGCAGGAGCTGCATGCCCTCGAACCGCTTGTCCTTGATGAGGGCTTGCTTCAGCCGGCAATAGCCCTCGACGACATCGACGACGTCGTAGACGATGCGGTTCTCGAGACCGAGGGCTAGGTCCAGGTTGCGCAGACCGATGTCCGCGTCCACCAGGGCCACTTTCTTGCCGAGCATAGCCAGGCCCGCGCCAAGGTTGGCGGCGGTGGTCGTCTTGCCGACCCCACCCTTACCGGACGTCACGACGATGACCTCTCCCAAGCTCTTTACCCCCTATTCACCAAGTCCGTGGTATGGCTCGATGACCACTACGCCGTTGCGCACCTTGGCTATTTCGGGCGCCTCCGGGCCGCCGGTCTCCTCGTCCGGCGCCCGGGCGATGTGGTTCCCGATCCTCAGTTGGGTCGGCCGGAGCCTGAAGGCGGCCACCACCGCCTGATCGTTCCCCCCGGCTCCGGCGTGGGCCACGCCCCGCAGGACGCCCAGGACGACGATGTCGCCGCCGGCGATGACCTCGCCGCCCGGGTTGACGTCGCCGAGGATGGTGACATGCCCCGGGTAATGGACGACCTGACCGGAACGCAACGTCCGCCGTAGAATGAGGGCTTCGTCATCGGGCGGAGGCGCGCCGGCCTCGGCGGCCGCCGACGGGAAGTCCGGCGCCCGCTCCGGCGGAGGCTTCGGCCGCGCCCGGCCGGACTGGATGGTGAAGAGCGGTCCGGGTCCCGACGGGAACGTCTGGTCGAGAAGTCCCTCGAACGACTCGCCGTCGGCCGGCTTCGCCGCGACGGCCCCGGCCGGCGGTTCGAGCACGGCGGTCTTCGGCGCGGTCGCCGCCACCTCTGGCGCGG
>JAJYMC010000016.1 GCA_021787335.1 Bacillota bacterium | reverse complement strand
CGCGAAAGCCCTTGATGCCCTTGGGATTGCCCGGGGCGACCAGGAAGCCCTGGTCCCGGCGGACCAGGTGGACCAGGTGGACCCGGCGGCCGGGGAGGTACTTCCGAATAGCTTCGACGTTGTAGACCCCGGTCTCCTCGTCGAGGAGGTGGACGCCGGCCAGGTGGGCCTCGCCGCGGCGGAGGGCCATCAGCCCGCCGAAGCTGCCGGCGTGGGCCGAGGACAGGTCCAGCTCGGGGTGCCTCCGGCGGAGGAAGTCGGCCAGGAGGTCGAGACAGAGGTCATGGCTGCCGATGGCGACGATGGTCCCCTCTATGTCGGCCCGGTCGCGCCACAGCTCGACCGCCACCTCGTCCCCCTCGGCCAGGCCCTCGAGGAGCGGCGGGACGCGGACGACGCCGTCCGCCCGGACCAGCGACATGGTCACCCCCGCCCCGCGGGCGATGGGCGTGGCCACCAGCCTTCCGCCGACCCGGCCGAGCTTGACCCGGAGGAACTCCTCGGCCCCGCTGGTCGACATGACCCGGCGGCTGATGGTCGCCTTCTCGACCGGTCGCGCCGGGGCCGGACGGCCTTGGAGGGCGAACACGAGCGGCTTGACGAAGAGGTCGAAGGCGATGAAGGACGACACCGGGTAGCCGGGCACACCGACGACGGGCTGGCCCCCGGCGACCCCGAGGATGACCGGGCGGCCGGGCTTCATCGCCACCCCGTGTACCAGCACCTCGCCGACCTGGCCGACGGCCCAGGCCGAGAAGTCTTCGGAGCCGGCCGAGGAGCCGGCGTTGAGGACGACGACGTCGGCCTCCTCCAGGGCCTCCTTGAGAGCCGTCAGGATGGCCTCCCGGCGGTCGGGGACGATGGGCCGGCGGATGGGCTCGCCGCCCCATTCGCGGACCAGGGCCGCCTGGACATACGAGTTCGACTCGAGGATGTCGCCGGGCCTCAGGCCTCGTGGCGCGGCCGTGAAGGGGTCAACGATCTCGGTCCCGGTCGGGATGAGGGCGACGCGCGGGCGGCGCCGGACCTTGACCTCAGTCACGCCGGCCGCCAGGAGGGCCCCGACGTCCACCGGCCGGACCGTGTGGTTGGCCGGGAGGACCAGCTCCGTGGCCACGATGTCCTCGCCTAGGCTGCGGACATGCTGCCACGGCGCGGCGGCCGCGGCGACCTCGATGGCCGCCGGGCGTCCCGCCTCGTCCTCCGGTCCGACGGGTCGGACGTCCTCGATCATGATGACCGCGTCAGTGCCCACCGGAAGCGGGTCGCCGGTGTCGACCGGGTGGGCTTCGCTGCCCACACTCAGGCGCGCGGGCCGGGTCTCGGAGGCCCCGAAGGTAGCCGTGGCTTGGACCGCGTAGCCGTCCATGGCCGAGGCGTGATAGTGGGGCGCTGAGGAGCGGGCGAAGACGGCCTCGGCCAGCACTCGGCCGACGGCCTCGGGGGTCGGCGCGGGCTCGCCGGGGAGCGGGCCCAGGCCCGCGCCGACGGTCCCAGCGGCGGGCTCGACGGCGGGCTCCCCGGTGCCCTGGCGGTTCAGCGCCTCACGGAGCTTCGCCAGGGCCTCATCGATGGGGACTTCCTGCAGATAGATCTGACGCTTTTCCACCGGCTCAACTCCTGAAGGGCAGCACCTCGACCTCATCGCCGGCCTCGTAGCCCTGGCGCCCCAGGGGGACCCGGAGCAGGCCGTCGGCCTGGACGAGGGTGGTGATCAGCCCCGACTTTCCGAGCACGGGATGGGCCCGAAGGCCGTCCGGGCCCACCGCCAGGCGGACGCGGACGTACTCTTCCCGGGCCGGCGAAGAGGCCACGTTCTCGGCCAGCCTGACCCGGACCACCGGGGCCGGGCCGCCCTCGGCGGCCAGCCCCGCCAACCGGCGCAGCACCGGCCGGACGAAGAGGTCGAAGATGACCATGGCGCTGGCCGGGTGGCCTGGCAGCCCGAAGACCGGTCGCGGCGGGTCGCCGGCGGCCAGTCCGAGGATGGTCGGCTTGCCTGGTTTCACGGCCACGCCGTGGACGATGACCCCGGGCGGCCCGACCGCGGCGATGACCCGGGCGGTGGCGTCCCGCGCGCCGACCGAGCTGCCCCCGGAGACGACGACAGCGTCAGCGGGGCCAGCGCCCGTCCCGGGCCCCATGGCCGTGCCGACCCGCCCCGCCATCGCCCCGCGGACCGCCGCCAGCAAGGCCTCGTAGTCATCGCGGATGATTCCCACGATGACCGGAAGGGCCCCGGCGTCCTCGGCCATCGCGGCCAGGGCGTAGGCGTTGATGTCCCTTATTTCGCCGGGGCCCGGGATTCGCCCCGGCGGGATGATCTCGTCGCCGCTGGAGATGACGGCCACGACCGGGCGGCGATAGACCTTCACCGCCGTGTGCCCGATGCCGGCCAACGCCCCTATTTCCTGGGGGCGCAGCGCGCGACCGCGGGCGAGCACAGCCGCGCCGGCGGCCATGTCCTCCCCGCGGCGGAGGACGTTCTCCCCCGGGCCCACGGGCCGCTGGGCGGCGACCGTCGTTGTGTCCATCTCCTCGGCATACTCCAGCATGACCACGGCGTCGGCCCCGGCGGGGAGCATCCCCCCGGTCGGGACGCGGGCCGTCTGCCCGGGCGCCAGGCTCACTTTGGCGGCAGCCCCCATGCGGATGTCGCCGAGCACCGTGAGCAACGCGGGCAGGGCCTCCGAGGCGCCGAAGGTGTCGGCCGCACGCACCGCGTAGCCGTCCACCGTCGAACGGTCGAAGCCGGGCACGTCTTCACCGGCCGTGACGTCCTCGGCCAGGACCCGCCCCAGGGCGGCGGTGAGGGGGACGGTCTCGACGGGCGGCTCGCGGGCCGGCAGCCGGTTCGCGTAGGCGGCCGTCGCTTCGGTCACGGAGAGGAGCTTCAGCGGTCGAAAGTCCATGGCGTTCCTCCGGAACTAGTAGGTCTCGCCGGCGACGAAGGCCCGGGCGGCCTCGGACCGCGGCCGCTCGAAGAAGGCCCGGGCGGGCGCGTCCTCGACCAGGCGGCCCTCCGTCAGGAAGAGGACCCGGTCGGCCAGGCGCTTGGCCTGAAAGAGATTGTGGGTCACGAGGACCACCGTCCGCCCTTCGTCCCGCAGCTTCTTGACGATCCGTTCGATGGCCACGACACTGCCTGGGTCGAGGTTGGCCGTGGGTTCGTCGAGGAGGTAGGCGTCGGGCCGGCAGGCCAGGGCGCGGGCCAGGGCGACGCGCTGAGATTCGCCCGACGACAGCCCCTTGGCCGGGCGGGCGGCCAGGTCCGCTAGGCCCACCGCATCGAGGCTCTCCTCGACCCGCCTGCGCAGCTCGGCCCCCCCGGCGGTCCAGCCGCGGAGGGTCAGGCCATATCCGACGTTGGCGGCCACGCTGCCCTCGAAGAGGATCGGTCGCTGGAAGATGAGGGCCATCCGGCGCCTGAGCCTGAGGCGCAGGGCCTCGTCGTTCCCGGCCCGCGGCCACGGCCCCCCGAAGACCCGGCCACGTACCTCCGTCGGCGGGTCGATCAAGCTGAGCAGCCGGAGGAGGGTCGTCTTACCCGAGCCGTTGGGCCCGAGGACGGCGTTGACCAGGCCGCCGCCCAGGGTCAGGGCGGCCCCATCGGCCGCGTCGGCCCCATCGGCCGCGGCGCCCAGGTCGAGGGCCAGGGGCCCGTCGCCGTAAGCTCGGCTCAGTCGTTCGATCGAGAACACCGGCCCGACGGCCTCAGGCGACGTCATCGAGTTTCCCTCCCGCCTGCGGGGTGAACCTCCCGGCCAGCGCGTTGACGGCGAAGGCCACGGCCAAGAGGACCAGTCCCAGGGCGATGGCCACGTCGAAATCGCCCTGGCGGGTCTCGAGGACGATGGCCGTGGTCATCACCCGCGTCTGCCCCTGGATGTTCCCTCCCACCAGCATCACCGCGCCGACCTCGGCGATGGCCCGGCCGAAGGCGGCCATGACCGCGGCCCCGATGGCCCGCCGCGACTCCCGGACGACGGTCAGGTCGGCCTGCCAGCGGGTGGCCCCCAGAGCCAGGGCCGTGTCGCGGACGAGGCCGTCGCGCTCCCGCACGGCCGCCAGGGTCAGGCCGGCGACGATCGGCACGACCAGGACGAACTGAGCGATGACCATCGCCGCCGGGGTGAAGAGCAGCCTGGCCCGCCCGAACGGCCCCTGGCTCGACAACAGCAGGTAGATCACGAGCCCGGCGAGGACCGGCGGGAGGCCCATGAAGGTATAGGTCAGCCGGACCAGGAAGGCCCGTCCCTTGAAGGGCCGGAAGGCCAGGAGGGCCCCGGCCGGCACGCCCGCCAGGGCCCCCAGGACACTGGCCGTCCCGGAGACGACAATGGATAGGAAGACTATCCGGTACAGTTCTGGGTCAAGCCCGAAGATGAGGGCGACGGCCTTGCCGACCCCGGCGACGATGTCAGACAGACGGCTTCCCGCCTTTCAGATGGATGGCCGGCCGGCATGGCCGGCCCTTCTCATTGACCCTGCGGCCACGGGAAGAAGAGGGGTATGCCGAAGCGCTCGCGGCCGTAATCCCCGATGATCTTGCGGCCCTCGGGCCCGGTGATGAAGCGGGCGAAGGCCTCGGCCCCGCGGTAGTTCACGTTCGGATGGACCTTGGGGTTGACGTCGATTACTCCATACGGGTTGAAGAGGAACTTGTCCCCCTCGACCATGATGTCCAGCTTGTACTTGTCCCGGGTGAACAGGTACGTCGCCCGGTCGACGAGCGTGTAGGCGCCCTTCTCGGCGGCCAGGCGCAGGGCCTCGTCCATCCCCGCCCCGGCGTTCAGGTACCACGTCCCGGCCGGCTTGACCTTGGCCAGGGCCCAGATGTCGAGTTCCTTGACGTTGGTCCCGGACTTGTCCCCGCGCGAGACGAAGTTCGCCTTGGCCGCCGCGACCTGGGCGAAGGCCGCCGCCGGATCCTTCATCCCCTTGATCTTGGCCGGGTCGGCCGCCGGCCCGACGATGATGAAGTCGGTGTACATGACGTCGCGCCGGTTGATCCCCTGGCCGTCGGCGACGAACTGGTCCTCCAGCTTGCGGGCGTGGACGAAAACCACGTCGGCGTCACCGCGGCGGCCTAACTCGATTGACTGGCCGGTGCCCACGGCGATGATCTTGACCTTGATCCCGCTGGCCTTCTCGAAGGCCGGGATGAGCACGTCAAGCAGCCCCGAGTCCTGCGCGCTGGTGGTCGTGGCCAGGGTCAGGTTCTTCCCCGGCTTGGCATAGCTCTGATAGGTGACGAACCCCAGGGCCGCCACGAGGACGACGGCGACCGCGACCCAGACCCAGACTCTCCTCCTAATTCCCTCTCCCACACGGATCCCCCTCTTTCTGGTTTCGGACTGCGCCTGCCTCTACCTCGTCATTTGAAGCAGCCGAGCTGGCACTGGCTGATGTGGACGCCCACCCGGTCGGCCGCCTCGCCCACCGCCAGGCGCGGCACCTTGAGCTCCTCGGCGATCTTGAAGGCCGTGGCGCACGGGAGCTTGTCGCCCTCGGCGACCTCGCGGACCCGCTTCTCGATCCGCTCGTCCGGCTCCAAGCGGTGGTCTGGCTTGCTCTCGCGGTCGGCGTCTTTGTCCAACCTCACATCCGTCACCTCCGTGGGAAATGAAAAAGCCGTGGCCCGCGCGGATGCGACGGCCACGGCCGGATGGCGCGAATAGGACACGCCCCCAACCATCGGCCTCTCCTTTCCAAGCGCGGGAGGTCTGCCGGTCGCCCGGCCAACCTTTGGCCCGCCTCGCGGCGGGCACCGGCCCGGGAGCCTGCGAGAGGCTCCGGGGCTCGGAGAGTAGCCTTTGTAGTTATGCCCCTGGCTTAGTTATGCCCTCAGCTTATTTCCCCTTGAACTCGGCCTTCCTTTTCGACAGGAAGGCGTCCATTCCTTCTCGCTGGTCGTTCGTGGAGAAACATTCCGCGAAAAGGGCCGCCTCATGAGCGAGGCCGGTGCGGAGGTCGACGTCGAGGCCACGGTCGATGGCCGCCTTGGCCAGGCTCACGGCCACCGGCGCCTTGGCGGCGATGAGGGTCGCCAGCTCCAGGGCCTTGCTCATCAGTTGATCGGGTGGGACGACGGCGTCAACGAGGCCGATCTTCTCCGCTGAGGCGGCGTCGATGGCGACGGCCGAGAAGATGAGCTCCTTGGCCTTACCGCGGCCGACCAGGCGGGCCAGGCGCTGCGTCCCGCCGAAGCCGGGGATGACCCCGAGGTTCACCTCGGGCTGGCCGATCTTGGCCTTCTCCGAGGCTATCCTGATGTCGCAAGCCATGGCCAGCTCGCAGCCGCCCCCGAGGGCATAGCCGTTGATGGCCGCGATGACCGGCTTCGGCGCGTCCTCGATGGCCGAAAAGGTGGATTGCCCCAAATCGGCGAAGGCCCCGGCCTCGCGGACGGACATCTTGCTCATGGCGGCGATGTCGGCCCCGGCGACAAAGGCCCGCTCACCGGCCCCGGTGATGATCATCACCCGCGCCGAACGGTCGGCCGTGAACTCGCGGACACCCTCGCGGAGTTCCTCGAGGACCTTGGGGTTAAGGGCGTTGAGGGCCGGCTGGCGGTCGATGGTCAGGGTGGTGACGGCGCCGTCCCTGGCGGTGCGGACGAATTCCCCGTTCACTGCTTTGATTGCCCCTTTCGCTGTTCAGTTGGACGCGGGCGGCTCCGGGGGCTTGTCCTTCTCGGCCCGCTGGGCCAGCTTCCTCTGCCTGACCTTCTCCCTGATCTCTTCGTCGCGCTTGCGCTCCTGGCGCTTCTCCCGCTCGTTCCCGCCGTGCATGATGTAGAAGCCGATGACCGCGACGGTCAGCCCGGGCCAGCGCCACTTGAGGACCATGAAGGCGCCCACGAGGGCGATGATCAGGCCCGCCAAGCGCATGTCGAACTTGAAGTTCTTCACTTGGAGCCCTCCCCGCGGCCGGCCTATTTGGCCGGCTGGTAGTCGTAGAAGCCCTTGCCGGTCTTGCGTCCGAGGTAGCCGGCCTTGACCATCTTCCGGAGAAGCGGGCACGGCCGGTACTTCGAATCGGCGAAGCCCTCGTAGAGGACCTCGAGGATGTACAGGACGGTGTCGAGGCCGATCAGGTCGGCCAGGGCCAGCGGCCCCATGGGGTGGTTCATCCCGAGTTTCATCACGTTGTCGACGGCCTCGGGGGTGGCCACGCCCTCGTACACGCAGAAGATGGCCTCATTGATCATCGGGATAAGGACGCGGTTGGAGACAAAGCCCGGCGTGTCGTTGACCGCCACGGGGACCTTGCCCAGCTTCTTGGCCAGCTCCTCGACGGTCTTGAAGGTATCGTCCGAGGTCTGCAGGCCGCGGATGACCTCGACCAGTGTCATCACCGGGACCGGGTTCATGAAGTGCATCCCGATGACCCGGTCCGGCCGCTTGGTGGCCGCGGCGATCTCGGTTATCGGGAGCGACGAGGTGTTGCTGGCCAGGATGACCCCGGGCCGGCAGAGCCGGTCCAGTTCTCCGAAGACCTCGCGCTTGATGTCCATCTTCTCGACGGCCGCCTCGATGACGATGTCGGCCTCGCGGGCCGGCTCGAGGCTGACCGTGCCCTTCAGGCGGGCCACCGCCGCGTCCTTGTCGTTCGCCGATAGTTTGCCCTTCTCGACTAGGCGGGCCAGGTTCTTCTCGATGACGCCGAGCCCCTTCTGGACGAAGTTCTCGGCGATGTCGCGGACGGTGACGTCGTAACCGGCGACGGCGGCCACCTGGGCGATGCCCCCGCCCATCTGACCGGCGCCGATGACCATGACCTTCTTTATCTCCACGGTCTCATCCCCTTCCGGTGGTGGTGGGGCCGGCGGTTCAACCGACCCGGAAGACGGTCGCCTCGCCCTGGCCGCCGCCGCTGCAGATGCCGACGAGGCCGATGCCGCCACCGCGCCGCCGCAGCTCGTAGATGGCCGTCATGAGGATGCGGGCGCCGCTGGCGCCGATGGGGTGACCGAGAGCCACCGCGCCGCCATTGACGTTGACAATCTCGGGGTTCCAGCCGCCCAGCTTGATGGCGGTCAGGGTGACGGCCGCGAAGGCCTCGTTGAACTCGACCAGGTTGACGTCCTTCTGGCTGAGCCCGGCCTTCTTCAGCGCCTGCATCCCCGAGAGGTGCGGGACGGTGTGGAGGTAGGGCGCGTCCTGCGAGACCCAGCCGTGGGAGAGGATGGTCGCCAGGGGCTCGAGCCCGAGCTGCTTGGCCCGCTCCTCGCTCATGACGACGGTGGCCGAGGCCCCGTCGGAGATGGGCGGGGCGTTGCCCGCCGTGACCAGGCCGTCCTTCTCGAAGACCGGCGGCAGGCCGGATATCTTCTCGAGGGTGGTGTCGGCGCGCGGCCCCTCGTCGGTGTCGAAGACCACCGCCGGGCCCTTTCGCTGCGGGATGGTCACCGGGGCGATCTCGTCCTTGAACTTACCGTCCTTGATGGCCTTCAGGGACCGCTGATGGCTGCGATATGACCACTCGTCCATGGCCTGGCGGGTGATCCCGAACTCGACGGCGACGCGCCCACCGTGGACGCCCATATGGCAGTTGTGGATGGCGCACCACAGGCCGTCGTGGACGGTGGCGTCGATGATGGCGCCGTCCCCGAGCCGGTAGCCGAAACGGCCCTTGGGCAGCAGGTAGGGACCCTGGGACATGTTCTCCATGCCGCCGGCCACGACAATCTGGGCCTCGCCGACGCGAATCATCATGTCGGCCAGGTTGACCGCCCGCAGGCTCGAGGCGCAGACCTTGTTGATGGTGTCGGACGGGACCGTCGTCGGCAGTCCGGCCTTGATGGTCGCCTGACGCGAGGGCACCTGCCCGGCTCCCGCTTGGATGACCTGGCCCATGTAGACGTAATCAATCTCTTCGCCCTTCAATCCGGAACGTCGGACGACGTCCTTGATGACGTGGCCGCCGAGGTCGGTCGCCGGGATGTCCTTCAGACTTCCACCGAAGCTGCCGAAAGGTGTTCTGGCCGCTGCTACGATGACAGAGCGAGGCACGGGCATCCTTCCTTTCCGTATGGCTGCATGGGTGGCGGCCGGGGGTTCGGGGCGGCCCCGGCCGTCCCTCCTGTGATTCGTGCCGGTGGGTACTTAATCCTGCTCGCACGGAGCGTGGCCCGGCCCGGGCGCTTCGACAAGTTTTGCCCTGACTTCTGTCAAGGACCGACAGGAATAGTCTTCCAATTCTCCGAATTCTGCCCGCCAAAAAGGGTGGGGTGAGAGACGTTGGAGCTACTGACGGAGAGGGTCCATGTCGTCGAACGGAAACAGCGCGAGGGCCGGCGGATGAGGGTCCTCCGCTATGGCCTCTTCTGCGACCGCACCAGTCACGGCGCCTCGGCCTACTACGTCAAGGCCCTCTCCCAGGTCTGGGAGGGACCGAACCTGGTCCGTGAGGAGCTCGAGACCAGCGGAGGCCTGGGTCACGACCGACCGCAGGCCATGGAGATCATGGCCCAGCTCTGCGAGGCCAGGTCGCCCGTGTTGCCACAGCACGTGATGGACATCGTCCGGGACATCACCGGCGACCCCGAGCACCGATTGCCCCGAAGGGGGCCGGCGCAGGTCGCCGCCCGGGAGCGTCGCGGCCGCGTGGTCTACCTCGATCCGCGCTACCTCCCGGAGGCCGAGCGGGTGGAGACGCGGGCGGATGGGCCGGATGGGGCGGATGGGGCGATCCGGCCGGTCGATATGACTGTGGCCGGGGGGCCGAACGATGATGGCGGCAGCGGCGGCGGCAGCAGCAGCAGCCGGTAGGGATATCCCACCCGGGGGCCGAATATATCCGCTGGGCCGACTCCCAGGTCTGGCTATCGCCGAGGCGGCTATAGCCAAGACGGCGATTTCCAGACCCGTGGGTCGCTTTCCCGCAGCTTCGTCGGCAATCCCCGCAAGGAGGCCTGCCCCATGTCGGACCTTGGCCGGACCCTCCGCCGTCTCCGCAAGAGCATGCGGATGAGCATCTACGATGTGGAGATGCGGACGGGCCTGCACTTCTCGACCATCAGCAAGTATGAACGCAACGAGCGGCTCCCCAGCCTGCAGGTGCTCAAGGAGCTGGCCGAGCTGTACGGCGTCCCCCTCGGCAGCCTGGTCACCGAGGAAGGCGGCGCCGATGTGCCGCCGGACCTCCTGGCCCGGGCCACGGCCATGAACGTCCGCCCGGAGCTGGCCGTGCTGTTCGACCTGGTCGAGGAGATGACCCCCGAGCAGGTGGTCGGAGTCACCTCGATGCTGCGCTCGATGGGGGTCGGGCGGCACCGGCGCCGCAAGGCCTGACCAGTTGCCTGACTGGGCCGGCTAGGCGCCCGCATCAACTCGCCACGCGGCGGAGTAGAGGTTCAGCCGGCGGCCACGGACGAATCCGGCCACCGTCAGATTGAGCCTACCGGCCAGCTCGACGGCCAGAGACGTGGGGGCCGAGCGGGAGGCCACGATGGGGATGCCGCCGCGGACGGCCTTCAGGGCGATGTCCGAGGAGACGCGGCCGGTGACCAGCAGGAAGGCCGGCGCGGCGACGCCCGCGCCCGTCCCAAGCAGGTGTCCCAGGACCTTGTCCACGGCGTTGTGTCGGCCGATGTCATCCCGGGCGACGCTGCTCTCGCCGCCGCGGCCGGCCAGGACGGCCGTATGGACGCCGCCGGTGGCCCGGAAGAGGGGCGAGTCGGTCTGCAGGCGGCGGGCGGCGGCGAAGATGGTCGATGCCTGGAGCGGTGCCGGCGCCGGCCCGTAGCCCCCATCCGGCCCGGGCAAGGGCTTGACCTGCAGGGCGTCCAGGGCGCTGTAGAAGTCGCTGCCCCCCGCCCCGCACCCGGTGGTGATGACCCGGCGCGCGTAGAGCCGGTCGGCCAGGGCCACCGGCCTGTCCAGGCGGACCTCGGCCCGTCCGGTCTCGGCCTCAACGCTGAGAGCGGCCACGTCGGGCGGCCCGGCGATGAGCCCCTGACCGAAGAGGAACCCGAGGACGAGATCCTCCAGGTGCTCCGGGGTGCACAGCAGGGTGGCCAGTTCCTGGCCGTCGAGGAAGATGGTCAGCGGGTGCTCGACCGCCACCGGGTCATCGCGCTCCTCGACCGCCGGACCGTCCAAAGTCCTTATTCTTAGACGCTTCTCCACCGGGACTGAAGCCATCGGCCTTCGTCCTTTCTCTTTTGAGTCGCCGCTAGTATTCTCCGGCCGGCGGGTGCTTTCCCTCCGGGCGCGCCAAGACGAAAACGCCCCCGCCGTCAACCGGCGGAGGGCGTTTCTTTTTCGCTACGTGACTACTTCCACCTGATGGCCGTCGTCAGGGTCTTGTAGAACCGCTCTTCGCCGACCATGGCCAGGAAGCGGGCCCGACCCGGGCCACGCGGCGTCGGGTCGGTCATGAAGCCACCCTCGGCCAGGGTCCGGTTCACTTGGGCGAAGAGGATGTGCCAGACAGCATTGATGATTTCGCCCATGGGCACTCGGTTACGGACCGGGGCGATGCCAGCCAGCGAGACCTCGAGGTTACGCATCTCGGCCGCGGCCCATCCATCGACGATGCTCTGGACCACGCAGGCAGCGGCGCCTACCGGTTCGCCCGCGTCGGCCGGAAAGAAGGGCGCGCCGGGCCGGCCGTCACGAATGTATCCAAGGGCTTCATAGAGCTCTTGGCGGTGCTTGTCGGTCCCTCCGGCCGCATCATCGTTGGATTCACCCGCAACTCCGACCCCCGGACGGCCCGCCGCCCTGGCCACGGCCCGCCCGCAAGAGGCCATCAGTTCCTCGCCGGTTGCCCAAGCCCATTGGGCGACGGCCGACGCAGCCGGGGGATCAACCAGCATGCTGGCGACCTGTCGGGGCAGCCGCCAGGCCAGGTCGGGGAAGGCATCACGGGCCCCCGAATGGTCGCCGAAGGTCAGGAAGACGTAGCCGCCGGCCTCCCCAGTGTGGCTGCCGTCATAGACCTTATCGTGTAGTCCGCCGGTGTCCTCGACGGCGAAGGGTACGTAGTGCCCGCCACCGGGGAAGCTCCGGTCAGGTCCCGAGTGACCGCCGGCCTGGAGAACGGCCAGCCCGCCCCAGTCAAGGCCGAAGCAGCCGACGGTTAGAAAGAGTAGGTCGCCGTCTGGCGCCTGGACGGCGGCCGCCCGGATCAGCTCGAGCAACTGCTCCCGCTGGCGCGCTATCCGGGCGGCCAGGGACTGGACGAACGGCCGCCCCACCTCGATGATACGCCCCCAGTCGGCGGCGGTGATGACCGTGGAGTTGGCCCAGTAGCGGCCCTCTTCGACGCGCAGCGCGCCGAGTTCGAGGAGGGCGGCAATGGTCTTGTCCAGCTCACCGTCGTCCGGAAGGGCCATGGCCTTCAGGTGGACCCTTATCTCGCTGAGGTCCCTCGGGGCCTCGTTGACGAAGAAGGTCACAGGATGGGCCAACGGGTACTCTGAATAGACGAAAGACGGATTGTAGTGGTCGTCAGACCCGGAATCCCCGCAGATCGTGGGCAACAGTCTCCTCTGTCCCTCCAAGTCGGTCACCCCCATAGGTTCAGGCCGGTCCAGTCCGGCCGGACATCGGCATTATTCTCCAGACTTTGCGGGAATTCCCTCTCCGCTGCCGAAACCGGCTTGACCGGCTCCGCGTACTACTTAGTAAACCCAACTAACAACCACCGCTGGGACGTGCCATTGATTGCTCAAACGGGCGAGTGGAGGTGGCTTTTTTGTCCGTGAACCCCCAGTCCTCTAGGAAGCCGAACCCTGTCCCGCCGGGGTATATCGTCCTTGGCCGCCGCGAGCTGTCGATTCCGCGAATCATCTACCTGGTCCTCCTGGTGGTCGCCGTCGTCGTTGGCGTGACCATCGCGGTTGACCGGGCCCGCGTGATCGAGCTCGATACGACCAACGACGGCCAGACAATCACGGCGCGAACGGGAATGACCGTCAAGGTCTACTTGACCAGCGACCTTGTTAAGTACAGGCTGCAAGAGACTCGGTGGCGGATCATCAGTTGCCCCGCGGCTCTCGAGCCACCCCGTGGCCATTCCGGCTCCAGCGGCTTGGCGAAGGACACCAACGTTCCCGTCTTCACCGAAACCTTCGTCTTCAAAGCCATCCAACCGGGCCAGGGCGAACTTGTCCTGAACCTCGTGGACAAGGACGGAAAGGTCGAGAAGACCTGGTCCGTGACCGTAGACGTCCGCTGAGGCGGCGACCCGGGCCACCTTCCGCGCACGACAAAACGCCCCCCGCCGTGACACCGGCGGAGGGCGCTTTTCATCTGGGGCTTTGTGTCTTGCATGTCGGAACCCCTACTCATACTTCTTCAATATCTCCGCGATCTTCTTCTTCGTCAACCGCCCGTAGGTGGTGTCGTTGACCATCATGGCCGGCGACAGGCCGCAGGCGCCGAGGCAGGCCACCCGCTCCAGGGTGTAGCGCAGGTCGGGCGTGGTCTCACCGGGCTTGACCTTCAGCTCGTCGGAGACGGCGTCGAGGATGCCCTCGCCGCCCCGGACATGGCAGGCCGTGCCCAGGCAGACGCGGACGATGTTGCGGCCGCGCGGGTGCAGGTGGAACTGGGCGTAGAAGGTGGCCACGCCGTAGATCTTTGACTCCGGCACCTTGAGGAACTTGGCGATCCGGCCCACGGCCGGCCGCGGCAGGTACCCATAGGACGCCTGGGTCTGCTGGAGGATGGGGATGAGGGCGCCCTTGGCCCCGCGATACTTCTCGAGGATTCCTTCGAGGGACGTCGGGTCGAAGACCGTCCCGTTCTCGTGAGCTTCCCCGGTAGGCATGGTGTTCTTCTCAGGCATGGCGCTCACTTGCGCTCACCTCCGGCGGCGACTTCCTTGGCGGCGGCCCAGGCCGGGGCCTCGGCCGCCTTCTCGATCTTGACCGCGGCCACCTTGTATTCGGGGATCTTCGCCCGCGGGTCGACGGCCGGGTTGGTCAGGACGTTGGCCGCCGCCTCGGCGAAGTGGAAGGGCATGAAGACGACCCGCTGGCTGGTGATGTCGCTGACCCGGGCGCGGGTGACGACGCTGCCGCGCCGCGAGGTGACCTTGACCCAGTCGCGATCGGCGATGCCGTAATGGGCCGCCGTCTCCGGGTTGATCTCGATGTAACCCTCGGGCCGGATCCAGTTGAGCCCCTTGGACCGGCGGGTCATCGTTCCGGTATGGTAGTGGAAGAGCATCCGGCCGGTCGACAGGACCAGCGGGTACTCGGCGTCGGTCTCTTCGGCCGCCGGCAGGTAGTCGATGGCGGCGAACTGGCCGAGACCGCGGCTGAACTTCTGGGTGTGGAGGATGGGCGTGCCGGGGTGGTCGTTCGCCGGCACGGGCCACTGGAGGCCCTTGTCGTGGGCGTCGCCGCCCTCGACCAGGCGGCCCCACCGCACGCCGGCGTAGATTGGGGTCAGGTCGGCGACCTCGTCCATGATCTGAGCCACGGACCGGTAGTCCCAGCCCAGGCCCATCCGGCGGGCCAGGTCGTTGAGGATGACCCAGTCAGGGCGGGCTTCCCCGGGAGCCTCGAGAGCCTTGACCACGAGCTGTACGCGGCGCTCGGTGTTGGTGAAGGTCCCGTCCTTCTCGGCGAAGGAGGCGCTGGGCAGGACGACGTCGGCCAGTTTGGCCGTCTCGGTCAGGAAGATGTCCTGGACGACCAAGAGGTCCAGGTCGCCGAGGGCTTCCCGGACATGGTTGATGTCCGGGTCGGAGACCATCGGGTTCTCGCCCATGACATAGAGGCCCCTGATCTCGCCGCGGACGGCGGCGTTGATGACCTCGGTCACGGTCAGGCCTGGCTTGTCGGAGAGCTTCGCGCCCCAGGCCTTCTCGAACTTGGCCCTGGCGTCGGCGTTGGTCACGGCCTGATAGCCGGGGAAGACATTCGGCAGAGCGCCGACGTCGCAGGCCCCCTGGACATTGTTCTGGCCGCGGAGCGGGTTGACCCCGGTCCCGGGACGGCCGATGTTCCCGGTGAGCATGGCCAGGTTGGCCACGGTCTGGACGTTATCGGTGCCCGTCGTGTGCTGGGTGATGCCCATCGAGTAGATGATGGCCGAGCCACCCGACCGGGCGTAGGTGCGGGCGGCCTCGACGAGGAGGGCGGCCGGCACGCCGGAGAGGTTCTCGACATACTCGGGGGTGTACTTCTCGACCGTCTTCTTCAGGGCCTCGAAGTTCTCGGTCCGCGCGGCCACGAAGTCCTTGTCGTACAGGTCGTCGCGGATGATGACGTGCATCATCCCGTTGAGGAGGGCCACGTCGCTGCCCGGGATCTGGCGCAGGTGGAGGTCGGCCAGCTCGGCCAGGTCGACCCGGCGCGGGTCGGCCACGATGAGCTTGGCGCCGTTCCGCTTGGCCTTCTTGACCTGGATGCCGATGACCGGGTGGGCCTCGGTGGTGTTTGAGCCGATGACGAAGACGCACTTCGACTGGGCGATGTCGTCGATGGAGTTGGTCATCGCCCCGCTGCCGAAGGATAGGGCCAGCCCGGCCACCGTCGAGGCGTGGCACAGGCGGGCGCAGTGGTCGACGTTGTTGCTGCCGAAGCCCTGCCGGACCAGCTTCTGCATGAGGTAGTTCTCTTCGTTGGTGCACTTGGCCGAGGTGAAACCGGCCAGGGCGGCCGGGCCGTGCTTGGCCTTGATCTCACCGAGGCCCTTGGCCACCAGGTCCATGGCCTCGTCCCAGGAGACCTCGACGAACTCGCTATCGCGGGCGGCCGGGCCCCGCTTGCCCTCGCGGAGAGCCTTACGAACCAGGGGCTTCTTCAGGCGGTCCGGGCTCTGGATGAACTCGAAGCCGAAGCGCCCCTTGACGCAAAGCTTGTTGTGGTTGGCCGGGCCGTCGGCGGGATCGACCCCGACGACCTGGCCGTCCCTGTTGATGACCAGCTCGATGGAGCAACCGACGCCGCAGTAGGGGCAGGTCGTGCGGACCCGCTTGAGTTCCCAGGAACGACCCTGGCCCACGCGGGTCCTGGGCTGCAGCGCCCCGGTCGGGCAGACGGTCACGCAGTTGCCGCAGAAGACGCAGGGCGACTCCTCGATGGGCACGTCGTAGGACGTGGTCACCTTGGCCTTGAAGCCGCGCCAGGTGTAGTCGATGGCGCCGATGCCCATGACCTCGGCGCAGGTCCGGATGCAGCGCCCGCAGACGATGCACTTCTCGTGGTCGCGGATGAAGAACGGGTTCGAGTCGTCGGGGGCGTACTGCTTGCGCTCGCCCTTGTAGGTGTCCTGGCGGGCGCCGTAGATGTAGGCGTACTCCTGGAGCCTGCAGTCGCCGTTCTTGTCGCAGGTCAGGCAGTCCTGCGGGTGGTTGGCCAGGAGCAGCTCCAGGGTCATCTTGCGGTACTTGCGGATCTTCTCGGTGTTCGTCCGGACGACCATGCCCTCGGCCACCGGCGTCGCGCACGAGGCCGGCAGGCCGCGCATCTTCTCGATCTCGACGATGCAGAGGCGGCAGGCCCCCACGGCTGAAAGCTCCTGGTCGTAGCAGAGGCGCGGGATGTCCACGCCGAGCTTGGTGGCGGCCTCCAGGACGTTGGTCCCGGCCGGCACGCTGACGGTCTTGCCGTCGATAGTCAGGTTGATATCGGCCATCTCGCTCCCCCCTATTCCCGGATGACGGCCCCGAACGGGCAGACCTGCTCGCAGGTGCCACACTGGGTGCACTTGGCCTGGTCGATGACGTGGACGACCTTCTTGTCGCCGCTGATCGCCTGCTGGGCGCAGGAGCGCTTGCAGATGAGGCAAGCCTTGCACTTGTCGGGGTCGATCCTGAACTTGATCAGAGCCTTGCAGACATGGGCCGGGCAGCGCTTGTCGACGATGTGGGCGATGTACTCGTCGCGGAAGTACCTGAGGGTCGTCAGGACCGGGTTGGGGGCCGTCTGGCCGAGACCGCAGAGGGAGGTCTCCTTGACCATCTGGGCCAGCTCCTCGAGTTTGTCGAGGTCCTCCATGGTCCCCTGGCCCTCGGTGATGCGGGTGACGATCTCGTACATCCGCTTGGTGCCCTCGCGGCACGGCGTGCACTTGCCGCACGACTCGGACTGGGTGAAGTTGAGGAAGAACTTGTTGAAATCGACCATGCAGGTCGTCTCGTCGACGACCACCAGGCCGCCGGAGCCGACGATGGCCCCGGTCGCCGCCAGCGACTCGTAGTCGACTGGGGTGTCCATCAGCTTGGCCGGGATGCAGCCACCCGACGGGCCGCCGATCTGGACGGCCTTGAACTCCTTGTCGTCCTTGATCCCGCCGCCGACGTCGTAGATGATCTCACGAAGGGTGATCCCCATCGGCACCTCGGCCAGACCGGTGTTCTTGATCCGGCCGGTGAGGGCGAAGACCTTGGTCCCCTTGGACTTCTCCGTGCCGATGGCCGCGTACCAACCGGACCCGTTGAGGATGATCTGGGGGACGTTGGCCCAGGTCTCGACGTTGTTGATGTTGCTCGGGCTGGCCCACAGGCCGCGGTTGGCCGGGAACGGCGGCCGCGGGCGCGGCATCCCGCGCTCACCCTCGATCGAGGCCATCAGGGCCGTCTCCTCGCCGCAGACGAAGGCGCCGGCGCCTTCCTTGACGTGCAGCTCGAAGTTGAAGCCGCTGCCGAGGATGTTCCGGCCCAAGAGGCCGCGCTCGGTGGCCTGGGCGATGGCCAGGTTGAGGCGCTTGATGGCCAACGGGTACTCGGCCCGGCAGTAGATGTAACCCTCGTCGGCGCCGACGGCATAGGCACCGATGATCATCCCTTCGATGACGGCGTGCGGGTCGCCCTCAAGGACGCTGCGGTCCATGAAAGCCCCGGGGTCGCCCTCGTCGGCGTTGCAGATCATGTACTTCTTGTCCCCGACGGCCTTGGCCGCGAACTCCCACTTCTGGCCGGTCAGGAAGCCGGCGCCGCCGCGGCCGCGGAGGCCCGATTTCTTGACCTCATCGATGACCTCGGCCGGCTTCATCGTCGAGAGGACCTTGGCCAGGCCGCGGTACCCGTCGCGCTCGATGTACTCCTCGATCCGCTCCGGGTCGATGATCCCGCAGTTCCGCAGGACGATGCGCTTCTGCTTCTGATAGAACGGCACGTCGCGGTAGGGGTCGAACTCGTCGGTGATGGTCCCGGCGACCCACTCCTGGATCGGCTTGCCCCTTCCGACATGCTCGTCGATGATCCGGGCGACCATGTCCGGCGTGACGCGGGCGTAGGTGACCCGCGGCGCGCCCTTGAGGACGACGTCGACCAGGACCTCCTGCTCGCACATGCCGATGCAACCGACGGAGACGAGGTCGGCGTCCAAGCCGCGCTTCTTCAGCTCGGCCACGAGGGCGTCGTAGACCTCCTGCCCGCCGGCGGCGATGCCGCAGGTACCCAGTCCGACGACGATCGTCGGCCGGCCGTCGCGCGGGGCCACCGCCCGTGACGCCTGGGCCGGCGCGTTCAGTTCGCCGTGCCGCGAGAAGTCTCGCAAAGTCAAACTCATCGGCCTACCACCTTTCGGAGCGGTCTACAGAACTTGACATGTCATCCGAAAAACCTTTGCCGCGCAATTCGGGAAAAACAGGGGTGTGACAACGGACGGCCGGGCCTTTCGGCCGGCCGTCATGGTCTTTGAACCCCATCTACACTGGGCTTTTATTAGCCATTAAGCTATCTAACACAAAAGAGTAACACTTTCCTATTCCGCGGTCAATGTGGAATTCCTTCAATAAGGTCGACCGTGGCGGAGTGGAATCGGCAAAAAGAAAGCGGGGGTATCCCCGCTCGCGAAAACCTTCCAGCATCGACTTCAGCCGCCGCCCTGACTGTCGGGCCGCACCTCTCGCAACGGCCAGAGGGTGGCTCCGGTCCGCCGAACGAACGACTTGACCTCAATCGACACCTCGGCCTTCTGGTAGACGGGAACCCAGTCGAACTGTCGCCATTCCTCATAGGAGGATAGGCGCCGGCGGACCAGACCGCCGTACTGGAAGGGATCCACCCCGAGGCCCTGCATCCTGGTCACGAGCTCCTGGGCGATGCCCTTGACGTGGTCACCGACCTGCTTGGCGACATTGTCGAGCTCCTTCTGATTGGTCAGGTACCTCCCGCGGTAGACGAACTGGGTGATGTCACCCTCGAAGACAAGGGTCTGCTTGATCTCAGCGGTGCTCCCCACATAGGTCAGACTGCTCTTGGGCTTCTCGCCCTTGACCCGGATGGTGACCTCGGCCTGAGGCTCCTTCAGGGGCATGCTGAGGACGGTCCGGCTCAGGCGTCCGGTCATCATCAGGTAGACCTGGCTTTCCAGGCCGGACATGATGTCCACCAGCCGGTCGCCCCTGAACACGGCCGTCCCCATCACCTGCAGCTTGGGCGGGGCCTGGGCACCGGCACCGGTCTCGTGCCCGGCGCCTCCCCCGCCGCTGCTCCCCCCCCCGCCGCCCGAGTCATTCCCTCCCTGGTCCAACCCTGACTTCTCTGGGCTACGCGGCGGACCGATGACCGGGGCGACCGGGGCACGGATACGACCCTCGTAGTCGGTCAGCCATTCATGCAGGGTCACCCGCGGGGCCAGCCCGGTATACCTGGTCAGGAGGAGCAGTTCCTCGATGGCCGCGGCCGGGTTGCGCTCGGTGTTCAGGGCTTGCAGAATCTCCGCCGCCGTGCCCGTCGAGATGAGCATGTCGTTGGACCGTCGCATCTCACGGTCACGGACGGTCTCACCCAACCATGCCAGGATGCCCTGCTCGGCCAGCTCCTTGCCGAAGACGACAAGCTTGTTGTGCCCGAGGGTGATCTGCTTGTGGCGGAAACTGCTTATATAGGTGATTACCTGGTCGAGAGAAAACCCCTCGACGGTCTCCGTGATGACCCCTGGGCCTGAGCCGCTCCGGCCCGGGGCGATCTGGGCCGGCACGGCGATCTGGACGGTCACCCGAAGCGGGGCTTGCTCGCCCTTGTCAAGCCCTAGGGCCAGGACGAAGCCAAGGTCCTCCAACTCGGCATGGTCCCAGCAGCCGCCGGTCAACGTCGCCGCCAGCGCCAGGGCGAGGACCAGGGCGGCCAGGGCGATGGGCCGCCGGGACCCGGTCCTAACCTTCATCGGCGACTCCCTCCTTCCCGCCCGGCGACGACTCCCGCAGGTGATGTTCATCCCGCGAACCCGATTGGCGCTTTCCGGTGACGACCGCCAAGCCCAGCAGGATCAAGGGGATGCCGAAGCAGATCAGGCTGCTGTATCCGCGGATGATGTCAGCTTCGAAGTTGACCACGGCGATGAAGCTGGGGGCCAGGAAGGAGACCGTGTACAGGATGACGCTCATGGCCGGCACCAGAGGCCGATAATTGGGAAGGTGCAGGGTCTCTGAGACGGCCACATTGGCGATGTAGAAGGCGACCGTGACTTTGAGGGCGGCCGAGAAGAACCAGAGAAAGACGAAGAGGGCTTCAACCCTCTGTAGGAACCGCCCGAAGTGAATCAGCCGGGCCATGAAGTAGATGGGAAAGGCCGTCCGCGAAGCCCCGGTGACGCCGAAGATGGCGACGACCGAGACCATCAGGACGGTGATGATGAGCCAACTGAAGCCGAGGGAGACCAGGGTCGAACGGAGCACGGGTTTCTTCTGCCGCAGGGCAGGGTAGAGAAAGGCGACGGCGACGATCTCCGCATAGAGGGCCGACCTGACCACGCCCAGCCAGATCTCCTTCAACGGCGTCGTCCCCCAGATCGGGGTCAAGCGGACGAAGTTGAAGTACCTGGCATCAGAGGCGAGGATGGCCGCCAGCAGAAGCAGGAGCCAGGGGGCCAGGAGAAAAGCCGTCCGCGAGACGGCCTCGATGCCGAGGTACGTCCCGTAGGCGATGACGATGAGCATGACCACGATGAGCACCGACAGGGGGGTCAGCGGGAGGATGCCGATGACCAGGGTTTCAGCGGCCTCACGGAGGACGATCGCCGCCAGGACGAAGAAGAACAGGCTCAGGAGGGCGTTGAAGACAGAGCCAAAGACCGGGCCGGCCAGGTGGAGACTGACCCTGGACAGGGAGTAATCGGGGAAGCGGTTCATCAGGGCGACGATGGCGATAACGCCGACCGCGGCCACCAGCGCGCCGACGGTCGTGACGAACCACCCCGAGGTCTTGGCCCGTTCGGTCAGCGTGGCCGGAAAGGTGAGGAAGATCTTGCCGGACACGAGGATGGTCAGGACCGTCACGAGTTCGTAGGTGCCGATGTGCCCCCATTCAGGGGACATCAGCGGGAAATGACTGGACCCCGGCTCGACACCGGGGAACCTCCCGACGTCCTGGACGCCGCCCGGCCGGTTCTGTCTCGTCGTCATCATCGTGGCCCTCCTCGCCCCGGCGCGTTCTTCGCGGCCGCCTTGGCTCCGGGAGCCCATTTGCGGACGATGAAGTCCTGCCTTATCCGGTCTCGCTGGCGCAGGAACGACGGGCGGTGCCACATCTTCCACATCTGGCCGCGCGTGACGATGTCAACCGAGGGACCGCGGTGCGGCGCCACCGGGGAAAGATAGGGCACCCCGAAGCTCCGGATGGAGGCCAGATGCATGGCCAAGAGGAGCATCCCGGCGGCCATGCCGTAGAACCCGAGGACGGCGGCCAGGATTTCAAACGGGAAGCGGAGGATACGGATAGCGAAGGACGCCGAGAAGTTCGGGACGACGAACGAAGACAGGGCGGCGATGGCGATGATGATGACCAGGATGGGGCTGACGATGTTGGCGGCCACGGCCGCCTGGCCGAGGACGATGGCTCCGACGATGCCGATGGTCGGTCCGATGACGCTCGGGATCCGCACACCGGCCTCCCGGATGAGTTCGAAGGCGATTTCCATCAGGATGACCTCGAGAAAGACGGGGAACGGCACCCCCTGGCGCGAAGCGGCGATGGCCATCATCAGGTCGGTCGGGATCATCTCTTGGTGGAAGGTGGTCACGGCGATGTAAGCGGCCGGCAGGAAAAGGGTGATCAGGATGGCCATGAACCGAATGGCCCGGAGGAAGTTGGCGTAGGGCCAGCGCAGGTAGTAGTCCTCCGGGCTGTGGAAGAAGGTCGTGAAGGTCATCGGGGCGACTATCGCCCATGGGTTGTCGTCGACGAGGATGGCCACGTTGCCCTCGGACAGGAAGGCCGCGACGCGGTCAGGCCGCTCGGTCGCCGTGACCTGAGGGAAGAATGTGTACGGGAAGTCCTCGATGTACTGCTCGAGGATGCCGCTCTCCGGGGCGAAGTCGACGTCAATGACCTTGATCCGTCGCCTGACCTCGCCGACCAGTTTATCGTTGGTAAAGCCCTTGATGTACATGAGGGCCACGTCGGAGCGGGACAGCCGTCCGATCTTGAGCCCCTCGACCACCAGGTCCGGGGACTTCAGGCTCCGCCTGACGAGGGCGGTATTGGTCCTCAGGGATTCGGTGAACCCCTGCAGCGGGCCGCGGACGACCATCTCGCTCTGGGCCCGCTCGACGCCGCGGTGTTCCCAGCCCTTGGTCTCGAGGAGGAGGGCGGATGGGTCGCCCTCGACGAACAGGGCCGTCTCGCCCGTGAGGACGTGGTCGATGACCGTCTCGTAGTCGGTCCCCCGGTCGTACTTGGCGGACGGCAGGAGCCGCTGACCGATGAATTCCAGAAGGCCCTTCCGGCGGGCGGCCTCATCGAAGTCCGATAGGATCATCAGGGGTTGAAGGATGGCTTCCCAGATGACGTCCTTGATGACGAGCCCGTCGAAATAAAGGATGAAGGCCCGCGTAGGCGGCTTCGTCCCGATTTCGAACTCCCTTATCACCACATCGGTGTTCTTGTCCTTGTGGAAGGTCTCTTTCGCCCAGTGGAGGTTGACGCCGTACTCGCCCCGCAAGGGCGTCTTGGGACCATCGGGGGCGAAGAGTTCGGTCGGCGAGATGGGCTCGGTCGGCATCGGGGGGGAATTCTTCCCGCCCTGGTCCCGGCCTTTTCCCCCACCTTTGGCGCCGCCCTGACCCTTCCCTCCGCCCGATTCGCCGGCCGAGCGGACCGGCGGACGGTCGCCGAGGGAGAAAAGCTTGTCCCCCGTCTGGGTCCGCCGGAAGAGATGGTTCAGGAAGTTCTTCAGACTTGCCAAGATGGCCGCCCCCAAATCATCGGAGCAAAAGGACCGCCGCCGGGAGGAGAACCGCGAGGAGAGCGATGACGGCCACCCCGATGGCCCCGGCGTGGTTCCTGGAGTGCCAGGTCTTCACGGCGTAGGCCATCGTGTACGCGGCGACCGCGGCGGCCCCGGCGATCCACAGATAGCGGATCAGCATCCGACGTCCCTCCCAGTTAGCTCTAAAAGCTAGTTTGGCCGCCTGGTTCGGGAATAATCACAGCCACGCCCGCGGCTCGGCGTTTGGCGGCCCCGCGGCCGATGGCATAATAGAAACGTGACCGGAGCGCGTCGGCGGCGCGCGATCGGCCAATCAAGGGAGGTGCGTCCATGGCCCGACGCCGTGCTACACCAAAGGGCCGCCGGAAGCGGAAATGGCGAAAGGCGGCCGGTCGCCTCGCCCTGCGGGCGGCGAAAGCCGGGGCCGGCGCGCTCCTCGCTTACCTAACGGAACGGACCCGCGGCCGCCGGCCGGCGGCCGTCGCGGGCCAGGCCGAACCTGAGCCTCGACCGGCCGAGGCAAGGGCACAACCCAAGGAAGACGACCCCACGCGGACCATCCCGAACCGCCACGACGTCGTCGTCTTCGGCGCCGGACCGGCTGGCAACACGGCCGCCTATCTGCTGGCTCGCAAAGGGCTCGACGTCCTGCTCATCGAGCGTGGACCGGTCCCCGGGTCGAAGTCCATCGGCGGTGCGTCGCTGTATGTGCAGACCTGGCTCTGGGCCGTCCCCGAACTTGTCCCCGCCCTCTTCGAGGAGCACCCCTATGAGCGCGTCATCACCCGGCAGGAATTCTGGTTCCTGACCGAGGACTGCATGGTCAACATGGGGGTCAGCGGGCCGGCTTTTGCGCGGCCGCCATACAACCGCCTCAGCGCCTTGAAGTCACGACTCGACCCATGGATGGCCGGGAAGGCCGTCCAGGCCGGGGCGACCCTCCTCTCCGGCTACCGCGTCGACCAGGTGATCAAAAACGGCGGCCGGGCCGTCGGGGTCCGGGTCGACCACGAGGTCGACACCGGGTCCGGCAAGACCCGCGACCTCTTTGCCGACGTGGTCGTCGTCGCCGAGGGCGTCAACCCCATCGTCAGCCACCGGGCGGGCTACGTGAAGCTGCCCAAAGCCACGACCCAGACCCTCTATGTCAAGGAGACCTTCGCCCTGCCGCCCGAGGAGATCTCCCGTCGCCTCGGCTGCCCGGGCGACGAGGGCGCGGTCATCGGCATCTACGGCTACCCGTCGGCCGGGCTGAACGGCACTGGCTCCATCTACACCAACCGGGAGTCCATCGGGATCAACGTCGGCGCCTCCGTTGACGGTCTGGCCAAGGCCGGGCTGAACCCCAACCAGTTCCTCGAGCGGGTCAAGGCTCACCCATCGTTCCGACGCCTTCTCGAAGGGTCGAAGACCATCGAGTACTCGGCCCACCTCATCCCCGACGCCGGCTTCAACGATGTGCCGAAGCTGGTTCACGACGGGGCGGTGATCCTGGGTGACACGGCGTGCCTCTGCAACGGGATCTACGGCATCGTCCCGGCCATGGTCTCGGCCAGTGCAGCCGCGGAAGCCATCTTCGCCGCCAAGGAGCGCGGCGATTTCTCCCGCAAGGGTCTGAAGAGTTACGCCGAACTGCTCAGCCGGACCTTCGCCTGGCGCGACCTGCGCATCAACCGGATGGCCGCCGGCTTCCTACAGAAACATCCCCGCGTCTTTGATCTTTCCACGTCGGCCCTCGCGGCCGCGGCCCACGCCGGGGCGATGTCCTACGCTGAGACCTCGCGCCAGCGGCGCTGGCGGATCCTTCGCTCGGTGCGCCGGGTCGCCCCGCTATCGCGGCTGCTCCGCGAGGCGGCCGAGGCCGCCTGGGTCGAGTATTGAAGGTGGGCGTTGAGTCGATGAGCATCGAAATGTGGCCCGATCCGGCGGCCAAGACCAGTCGGGACGTCTTTCGCCCGGCCCCGGCGGCGGAGGTCGTCTTCAAAGACCCTGCGGCCTGCGCCGACCCCGGCTGCGCCCGGCCGTGCCTGACGGTCTGCCCGGCGGGCGTCTTCGAATGGCTCGGCGGACCGATCGACACCGCCGAGGTCCGGTCGGTCGCTCTGGCCCAGGCCGACCGGCTCATCGCCGTGCACGCCGAACGCTGCCTCGAATGCGGCGCGTGCCTTTACCTGTGCCCCCGTGATAACCTTCAGTTCAACTATCCGCCGGGCGGTTACGGCGTCTTCTTCATCCACGGTTGAAGACATGCAGGACGAGCCTTTGCGAACGAAAACTCCCAGCATCGGGGGCTTTTCCTGGGGAAACATAGACTCGAGGAGGTGACCGCATGCCTAAGAAGTACCGTAACTACAAGGGCTTCGAGAACATCACCACGGCCGGCAATCTCGGCGCGTTCGACGCGAGCCGTTTCCAGTACGAGGTGGCCGACGAGATCGGCCTTGACACCAAACGGCTCAGTCAACAGAAGGTCAACCAGCTTGAGTCGAACGTCCACAACGAAGGCGGCTTCAGCCAGGGCCATGGGGCCGGGGCTCAGGTGAGCACCAGCACGGGCACGTCGCCGACCGGGACGACGACCCGGACGATGACGGGCGCCGGTGGTCAGGCCGGTCGGAAATCGGCCGGTTCGACCTCGGGGGCCGGGAAGAAGACCTCTCCGAAGAGCTGACGACATCGCCTCGAACAACGAGAAGGGCGCATGCACACCGCATGCGCCCTTTCGCTATGCCCCAGAATGACCCCTCAGGCGCTCACCCTTGCCGGGCGCCTTCGGGCCGGCCCCTCACCACCCACCGCCCAGCGAAGCCGGAGCCGGATGTCCGGCCGGGTGGATGATGTAGACGACGCCGCTGGCCCCGAGCCAGGCGTCGGTCAGCTCCTGTCGGTCATAGACGATTCGAACCACCTCCCCCTGGGTCCGGTCGGCGGCCGGGTCGTTGACGATGACGTTCCCGTTACCGTCGAAGCCCCGGACGACCAGGAGGTGCCCGTTCGTCGAGGTGATGGGGGCGCCGGTCAGCGCTCCCTTGTTGAAAGCGATGCCGATGACCACCGGCACGCCGGCTTTCACCCACTGCTCGACCTGGCTCATGGACTGGAACCGGCTGACGAAGGCCTCCAGGCCGTAGCCGGCGGCGGCCGCCGTGTTGAACGGCCAGTTCCCTGTACCATCATAGACGTAGTCGTAGCACTTCTCGGCGACCGTCGGAACGGTCTGATCCCAGGTCGGGTTGGCGCCGGCGGCGGCCCAGTAAGCCATGACCATCGAGGTGGAGGTCGGGCTGCACCAACCGGCCCCGTCGGGCAGGTAGTCCATCTGCGAGCGCTCAGGGACGGCCAGTTCGGTCCCCCAGACGCGGGTGTCCGCCGGGAAGGCCGCATCGGTGGCCCTGGTGTCCATGGCCACGGCGGACATCAGCTTGACCGTCGGGGTGACCGCCGGGTCCAGCGTGAAAAGGGTCATCCGGTACTCGTAGGCCGCGGCCGGCTTTTTCAGCATCAGGGTATCGGTGGACACGTAGCCGTCCCTGTCCCCCTGAAGATTGACGCTGTGCCGGCTGACCGTGCCCGTGTCAAAGGTCCAGACGCCGAGGTTGTACCACTTCGTCCAGGCGCCGTCGACCTGGACTCGGAACTCTGCCTGGATCCAGGTGCCCGGCGGCGTCTCGGCGTTCCACGACGGGACGGCCCAGTCGAAGGGCATCGGCGTGGTCCGCGAACCGGTCGTGAATGAGCCGTAGTAGTAAGCTCCGCCGTTGTAGAGGCCGGCCGTGTCGCTGCCCTGGGGCAGGCCGCCCGTCGGGTCGAGGGCCAGCGCGCCGTCACCGACCGCGACCACCTTGACATGGTCGAAGGCGCCGACGAAATCGGCCGCGGCCGTCCACTTCTCGAAGTCGACTTTCACTGTCGATCCCCCTGACTTGGCCAGCCACCGAACTGCCACCATTGGGAACGAAGGATAGGAACCCGAGCGTGAGGACGAGGAACAGCGAAGCGAGGGTCCTGACTGATATACGGTTCAAGCGCATCAGCGAAACCTCCTTCAACGTCCATCCATGGAATGTCTTACCAGACCTCGACCGGTCTCCTCCCCGCCGTCCCCTCAGGACGAAAAAATCCCGGCCGACGAACTTCGGCCGGGCGAGGCAAGGGCACGGGAGCTGGGGAAAGCTAAGACGAGCCGAGCGGCGGACCTAGAACCCGCCGCAGCGCCCGCACTGAGCGCAGGCCGAGTCGGCGTCGAGGTAGACCCGGCGGTTCTGGAGCAAGGCGTTGACCGACGCCCGTTGGGTCAGGGTGATGGGCAGCCACGAGGCGGCGTAGAGGACGACCAGGCTGAGCCCGGCGGCAATGACCATGGGCCAGGGCGAAGCGGCGAAGCTGCTGGTCGTGTAGCGATTGAAGACCGCGATGAGGATCCCGGAGGCGACCAGCCCGGCGACGAGCCCGACCACCCCCATCAGCGCGCCCTCGAGGAGCAGGTAAGCCTGGAGGTCATCGTTGTCGAGGCCGAGGGCCTTGAGCACGCCCAGGGCCCGTTTCCGTTGCAGGAAGGAGAGGAGGATGATGTTCAGGACGCCGAGGGTGGCGAAGACATAGACGAAGAGGATGGCCAGCCGGCCCGAGGAGAAGACGCCCCCGACGAGGCCCCTGGCCTCCGTCTCCGGACTGTCCGCGGTGACCACCCGAAGGCCCGCCGGTCCCGGGTCGAAGTTCTCGATGAAGCGCCGGACCTTGAAGGTGTTGTCGGTGAAGGCGATGGCCAGGTTGGCGCTGAGGCCGAAGGCCGCCTGCAGGGCCTCGGCGGTCATCACCGGCCGCTCGGCGAAATAGCCGTAGCGGCTCTGCCCGAGGCCGACGAGGACGGCCCGGCTGCTGACGAGGCGGCCGCTTTCGAGGACCGACAGGGTGACTTCATCGCCGACCTTGAGCCCGGCCCGTGCGGCGCTCGCCGCGGGGACCATGATCTCATCCGGGCCGGCCGGCGGCCGGCCGGCGGCCATGGTCACTTCGCCGTCCTTGAGGAGGGCCGGGGCAAGCCCCAGGACCTCGACCTCGCCGGCCGACGTCAGCATCTTCGCGAACGCAGCCGGCGTCACGGCCCGGACGTCGGCCTGACGGCCGAGGGCGGACAGGAAACCGGCCTCGAGGGGGGCCGACGCCCGAACGACGAGATCACCCGGGAGGTCGAACGGCTTCACCCGGCGGGCCACCGCCTGCTGGGTGGCGGCGAAGTAGGCCGAGAAGAGGACGAAGACGGTCACGGAGAGCCCCACCGCCAGGGCGATGAGGGCGCCGCCGGCCCGTCGCGCCCTGAGCGACCTGAAGGCCAGGGGTCTGACCACCCAGAGCCGGGCCTGGTTGGCCCGGAGGTTCTCCGGGCTCACGGCGGCCGCCAGCCGTCGCCACAGGGAAGGCGCGGGGGCCGGCGCCGGGGCCTTGCGCAGACCGGCCGACGGGGTCACCGAACGGCTCATCCGACGACCCCCCCTTCGACCTTGAGGATACGCCCGTCCTCCATGTGGACGACACGGTCGGCGAACTCGGCGAAGGACTGGTCGTGAGTGACGACGATGAACGTCTGCCCGCGTTCCTTGTTGAACCGCTTGAACAGTTTGATGACCTCGAGGCCGTTCTTGCGATCGAGGTTGCCGGTGGGCTCGTCGGCCAGGACCACCTTGGGCTGGTTGGCCAGGGCCCGGGCAACGGCCACCCGCTGCTGCTCGCCGCCGGACAGTTCATAGGGCGAGTGGTTGGCCCGTTCGAGCATGCCGACGGCAGCGAGGAGGTCCTCGGTCCGGCGGTGGATCTCATCTTCCTTGAGACCGATGAGGCGCATGGGCAGGGAGACGTTCTCCGCCGAGGTCAGGTCACCGAGAAGGTTGAAGAACTGGAAAACGAAGCCGATGCTCGACCGGCGCAGCCTGGCCAGCCCGTTCTCGTCGAGCCGGCTGTATTTGCGCCCTTCGAGGAGGACCTCCCCGGCCGAGGGCCGGTCGAGGCCGCCAAGGAGCGACAGGAGCGTGCTCTTGCCGCAACCGGAAGGTCCGACGACGAGGATGAACTCGCCCGGCTTGACCTCCAGGCTGACCTCGCGGACGGCGACCACGCCCTCACCGACGAGGAACTTCTTGGACAGGTTGATCCCCCGCAGGATGGGGTCACCGGGCTTGTAGCCCTCGGTTATCTTCTTGCCCTTCAGGTAGCCGTAGGACTCGCCGCGTCCCGCGCCCGCCGGCCGTCCCGCGCCCACCGGCCGCCCCGCGCCCGCCGGCCGCCCCGTCGAGAGGTTCTCACTCATGGCGCAACACCTCCGCAGTCGTCGAACGAGCCGCTTCCCAGGCCGGCAGCAGCCCGAAGAGGATGGCCACCAGGACCGACAGGCCGACGACCTGAATCGCGGCCGACAGGGTCGACAGCCCGGCCTCGGCCAGGCTGACCTTGGAGAAGAAGAGGAGGACGGTCACCCCGAGCCGGATGAACAGGAAACCGGCCAGCGCACCCACGACCGAGAGGCCGACCACCTCGGCCAGGATGAGGCCGAAGACCTCACGGCTGGACGCCCCGATGGCCCTGAGGATGCCGATCTCCTGCCGCCGCTGGGCGACGAGGATGAACATGTTCGTCGCCACGAGCAGGCCGGCGATGGCGAAGGACAGGGCGAGGAAGGTCCGCGAGAGGTCGGCCGGCAAGACCATCTGCCGGCTGAGGCCGCGTTGGTACCGGATGCCGCCGTCGGCGGTCTGGATGGCGCGAACATTCTCCCCGGCCAACCGGATAAGGTTCGGCACCGTGTAGACGCTGTAATCGGGGAAGGCCTTCTGCAACTCCGACGCGGTCTGCTTGGCGAGATACATCGAGTCGAGGGAGATGCCCACCTGGTCGGCCCGGGTCTGCTCGGTACCGCCGAGTTGCCGATAGACCGAAGCCAGGGTCTTGCTGGGGACGATGATGTCCGGGGCGTCCCAGAAGGTCGGGACGGTGATCGCCCGCCCGTCATACTCGCTGACTACCGGCCGGCCGTCCTCGGTCCAGAGCTGCGCCGGGCCGGTGGGCATGGAATAGTGGCCGACGACCGTGAAGCTGAAGACCCGGAGGTCGGACCAGTCGTAGACCGGGCGGCCGTTCTCCTCCCCGCGAACCGCCGGGAAATAGAGCTTGAGGGCCGACCCCAGGGGCACCGACGGATGGGCATCAGCCTTGGCGTCGACCAGCGCGTCCTGGCTGGGGGTCATATAGACGGTACCATCATCAGAAGGCAACAGTTCCCGGCCGTCGACGATCGGCGGCCCACCCCCCCAGCGCTCGGCGGCCAGGACGTCCTCGCCGCGCACGGGAACGCGGTAGAAGCGCGGGGTTTTCTCGCCCTCCGTCTGCACGGAGAGCATGGCCGGGACGACGAACAGCGGGTGGACGCCGGCGATGTTGGGCTGGCCGGCGAGGGCCTTCCGCAAGGCCGCCAGGTCGATGTCAGGCTCGCCCCCGGGCGGCGCCAAAAAGCCTTCCTCGGCGAGCCGCGGTTCGAGCGACAGCATGTCGCTGCCGAAGGTCGGCTGGTAGTCGACGGTCGACCATTCCTCGGTGGCCCGCTGGCGGACGGCGTCCGAGTCGACGTGCAGCTTCTTCGGGAAGATGACCACGTCGGCCTGCATGAATCGCCGATAGTCGATGAAGGCCAGGTTGTTGTAACCTGTCCGCATGGAGATGGACCCGGTCATGATGGCCGCGGCGATGGCCATCCCGAGGATGGCCAAAAGGCTGCGGTTGGCGTTCTTCTGCACATTCTTCAGGGCCAGGCGAAGGACGACCACGGGTCAACCCCCCTGCGGGATGCTGTGGCGCCCCGGACGGTAGGTCTTATCCAGCTCCAGGTCCTGGGCCACGCGGGTGTAGAGATAGAACGCGGCGTCCAGGACCGAGGTGCGCCACAGGGTCCCGAGCGCCGGGTAATAGAGCAGGAGCCAGTGCCCTGCCAGGTAGGCCTGGGCGATGATGAGGAAGAAGCCGTATCGGTAGACCAGGAGGACGTCGTTAAAGAGGTAATCCTCGAGGTAGAGCCACTCTTTGCGACCGCGTTCGACGAGGTAGAGGGCCGCGTCCCCGGCGAGCTTGGCGGCCAGGAGGTAGAACAGGTAGTGGAGAAACGGCGCCGTGCCGGGGAACAGGTGCTCGAAGGCCACGCGAAGGGCTTCCCCGGCCGCCAGGGCGGCCAGGAAGACGATGGCGTAATGGGTGAAAACGCGGTTGGCCGATGGGTCCTTCGTCGGACGCCACCCCCTTAGTAAGCCGTATTACGGAGGGTGGAGGCTAAAGTTTCGAGCGGACGGCGACGCCTGGGCGCATCGCCCTTTCACTTGCCCGGGGTCGTCTCGACGGCCTCCTCATGGACCCGCCGGATGTCCGTGATCCGCCAGCCCCGGACTTCCTTGACGTAGGTGACGGTGAAGATGTCCTCATAGCGGTGAGCGCTGATGGCCGTGGGACCGGACGCGGCCGTCCCGGGTTTGGCCGGCGGAGCCTGCACGGTGATCGTGTAGGCGGCCAGCACCGGGACCTCACGGACGGACCCGCTCATAGGCGGGGTGAACCCAGGGGCGAAGCGCGTCTCCAGGGAGCTCACCGTGGCCAGCCCGCCGATGGAGGGAGAGGTTCCGAGGACCTTGACGTAGCCCATCCGTTGGCGGTAGTACCCCGTCTGTTGCCCGATCAGACCCGCGTCCAGGTACCGGCTGTACTTCTCGTTCGAACCGGAGGCGAAGACGGTGAGGAAGTCCCGGACCTTGGCGAAGACCGGGGAGTCGGCGGCCAGGACGATCTCGGGCCGGGTGTTCCGGGCCTCGGCCCGGTCGAAGGAGACGATCAACCAGACGACGCCCAGAGCAAGAAAGGCCAGGAGGACCAACCGGCGCTGCCGGACGGTCCGCCTGACCTGTCGTAGCTCGGGGGATACGGGCGGCCTAGGCTCCACGGCCGTCCCCGTAAGCCTCCACATTGGCCCGCGGCACCAGGTGACGCGCCCCGTCCGAGGTCTCTATCTCGATGGCCTCGGTCACGAGGCCGGTCTCCAGGGTCAGCGGCCGGCCGGGCGGAGTGGCCACGACCCGACCCCGTAGCCCTTTGCGCGGACCGGCGACGACCACGGCCGGGCGACCGACGAGTTCGGCGCCGGCGGCTGGGGGTGCGGACGCGACGGGCGCCGACGTAGGGGGAGCCGCGGCCTCCGCCCCTTCGCCGTCCAGGGGGATGACCACCTCGGGGCGGACGTCCTCCCCGCCCTCGGTCATCCGTCCGTCCAGATAGGCGACCCGGCCGTCGTTGGCCCTGAGGAGGTCGAGGACTTCGGACGGCATGGCCGCATCGCCGTACCCGGCGACGGCCACGATGGTCAAGCCGACCTCGGTCGGGACGGCCTCGCCGTCTCCGTCCCGGAGGGCGGCGGCGTCATAGTAGCGGGCCGCGAACTCCTCGGGGGTCAACCGGGCGACCTGCTGTTCCAGTTCCAGAGCGGCGGCGCGGCTCAGGCCGCCGCAGACCAGACCGGCCGCTCGACGCCGGAACAGGACGGCGATGAGCTCGCGGCCGGCCGGGCCTGGAATGACCACGACCCGCCGCCTGACCTCATCGCCGATGCTCTTGGGTTGGGCCGCCGCGTCGGGGGATAGGACCAGAAGCTCGCCATAGGTCGGCCGGCCGGTGCCGGCGGCCCCGGCGATGACCGTCGCCGTAAGGGCGATGGTCACGCCGTCGTCCTCGCGGCGTTCGGCGATCGTCCCGGGCAGGAGGGCGGCCACCGGGGTCGGGTCCTGCTTGATGGTGACCGTCCCGGTGACCTCGGAGACGGCCTCGAGGCGGCCGTCCACGGGCGAGGTGTATTCCTTGTAGCCCAGCCCGAAGAAGTAGGTGAAATAGGCGATGGTCTCGCCCCGCTTGACCTTGTCGCCGGGGGCCTTCAGGACCTTGGCCAGGAGCCGGCCGTTCTCGGCCTCGACCCGGACGAAATGCCGGAGTTCCTCATCCCCGTTGAGACCGATGACGGTCGACGGGGTGACCGTCTGGCCCACCGCGACACTGAGCTTGCCGCCCAGGTCCAGGCGGCGCGACCGGGCGATGCGCCCACGGTAGACCGGCGTGGGAAGAAGGACCGTCTTCATCTGGCCTCACCTCCGCCGGCGACGGCCGCCGCGGGCCAGTCGCCGATGCCTTTCATCCATTCCCTGGCCCGGGCCTGCCGCCGCGCTTCGTTGGTTGGCATGACGATGGGCCGGCCGCGGCCGTCAAGGATGACCCCGAAACGACCCGCCTCCACCTCGGCCTGCACCGCGCGGGCCGGACCGGCCCCGTAGTCGGCCATCCCCTTGGGGCGAATGATGACCGTCGCCGCTCCGGCCTTCGGCGGACGGACGGCCCGCAGTTCCCCGGCCACGAGGGCCACCGTGGATGACCACACACCCTGCCGCACTTCCACCTCGGCCAGTACCCGGCCTTCGCGCGACCGGCCCGCCGTCGCCGGCGGGGCAACGCAGGTCCCGAGGGCCAGCGGGGTCACGCCCTGGCCGTCCAGCCCGGCCAGGCCCAACAGGCCGCGCCACGGCCAGGAGCCGTCGGCGTCCAGCGATAGCCGGGTGATCCCAGCCGGCTGGAGCCCGTCAATGAGGGCCAGCATGGCCGCTTGGGGGGAGGCGGCCAGAGGCCCGCCCGTACCGATGACGTGGTCGATCTTGCTCAGGTCCACCAGGGTCTGCCCGCCGACCGACAGATACCGGCCGAGGGCCTCGCCGATGGTCCGGCGGCGCGGCATCCCGCGAAGGGTCACGGCGACCTGCTTATGGGCCTCCAGGGCGACGGCCATCGCCTCCCGCCCCTCCGCCAGGTCCATGAGCAGTTCGGGCCAGGTCTCGGCGACGGCGGCCGGATGGGCCCGCCGGCCGGCCACGTGGTCGAGGACTTTGGCCGGGTCCACGGCGTACGGCAACCAGCGGGCGACCCGGGCGGCCAGGGTCGCCTCGTTCTGCGGGCGTGTCCCGCGGGTCGAAGACCGGGTATAGGTCCCGGACATGACCAGGTGGACGTCGACCCCGGCGGCGCCGATGTCGACGGCGAGCACGTTGGCCGGCGTCGAGTCGTGGCCGTGGGCCAGCGCGAAGGACTTCACCGCCTGGCCGACCGCGAGGCCCGTGGGGACCAGCGGCGCCGGGTTCAACGCGGCCAAGCCTCGGAAGACCGAGGACTCCAGCAGTTCGCCGCGGTAGAGGTCGACCAGGGTCCGGCCGGCCGGTTCGAGGACCTCCCGGTCCAGGTCGGGGCGGACGTTCTCGGTCAGCGTGAAAGCCGCGGGACGGCCCTTGAAGGCCTCGGCCACCAGGTCGCGGGCCTCAGCGCTGCCGGCGAAGACCACCGGCAACGGCGCGCCCGGCCGCAGGCGCGACGGGGGCAGGGCGCCGGCCAGCGTGCCGGCCTCGGTGACGACCTGATGCCCGCGTCCGTAGGCGAAGAGGTCCTCGTCCACCCCGCCGGCCAGGAGCAGGAGGTCGATGCTCGAGCGGCGGAAGTCCATCGCCTGCTGAACGGGAAGGCGCCGGTCGTCGAGGGAGAAGACGTCGACCACCTCGGCCCCCGCGTTGAGGGCGGCGCGCCAGGCGCTCTCGGCGGTCATCGTCCGGATGACCCCGGCGACGGCCGCCCGCAGCCCGCCCGAGGCGCGCGTGCAGGCGACGACTCTCTCGCGACCGGTCAGCGGCCGCCCGAGGCCCACCGTCAGATCGGCCAGGGCCGACTGGATGCCGAGCCCGGCATCACGCCACGGCGCCTGGCTCGTCGTCGGCGCCGACCCCGTGGCCGTCAGCTTCCACCCGTCCGGGCCGGCCTCGAAGAGGCCTGCCCTGGTGACAGCCCGGCCCAGTTCGATGGCCAGGACCGCCTCGCCTTCATGACGCTCGCCCAAGCTGGTCCCTCCCAACATCTCAGGTATCAGGTAGGCTCAGTCGGCCGCCGATTCGTCGGCCCCGCCGACACGCTGGTAGAACAAACGGATTGGTTGTCCGTGGAGCAGCTCGGTCACCGTCCCGCGCCCGGCCAGGGCCAGCGGGTAGAGGGCCGAGACCAGGGTCACGAAGAGGCTGTAGACGACGCCGGCGATGAGGCTCCCAGGCCTGACCGCCAGAGGCAGGGCCAGCGCCCGGGAGAGTAGCCGTGTCGCCAGCGGACCGGCGGCCAGACCGAGGATGGCTCCCGCCACACCGGTCAGGATCGCCTCGCCGAGGAAGACCCGCGTTATCTCGCCGCTCGACAGGCCCACTGTCTTCAGCACGGCCACCTCGCGCCGCCGCTCGAGGAAGGCCGACAGGAGCAGGGTCCAGAAGCCAATGGCGATGGTCACGAAGAGCAGCGCCACGGCCTGGCCGCCCGGGCGGTAGATGTCCGCGCCGAGCCGCTCGACCATCTCGTCCGGGGTGGCGGCCGTGAAGAGACGGTAGCCGGGAAGGTCCGTCGCCGCGTCAAGGGCGGCGCCCACCGCCCGAGCGGTCTCTTCCCCGCCGGCGCCGGCCGGCCCGAACGCGAAGAGGACATTGGCCCCCGCGGGGTCGCGGGCCTCGACGGCGATGAGCGGGTCGCCGAGGTCCCAGAAGTGATCGTAGGTCCCGGACACGGCCAGGGCCGCGCCGCCCCCGCGGACGGTCAGCGCCGACACGCCGCCCAGCCGCTCGGCGACGAGCCTTGGGGCAAGGACCTGGTTGGCCCCGGACGGACGGGCGCCGTCGAGGCTGAGGCCGTCAAGGAGAGCTTGCCCCGAGGGTCCCAGACGCAGGAGGCTCAGGCTGCCGGCGCTCGTGAGGAGGTCGTCGAGGCGGGCCGGGACCACCGCCCCGACCCCGCGCGCGCCCTGCAGCGCCCGCTGCACGCGGGCCGCCCCGCCGGCCTGATCGAGGACGATGGCGGCGGCGGCCGGGAGCCTGAGGCTCCGCGTCTCGCCCCGCGAGCGGAGGACCATCGCCGTCGAGTATCCGTTATAGACGAGATAGGCGACCATGCCCGCGGCCAGGACGACGGCCATCATCAGGTTCCGCCAGGGGGCGCGCCGCCAGTAGCGCCAGGCCATCTCGAACGAGGGGCTACTCATTGCGCAGCACCTCCATGGCCGATACCCGGGCCATCCGGAAGGCCGGGAAGAGGCCGAAGACCACGGCCATGGCCAGGGTCACGCCGACCACCCGGCCCAGGTCGGTCAGGGTCAGGAGGCCGACACGGGCCAGTCCGACCCGGTTCGAGAGGAGGTTCCAGGTGGCCGCGAAACGGACGAGGGTGAAACCGATGAGCGCTCCACCCAGGCTGAGAGCGGCCGTCTCGGTCAGAATCATCAGGACGACGTCCCGACCCTTGGCCCCGACGGCCCTCAGGACGCCGATCTCCTGCCGCCTCGAGGTGACCAGGAGGACCATGTTGGCGGCGACGATCATCGCCGCGATGAGGTAGAGGAGCAGGGTCATGGCCGGGCCGAGGTCCATCGGGACCCCGACCTGCGCCCGCAGGCTCGGGTCGCCGCGCACCTGTGGCGGCGCCTGGTAGACCTTCTCCGGCAGGCCCCGGGCCTCGGCCATCGTCACCTGGTCGGCCACGGTCACCGCGGTGTACTCGGGCAGCGCCCGGCGCAGTTCGGTCATGGCCTGACGGATGAAGCTCTGGTCCTCGACGATGACCATCAGTTGCTCGAACTCATAGGGGTTGCCCCCGCTGACCTCGCGGTAGACCTGCTCGAAGGTGGCCGCCGGGATGAACACCTGCGGCGTGCTCCAGTAGAGCTGCTCGCTGGCGCTGCCGTTGGGCGGCGTCGGCCAGGCCAGGAGGCGCGTCGGCAGGGCGATCTGACCGATGACCTTGAAGCGGAAGCTCTTCATCGCTGAGTAGTCGAACCACCGGGTCCCGTCCGGGTCATGCCGGACGGCAGGCACGCTCACCTCGATGGACGTGCCGACCGGCGGGACGTCCCGCCCCTCCTTGGCCTGCCTCGCGTCGACCACGGCGACGAACTCGCCGTCGTCGGCCGAGGTCAGGTAGCGACCGGCGGTGACGTAATCGTAGAGGTGCCAGACCGACTGGTCGAGGAGGGTGTTCCGCCCGCGTAGCGGCGACGACTGGCCGCCCGGCCCGCCGGCGAAGCCCGGCAGGGCGTAATACGGGTAGATGAGCTTGACTGCCTTCTCGTCCCACAGCCGCTGCTGGACCTGGCGCAGGTCGATCACGTTGGGCAGGGCCGGTCCGCGGCGGACATAGCCCTCATCACGAAGCTCGGGGTGGAAGTCCGGCAGGTCGTTGAGGGCGTCGGCCGCCGTGCGGGCGTAGGTCAGACGGTCATCCGCGGGGCCCGCCCCGCTCGCGGTCGGCCCGCCCAGGCGGTACTGGTCCGGGTAGACGATGATGTCGCCGCCGATGAAGGCCCGCTGGGCGAGGAAGCTGTCGCGCGGGTAGCCCTGGGCGACCGAGGACGACGAGGTCATGACGAAGGCGGCCACGGCCATGGCGATGACCGAGAGCACGCTTCGCCCGAGGTTCCGCGCTACATTGGTGAAGGCCAACCGGAAGAAGGTCATGGACGACAGAGGGCCCCTTTCAATGGCGTGAACGGACCTCGTTCCGCTCGATCCAGCCATCGACCATGTGGAGAACGTGGTCGGCCAGTCCGTTGAAGGTCTCGTCGTGGGAGACGACGATGAAAGTCTGACCCGTCTCGCGGTTCAGGCGACCGAAGATCTCGCCGATGCCCTCCCGCGTCTTGGAATCGAGGTTCCCGGTGGGTTCGTCGGCGAGGACCACGGCCGGCTTGTTGACCAGCGCCCGAGCGATGGCCACGCGCTGCTGCTCGCCGCCGGAAAGCTGCGAGGGGCGGTGACCGGCCCGGTCGGTCAGACCGACCAGGGCCAGGAGCTCGTCGGCCCGCTCCCCGACCTCGCGGGCGGAGCGGCCGGCGAAGCGCATCGGCAGCATGACGTTCCCCCTCGCCGTCAGGTGAGGGATGAGGTTGAAGAACTGAAAGACGAAACCGACCTTCTGGCGGCGCAGGGCGGCCAGCCCGTTCTCGTTAAGCCGCGAATAACGCCGGCCGTCGAGGATGACCTCGCCCGAGATGGGCCGGTCAAGCCCGCCGAGCAAGGACAGGAGGGTGCTCTTGCCGCTCCCGGACGGCCCGGTGATGAGGACGAACTCGCCGCCCTCGATGGCCAGGTTAACGTCGTTGACGGCGTAGATGGTCTCGCCCATGAAGAAGGCCTTGTTCAACCGGACCGTCCTCAGGATGGGCTCGCCGTAAGCGTCATCACCATTGGGCCCGGGGGCGAAGAGGTCCCCGCCCGCGCCGGCCGTCCCGGCCCCCACTCGGGCGCCGACCTCGTCAGCCGTTCTTCCCCGCTTCCTCAACGTCCCTCGCTCCCCTCATCAGTCCGTGCGCTTCGCGACAGACTGTAACACAGCCAACGCTGGTGGGCCGAGTCGTAACGGAAACCCAGCCGGTCCTCGACCAAGAGCCGGCCCGGCGGCGTCCCGGCCGGCAGGTCCACGACGTAGGTCGCCCGGACCACGGCCTCGGTCAGATAGGCCGGCCCGCCGGAGGCGCCCGCGCCGCCGCTCGGACCGCGTTCGATGGTCGTCGTGATCGGTCCTGCCGGCTCCAGGCCCACCCCGGTGGCGAGCTTGAGCGCCGTGGCCAGACTGACGGCCTCCTCGGGCTTCGCCGGGAAGTTGTAAGCCAGTTCCCGACGGGCATCGAGCAGCAGATCCCCCATTAAATACGGTACCACGGACTGGAAGTTCCGGGCCAGGAGACCGCGGATGAGTGCGTCGGCCGCCGGCCGCAGGGGCGAGTCGGCACCGAGCACCGTCGCCTCGGCGGTCAGGGCCCGTTCGCGGGCGTGGAACCGCGCCCACGGAATGGCGGCGACCACGGCCAGGACCGCCAGAGCCGCGCCCCGCTTGAGCCAGACCGCCCGCCGGACGCGGGCCAGCTCCCCGGCCCCGCCAGACACTCTTCCTCGTGAACCACCTGACCGATTCAGGAAACCTCACCGCCAAAGATTTTTTCGTAAAGCCGCCCGTACCACGGTCTCCGGTCCTCGGGGTGCCAGGCCACCTCCAGGGACTCAAGGGCCTCGGTCTGGTCGGCCGGCAGGCTGAGCTGGATCCCGCGCACGCGGGCGGAACGGACCTCGCCGGCCAGGTGACGTAGGAAATCGAGGCGCGCCGGCGGGCCGCCCCACATGTAGGTGACGGACAGGCTGGGCCCGTTGTCCCAGTCCGTCGACGGCGTGACGATGGCCAGGCCGTCGGGGCCCCGCCCGCGCCCGGGGCCGTCCCCGTCGTGGACCAGCACGTGCCCGGCGGCGACGGCCTCGTCCAGCGGCCTGGCCGCGGGATCGGGGTCGAAGGCGAACATCTCGGCCAACTCCTCGCTGTCGGCGAAGACCCCCGGACAGGCGCACCGGGCCTGACTCTCCCGGAAGATGGCGTCGACGGCCTCCGCTTCATCGGCCGTGGCCGCGCGGACGTGGGCGGGACGGCCATCCGCGGGCAGGGTCGGAGACAGGCTCTCCCACCATGTCGACCACCGCCCGCGCAGCCTGAACCCGAGCTTCTCGCCGGCCAGGCGGCGAACGGCCAGATTCGACTCCGCCGTCAACAGCCGCACGGCCCGTGCCCCAAGTCGCTCCGCCTCCTCGACCTGAAAGCGGGTGAACTCCGTGCCCACGCCATGCCCCTGGGCTTCGGGGTGGACCCGCATCGCCCGCAGGAAGGCCTGGCCGGGCCGGATGAAGGTGATGCTGGCCAGGGCCAGCAGCCGCCCGTCCTCGCCCTCGGTCACATAGAAGCCACCCGGGCGCTCCTTCAGGTAGCCGTCGATGACCCAGGGCAGGTAATCGTCGGGGTCGATGGCCGCGGCCAGGGCCAGCATGGCCGGCTTGTCCGCCTCGGCGGCCCGTCTATAAATCAGCCCCAAGTTGGCGCCGCCTTTCCGCCCGCTAACTGGCGCAATTAATGAATAGTTCAACCCACGAGGGCGAAGTCCTCCGAACAGGGGCGGCAGGAAACGGATGGGCGACCGCAGAACTCAGGATGGACGTCGCTTCCCCGGCCCTCGTTACTGGCCCACGGCGACGGCACGAAGAGGGAGGGTACATTTGACCGATGAAAACCTTGCTCACCGAGGCGGTCCGCGGCAAGGACGCCGACTACCTTGAGATTCGGTTCGAGGAAAGCCACGTCACCCGCATCGTCTTCCGCGGCCCGACCCTCGACAACGTCGGGCAATCGGTCGTCTATGGCGGGAACATCCGCGCCCTCGTCGATGGCGGGTGGGGCTTCGTCTCCTTCAATCGGCTCGAAGACCTCGCCGAGAAGGTGGCCCTGGCCATCCGCCAGGCCCGGTTGATCGGGCGGGCCCGCGGCGAGCGCAGCCAACTGGCCCCGGCCCCGGTGATCCAGGACATCGTGGCCCTCAAACCGGGGTTCGACCCGCGCGAGGTCCCGCTGGACAAGAAGATGAGCGTCCTCGAGGGCTATAACCGAGCCGTCCTGAGCTTCGGCGACCCGGTCAAGAGTTCATCCGTGAACTACCAGGATAAGTACTCCAAGCTCTTCTTCGCCAACTCCGAAGGGACCTACATCGAACAGGAGAAGGTCGACGTCGGTGGGAACATCACCGCCGTCGCCGTCGAGGGAGCCCTGACCCAGGTCTCCGGGGTCGGCTTCGGCGGTTCGAAGGGCTTCAGCGTGGCCCTCGGCCACGAGAACGAGGTCCTGCGGGCGGCCAAGACCGCGGCCGACCTGATCAAGGCCGAGCCGATCAAGGGCGGCGAGTACACCGTCATCACCGACCCGATCCTGACGGGCATCTTCGCCCACGAGGCCTTCGGTCATCTCTCCGAGGGCGACAACGTGTACGAGGACAAGAGCCTCCAGAAGGTGATGACCCTCGGGGCCAAGTTCGGCGAGCCCATCCTGAACATCTACGACACGGGCACCGACGAAGGCGCCCGCGGTTACCTCAAATACGACGATGAGGGCGTGCCGACAGAGAAGACCTACCTCATCAAGGAAGGCGTCCTCGTCGGCCGGCTCCACTCGCGGGAGACGGCCGGCAAGATGGGTGAGCGGGTGACCGGCAACGCCCGGGCCATCGACTACCGCTTCCCGCCCATCTGCCGGATGCGTCTCACCAGCATCGAGCGCGGCGAGTCGACCTTCGAGGACATGCTCAAGGGGGTCAAGCTCGGGGTCTACGCGCTCAAGGCCTACGGCGGCGAGACCAACGGGGAGATGTTTACCTTCGCCGCCAGCGAGGCCCGGATGATCCGCAACGGCCAGCTGGCCGAGCTGGTCCGGGACGTCAAAATGACCGGCAACGTCTTCACCACGCTGAAGAACATCGACCTGGTCGGGTCGGACTTCGAGAGCCACGAGTCCGGCGGTGGCTGCGGCAAGGGAGCTCAGGCGCCCCTGCCCACCAGCGAGTGGGCCCCGCACATGCGCATCCAGAAGGTCGTCATCGGGGGGAGGAGTTAACATGAGCGCCGGCCTCGAAGAACTGCTCGCCAAAGCGAGAAAGGCCGCCGACGCGGCCGAGGTCTACTGGCGGCGGGTCTCCAGCACCCCCGTCACGTTCGAGAACAACAAGCTGAAGGAGATTCAGACGAACTCCACGTTCGGCGTCGCCCTGCGGGTCATCAAGAACGGCCGCATCGGCTTCTCGACCACGAACAAGGAGGGCGACTGGGACACCCTGGTCGACAACGCCGTCGCCGCCAGCGCCTACGGGGCTCCGGCCACCTTCGACTTCGCCCCCGCGGCCACACCCACCAAAGTCGATGTCTACGACGCTGAAGTCGCCGCCGTGCCGGTCGAACAGATGGTCGAGACCGGCCGCGTCTACGTCGAAGCGGTGACCACCGCCGACCCTCAGGTCCTGGCCGGGGTCCAGGTCTCCCGCGGGGTCCGGGAGGTCGGCGTGATGACCAGCGCCGGGTTCTCCGGGACCTACCGCCGCAGTGAATACCAGCTCTTCGTCATCGGTCATATCGTCGAGGGTCAGAACATGCTCGACGTCTATCACGGCGATGCCCTGAGCAGCCTGAAGGTGGACGCGAAGGAGATCACCCAGCGGGTCATCGACGACCTCCGGCTGGGGCGGACCAACGTGGCCATCAAGTCCGGCAAGTTCACCGCCATCCTCACCCCCAACGCCGTGGAGCAGGCCCTCGGCCCGTTCGAGGCCTGCCTCGACGGAAAGGCCATCGAGCGCGGCATCTCGCCCTGGCGCGACAAGCTGGGGCAGACCCTCTTCAGCCCATCGTTCAGCCTCTACGACGACACGGCCATGTCCGGCCTGGCGTCATCAGCGGCCTTCGACGATGAGGGGGTGCCGACGCAACGGTTGGCCCTCGTCGACCGCGGTCAGCTGACCTCGTTCTACCACGACCGGCGCACGGCCAAGGCCCTCGGTCAGCAGGCGACGGGCACTGGCTGGCGCCGCAGCCTCGAGTCGCCGCCGTCGCCGTCTCTCGGGCACCTGGTCATCCTGCCGGGTGGCGAGTCGCTGGCCTCGATGATCAAGAACGTCCGCGACGGCGTCCTCATCGACCAGCTGATGGGGGCCTGGGCCGGCAACCTTCTGGCCGGCGAGGTCAACGGCAACGTCATGCTCGGCTTCAAGATCGAGGACGGCCGGTTGACCGGGCGGATCAAGGACTGCATGTTCTCCATCAACGCCTTCGAGGCCTTTCGCAAGCAGCTCATCGGCTTCTCCAAGGAGACCCGCCGCACCTGGTCGGGCACCCTGCCCTGGTTGGCCCTGGACGGCGTGTCCATCAGCACCAAGTCCTAAGCCTGATTCCAGAGCCACAAACGCAGACAGAAAGACGGGGCGCCGACGGCGGACCTCGTCTTTTCCTTTGTTCGTCCTTTATCGCCAGCTTGGAAGGGCTTTGTCCAGTCCGTATAAAGCCTGTCGGTGGGCATAATATCTTGCCGAAAGGCAGGATTCCCCCGGGGGGCTTTGCCGACATGAGACTGGCCGAATTGTGCCAGGCGATGGGCTCTGATGGCTGGCAGGTTTTCGGTGACATGGGCGTCGAGATCAGCGGGATTACCAACGACTCGCGCAAAGTCGCCCCGGGGGACCTCTTTGTCTGCGTGCATGGTTTCAAGAAGGACGGCCACACCTACATCGGCGAGGCCTTCGAGCGCGGAGCCAGGGCCGTCGTCGTCCAGCGGGCGCCGCCCGGCAGCCCGGAGGACGTCGCCCTGCGGATGGCCTTCGAGATCGGCGACGACCCGATCTACCCGTCGGCCCAGAGCCATTCCCTGCCGCGGGTCGAGGTGACGGACTCGCGCCGCGCGCTGGCTGCGATGGCGACCGCCTTCTACGGCCACCCCACCGACGACCTGCGGGTCGTCGGCGTGACCGGGACCAACGGCAAGACGACCACGGCCTTCCTCCTCGAGGCCCTGTTCACGGCGGCCGGGAAGACCGCCGGGCTCATCGGGACCATCTACAACCGCATCGCCGGGCGGCTTCTCGAGACCCAGCGGACGACGCCGGACTCGGCCGACCTGCAGCGCCTGCTCCGCCAGATGGTCGACTCCGGCGTGACCCACGTCGCCATGGAGGTCTCGTCGCACGCGCTGGAACTGTCACGGACCGTGGGGTGTGAGTTCGACGTGGCCATCCTGACCAACGTGACCCGCGATCACTTCGACTTCCACGGGACCTTCGAGCGCTACCTCGGCGCCAAGTCCAAGCTCTTCGCCGACCTCGGGCGTGGCGCCCGGAAGCCCGGCCCCAAGGCCGCCGTCCTGAACATCGATGACCCCTCGGCCTCGGCGATGGCCGAGGCGACCCGGGCCCAGATCGTCACCTTCGGCCTCAGTCATCCGGCCGATGTCACCGCCAGGAACATCCGCCCGCAGCTCTTCGGCAACTCTTACGTCATCTCCACGCCGGTCGGCGAGATCCCGGTGACCTCGCGCCTGCCCGGCCGCTTCAACATCTACAACTCTCTGGCCATGGCCGCCGTGGCCCTCATCGACGGCATCGACCTGGGCGCCGTCAAGCGGGCCGTCGAGTCTCTGACCGGCGTGCCCGGGCGCTTCGAGATCGTCGACTGCGGCCAGCCCTACATGGTCGTGGTCGACTTCGCCCACAACCCCGACGCCCTCCAGAGGGTCCTCGAGGCGGCCAGGGAGCAGCCCCACGGGCGGACCATCGTCGTCTTCGGTTGCGAGGGCGACAAGGACCGTACCAAGCGGCCGTATATGGGCGACATCGCCGTGCGCCTGGCCGACTTCGCCATCATCACCTCGGACAACACGCACTCCGAGGACCCGGCGGCGATCATCGCCGAGATCGAGAAGGGCATCGACCCGGGCTTCGAAGACAAGTACATGGTCATCATCGACCGCTATGAAGCCATCCGTGAGGCCCTGTCCAGAGCCGGTCGGGGCGACATGGTCATCATCGCCGGGAAGGGACACGAGACCACCCAGGTCTTCGACGGCTGGGCGCGCCCGTTCGACGACCGGCTGGTCGTCCGCGAGCTCCTGGCCGAGCCGGTCAGGGGTGACCACCGGCCCGACCGCTAGCCCTGGTCCAGGTACACCTCCTCGGTCTCGGGGCTGTAGCCGATGAGCTCGGCGTAGCGCCCCCAGTCGATGACCGTCTTCACCAGCCGCGCGGCCTCCTCGTCCGGCACGTGCTCGGAGAACTCATCGATGAACAGCCATCTGGGGGCACGCCCGTTGCGGTGCTCGCGGAGGATGGCCAGGACCCGCTCGAAGATGCCCAGGCCGGTCAACCGACCGGCCAGTATCTTCTTCCGGTGGTTGACGTCGGCGTCCAGGAAGCCGCGTCCGATAGCGGTCAGCGTGACGTCGCCCTTCTCCGCGACGAGCAGGCCGAGCAGTTCTCCGGCCTCGATGACCGGGAGGATGTCGTCGAGCTCCAGGTTGAGGGACTGAGACACGCGGAAGACGTCCTCGCGTCCCCCGGCGTCCTCGAGGAGTTCGAGGAAGCCCATCACCTCGGACAGGCCCACGTTCGGCAATAGGATGAGTTCCACGGGCGTTTCCCTCCCGGTCTCTAGACGATGAGCGAGTATACCTGGTCGGTCAGGCGCAGAAAGGCCTCGTCCTTGCGGTTGCGCGGACGCGGCAGGTCCACCGGGACGATGCTGATGACCCGGCCCGGCCGCGCCGAGAAGGCGACGATGCGGTCGGCCATGAAGACGGCCTCCTCGATGCCGTGGGTGACCATGACGATCGAGCTGACCTTGAGGTTCTGGTCCTCCCAGAGGGACAGGACCTCCTCCCGGAGGTTCTGGGCGGTCAGGGCGTCGAGGGCCGAGAACGGTTCGTCCATGCAGAGGAGCCGCGGCTCGACGGCCAGGGCCCGGGCGATGCCGACGCGCTGCTTCATGCCGCCCGAGAGCTCGCGCGGGTAGGCCTCCTCGAAACCGTCCAGCCCGACCTGGTCGATATACTTATCGGCCAGGCCCTTGCGCGTCTTGGGGTCGACCCCGCGCGATTCCAGCCCAAGCTCCACGTTCTGCGACACGGTCAGCCACGGGAAGAGGGCGAAGGACTGGAAGACCACGGCGATGTGCGGGTTGACCCCGACCACGGGCCGCCCGTCGTAGAGGATCTGGCCCGAGGTCGGCTGGTCGAGCCCGGCGATCATCCTGAGCAGCGTGCTCTTACCGCAGCCGGACGGGCCCACGAGGCAGACGAACCGCTCCGTCTCCACGTCGAAGGAGACCCGGTCGAGGACCGTGATCGACCGGCCTTCCTCGCTATAGACCTTACATACGTCGTGCAGTTCGAGCAGGGCCAACGGTTTCACCTCGGGGGCGGGCCGGCCTGGACGGGCTCGTCGGGCTGACGGGCCCGAGCGGCCGGTCGAGCGGCGTCAGTACTCTATCTTGAAGCGCTTGGCGGCCAGGTCATACAGGGGCCGCCAGAAGACGCGGTTCAGGGTGACGATGACCAGGACCATCGAGATGAGCGAGAGCCAGATCATCTGGAGATTGCCGGAGCTGTAGGTGGCCCGGTCGAGGAGCGAGCCGATGCCGAAGGCGGTGAAGGTGTGGCCCTTGTAGACCACATACTCGGCGATGATGAGGGCGTTCCAGCCGCCGCCCCAGGCGGTGATGCTCCCGGTCACCAGCGACGGGAAGAGGGCCGGCAGGACGACCCGGAACATGTATAGCCGGCCCTTGACGCCGTAAGCCGCGGCGGCCTCCTTGAGGTCGGCCGGCAGCGACTGGGCTACGGCGACCAGGTTGAAGAGCAGGTACCATTGCATCCCGGTGAGGGCCAGCAGGACCGCGGCCACGTTCATGCCGCCGCTCCGGCCGGCGATGATGAAGACGATGACCGGGAAGAGGGCCGTCGCCGGCACCGAGGCCAGCACCTCGAAGACCGGCATGGCGACCTGATAGGCCCGCTCGTTGGTGGCGATGAGGTAGGCCACCGGGACGGTCCAGGCCAGCGAGATGAGATAGGCCAGGGCCAGGCGGAGGAACGAGGCCCCGAGACCGGCGGGAATGGCGCGGGCCTCGATCGGCCAAGGCCGCAGGAGGAGCTCCCCGAGGGCGATGACTGACCGGACCACGAGGTAGCCCAGCCCGGCGACGATGAGCCAGCCGACGATCCTGGTCGCGGCGGACCCCAGGCGCCCCGGCAACCCCGGCCAGCGCCGGTCGATGACCGCCCGGGCCGCGCCCAGCCCGCGTCGCGGCGGACCCAGGGCCGCCCGCGCCACGCGGCGCCCGGCCGACCAGACGGCCACCCCGGCCAGGGTCGTCCAGCGGGCCACCGGCCACTTCCGCCACATCGTCAGGAGGCGCGAAGTCGGCGCCGGCCCGCCCGCCGTCAACTCGTACTTGAAGCGATTGGCCCAGACCCCGAGAGGGCGCCAGAGGAGCAAATCGAGGGCGATGATCAGGAGGACCAGGGCGCCCAGGCCGAGCATGGTCAGGTCGAGCCGCCCGTCCTGGGCCGTGTTGATGAGGTAGCTGCCCAGGCCGGGGAGGGTGAAGTTGACCGGGCCGAGGGCGATGATCTCGCAGGCGATGAGGAAGTACCAGCCGCCGGCCCACGAGAGCATGCTGTTGTAGACGAGCTTGGGCACCATCGCCGGGAGGAGCAGACGGCTGAAGCGCAGGCCCGGCCCCAGGCTGAAGGCCATCGCCGCCTCCTCGAGGTCCCTGGGGATGGTCGTCAGCGACTCATAGACCCCGAAGGTGATGTTCCAGGCCTGGCTGGTGAAGATGAGGAAGACCGCGGCCAGTTCGAGGCCGAGCCGCCCGCCGTGGAAGAGGCCGACAAAGAAGAACACGGCCGCGGGGAAGAAGCCCAGGACGGGCACTGACTGCAGGACGTCCAGGAGCGGCAGGAGGAAGCGGCGGGCCAGCGGGTTGGCCCAGGCGACGTAGCCGTAGGCGATGCTGAAGACGAGGGCCAGCACGTAGGCCGCGGCCATCCGGGCCAACGAGAGCGAGGCGTAGTAAGGGATGGCCCGGGCGTCCACCAGGAGGCTCGGCGGGCCGCCGTGGAAGATGGCCGGCGGCCGCCGGTAGATTAAGTAGAGCGCCCCGGCCAGGAGCAGGAACCAGACGACGCGCATGAGCTGTCTCCTGACCGAAGCCAGAGCCTGACCGTGCCCGTGACCCACGTCTTCACCCCCCGCCTAGTCTGCCCGCTCGCACGGCGGGCATGGCGGCTGGGCGGCGAAAACGAAAAGACCCCGCCCGCGGGTGGCGGACAGGGTCTTCTTTGGCTTGGTGAAGCGGCCCGGTCGCGGCCGGGGCGCCTGCCGTGCGGGCCTACTCGTGCAGGGAGTAGTTCGGGGATTCCTTGGTGATGGCCACGTCGTGCGGGTGGCTCTCCCGCAGGCCGGCGGCGGTGATGCGGATGAAGCGGGTCTTCGTCTTCAGCTCCTCGATGGTCCTCGCGCCGCTGTAGCCCATCCCGGCCCGCAGGCCGCCGATGAGCTGGAAGACGGTCTCGGAGAGGGCTCCGCGGTATGGCACCCGGCCCTCGATGCCCTCGGGGACCAGCTTCAGTTCGTTCTCCTGGAAATAGCGGTCGGCCGACCCGGCCCGCATGGCGCCGATGGAGCCCATCCCGCGATAGACCTTGAAGCTACGGCCCTGATAGATCTCCATCTCTCCGGGGCTCTCCTCGGTCCCGGCGAAGAGGCTGCCGATCATGACGGCGTCCGCGCCGGCGGCGATGGCCTTGACGATGTCGCCCGAGTACTTGACGCCACCGTCGGCGATGATCGGTATCCCCGTGCCGGCCACAGCCCGCGCGCATTCAGCGATGGCGGTGATCTGCGGGACGCCGACCCCGGCCACGACCCGGGTGGTACAGATGGAGCCCGGGCCGACCCCGACCTTGACCGCGCTCGCGCCGGCCTCGATCAGGTCGCGGGCGCCGTCGCCGGTGGCCACGTTGCCGGCCACGATCTCGAGCTTCGGATGCCGCCGCCGGAGCTTCTTCAGAAGGTCGATGACGTTCTTGGAGTGGCCGTGGGCGCTGTCGAGGACGACGACGTCCACGCCGGCCTCGATGAGCCGGTCGACCCGGGCCACGGCCTCGGCATTGATGCCCAGGGCGGCCGCGGCCAGCAACCTTCCCCGCCCGTCCTTGGCCGAGTTGGGATACTTCCTGGCCTTCTCGATGTCCTTGATGGTGATGAGCCCCTTGAGGGCGTAGCTCCGGTCCACCAGGGGCAACTTCTCTATCTTGTGCTTGGCGAGGATGGCCTTGGCCTCGTCGAGGGTCGTCCCGACCGGCGCCGTGACCAGATGGTCCCTGGTCATCACCTGGCCGATGGGTTGGTGCGTATCCTCGAGGAAGCGGATGTCCCGGTTGGTCAGGATGCCCACCAGGCGCCCGCCTTCGACCACCGGCACCCCGGAGATGTGGTAGCGGGACATCATCGCCAGGGCCTCGTCGACCGAGTCGCCGGGCGAGAGGTAGAACGGGTCGGTGATCACCCCGTGCTCGGAGCGCTTGACCTTGTCCACCTCCGAGGCCTGCCGGTCGACACTCATGTTCTTGTGGATGACGCCGAGACCGCCCTCGCGGGCGATGGCGATGGCCATCCGCGCCTCGGTCACCGTATCCATCCCCGACGACAGGAGCGGGATGTTCAGCTTGGTGCTAACGGTCGCCCGCGTGGTGACGTCCACGTCACGCGGGAGGACCTGCGATTTGGCCGGCACCAGCAGGACATCGTCGAAGGTCAGACCCTCCATGGCGAATCGGTCGCTGCCGGCGTCCTGACTGGTCTTCCGTGCGGGCATCTAGGTCGTCCCCTTTCCCATCGGTCTGGGGTTTTTGCCATTATACCACAACGCATGCAGCCATTCAACCGCGTCCCCGCCGCCCTGTCGTCCCCGCCGCCCTGTCGTCCCCGCCGCCCACCGCGCGGCTCTCCCTCAGACCATCTCGACCGCGGCGCGACCGACGGCCGCCGCCACCTCGTCCACGGAGCGCCCGGTGAGATCCCGCCGCTCCTGGTCCCACGGCTCCCAAGGGATGAGGATGAGGCGCGGGGCGGGCCGGCCGCCCTTCTCCTCGCGGGCCAGCGCGTCCAGGTAATCCTGGACCACGGCCAGCCCGGCGGTCATGATCGAGCCCCCGAAGAAGCCGTCCTCGACGGCCACGACCCGGACCCCCTCACGGGCCGCCGGCTCGAGGACCCGCTCGAGCGCCAGCCGGACGACGGTCTCGGCGAGCTTCGAGGTGAAGACCAGGGCCGGCCGCGGGCCGTCGTGGAGTAGCCCGGCCGCCCGGTGCAGGCGGGTCGGGTTGATGTCGTAATGGGCCACGAAGCCGGGGCGCTCGTCGGGCCGCTTATCGAGGACGACCTTCAGGCGGCCGACGCCCGGCCGCTCCAGCTCGATCTCCGCCGGCCCGGCCTCGGTGGCCGAGACGTGGGCGTCAAACCGGCAGAAGACCTCCTCGCCGTCGACGGCCTTGACGACATCCCCGCGGCGCAGACCGGCGCGGGCCGCCGGGCTGTCCGGGACCACGCCCTCGAGGCGCGCGTCGAGGTCGGTCAGGCGCGGCGGCTCGAGGAGGAGCGGGGCGCGGAGGGACGGGGCCAACTGGCCGACCAGGCGCCCCAGGTCGTCCCACAGGGAAAGCGGGAAACGCAGTTCCGACGGGGCCTGGCGGGTGAAGCCGGGCATGAACAGCCGGATGAGCCTGGCCCCGCGCTCATCGAGGAAGAGGGCCGCGCGGGCCGGGTCATCCCAACCGACGAGGTGGGGCATGGCGACGACGCTGCCCTGGAACGGCACGCCCTCTTCGGCCAGGTAGTCCGCGGCGGCCAGGGCCCGCTGCGGGCGCGGGTCGCCCATCAGCCGCCGGCGGTTGGTCGAATGGGCGCTGTTCAACGACAGGATGACTTCGACCGGGGACAACTTGGCCAAAGCCCGCACGCGCTCGCGGGTGAGGAGCGACCCGTTGGTGGTCACCTGCAGGACGGCCTCCGGGAAGCGCTCCCGGGCCAAGGCCAGGAGGTCGAGCAGGGCCGGATGGGTGAACGGTTCGCCCTCATCGATGCGGGTCACCGACTCGCCGACGACGATCCGTTGCGGGTCGTCCATCAGCCCCAGCGTCCTCACGGTCTGTTCGACCGTGGTCGGCGGGAGCTGGTACGTGCGGACCCCCGGCGGGTTCTGCCGGTTGCTGCAGAAGACGCAACGAACGTCACAGACCGAAGTCACCGGAAGGACGCCGTAACGCCGTGCCCCCCATTCGATGGCGGCCTGGACGGCTCCGTCGGGTCCGGTCATCGCCGGCCGCCGCCGAGCAGGCCGACGCGGCTGAAGACGGTCGGCCACACGAAGGCGCCCCAGATCCCGAGGATCGAGTAGCGGGCCAGGTCGTAGAACGTGCCTTCGGCCAGGACCAGCTTCAGGCCCGCCCGCAGGCCGGCCAGAACGCCCAGGCCGACGAGCACCTTGACCACCTGGGCCACGAGGCCGGCCTCGGGTCGGAAGCCGACGAAGCGCTCCTCGAAGGCCCAGCCGACGGCCATCCCAAGGAGGAAGCCGACGATCTTCGGCCCGTCCGGGCCATGGTAGACGGCCAGCATCGCCAGGGGGATGACGATGCCCCCGAGAAGGCGCAACGGGAACATCGCCCGCCGCCCGCGGAAAAGGCCGGTGAGCCAGGAGAAGGTGAAACTCAGGGCCAGGCCGAGGGCGATACCCCCGAGGACGTCGGTGGGCCAATGGACGCCCAGGTATACGCGGGAGAGGCTGACCAGGAAGATGATCAGCCCGGCGATGACGGACAGGACCCGGGTCCGCGACTGGATGGCCAGGTAACTCCAGAAGACCGAGCTGCTCTGGGCGTGCCCGCTGGGGAAGGCGTAGCCGGACGCCGATTCAGGGTAGAGGTTGCGGACGACCGTCCACGGCGGCCGCGACGTGGCGAAGAACTCCTTCAGCCCGGAGTTGGCCCAGGCCGAGAAGAGGAAGACGTAGGCCAGGCGGATCCCCAGCTTCTTATCGACACACCAGAAGACGATGGGGACGGCCGCGATGTAGAACGTCTCGCCGCCGAGGTCGCTGAAGGCCCGAAAGACCGAATCCAGGGTGGGCGTGGAGAAGTGCTGAAGCCACTGGATGACCGTCAATCCCATCAGGATGCCTCCTCGTCGCGGCCTGGCCCATTGCGTAGCGGCCGGGCCGGTACCCCGCCGACCACGGCGCCGGGCGGCACGTCTCGGTTGACCAGGGACATGGCCGAGACCACCGCCCCGTCGCCGATGGTCACCCCAGGCAGGACCGTGCAGTTGGCCCCGATGACCACGTTGCGACCGATGCGGACGGGGCCCGTCCGGTAGTGGTCGATGAGGTACTCGTGAGCCAGGATGGTGCTGTTGTAGCCGATGATGCTGTTGTCGCCGACCGTGATGAGTTCGGGGAAGAAGATGTCGGGCAGGGCGTAGAAGGCGAAGGCCACGTCGCGCCCAATGGTCATCCCGCGCCAGCGGTAGATGGCGTTCTTGAGCCCGAGCCATGGCAGGTAGCGGGCGACCGTGAAGGCCGCCACGTGGACCGCGGCCCGCAGCGGGTTGACCGCCTCCGTCCAGTGGTGCAGAGAGTTGCGTCCGTCGGGCGGAATCCGGTGGACCTCGATGCGGCGTCCACCCGGTCTTTCACCGGCCGCGCGTCCATCGGCTGCTCGCCCATCGGCCTCCAGCTCTGGTCCCTTCATCTCCCGTCCCCCGTCCCGCGCCTTTCCGCGCCGTCCCGTCGAACAGTCGCGAAGAGTCGCTGAATCTGTCTGTCGGAATCGGTCAATCTCTGTTTACATAACTGTTCGTAACGCATACCGGGAACATAATCCACACTATCCCCAGTCTTATCCACAGGGCCAAAACGCGCGTAACTGTCTTTTTGCCCGTTATCCACGAAACCCACAACTGACTTCCAGACTTTCCGGGTCAACTTCCTCGACACTCTTCGACAGCCTGATCCCCGAAAGCCAGGTTCGGGTCGGCGTTGAGGTCGAGGCCGGAGCGGCTGCCGGCGGCATAGCGGAAGTAGCCGGCCGCGCCGATCATGGCCGCGTTGTCCGTGCACAGCTTGAGCGGGGGGAAGCGGACGGTCAGCCCACCAGCCTCGGCCCGTTCGAGCATCGTCCGCCGCAGGGTCGAGTTGGCGGCCACGCCGCCGGCGAGGACGATCCGGCTCGCCCCCGTGACCCTGGCGGCCGCCAGCGTCTTGTCGACCAGCGCGTCGGCCACCGCCTGCGAAAAGCTGGCGGCCAGGTCGGCCCGGTCGACCTCTTCCCCGGCCAGGGCGGCCCGTTCGAGGACGTGGACGACGGCCGTCTTCAGGCCGGAAAAGCTGAAATCGAGGCTCCCCGCCTCCAGCCGGGCCCGGGGCAGGTCGAAGGCCAGCGGGTCACCGCCCTCGCGGGCCAGGGCGTCAAGGAGAGGTCCGCCCGGGTAGCCGAGCCCGATGGCCCGGGCCACCTTGTCGAAGGCCTCGCCGGCCGCGTCGTCCCGCGTCCGGCCCAGGGACCGACGCCGCCCGTGGCCCTCGATGTAGATGAGGTCGCTGTGCCCGCCCGAGACGACCAGGCACAGGAAGGGGAACTCGGGCGGTCGCCCGTCCCCGATGACCTGGCCGTCCTCATCGACGGTCAGGAAGTTGGCGTAGATGTGGCCCTCCAGGTGGTTGACCCCGACCAGCGGTTTGCCCCAACCGAAAGCCAGGCTCTTGGCCAGCGAGACGCCGACGAGCAGGGCCCCGACGAGGCCCGGGCCGGCGGTGACGGCCACCGCGGCCAGGTCGGCCGGGGCCGCCCCGGCCCGCTCGAGGGCCTCATCGACCACCGGGATGGACAGCTCCAGATGCCGTCGCGAGGCGATCTCCGGGACCACCCCGCCGAACCGGCGATGGAGGTCGACCTGGGAGGCGACGACGTTGGCGCGAATGACCTTGCCGCCCTGGACGACGGCCGCCGCGGTCTCGTCGCACGATGTCTCGATGGCCAGGATGAGGTCGCCGGCGGTGGCGGTGGCGGTGGCGGCGCCGCGGCCGCTCACGACCGGCCTCCGGCGCTCGCCCCGGTGCCCTTCAGCCCGAGGGTCCCGGCGACGTCGTTGTTCCACATTATGATGGCGTCCTCGTTGGTGTCGGTGTAGTACCGTTTCCGCAGACCCTGCGCGGTGAAGCCGAGTTTGGCGTAGAGCTTCTGGGCGACGAGGTTGCTCTTCCGGACTTCCAACGTCATCCGGTTGGCCTCGCTGGTCACCGCCAATTCCATCAGGCGGCGGAGAAGCGTCTCACCGTATCCCCGACCACGGTGCTCCGGCCGGACGGCGATGTTGGTCACGTGAGCCTCGCCCATGACCAGCCACATGCCGGCGTACCCGACGACGTGGCCGTTCACGCGGGCGACGATATAGTGCGCATACAGGTTGTCGCTCAGCTCGCGGATGAAGGCCTGGCGCGACCACGGGCTGGTGAAAGAGGCCTGCTCGACCTCCATCACCTCATCCAGGTCGGCCATGGTCATCGGCATCGAGGCCATCTCTTCCGTCAACGGTTCACCTGCTCCCATCGTTGGTGGCGGCTCGGCGGGCTCTGGCCCGCGCTCTGGCCTTGACCTCGGCTTCGGACTGGCGGACGTAGATGGGACGGGCCTCCGCGGCTCCGGGACGCCGCCCGGCGGCCAGCCGCCGGAGTCCCAACTCGGCCACGGCGGCCGCCCGGGGGAAGCGGCCCGAGACCGGGACGAAATGGGCCTTCGCCCCCAGCCGCTCGGCGATGCCCGGCCCGTATCGCGGGAGCGCGTCGCCCAGGAAGAGGACCGCTTCGTTGAAGGCGCTCAGGCGCTCGAGGAGGGCGCCGAGGTCCATCGCCCAATAGCCTCCGAGGCGCCGCAGCGAACGGCCGCCCGTAGGCGGACTGCCGCGGTACAGGGCCGCGTAGACCTGATCTTTCCGGGCGTCGAGGAGCGGGCATATTAACCCCGGCCACGCCCAGACGTTGAAGGCCAGGGCGTCCAGGGTCGGGACGGCCAGGACCGGCCGATCGAGGGCGTACCCGAGGCCCTTGGCCGTGGCCAGGCCGATACGCAGCCCGGTGAACGAACCCGGCCCGGCGCTGACGGCAATCCCGTCCAGCCGGCCCCGGTCGATCCCGGCCTCGCCCAGGGCCTGCTCGACCAGCGGCATCAGGCGCTGCGAATGGGTCAGGCGGCCGGCGGTCGAGAACTCGGCGAGGACGCGGTCGTCGTCCACCAGGGCCACGCCGCAGACATTGGTGGCGGTCTCCAGGCCAAGGACGATCACCTATGGCTCAACTCCTCGAGGAGCCGTTCGGAGCGCGGCCCGGAGGCCGACACCTCCAGGTCCCGGTCATCGGCCCCGACGCCGGGCAAGCGGTCTAGCCGGACCCAGAGGGCGTCCGGTGGGATGAAGTCGGGGATGTTCTCCGGCCACTCGACGACGGCCACGCCCTCCCCCGGCAGGTACTCCTCGAGGCCAAGGGCGGCCGCGTCGTCCCCGCATTCCAGGCGATAGGCGTCGATGTGGTAGGCCGGCACGCGGCCCGGGTGCTCGTGGACGATGACGAAGGTCGGGCTCGAGACCGGCCCGGTCGCGCCGGTCCCGGCCAGGATGCCCCGCGCCAGGCAGGTCTTGCCCGCGCCGAGCGGCCCGCTCAGGCAGACCACGTCGCCCGGCTCCAGGAGCGCACCGAGCCGGCGGCCGAAGATCTCCGTCTCATCAGGGGATGATGTCCTCAGCTTCATGAGCTTCCTCGTTGATCGGTTTCCTCTTTGATGAGTGCCCCGCCCGCCGGTACCGGCGGTCAGTGCACGAAGTGATCGAAGCCCTGCGGCTCCAGGGACCGCTCCGTCCCGTCCGGCATGGCCATGACGAAGCCCTTCTCAGCCTCGATGACCTCGCCGACCTGGATCGGGGCCCGTCCGGTGGTCTCGGCCAGGGTCTTGACGACCCGCTCGACGTCCTCGATACCCACGACCAGGAGCAGCTCGTAGTCCTCCCCGCCGCCGAGGGCGTACTCCACGGGGTCCCGTCCGGCCGCCCGGGCCACGATCTCGGCCACCGGTGCCACCGGCACGCGCTCCCAGAGCAGGCGGACCCCGGCCCCGCTGGAGCGGGCCAGGGTGACGGCGTCGCGGGCGAGGCCGTCGCTGACGTCCATCATCGCCCGCACCGCGCGGAGGTCGGCCAAGAGGCGGGCCTCGCGGAACCGAGGGATGGGCCGGTGCTGGGCGGCGATGGCCTTCTCGGCCACCTGGTCGCCGACCGCCCCCCGCAGCCTGTCGTTCTGTAGCACGTCGAGGCCGGCCGCGGCCGCGCCAAGCGGACCCGTCACCAGGAGAACGTCGCCCGGCCTGGCCCCGGAACGCGTGACCAGTTTCTCCGCATCGACGTCGCCGATGACCGTGACGTCGATGACCGTACCTTCGGGCGAGCGGATGACGTCCCCGCCGACGATTCTCGCCCCGTATTCGGCGGCTTCGTCGATGAGCCCCTCGTAGAGCCGGCTGACGGCCTCGGCCTCGGTGGATGACGGCAGGGCTATGGAGACCAGCACGAACCGCGGTTCGCCGCCCATCGCCGCCACGTCGCTGAGGTTGATGGCCATGGCCTTGCGGCCCAGGTCGTACGGCGGGATGACCCCCGGCAGGAAATGGACGCCCTCGAAGAGCATGTCGCAGGTGGCCAGGAGATACCGCCCCGGCGTGGACCGTAGCACCGCGGCGTCGTCGCCGATGCCGAAGACCACTCCCGAGCTCTCGGGTCCGGCCCCGATGGGGGCCCTGGCCGTGACCTGCCGCCGTATCCGGTCGATTAGTTCCAGTTCGCCGAGGTTCGAGAGGCTCTCGCCGTCGCCGGTCGAGGCTTTCAACATGGGTTCTTCCCCTCTCTTTCCCGGGAAATCCCGGTATTACTTCCTCGGCGCTGTATTATGCCCATAGATTCGGTGGGCCGCGGGCCGCTTCCTCCCAACCCCCGGCCCGACGGCCCGACCGGCCTCTTGGGCGGGGAGGATTCGCCGCCCGGGCGACGAATGCCCACTCAATTCGGCGCGGAAAGGCACGATGCGCCGCCCTTGGAGGGACCAGGAACGGTATGAAGATCATCGCGCTCAGCGTCCGGCCCGGCATCCTGGAACGGATAAAGGCCGTGGCCCCGGAGGCCCAGGTCGTCCCCTGCTCGACCAAGGAGGAGCTGGAGGCCAACATCGGCGACGCCGACGTCCTCGTCGGCTGGGGGAACATCATGACCCCGCAGCTTCTGACCCAGGCCCGCAAGCTCTCCTGGATCCACGTCTTCATGGCCGGCGTCGACAGCCTGGTCTCGCCCGAGCTGTCGGCCACCCCAGCCGTCCTGACCAACTCGCGCGGGGTCCACGCCATCCCCATCGGCGAGCATGTCACGGCCATGATGCTGGCCTTTGAGCGCGGCCTGCCGACCCTCCTGCGCCAGCAGCTCGAACACCGATGGAACCGGCTCAAGCTCCGCGAGCTGAACGGGGGCACCCTTGGTCTGGTCGGCTACGGCGGCCTCGGCCACGAAATCGCCTGGCGGGCCCAGGCCCTCGGGATGAAGGTCATCGCCGTCCGGAAGAACCCCAAGCCCGGGGATGAGGTAGAGACCTGGCCCCTCGAGCGACTGACCGACCTCTTCGCGACGGCCGACCACATCGTCGCCTGCATCCCATTGACGAAGGAAAGCCGCCACCTCATCGGCGAGCGGCAGTTCCAGGCAATGAAGCCGGACGCGTATTTCTACAACGTGGGGCGCGGCCCGGTCGTCGACGAGGCGGCCCTCATCGCCGCCCTGCGCGAGAAGCGGCTGGCCGGCGCCGGGCTGGACGTCTTTGAAGACGAGCCCCTGCCGGCCGACAGCCCGCTCTGGGATATGCCCAACGTCATCGTCTCGCCGCACAACTCGCCCAGCACGCCCCGCCAGGACGAACGGGTGGCCGCCCTCTTCCTCGAGAACCTGAGGCGCTACCGGGCCGGTGAGCCGTTGCTCAACGTGGTCGACAAGACCGCCGGGTACTGAGCGCTCGCTTTTGCGGCCGGCTACCCGACCGGGGGCTGCTGGCCGCGCCCCGCGGCCGCTTTGTCGTGCTCGGCCCGCAGCAGCTTGAAGTCCTCCCAAACCGGGCGCTTCTTGGTCTCGTCGCGGAGCAGAGCGGCCGGATGATAGGTGGGCAGGACGCGGCGGCCGTACCGCTCCAGCCAATGCCCGCGAATCTGGGTGATGCGGGCCTTCGGGTCCAATAGAGCCTGGGCGGCGGAGGCCCCCAGGAGGACCAGGAAGAGCGGGTCGATCAGCCTCACCTGAGCCTCCAGCCAGGGCCGGCAGGCCTCGCGCTCCTCGGGCTGAGGGACGCGGTTGCCCGGAGGGCGACACTTGACGACGTTCGCGATGTAGACCTCTTCCCGGGCGAAGCCGACCGACGCGAGGATGCGGTCGAGGAGCTTCCCGGCCGGCCCGACGAAGGGCCGTCCCATCTCATCCTCGGTGCTGCCCGGCCCTTCGCCGATGAGCATCACCGCGGCCTTTGGGTTCCCCTCGCCGAAGACCACCCCGCGGCAACCCGCGCGCAATCCGCAGGCCCGGCAATCCGCCGCCAGGCGAGTCAGCTCTTCGAGGCTGGCCACGGCATCGTAGGGTGAAGGTGCGGGCGCCGCTGGGGCCGCGGGCTTGGAGAGCGCGAAGGAACGAACCGGTGCCTGGGCGGGCGTCGGGGATGGCGACTGGCTCCATGGCATGATCGTCTGCCCTGGCAACTCAGGCTGAACAGCAGGCGTCGGCTCCGTCGCGGCCGCCACGGGGGCCGGCGGCCGCGGGGCGAACTCGAAGAAGACCTGGTCCGGGCTCGTCTCCGGACCTTTCGTGTTGTCCTTGCCCGCCACTTCCAAAGCCCCCTTTGAGACGATGGTTCGCACCTCCGCCCCCGAAGTCCTCTCCATTCGAAGGAGCGACGCCCATGAAGATAGCCTGCACCGCCTGCGACTACTCGGCTGCGCTCGACCGGGCCGTCCACCCCTGTCCGAGCTGCGGCGAGCCGGTCGAGCTCCACTACGACCCGGGTGAGATCGATCCCGCCGCGGCCATCGCCGGGCAGGGCCGTCAGCAGGGCATCCTCAGCGACCTCTCCCCCGTGCTGCCCCCCTTCGCCCCGACCGAACGCGTCTCCCTGGGCGAAGGCGGAACCCCGCTGGTCCACCTGAGTCGCCTCGGCCGACGCCTGGGCCTGCCCAACCTCTTCCTTAAGTATGAAGGGGCCAATCCGACCGGGTCATTCAAGGACCGCGGCACGGCGGTGGCCCTGACCCAGGCCGTGCGAACCGGCTACACCCTCGCGGGCACCGTCTCCAGCGGCAACATGGCCGCCTCGGTGGCCGCCTATGCGGCCCGAGCCGGCCTCGAGTGCCACATCATGGTCCCGGCCCACCTGCGCCCGGAGAAGGTCTTCACCATCGCCGTCTATGGGCCCAAGCTCTATCGGGTCGAGGGCGACTACAGCGAGCTGTATCGCAAAGCCCTGGCTCTCGGGCGCGAGCGGGGCATCTTCTTCGCCGTTTCCGACGAGCCCTTCCGCGTCGAGGGCCAGAAGACCACCGGTTACGAGGTCGTCCGCGACCTCGCCCGCCTGGGCCTGGCCCCGACCCACGTCTTCAACCCGACCAGCGCCGGCGGCCATACGGCCGGGCTGCTCAAAGGATTCGAGGAGATGGCCGAGTATCGGGCCATCGCCACGAAGCCGGCCGTGGTCGCCGTCCAGGCGGCCGGCTGCTCGCCCATCGCCACGGCCTTCGCCCGCGGGGAAACCAGAATCACCCGCGTCGAGCACCCCGCGACCGAGGCCCACGCCATCCAGAACCCCTTCCCGCCAAGCGGCAACCGGGTCCTCCGAGCCCTGGCCCGGGCCGGCCGCGGGGCCGCCACGGCCGTGACCGACGAGGCCATGCGCCGGGCCCAGCTCGCCCTGGCCCATGGGGAAGGCCTCTTCGTCCAGATGGAGTCGGCCGCGTCGCTGGCCGCGGTCGAGGAATGGCGGGGGGCCGGCCGGCTCGGTCCGAGCGACGTGGTCGTTCTCATCGCGAGCGGCAGTGGGCTTAAGAACCCTGGGGCGTTCGCCCCATCGGATTTCCCGGTTGCTGACGTACGCTTGGACGACCTGAGATGGGCCATCAAATAGCTGACCGTAGTCGGGGAAAGGCTTGAAACGGGTATGGCCGGCGGCTGTGGCCAAGCTTTCGGACCCCCTTCTAAGAACTCTACGACAACATAGGATTTTACTAAAATTGCTAGTGCCTACCACCGAGGGAGCCTCCGAATGGATATGGTAAGCTTTCGTAAAAGCTAGGCTGGAGCGGGTGTTTGGGGTTGAGAGTCTGGCTGTAAGTCCGGAAAATCGGCATAGCCGGGCCTAAATGGCACAAATGATACTTCCCGCATCCCTATGTGCCCGGTATCGGTTAATTCCACATTCCTGGGATATTTGCCATAGCTACCCACAATATGGTAAGGTGGTGATGGGCGAGTGGTCCGAACACCCGCGTTTATTTGTCGCCTCAAGGGGGGCCGCCAAATGCCTGCCACAAAGCAGAAGGAGCACCCAACAAACCGTGTCGGTTCTCACGATCCTGGGTCATCTGTCACCGAGGTAACGTATGCATGGGAGTCGCCTGAGGATAGTGACCTAGCAGGAGCGTTCAACTCTCTGTTTGCCATAGGTGACCGCTGGGGGCAGAAGCATCCGGTCAATGTCTCTGAACTTAAGAAATACCTGCAGAGAGATACCGGGCCGATCCAGAAATCACTAATCGTCAAGGCTAAAGTCGCTGTCCGCAAGGAAGGGCCCAAGAAGTGAAAGTCGTGTTGGATACCCACATCTTCATTCTGGGTACTCTTCACCCTGAAAGCCAGGAACGAACGCTGTTGGGCTTGCTGACCAAACACCGGCAAGCCCGACTCGTGTTTTCGGTGCCTATAATCGATGAGATTCTGCGAAAGCTGATTGCCTACGGGGTAGATCATGAACTCATGACATCGGATGATCTGTTTGACCTGATGAAGTTTTTTGTCAGGGCATTGCCGGACACCGTACTTGTTCGCCTAACCAAGGGCTACGGTTTGGTGATTGAAGACAAAGAAGATAACAAGTTTGTTGATGCTGCCATCGAGGGCAACGCCGATTATCTTATCTCTAACGACCCACACATTTTACGACTGAAAGGCAAAGGAATCAGGCGAAGTGACGGTGAGCTACTCGACATCCGGTCCGTAAAGGAAATGACCTTGGAGCTGGCCAGTATGCTCTTGCCAGCCTCTCGCAAGGCCTGAACGAACGACTGTGACCCGCTTCTTGGTCTATGCTGGTTTGGCATCAGGAGTGTGAACCCCGAGGATGCAACAGAGCCCGAGCGACAGCCGTCGCCCGGGCTCTTAGCTTTCATTCTTCTCCTGGCTTCCTATTTCCCGGCCTTTCCCGCCGCCCAACATCCCGCGCGGCTGCTCAGGCCTTGTAGACAACCTTCCCGCCGACGATCGTCGCCACCACCGAGGTCTTCAGCTCGAACGGGTGGCCGGTCCACAGGACCAGGTCGGCGTCCTTCTTCTCCTCGATGCTCCCGAGCCGATTGCCGACGCCGCAGATCTCGGCGGAGTTGATGGTCACGGCCTTGAGGGCGTCCTCCTCGGACATGCCCTCGCGGATGGCCATGCCCGCGGTGATGGTCAGGTACTGGACCGGGATGACCGGATGGTCGGTCATCAGGGCCACCTTGACCCCGGCCTTGGCCAGGATGCCCGGGGTCTTCAGGCTGCGGTCGCGGGTCTCGACCTTGGACCGGTGGCTCAAGGTCGGCCCGACGATGCAGGCGATGCCCCGCTTGGCCAGTTCATCGGCGATCTTGTGGCCCTCGGTGCAGTGCTCGATGGTCATCTGGATACCGAACTCCTCGGCGATGCGCAGGGCGGTGAGGATATCGTCGGCCCGGTGGGCGTGGGTCCGCAGCGGATACTCGCCCCGCAGGACGCGGACGATGGCCTCCATCTTAAGGTCCCGATCCGGGGCCTTATCCGGGTCGGCCTTCGCCTTGTCCAGCTTGCGCATGTAGTTCTGGGCCTTGGTCAGGGCCTCGCGCAACACCGCCGCCGTCCCCATGCGGGTCGACGGCATCTTCTTCTGGCTCGAGTAGACCCGCTTGGGGTTCTCGCCGAAGGCGGCCTTGAGCCCCCACGGTGAGCGCAGGGCCATGCCGTCCATGGTCTTGCCGTAGGTGTGCATGGTCACACCCTCGCCGCCGATGACGTTGCCGCTGCCCGGGGCACACCAGATGGTCGTCACGCCGCCGGCGACGGCGTCCTTCAGACCCTCGTCCTCCGGGTTGATGGCGTCGATCGCCCGGACCTGGGCGGTCACCGGGTCGGTCAGCTCATTGACGTCATTGCCTTCCCAACCGAAGCCCTCTTCCCAGATGGCCACGTGGGCGTGGGCGTCGATGAGGCCCGGGGTCAGGACCTTGCCCGTCCCGTCGATGACCTCACATTTCTCAGGGATGGGGACGCGTGCCCCGACCTTGACTATCTTGCCGCGGTCGATGAGGACGGTGCCCTTCTCGATGACCCCGCCCGTGACCGTGTAGACCTTGGCTCCCTTGATCGCCAGCATTGAACGGCCGCCTTTCATTTCTTAAAAAATGATTTGCTTAAGGCGATTAAGCAAGGTGCGGGCGATTTGCCCGCACCCTTGTCAACCCTCGATGATCTCGACGTTGGCCCGGGGTACGGTGACCACCCGGCCGTCCTCGAGCTTGCAGCGGAGGATGCGCACCTTCGCCTCGGTCTCGATGACCTGCAACTCCGGTGGCAGGTCGACGACCTCGGCCAGGACGCCGAAGTAGGGCTCGCGGATGACCCGGATGGGGGTCCCGGGGATCAGGCCCTCGCTGCTCGTATCGGCCGCCAGCCGCCCGACCGGCTTGTGCTCGGGGACGATGATCTCCGGGCGCATGACGCCGGCGCGGATCTGGGTGGCGCCGTTGATCGAGGCCACCTCCCCGTCGATGTTCTTGAACAGGTTGAAGGTCTTGTCGGCCATCTTTATCTGGCCGAAGCCCTCGGTGACGATGACCGTGATGGGGATATCCTCGTGGCCGGTGATGGCCACGCCGATGTCGTAGCCCAGGAGGGCGATGAGGTCGGCGTCGACGATGCCGCCGGCCACCAGGCCGACCGCGCCCACCTCGATGGCCTTCTTCAGAGCGGCCCCGGTGACCAGAGAACCGCCGACGACGATCTTGCCCTTGCAGTCGGGGGTCAGGGACGAAGCGTCAAGGACGTCGCTGGGCGTCTTGGCGATCAGCTTGATCTGGCCCTGGACCTCGCCGCCGATGCCGAAGATACCCTGGATGAAGGCGGCCGTGGTCTCGACGATGACGCCCTCGCGGGGCAGAATCTCGACGACCTTGCCCCTTATGTAGGCCTTGATCTGGACCGGGATGGGCGGCTCGCGCAGGGTGACCTGGCCGGTGACGCCCGAGATGAGCTCGACCGACCCGTCGATGGGGGCCTTCAGCTCCTTCTTGGACAGGCCGAAGAAGGATGACGCTTTGGCGATGACCTCGCCCTTGGTGATCTTGTCGCCCTGCTTCTTCAGCATGTGGAGAGGGACATCCTCGGGCTCACAGGCGAGGTCGTGGGCGACGTTCATGGACATCGGGTTCCCGGGGAGGTCCGTCTTGGCCACCACGTCGTCCGGGTTGACCATGTCACCCACCTTGACCAGCACATCGCCGAGGAGCGGCAGGCGCCGGACCTTCTGGATGGTGGTCTGTTCGGTGACCTTCAGGCCGGGTGTGTAGGCATGCGCCATGGCTGTCTCTACCTCCCCCTACTTCGCGCTGTACCGCGCCAGGACTTCGCGCGGGTACACGTCGAGGCTTTCGATCCACTCGAGGAGCTTCTTGATCCGGGTCGCCTTGTCCACGGGCAGCCCGAAGGGCTGGCGGCCGCGGGCGTCGACGATCACGCCGACGACCCCACCCAGGAGCTTTTGGGTGATGGCCTTGCCCTTGCCGGCGCCCACGTCGAAGCTGCGAGCCGGCTGGATGTGGAACTCGGCCGTCTGGCCCTCGCCCAGGGGGATGAGGCGCATCTGGCCGTACTTGACTTCCTCGTTGACCTCGCGGCCGTCGGGCAGGGTGCCCCTGACGATGACGGAGTGCTCGCCCTCCCTGCCCGGGCCGACCGGGGCGATGGCCGTCCCCAGGCGAATCAGGCAGTCGCGGTCGAAGACCTGGGCCGAAGCCTGCGGGTGGACGGTCGAGAGGACGCCCAGTTGCGGCATCATGAAGATGGAGTCGACCGCCAGTTGGGTCAGGCCCTCCGGCTGGAAGGCGTCCAGCATCATCAGGGCCGACTGGACGCGGCGCGGGGCATGCGAGAGGACGCCGCCCGAGCCGATGAGCATCCCCAGCTTCATCAGGTCGATGTGGGACTGGCCGGTCATGGACTGTTCGAAGGCCGCGCCGATGTCGCGGATTTGCTGGATGCCGCGGAGGCCGACGGCCAGGCTCTTGTGGTGGATGAACGCCAGGCGCAGGGCCTCGCGGGAGATGGCCTGCTCGATGACCAACTCGTCAAGAGTCTGCGGGATGGTCGTCGGCCGGATCATCTTGTTCCGGATGCGGTTGCGCAGGTCGGCCTCGTCGATGCTGAAGGGGACCCAGCGCATGATGTTGGCCACCCCGGACTCGAGGAGCACGTTGCAGATGGAATAGCTCATCCCGAGGTTGGCCGAGACGGTCCGGTTGAACAGTTCGTACTCCTCGCCGAAGACCGAGAAGACGTCGGTGGTGGCGCCGCCGATGTCCACGCCGATGACCGACATCTTGTGTTCCTTGGCCGCGTTCTGCATGCCGAGGCCGACGGCACCCGGGGTGGGCATGATCGGCACCGGCGTCCATTTCATCAGCTTGTCGTAGCCGGGGGCCTGGGCCATGACGTGCTCCATGAAGAGGTTGTGGATCTCCTCGCGGGCCGGCCCGAGAACCTCCCTCTCCAGCACCGGACGGATGTTGTCGACCATCCGGAGGTCGGTCTTCTCGCCGAGGATCTTGGACACATAGCCGCGGGCGTCCTTGTTGCCCGCGTAGATGATCGGCAGCTTGAAGCCGATGCCCAAGCGCGGCTTGGGCTCGGCGGCGGAGATGAGCTCGGCGATCTGGGCGACGTGGGACATCGTCCCGCCGTCGATGCCGCCGGAGAGGAGGATCATGTCCGGCCTGAGGTGCCGGATGCGCTGGATGCGCTGATACGGAAGGCGCCCATCGTCGATGGAGATGACGTCCATGACGATGGCCCCGGCCCCGAGGGCGGCCCGCTGCGCGCTCTCGGCGCTCATGATCTTGACCACGCCGGCGACCATCATCTGAAGGCCGCCGCCGGCGCTCGACGTCGACAGGTAGATGTCAACGCCCGAACCGTCGGGACGGCGCGGGTTGATGACGCCCTTGTCGTCGAGGAACCGCTTGCCGGTGAGCTCCTCGATCTCCCGGATGGCGTTCCGGGCACCGGCGGTGACGTCTTCAAACGGCTTCTCCACGGTCGTCGGGGCTTCGCCGCGGACGATCAGCCGGTACTCGCCGTCCACCTTCTCGATGAGGATGGCTTTGGTCGTCGTGCTCCCGCAGTCGGTGGCAAGGATGGAGTTGATCTCCCGGTCCAGGTTGTACTTGGCCCCATGACTGTTCTCAGACATGGCCTTCCTCCTCTTTATGTAACCAACAAGGACGAACAGATATATTCGCTACGCTTTTCGGAATACCTGCAAAACATGGCCCACCCCCGGTGCGGGCGGGCCCGTGCAACGTTCAGAGGTTATACAGCCGCGGGATGGGGCTGCCGCCGGCTACTTCCGCTTCAGGAACTTCCCGACCGAGCCCAGGAACCCGCCCTTCTTGGGCTGCTCGGTCGCGTCGGTCTCGGCGCCCTTGGCCGCGTCCTCGGGAGCCGGCCCGGCGCCGAGGTCGACCCCGCTCCGTTCAGCCGCCTCGGCCAGGGCCTGGGCCTCCGGCGAGACCTCTCCGGCGGTCGCCTTGCCCGCTTCCTGCTTGGCCTTCTTGCGGGCCTTGCGTTCGGCGGCCTCTTGCTCTCTGGTCAGTTCCTCGAGGCGGTCGATGAGCCGGTCGATGTTCTTCCGGTCCGACATCAGGTGCCCGACCTCGGTGGCCAGCTTGCTGTCAAAGATGGCGTTGACGAAGGGCGAAAAGAAGTGGACCGCCTGGCTTCCGACATAGCTGATGGGTCGGTTCATCTCGATGAAGAAGACGGCCGGCGTGGTCAACCCGCGCTTGTGAATCTGCTGGGCCGTCCATTCAATCATTTCGTCGCGTCGTTCGGGCGTGATGTCAAAGTCTGAGGTGCTCACTTTACCACCCGCCTTTTTTGTTCTGCCTCTCTTGCCTTGCCTTCGCTTTCTCCTCGCCTTCCTCCCGGGCGGGCCGCGTCCTCGATCTCCCTGTCATAGATCGGCTGCTCCGGGGGGTCGAACGGGCCGGGGCGCTTCTCCTTGCTCACATGCATCCCTCCGTGAGTGCATACTTCCAAGTAAGCATCTCACCGGGGGGTCGGCGATAATCTAAAATCAGAAAACGGCGATGATTCCAGCAGGAAAAGGGGCCGGTGACTCGAATTTGTCTAACAAAATTCAGGCCAGTCTGCGAAAGGAGGTGCTACCGATGCGCAGGAGGCTCTTGGGAAGCGCTCTGGTCATCATCCTCATCCTGACCACGGCCCTGGCCGCCGGTTGTGGCGGCAAGGATGCCAAGACCATCTTCCAGACCTACATGGACGCGATGGTCAAGGGAGACTACACAACGGCGTACGCGCAGTTCACGACGAGGGTCAAGGGCGAGATAACGTCCGACGACTTCGCCAAGGCGTTGAAGGCCGAGGCCGAGTCGAAAGGGCCGGTCGTCCGTTACGAGATAAAGAACGTCGAGTACCACGGGGCGACCAGCACCGTCATCACCGCTACCGTGTACCGCAAGAAGGGGAACGACGCCGAAACGTCAGAGACCAAACAGTACGGATTCATCATCGACAGCGGCCAGGGATGGCGGCTGGGCAACTACTAGTCCCCTGAAGGTCATGACCCCCTGAGGAGTCAAGGTGAAGACCGCCGCAAAGGCGGTCTTCTTCGTCTGAGGCGCGGTGGGGGGGGGGACACCCCGCCGCGACCCTTTCCCGGTCAGAACACCTCGACGTTGGCCCGCGGGACGACCACCCGCTGGTTGTTCGAGGCCAGCTCGACCTCGACCACCGGCACCTTGGCTTCGGTCTCGACGACCACCGGCTCACGCGGGATGGCCGTGATCCGGCCCAGTTCGCCGAAGTACGGGGCGTTGATGACCCGGACGGCCTGACCAACGCTGAGGTCCTCGTCGATCACCTTGGCCTCGGTGATCTCACCGGTCCAGTCGCTGAAGGGCACGACGACCTCGGGCCGGATGGCTCCGGCGCGGATCTGGGTGGCGCCGTTGATCGAAGCATGGCGGCCTTCCAGGCTCTTGAGCACGTTGAAGGCTTCCTCGTGCATGGCCAGATGGCCGAAGCCCTCGAGGAGGATGACCGTGGTCGGGATGTCCTCCTGCCCGGTGATGCCCACGCCCAGCTTGACGCCCAGCGACTTGACGATGTTCAGGTAACTGGCCGTCCCGGTGATGACGCCCTTGGCGCCCACCTCGACCGCCTTCTTCAGCGCTTCGTTGGTGGCGAAGGCACCGCCGACGACGATCTTGCCCTCGCATTCGGAGGTGATCATGTCGTCGGTCAGGGTCTGGTCAGATTTCTGGCAGAGGATCTTCAGGTCGCCGTGGGTCTCCCGGCCGACGCCGAAGATGCCCGTCAGCCGGACCGCTGGGGCCTCGACGACGACGCCGCGGGCCGGCACGATCTCCCGGGCGACCCCCTTGATGTAACCCTTGACCACGACTTCCTTGAACGGCCGGGCGATGGTGACATAGCCGGTCTGATCGTTGACCTCGGCGATGATGCCCGAGATGGGCGTCCGGGCGGTCTTCGTGAAGAAGGCCTGGGCCTCGCCTTTCTTGGCGACGAACTGGCCGCGCTTGACCTCGTCCCCGATCTTCTTGATCATGAACTTAGAGAGATCCCGCGGCTTGCAGCCGAGCTCGAAGGCAGCGTCAAAGCTGACCGGAGGCTCCTCCTTGCCGAACTCCTCACGGATGACGACCCGGCCGGACTTCTCGGAGATGTCCTCGATGACCCCGTCGGTCGGGGCTTCGTACTCCTTACGGCCGTAGATGCCCTTTTCAGCGCGGGCGATGATCTCCTTGGTCTTGACCCGGTCCCCGACCTTGCGCATCATGGCCGCCGGCAGGGCGGCCGGCTCGATGCCGACCAGCCGGGCCACCGGGACGACCCAGGGGATGCCCGGCTTCAGGCTGATCTTGGCGACGATGGTCTCGGGATCGATCTGATCCCCGACCTCCGCCAGGACCTCGCCGGGCAGGGGCAGCTTGCGGACCTTTCGGACCATGGCCACCGGATAGCGCTTCTCGCCGTTACTTCCGGCCGAACCGACCGAATAGGCCACCCCGCTCGCCCCCCTTCTCCGCGCCGGCCGCGGTCTTCGTCGCAACCGGGCTCTCCGCCTGGTACTTCCGGATGAAGTCCATCGGATAGACGTTCAGTGTCTCGATCCACTTGATCAGCTTGGCCACGCGCTCCTTGTCGTTCTGGGGCAGCTCCAGAGGCCGGCCGCGGCCGTCGATGACGATCCCGACCAGGCCGCCGTGGAGCTCGGCCTCGACCTTCTTGCCCTTCCCCTCACCCAGGTCGAAGGCCCCGCTCGGTTGAATCTCGGCCTTGGCGATGGTGCCGACCGGGAGCGGGTAGCGCTTCATATCGCCGTAAAGCATCTTATCGTCGATGACCTGCCCGTCGGGCATGGTTATCTTGATCGTCCCGATCACCTGCCCGTCGCGGGCCTTGCCGGACGGTGCCACGCAGGTGCCGAGGCGGACCAGGCAGTCCTTGTCGAAGACCTCGGCGGCGATCTCCGGGTGGGTCGACGCCAGCACGCCCAGGTGCGGCATCATGAAGATGGAGTCGACGGCCAACTGGGTGACGCCTTCCGGGACGAAGGAGTCCATCAGCATCAGGGCCGCCTGCTCGCGCCGCGGGGCGTGGGAGAGCACGCCGCCCGAACCGACGAGCATGTTGAGCTTCATCATCTCGATGACTTCTTCGCCGGCGGCCTTGGTCCACTTGGACTGGGTCCGCCAGCCGGCCAGGATCTCCTGAGCCTCGACCTTGCGGGCCAGACTCTTATGATGAGCGAACGAGAGCCGCAGGGCCTCGCGGGAGATGGCCTGCTCGACGATGAGCTTGTCGAGGGTCTGCGGAATGGTCGTCGGCCGGACCATCTTGTTGGAGATCCAGTCGGACAGCCCTTCCTCGTCGACCTCGAACGGCAGCCACCGCCGGATGTTCTCGAACCCGGCCTCCTCGAGGACGTTGCAGACGCTGTAACTCATCCCCAGGTTGGCGCTGACGGTCCGGGTGAAGGTCCCTTCGAAATCGGAGAAGACGTCGGTCGTGGCCCCACCGATGTCAACCCCGACGATGTTCTGCTTGTATTGTTTGGCCATGACCATGATGATGCTGCCGACCGCACCAGGCGTCGGCATGATGGTCACGTCGACCCACTTCATCAGCTCACCGTATCCGGGAGCCTGGGCCATGACGTGGTTCATGAACAGGTCATGGATTGACTCGCGGGCGGGCCCAAGGTTCTCCAGGTCGTGCCGCGGCCGGAGGTTCTCGACCAGATGGACTTCGAGTTCCTTCTCGGCGATGGACTGGATCATGTCCTGGGCGTCCTTGTTCCCCGCGTAGACCAGGGGCAACTTGAAGGTGGCCCCGAACCGCGGTTGCGGGCTGGCCTGCACGATGGTCTCGGCGATGGCCGCGATGTAGGCCACCGAGCCACCGTCGACCCCGCCCGACATGAGGATGATGTCCGGGCGCAGTTCAGTGATCCGGGTAATCTGCTCCGAGGTCGACCGCCCGTCGTCCACGGCGACGACGTCAAGGACGACCGCGCCCGCGCCGAGCGCCGCGCGGTGGGCGCTGGAGGCGCTGATGCTGGAGACCAAGCCGGCGACCATCATCTGCAGACCGCCGCCGGCGCTGCTGGTGGAGACGTAATAATCGACGCCCTTGTCCCCCTGCTTGGGCCGGATCAGGTGCCCTGTGTCGTCGAGCAACGGCCGTTGAATGAGTTCTTCCACGCGGCGAATGGACTTGCGGACGCCGATCATGACGTTCTCCCACGGCGCTTCGACCGTGGTCGGCATCTCCCCGCGGGTGATCAGGCGATACTCGTCGCCCTTCTTTTCGATGAGAATGGCTTTGGTCGTCGTACTACCGACGTCAGTGGCCAGGATTGACTCGATAGCCCTGCCTTCCCCGGACATCTGATACCTCCTTCGAGTCTCCCCGCGCGACCGGTCCGCCTGACATGGTCATAACTCCGTCTCGCTGCAGCGTCAGGGAGGAATGGTCCCACCAGTTTAGTTTAGGGATTAGAGTAAAAGCCCACTCGAACGAGTGGGCTTTTCCTCTCTTTCGACGCGAATCCGTAATCCTATCCGTGTTGGTTGGTCAGGCCGCCCAGGATTACTTCAGGATGCCCAACCAGTCGCCGAGCAGGAACTGCATCCGGCCGACGAACAGCGTGATACGGTAGAGGACGGTACTGCCGAACGCGGCGCCGAGGGCGATCATGATCACCCAGCGGCCGGTCTCGGCCGCGAACCCAACCGCCGTACCCTGCTTGCGCACCGTGAAGAAGAAGTACGCCAGGGCCGTGACGACCGAGATGAACAACAGGATGGCGTTCAAGTTGTCCAGGAAGGAGGCCTTCCCGTAGAACTTGATGAACGTGTTGTAAATCTGCGGCATCAGCGAACCCGGCTGGAAGGCCAGGATGTACCCAGCGCCGTACCCTACCCAGAACGACATCGGATACCGAGCGATCCAGTTGAGGGAGGGGACGAACATGAAGTACACCAAGAGCCCCAGAACGACGGGGATGATGTAGCTATACTGCCCCTTCTTGGCGATGTCGTCGACGATGGTCGGCCGGATGTAGGAATGGTACGTCAGGCCGATCGAGTAGGCGAAGTATAACCCCACGAACCCATTCTGGAAAAGGTCGAACACGGGGTTATCCTTGATCAAGAAGGTCAGGACCGCCAGCGTCATGATGGCGCCGGTCAGGTTTGCCGGGTCAAAGATGTTAGCGCCCAATCCTTTTTCACCTCCTCCTTAGGGCTTAAGGAGAACGGGTGCCTAGACACCCCGTGTTATTTCTTCCCGCGGCTAGTAAGATAGCCGACGTTGCCAAAGATGATGAAGAGGACGACGAGGGCCGCGCCGAGAGACTGGGAGTCCATACCCGAGGCCGCCTTGCCGGGGGCCTTGGCCATGATCTCGTACTCAGCCGCGCCGCGAAGTCCACCCATCAGACCCTGGTATTGACCGGACTGGACGTAAGGCATCTCGCCCGGGACCGACACGTTGACCACGGCGGTCGCCATCGGAATCTTCTCCGGCGTGCTCACGTAGTTCAGGTAATCGGTGGTCCCGGGGTCGCCGGCCGCCACGTCGACGATGAAGGAGACATAGTCCTTGGTCAGTTTCTTGACCTGCTGACCAAGTTGGGTATTGGCCAGCGGCTGGCCGTTCTGGTCGACGCCCGCGGCCGCGGTATTGATGTCGGTCACCATGGCCCGGAGGGCGACGTTACCACCCGGCTTGTAGCCGATGTTCAGGTAGTCAGTACCGTTCTGCTTGTTGTACTTCTTCGCCACCGGGGCGACCAACGTATCGAAGATCTGGCCGCCGTTGGGCCACATGGCGAACGAAACGACCTTCAGGTTCTTCCGAAAGGCATGATCCAGAAGGACGCTGACCATCGGGTACTGCTCGGCCTTGGTCGAGACGGCGAGGTCCATGCCGAGCCACAGCACCGAACCGGCCGGCAGCGCGTCGATGGTGTCATACATCTTTTGGGTCATCGGGCCCACCTTGACCGGGAGACCGATCGGCTTCAGAAGGGCGAGGGCGATGACCAAGATCAAGAGGACGTAGATTATCCGTCGGTCGATGACTTGCAGCCGTTCAAACACTAGCGAACACCTCCTTCCCGAACGAGTTTACTTGGTCCCGCTGCCGCCGAGGTGGGCACGCTCCAGACCGAGGAGGATCCGGAAACCGGTCGCGAAAGCACCGACGGCCGCGCCGATGATGATGGCCCGGAACCCACCGGTGTTCGGGACTTTCAGGATCCAGTCGGCGACGTTGCCCCACCCGTTGATGAGGGCATCGCCGATGGGGGCCTTGCCAAGGAGGACGATGACCGCCGCGACGAGCAGGACGGTCGCTTCCTTGGTGCGCACGCGGAAGGCGCGATACGCGGCCGACGCGATGAAGAAGGCGATCAGGGCGAACATGGTCGAGTCGCCCGGGGTGATGATGTTGTTGAAGATCCAGGCCGCCTGCGGGCCGTCAACGGTCTGCTGGACCGTGAGGATACCGTAACCGAAGAGGCAGAGGAGCAGCACGATGCTGTTCCACCAGCCTTCCTTGCGGCGACGGATGTAGCCCCAGTGAATCTTGACCAGGTTGACGATACCGAGCAGGATGGCGAAGGACGAAGACACCAGGTACCACTTGTCGAGGGTGTCCATCAATCCCAACTGCATCCCATAGTGGAAGTAGCGGGAGAAGATGACCACCAGACCTGACAGAACGGTCAGAATCATGGGCAGTTCCTTACGCAACTGAAGGCACCTCCTTTGCCGGTAGAATGGGATACCGTCCGGACTTCATCCTTGCGGCCTACTTCTTGAGGATGCTGGTGAGCCAGTTCCCCTTCGCCTGGAAGTTGGCGATGACCGTGCCGACGAGGATCAGGGCGAAGACGAAGATCTTGGCCCAGTCCTGGCCGACGAGAGACCCGTACAGCACCGGCTCCTTGGACAGGTAGGCCGACGCGGCGTAGATCTCCTCACCGATCAGGGTGTAGTCGCAAGCCGTGATGAAGAACGGAAGCTGGGCGGTAGCCGCGGTACCGGCAATCTGGATGGCGCCGACGAAGGACGCGGTTTCAGCGAAGATCAATGACTCGGCCCAGAAGGCCCCCATCATGATGTTCGCCGCCGGCTTATCCTTCTGGAACATGTTCATGACGTTGGCGGCGTACGCGAACTGCTGATCGGACATGAACTGGACGTCGTCGCTGTTGAAGGCGTCCGGGCGGCCAGCCTCGAGGTAGGCCTGCCGGATGATTTCCTCGTTGATGGCGAGGACGACGTAGTCCGCGTTCGTCTGGATCAGCCGGGTGTCGTACTTCGCGCACAGCTTGGCGACGTAACCGAGAAAACCGAAGGCGGCGAAGGTCATCGGGTTGCCGACGCCACCGAGGCCGGGGGTGAAGTGGACCGGGCGGCCCATTTCAGTAGCGCGGCCGATGGCCTCGTCGAGCGCCTCGAGCCCGTTGATCTTGCGGATCTCAGGGACCTTCATGCCCGCCTTGGCCCTGGTCACCATGAACCAGACGATGAACGCAAAAACCAGCATCAGAACAAACTGCGCGAACTTCCCCTCAGCGAAGACGCCAAGGTACGGCTTTGCAGCTTCAGCGGCAAGAAGCATTGTTGTATGCACCTCCTCTCCGCTTCGAACTCTATCTCAGACTCTATCTCAGACTCGCAGCGGACCGATGGCACGCTGCGAAGATGTTAATCTTTGAAAAATATTGTTCTCAATATAAGGCTATTGGGCACTAACTGTCAATATGACCGGCTGCCTCTTCCAGTGCCAATGGACAAGGCTTAATGACAAGAAGACCCAAGGTTCGACTAACCTTGGGTGGATACTGCCCCCTGTAAACGGGAGGGCGCCCCAAGTTAGTCTTTATTCGTTGGTTGAGACTCAAAACGAACCAAGCTCTAACTTATGTTGGGTAACGTCGGCCGCCTGGACGGCGGCTTTCTGCCTGGATAGCCCGTTTACGACGGAGAAAGGGATGGATTGTTCTTAAGACTTGGAGCTATTTCGCCACTGAAAAACAGAACTCCTTCTGGACTGCTGAAGAAAACGGTGGGAAGTCTTCTGCCAATTTCGCCTAATCGTCGAGCTCGTCGTCTTCGAGTTCGTCGTCCTCGTCGTCCTCGAGGGCCGCCAGGTCCGCCTCGGTGACGACATTGTCCTTGACCACCTGGATGATCTGCTCCCGATTATCGGGGCCGAAATAAAGCATCAGACCCTTGAGAATACGACCTCGGAGGGTCCTCTGGTCATAAGCCACCTGAACCGCGTCGTCATAGATGACGTAGTCGGTGAACCTCAGCCACGAGCGTTCCTCGCGGGAGAGGAAATTGTACTGCTTGATACCCTTGTTAGTCAGCACGTAGTGGATGGGGAAGATCCAGGCCGAGATGGAGCCGATGATGATGATCAGGGTAATGATCGCCCACCACAGGCCCAGACCAGCCAGGAGGACCACCACCAGCGTGCCCATCACCCCGAGGGCGGTCAGCAGGGTCCGCCGCGGGTTCTGGCGCGCCAGGTGGACCGACCACTTGAGGAGGACCTCCTCCTCGGGCTCGGGCGGCCTGGCCGGGACCGGCGGCTTGGGCGCCGGTTTCGGCTTCTCCGGGCCGCGATCGAACGTGGCCGCCGTCCCCCGTCTGGCCGGTCTCGGCCGCAGCGGTTTGGACGGAGCCCGGTCGACCCTCTGATTCGGCTTGGAACCATCTTTAGCCGGCCTGATGGGCACCGCGGAACCTCCTCCCATGAAGACGGATTCTCAATATTCGGGGCGAGGCGCGGAAAAACCTTCTGACCCCAGGCGGTGTCACGGCGTGACGACGACCGCCGCCGGGCCGGTGATGAGCGGCAATGTCCGGCCGGCCAGCTGGCCGAGGAAGATGCCCTTGACGGCGTAGTCGCCGATCGGCAGGTCCCGGCCGGAGTCGTCGCGTCCGTCCCAGACGGCCTTGAAGCTTATCGTCTGACCGGGACCGATGACCACCTGACCGTCCGCCAGCTTGACCTCCTGGGACCGCGACCATTGCCAGACGACGCGGCCACCCGACTCCACGGTGAAGTCGGCCTCCAGCGAGGTCTTGAAGGCCGCCGTGACGGCCTCTCCGGTGAGGTTCCGGACGGACAGGGTCAGCGTGGTGGCCTGGCCGGGACTGAGCCTGGACGGCTCGACGGCGACGGCGACCTCGACCGGAAGGCTCTCCGGGCCCCCGCCGGGCGCGCCCGATAGAGAGCCCCCGGCCGAAGTACCCGGGGAGGTCAGGCCACCCCCGGAGACGGTCTGACCGGCGGGCCGGCCGGCCCCGGCGAGGCGGGCGACCCCCAGCGACACCAGGGCCAAGAGCAGGATGACGGCGGCGACGACGGCGGCGAAGGACAGGAGCAGGCTTCCCTTCTCCTGATGGCGCGACTGGTTCAAGCTTCTCCCCCGCTAAGGAACGATAGTGCGCCGCGGACAAGGACGGCCACCCCGATGGGCAGGGCGTCTTCGTCTAGGTCGAAGCGTGGGTGGTGCAACGGATTCGTGAAGCCCTTGGCGGCGTTGCGCCCGCCGACCCGGAACATGGTCCCGGGGGCCTTCTGGCAGTAGTAGGCGAAGTCCTCGCCACCCATGGTCGGGTCGAGGTCGTGGATGCGTTCCGGTCCGACGACGTCGACGGCCGCCTGACGGACCAGCCGGTACATCGACGGGTCGCTGGAGAACGAGGGGTAACCCCGGCTGAAGTCGACCTCGACCGTGGCCCGCATGGCCTCGGCGATGCCCTTGACGATGCGCCCGACGGCGGCCTGAGCCTGGTCCCGGACGTCCGCGTTGAGGGTCCGGATGGTCCCGGTCATCGTTACCTCGCCGGCCAGGACATTGTTCCGGAAACCGCCGTGGATGGTCCCGACGGTGACGACCACCGGTTGCAGCGGGTAGATCTCCCGCGAGACGACGGTCTGCAGGGCCGTGATGACCTGGGCGGCCACGGCGATGGCGTCGACGCCCTGGTCCGGGTGCGCGGCGTGCCCGCCACGGCCGACGATGCGGATGGAGAAACTGTCCGGGCTGGCCGAGTCGGCGCCGGGGACGACGCCGATCTCGCCCACGTTCATTTCGCTGGCGACGTGGAGGCCGACGACCCCGTCGACCTTGGGGTCCTCCATCGCCCCGGCCGCGATCATCGGCTGGGCCCCACCGGGCCCCTCCTCGGCCGGCTGGAAGAAGAACTTGACCTGGCCGGCCAGACGTTCGCGGAAACCGGCCAGGGCCGTGGCCGCGCCAAGGAGCATGGTCACGTGCGAGTCGTGGCCGCAGGCGTGCATCTGGCCCGGCGTCTTGGAGGCGTATGGGACCTGGTTCTCCTCCTGGATGGGGAGGGCGTCCATGTCCGCCCGGAGGGCGATGGTCGGCCCCGGACTGGCCCCCTTGAGCAGACCGACGACAGCCGTGGTGCCGCCGAAGCCGGTCCTGACCTCGATCCCGAGCGAACGGAGGTGGTCGGCGACGATACCCGCCGTCCGCCTCTCCTCCATCCCCAGCTCGGGGTGCTCGTGGAAGTCCCGCCGCCACTCGACGAGCCGCCCCTTGAGGTTGTGGGCGGCCTCGATGATCTCCTTGAGGCTGACCTCTGAACCAGTTCCCTTGGCCATGCGCTGTCCTCCTATGCCCTTAGGCCCAGATACTTCGCGATGTTGGACCCGGGGACGACCACCGGCTCGATGGAGCCGTCCTTGCTCGTGAGCAGCGAGGTGACGCCGGGGCCGTGCCCGGAGATGTTCGAGTCGCAGTGGACGACGACCCCGATGATCATCGCCCCCCGCTGATAGCTGCGGCCGTAAAACGAAGAATGATCGCGGATGGCAACGATGTCCCCGAGATGGATGTCGTCCAGCCCGGCCTCCTTGAGCGCCGCCCGGTCCTGGGTGGTGATGTCATAGTCGCCGCGCTCGGCGGTCTGGGAGCCGAGCCCGGAACCCATGAACTCGGGCGGGACGATGGCGGCCACGGGCACGCGCAGCTTCCCGCGGGCGGCCTCGGCGCCCATCCGGTCGAGCAGGCCGGGGTCGAGGCTCATCGCCTTGACGCCGGGGAAGTCGAGCAGCTCGAGGCCCAGGCCATAGGCACGCACCTGGATCTTATCCCCGATGACCATTTTCTCCAGGACCTCGGGGGCGAAATCGATGAGGACGTGCTCGATGCCGCCGTGCTTACCGGTGACGACACCGACCGAGCCCTTGGCCTCGCCGGAGACGACGTAGGCCCGGTTGCCCACGCACGACAGGGTGTTGTAGCCGCCGTTGGCGCTCTCATCCGAGTCCTTCGAGCTGACGCCGGGCTCGACGTGGTCGCCGGCCCAGCCCAAGGCCGGGTCGCCGACCCGCACGTTGTACGTGATGCCGCCGGTGCCGGGTCCGACCCTGGCCACGCCGTCATAGCCCACGCGGTACGGCGCGCGCACGCCCGGCGCCGAGACCTGACCCATCACCGAAACCATCACCAGACGGTCCTTGTTCGTCCGTAACATCGCGAATCGTCCTCCCTTATGGCTTTCAAGGGCATGCCCCTCGCGCCTTCGCTTCACATTTCGCGGGCATGCCCGCTTCATCCTTCTACTTGGTCCTAATACCCGGTATCAGGCGACCCCGGCGGGATGTCAGATGACCCCGGCGAGGTAGATCATGGCCCTGAGGGCCCGGAAGGCGACGATGAGATCGTCGTGGCCGAAGGACAGGGTCAGGTCGTCGACCCGCCGCGCCCCGGGCACCAGTTCGGCCATGTCGGCCATGCCTGTGTTGTGAAAGCGGATCTCGAAGACCGCCGGGGTGCCGACGACCATCGGCTTGACCTCGCCGTTCGGCACGGCCACGCGTACCGCCTCCGCGGCCGCCGCGCGGATGAGGTGGCGGGCCTTCTCCGGCTGCAGGCAACGCGCCGCGAGCCGGGCCCGCTGCTCCTTCACCGCCACCGTGCGCACGCCCGGCAGGACCGACTGGGCCTCCGCGGCCGTCATCGAGTCCCCGGTGACGAGGACCACCGGCACGCCGAAGCGGCCCGCCAGCGCGGCGTTGACCCCGCACTCGCCGTAGGTCCGGCCGTTCAGGCTGATGCCGGCGACGACCTTGCCCGAGATGGTGTGGTTGAGGACACCGCGGGTGCCCGCCCGGGCGTGATAGCCGACAAAGAAGGCGGCGTCGAAGCCTCCGTCGATGCCCTCCATCATCGTCAGCGGCTTGGGGCCGCCGGTGATGAGCTTGGCCTCGGGATGCAACTCCTCGATGAGGATGTTCCGCATCGAGCCGTGGGAGTCGTTGACGACGACCTCGGTCGCCCCGGCCGCCAGGGCGCCCTCGACGGCCGCGTTGACCTCGCCGGTCATCAGGCGGCGGGCCCGTCCGTAGTCAAACCCTTGCTCCGACGTCTGGCTGCCGTCGACGACCCCGCTGATGCCCTCGATGTCGGCCGAGATGAAGACCCGCACCGGACACCCCTCCCCACGAATTCAGGATTGGCCAGCGACTCCGGGACCGCCGCGTCTAGTCGCGGACCAGGTCGACCACGGCGATGACCTCGCCGACCCGCTCCCCGCGGTTGTTCCTGACCGCCGGCCGGGCGAAGGCGGCCAGCACGGCCAGGTCATCGGGACTGATGACGCTGAGGTCGGACAGAGCCTTCAAGACCGCCGGCGGGAGCGGGCGCATGTCGCCGTCCTCGCACTTGGCCGCCAGGCCCAGCTTCTTCTGAAGGGAGCCGACGCAGAAGACGCCCTCGGCCCCGCTCTTGGCGACCAGCCGCCCGGCCCCAACCTCGATGAGACGCGACGTGAAACGCCCGGTCCCTTCGATGAGGGCCGGGTTCTTTTGCATCGTCGCCGTCACCCGCCGCACGGCCGCGGCCAGCTCCGGCCGCAGGACCTCGGGGGCGCTGAGGCGGGCGAAGGCTCGAGCCATGGCCCGCGCGGGCAGACCGAAGACGGGCACGCCGCAGCCGTCGACGCCGACGATGACGCTCTTCGGGTCGACCCCGGCGAACTCGGCCACCATCGCCAGGCTCATTCGCTGGACGGGGTGGTCGAGGGCGAGGTAGTTGTCGAGGGGCGCACCCAGCTGCCGGGCCACGGCGAGCATCCCCGAATGCTTGCCCGAGCAGTTGTTGTGGACCGGGCTCGCTTTCTTGCCGGCGACCACCAGGGCCCGCGCGGCCTCACGGTTGACCGGGGCGTGGACCCCGCAGAGGAGCGCGCTTTCGTCCAGCCCGAGCTTCGTCAGGACAGACAGGACGGTGTTCACGTGCTGGTCCTCGGCGTCGTGCGAGGCGCAGGTGATGGCCAGCTCCCGGTCGTCGAGGCCGAAGTGGTCGGCGGCCCCCGAGAGGACCACGTTCAGGGCCTGGATCGGCTTGGCCGACGACCGCATGAAGGTGACCTTATCGGGGTCGCCGGCGTGGGCGATGAGCCGCCCCTCGGGGTCGACCACGGCGATGTCGCCGCGGTGGATGCACTCGACGAGCGGGCCCCGCGTGACGTGAGCGATGATGGTGGACAAGTGGATGCTGCGCCTCCTGGAGTGATGCGGGTGCGTGCAGGCTTTCAGCGATCCGAGTTCCGGCCTCGCTTGAGCTCGAACCAGTGGCGGGCAAGGAAGTGGGCTGAGCCGGAGAGGTTGACGAGGCCTCCCTCCGGCGCTTCCGGCCAGCGGACTGTGGCTCCTTCCGCGACCAGTTCGGCCAGCGGCCGCGGACCGGTCGGCAGGGAGAGCAACTGATCCTCGGTAAGGAAGACGAGGCCCGGGGTCTCGGCGGCCGGGGAAGGTTCCTTCAGGAACCGCCCTTCGTAGACCGCGGTGGCATAGGCCAGAGGCCGGGGACCCCCGCCGTCCTCCAGCCACCGGATGACCCGCTGCCAGACCAGCACCGGGGTCGGTTCATCGGTCTGGGCCGGCCACCCCTCGAGGCGGCCGCCCTCGAAGCAGACGATGGTGCCGCCGGCCGGGATGAGTTCGACCGGGGAGCCGGTCTCCTCGATGGCCTCGCGACGGACGGCGTCGGGCAGGGATTCGCCGGACTCCTGGCCGCCGCCGACGCCGATGAGACCCACCAGCGGTCGGCCGTTCGCATCAAGCTCCCAGTACTGGCGCCGGCTGGTGGCAAAGACGAGCCGCCCGGCATACCAGCCCAGAAGTCCGGTGCTGACGCGGCCACCCGGGGCCAATGGCCTGAGGTCAAGCATGTCAGCGACCCCGCCGCGGCGCCCGGCCGACCCGGCCGACCCCGTCCATCAACCGCAGGACTTCATCGACAGGCAGGGCCTCGCGGCGATGGCCGTCGCGGCCAGTCACCGTCTCGGCCGTGAAGAGCGAGTCGATGATGGCCTCCTCGGTGGCCTCGACGGCGGCGGTGAAGAGCCCGGCCATCGTCCGACCGTCGTCGCGGAGAAGAGTCCGGTCGATGAACTCGCCGTCGCCGGCCGGCTCGCGGGTGCCGCTCGTGAAGGCGATGATGAAGTCGCCGCTCCCGTGACCGATGGTCGAGCCGGTGTTGGCCAAGCCGAAGGCCGCCCGGCGGCAGAGTCGCCCGAGTTGCCGCGAATCCACTGGCGCGTCTGTGCCGACGACGATCATGATGGAACCAGCCGGCGCTTCCGTCGCGCGTGGCGGCTCGGCGCCGTTCGACGGTCCGGGGGCGCCCGGCGGCGTCAGCTCCCGCCCGACGTGAACCCCGTCGATGGTCAGCTCGTGCGGTCGTCCGAAGTTGGTGACGACGAGAACGCCGACGGTGTGGGCCTTGACGCGACGCGAGGCCGTCCCGACCCCGCCCTTCCAGCCGAAGCAGGACATCCCGGTGCCGGCCCCGACCGCGCCTTCCTGGACCGGGCCGCTCTCCGCCCCGCGAAGGGCGGCCAAGACGTGCTCGGCCCGGACGTGGCGACCGCGGATGTCGTTGAGGTAGCCGTCGTTGCACTCCCCGACGACGGGGTTGACCGTGCCGGCCGTGACCCCGATGCCGGGGTCCTCGGACAGCATGTACCCGACCAGGGCGTCGGCGCAGAGGCCGACGTTCAGCGTGTTCGTCAGGAGGATGGGCGTCTCGATGGTGCCCAGTTCGGCCACCTGCGGCAGACCGATGGTCTTGCCGAAGCCGTTGAGGACGAAGGCCGCGCCGGCGACTTTGTCACGGAAGAGGTTGCCCGGATGCGGGCGGATGGCCGTGACGCCCGTCCGCGCCGGGCCGTGCCCGGGCACGAGCGGGCCGTCGCCGGCGATGACCGTGGTCTGCCCGACCAGCACCCCCGGGATGTCGGTGATGGCGTTCAGGGGTCCCGGCTCCAGGCGCCCGATCACTACCCCGCTGTCCCGAGCCCTGGCCCGCATCAGCGTCGCCCGCCGGCCCGCGACCGGTAGGCGGCGGCCGCCTCGACCAGAGCCCTGAAGGGCCGCTCGAAGACCGGGTCCCGGCTCCACATGCACTCCGGATGGAACTGGAGGCCGATCGCGAAGGGATGCTCGGTCGACTCGATGACCTCGATGATCCCGTCCGGGGCCTCGGCCGTGACCACGAAGCCCGGGGCCACGTCCTTGACCGCCTGATGGTGGAAGCTGTTGACCCTGAGTTCCTTGACCCCCATGAAGTCCGTGAAGCGACCTGGTCGTGACTTGATGTCGTGCGTCCCGTACCAGCGCGGCGCGTCCTGGTAGTGCTTGATGAAGCCCTTCGTCTGGGCCGGGATGTCCTGGATGAGTGTGCCGCCGGCGGCCACGTTGAGGACCTGGATGCCGCGGCAGATGCCAAGGACCGGCACGCCCCGTTCGAGGGCGAGCCTGGTCATGGTCAACTCGACCAGGTCCCGCTCAGGCGCGATCTTGCCCAGCTTCTGATGGGGCGCCTCGCCGAAGTGGACCGGGTCCAGGTCCGGCCCGCCCGTGACGAGCAGCCCGTCGAGGGCGCCGAGAAGGTCCCGGGCCACATCCATGCTGCCGAGCAGCGGGATGATGACCGGCACCCCGCCGCCGCGTTCGACGCCCAGGGTGTATTCGGTGGAAAGGGTGTTGCGGTTGACCAGCTCGAATTCCAGCGCCGCGTTGATGCCGATGATCGGGCCCATGTCTGTGAATGGTTCCTCCCCTTATTTCCTGGTGAACTCCTCGGCGTAGACGAAGAGGGCCGGGACACCGCCGGTGTGCCAGAAGATGACCGGCTCACCCGGGCCGTAACGTCCCTGGCGGATCTGATCGATGAGCCCGGCCATGGCCTTGCCGGTGTACACCGGGTCCAGGAGGACCCCCTCCGACCGCGCCAGGAGCTCGATGGCCTCGACGCCCCCCGGCGTGGCCACGGCGTAACCCGGGCCGACGTACTGGTCGAGGACATCAATCTCGTCAGGCGAGAGCCGCAGGTCGGAGCCGATGAGTTCGGCCGTCCCGTTGGCGATGCGGGCCGACTCCTCGGCGATCTCCCGCGAGCGGTGGCTGACGCTGACCCCGTAGCAGTGGCCGTCGAAGCCCTGCCGGCGGGCCAGCCGCAGGCCGAGCTCCACGCCGCCCTGGGTGCCGGCCGAGCCGCTGGCGATGTAGATGTCGGCCTTGCGGATGCCGATTGCCTTCGCCTGCTCGGCCAGTTCCAGGACGGCCGTCGCGTAACCCAGGGCCCCGACGGGGACCGAGCCGCCGACCGGGATGAGATAGGCCCTGTGCCCTTGCCTGGCCAGCTCATCGCCGAGGGCGACGATCTGCTCCCAGACGGCCTCGTCGTCCTCGACCCCGGCGAAGCGGACCTCCGCCCCCAGGATGACGTCGAGGAGGTGGTTGCCCTGCGGCTCCCCGGGGTCATGCCCTTCGAGGACGAGGATGACCTTCAGCCCGTACCTGGCCCCGGCCGCGGCCGTCTGCCGGGCGTGGTTGGACTGGGCGGCGCCGGTGGTGATGAGGGTGTCGCAGCCCTGCCGGATGGCGTCGGCCACCAGGTATTCCAGCTTCCGCGTCTTGTTGCCGCCGGTGGCCAGCCCGGTCAGGTCGTCGCGTTTCAGATAGAGTCGCGGGGCGCGGTCGCCGGCGATGGCCCGGGCCATCCGTGGCGCCTCCTCGAGAGGCGTCGGCAGGACGGCCATGGGAGCCCGCGGCATCCCGCGCAGTCGTTCCATGTCATCCAACGTTCTCACCCTTCCTCGTTCGAATCGGCCGGGGAATCCTCGCCGATCGGGGAATAGACCCGCGGGACACGGGCCGTGACGTCGCAGACCACTTCGTAGTTGATGGTCCCCTCGAGCCGCGCCAGGTCGTCGGCGGTGACGGCCTCTCCGCCCTGCCGGCCCATGAGGACGACCTCGTCGCCCGGGGCGACCCCGGGGATGCCGGTCACGTCGGCCATGCACTGATCCATGCAGACGCGGCCGACGATGGGGGCCCGCCGCCCGCGGACGAGGACGACCCCGCGCGAGGAGAGCGACCGCGGATACCCGTCGGCGTAGCCGAGGGGCAACGTGGCGATGACCGAGGGGCGGCCGGTGACGAAGATCCGGCCATAGCTGACGCCCGTCCCGGCCGGCACCTCCTTGACGTGGGCCACCCGGGCCTTGAGGGACATGGCCGGCCGCAGGTCGACCCGCCGCTCGACCTCATCAGACGGATAGAGCCCATACATGGCGATGCCCGCCCGGACAAGGTCCAGGTGGGTCTCGGGGAGTTCGATGAGGGCGGCGCTATTGGCCGCGTGACGAAGACCGAAGCGCAATCCGGCCGCCTCGAGACGGGCGAGGAAGGCCGTGAAACGCCCGAACTGCGCCCGCGCGTAGCCCTTGTCCGCGGCGTCGGCCGTGGCGAAGTGGGTGAAGACGCCCTCGAGGACCAGGCCGGGCAGCCCGGCGATGGCCCGGGCGACGGCCATCCCGGCCTCGTCGGGCGTCACGCCCAGACGGCCCATGCCGGTGTCCACCTTCAGGTGGACCCTGGCCGGCCGGCCGGCGCGGGCCGCGGCGTCGGACAGTGCGTGGGCGGCTTCGACGGTGTAGACCGACTGGCTGACGTCGTTGGCCACGACCGTGTCCGATTGCTCCCGCGGCGTGAAGCCCAGGACGAGGACCGGCCCGGCGAGCCCGGCCCGCCGCAGTTCCAGGGCCTCGGCCAGAATGGCGACGCCGAGCCACTCGGCCCCGGCGGCGAGGGCCGTCCTGGCCACCGGGACGGCGCCGTGGCCGTAGCCGTTAGCCTTGACGACAGCCATGAACCTGGCCCGCGGGTCCTTGACCCGGATGAGTTCTTTGACGTTATGGGCGATGGCTCCGAGGTCGACCTCAGCCCAGGCCGGTCGATTCGGCCGCCCGTCCGTGCGCTCCATCACGACTGACGTCCCCCCGCGTGCGTGGATTCTCTTCGCGGTGAGGCCCACCCGTTCAACGGATCGACCGGGCGACCTTGCCCAGTTCGTCGAGAGGCAGGTTACTGGTCATCGAGACCTCGATGCCGCCGACCACCCAATGGACGATGGAGAACTCGTCACTCTGGATGACGTCGGCCGAGAGGCCCCCAAGGTCGGTCGGTTTCGTCCCGGGCATGGTCGTGGCCCCAGCGATGGCCTTGTTCTCGCTGATGGTCAGGCTCGAGTCCTCGCCGTTTCCGTAATCGAAGACGATGGTCAGGTCGGCCCCGGAACCGACGCGGCTCACCTGCATCAGTGAGAGGCCGGCCGGCAGATAGGTCGGCTGCTTCAGCCCGAAGCCGGCGGCGCTCCTGGCCTCTTCGAGGGTGACGACCTCAGGCAGCGCCCCGCCCTGGGTGACCATGGTCCCCTGTGGCGGCGTGAACTTGAAGAGGTCGTCGGCCAGGCCCGAGTTCACCTTGACGTCCTTGTAGAGGGCCGACGAGACCACCTTGCCGGCGCCGTTGTAGGCTTCGACCTTCAGGGGCAGCCAGGTCGCGCCGTCGACCCAGACCTTCAGGAGGCTGACGAGATCGTCGCCCTTCGGCGTCGATGGGGTGACCTCGAGGATGTAGGCGGAACGGCCTTCGATGCGGCCGCGCCCGGTCGCCTTGACGGACTCGGCCGACCTCACCGAATCGAGGACCCCGGAGATGAGCGAACGCTGGTCCTGACCGACGACCTCCTCACCGGCCTGGTCGAAGACGAGGACCTCCTTGTCCAGCGGGCTGTATGTCCACATCGTCTCCCCATCGAACACGGTCAGCTGTCCCTTGAGTTCGGCCGGGGCCAGGAATTCCAAGCGGTGGCGATTCGGCTTCTTGAAGGACTGCTTGATCTCGACCGTTTGGTCCTGGCCGGCCAGGGTGTACTTCAGGTCCAGGGTGGCCTGGTAGTCGGTGAGCTTCTCGAAGGCCGCGGTCATCTGCCCGACGATCTGGGGCGCCGCCGGCGCGCCGCACCCGCTCACGGCCACGGACAGGAAGACGCCGAGCGAGACGGCCGCAAGGACGTTGCGAGTCGCGGTCGAACGCCTCATCAAGACCATCTCCCTTCGGGTTTCAGAGGCTCGCCGCCCGGCGGGGCCGTAAGCGAGCGGAGTTCCCTGATGACGGCCGGGAGTTCCGCCGGCAGGTCGCCGGCGGCCAGCCCGGCCTCGCCACGTTTGGCGGCCAGCCGGTCGGCCGCCCGCCCATGGACATAGGCGCCGGCCGCGGCCGCGAGGACTGTGGCCTGCCCTTGCGCCAGCAGCGCGCCGATGGCCCCGGTCAGGACGTCGCCGGTCCCGCCCGAAGCCAGACCGGGGTTGCCGGTCGAGTTGACGCCGTAGGAGCCGACGGGCGCGGCGACGATGGTCCCGGCGCCCTTCAGAAGGACGACCGTCCCAAGCCGCGCCGCGGCCGCGGTGCTCGTGGCGAAGCGGTCTCGTTGGACTTCTTCAATGGTGACGCCCATCAGATGGGCCATCTCCCCGGGGTGCGGCGTGAGGACCGTGACCGAGCCCCGCCGGCTGAGCGCCGTGATGGTCTCCCCGGGCGCGCCGGCGAGGGCGTTGAGGCCGTCGGCATCGATGACCATGGGCAGGGTCAGCGGAAGCCGGTCGAGAAAGGCGCGGACGAAGGCGGTCGTCGCCGGGTCTCGGCCGAGGCCGGGTCCGATGGCCACCGCGGTCGCCCGCTCCGCGAACGTCAGGACTTCACCAAGAGATTCGGGCCCGAAGCGTTCGGCTTCGGCGGTCACCGGCTGGACCATGACCTCGCGCAGGCGCCGCCCGACGACGGGCCAGATGCCGCGCGGCACGGCCAACGTGACCAGGCCCGCCCCCGTTCTCACGGCCCCCGACGCCGCCAGCACCGGCGCGCCGGTGTAGCCGCGCGCCCCGGCGACCACGAGCAGGTGGCCGAAGTCGCCCTTGTGGGCCGCGCGCGGTCGTTCCGGGAAGGCCGCCGCGGCCTCGCCGGCCTCGACCCACGTCCCGCGGACCGCTGTGCCCTCGAGCAAGGCCGGGGGCATCGAGATGGGCGCGACGATGAGGCGCCCGACGCGGCCCACGCCCGGGGCGACCACCAGCCCGCGCTTGGGCAACCCCAGGGTCACGGTGACCGTGGCCCTGACGGCCGGGTCGCCGCGCCCCGTGTCGGCGTCGAGCCCCGACGGGACGTCGATGGAGACGACCGGGCGGCGGCTCTCGTTGATGACCGCCACGGCCGCGGCCACGGGGCCGCGCAGGGGGCCGGAGAAACCCGTCCCCAGGAGCGCGTCGACGATGACATCCGACCGTGCCAGGGCCAGGCGGTCGGCGTCGGTCGGCCCGTCCGGCCGCTCGGCCACGTCGATGCCCAGGCGACGGGCGATGTCGAGGTTCACGGCGGCGTCGCCCCTTACCGCGCGAGCCTCGGCGAAGAGGGTCACGCGAACGTCGGCGCCGAGTTCGAGGAGATGGCGGGCGGCGCAGAAGCCGTCGCCGCCGTTGTTGCCCTTGCCGGCCCAGATGGAAACCTGCGGACGGTCGGGAGCACCGCCAGCGCCGGGCCCGCCCAAGCCAAGCGAGGCCGGGCCGAGCCCGCCACCCTCGACCAGAAGGGCCATCACCTCGCGAGCGACGGCCCGTCCGGCGTTCTCCATGAGTAGGAGACCCGGGATGCCATAACGGTCCCGGGCCAACCGATCGAGTTCTCTCATCTCGGCCGCGGTGGCGAGCTTCATGGGAGGGTCTCCCCTTCCTCGGCCGACACGGCGACGGCCTGAGCCGCGGCGTACTCATGGGCATGGGTCAGCGTGACCAGGACCCGGCCGATGCCGCGCCTCCTGGCGGTGGCGGCCAGCCGACCGCTGAGCCGCACGCCGGGCTGACCCGAACGGGCCCGCGTTATCTCGATGTCCAACCAGGCCGTGCGGCGCTGCCCGGCGCCGACGGCCTTGCGCACCGCTTCCTTGGCCGCGTAGCGAGCGGCCAACCGGCGGCCGCGTTCGGGCTCAGCGGCGGCAAAACAATAATCGAGCTCGTCCGGGGTGAAGAGACGCTTCAACAGCCGCTCGCCTCGCCTGGCGACGGCCGCCCGGACCCGCTCGATCTCGACGATGTCCAGACCAACCCCGACCAGCATTTGGAACACCTCGCCTTGCCCGGCCTATCTCTTCGCCGCGCTCGGGGCAAATCCTTTTGAAAAGAGCGAGGCCGGGGGTGCCCCCTAGGGCAGTATCCCCGGCCGGATTTCGGGCTATTTTCGGGGTCGGCCGGACCGTCCGGTCGGCGGCCGGCCGGGCTTCTCAGCCCTTGAAGTCGCCGCCCGCCCCGGGGGCCTGACCGGCCAGCGACGTCAGGCCGCTGATGGTCCCGAGGCCCATGGTCTCCACGGCCGTCGACGGGACGACGACCAGCGCGCCCTTCTCCTTGAGGCCTTCGTAGAGGATGTTCATCGCCCGCAGGTGCAGCGCGATCTCATGGCCCTTGTAGATCTTGGCCGCCTCGACGAACTTGGAGGCGATCTCCGTCTCGGCCGTGCCCAGGATGATCCGCGCCCGGCGCTCGCGCTCCGCCTGGGCCTCGCGGGACATGGCGTCCTGCAGGCTGGTGGGGATGATGACGTCGCGGATCTCGACCGATTGTACGGCGATGCCCCACGGCTCGGTCCTTTCGTCGATGATCCGGCGTAGTTCGGCGTCGATGTTCTCACGCCCCGCCAACATCTCGGCAAGCTGTGTCTTGCCGATGACGTCCCGGAGAGCGGTCTGCGCCGCCCACTCGACGGCCGCTCGGTAATCCTGGACCTCGAGGGCCGCCTTCTTGGCGTCCCAGACGACCCAGAACATGACCGCGTCGACGTCCACCGGGACGGTGTCCTTGGTCAGGGTCTGCTCGGCGTTAAAGCCGGTGGCCACGATCCGCTGATCGACCCAGGACGACACGGAGTCGATGATCGGAAGGATGACGAAGAGCCCGGGGCCGGCCAATCGCTGGAACTTGCCGAGGCGTAGGACGACGGCTTTCTCCCATTGCTGGGCGACCTTGATGGCCGCGGCTGTGAGAAGGCCGGCGAGGACGATGACCGTCGGCCAGACCCAACTAAGGGTGGTGACGGCGGTGTACGCCGCCCCGGCCAGGAAGAGGATCAGGATGGTGAGAGAGACGACGTTCAGGGGACGACGGAGAAGGCGAGTGCGGGTCCTGTTGTTGACCATGGTTGGCTACCTCCTTGTGGCGTGGGCCATCGGGGCGGATTGATAAGCGTTCAGCTTGCGGGCCGGCGTCCAGCCGGGTAGTACCAGACCATCACCGTGTGCCCGGCCTGAGACGAGGCCTGGGTGATGGCCGCGATGGCCGACCCTTTCTCGCCGTCGAGCCAGGTCTGGATGAGTTCCTCGAGCTTGGTGTGCCGGCTCTGCCAGAAGACCTTGACCTTCAGGCCTCTGGTGTCCATCGGAATGGTCTGCATCAAGGGCTGTCCCTCCTGTCCTTGTCATGAATCCGGTCGATCTCGGCCTTCAGCGCGGCGATCAGTTCCTCCTGAGTGTACCCGAGGTTGAGCCCCTCGGCGACGATCTCGCGGAGGAGTTCGCGCACGCGGTCCCGCCTGGCCTCCCGGAGGTCGCGGCCGACCTCGCGGACGTAAGTCCCGGACCCCTGCCGGGTCTCCAGATATCCTTCGCGCTGAAGCTCCGAGTACACCCGGCTGACCGTATTGGCGTTGATCCGCAGGTCGACGGCCAGCTCCCGGACGGTCGGCAGGCGCGTTCCCGGGGCCAGCCGCCCGCTGGTCACCTGATGCCGTATCCGCTCCTTCAACTGCAGGTAGATTGGCACTCCGGAGCGTGGGTCGAGTTGGAACAACGCCTCGCCTCCTTTCCAAGGTCGGGTTTGTTTCCGCATTGTCCTAATATCCTAGTACAATTGTATGCAAGAAGCCGGCCCCTGTCAAGGGACCGGCTCAAGGCGTCGCGATGGAGGAGTGGGACACTCATTGATTTCAGGCGGATAGCGCGCTCTCCCGGCCTGCCTTGGACAGACCGGAACCGAGGACCCACGATACGGCCGGTCCAAAGACAGACATCGACTGGCCCGACCAGAAGAGTGTGAAGTCACGATTGGTGCGCATGACGATGAGAGCCTCCGCTGGTTCCGACATCGCCCTCCAAGGTGTCCCGCCATTCCGCCAGAGTGTCTTGAAGTGCCCATGGGTCCTCGAGAAGGATGAGCCCGGGCGGCAACTTACGGCCCGAGGTTGCGCCCCGCTTAATGCCAGCGAGGAACCCGTCCGCCGGGCGGGGTTCCTGAGTCTTGCCCGCCTTGATGTGAGCCCTGACGGCCGTGGCCGGTCGCTTCATGAGATGACCCTCCCCCCACCGAACGCCCGAACGCCGACTTCCTTCAACCGATATGGCGCCGGCTCAGATAGCCGGCCGGCCCCGGTCCAAACCACAGCCAACTCGTTGAACAGCACACCAAGAGCCGCCTCCACCTGGTCAGCCGGGTCGAAAGGCGAGGCCAGCGTCCGAGCCGCAACCTCAAAAAGCAGATGGGCCAAGGCGTCATGCCCTCCTCCGCCGCTCAGGACGGCCCGGGCCAACCCGAGCGCCGGCTCTTTGGCCTCTGCCAGCCGACCCGCGGCAATCACCGGGAGCCGGTTATAGGCGTGGAACTCGAAGGCCGACGAGTGATACCGAAGGGCGTTGATCCGGTCCAGCTGTTCACGCGTGGGCATCTCGGCGATGACCTCTTCCCTGGCGTCCCGACTCGCCAGGCAACGCTGGACGGCGCGGACGCGGAAGATGTCTTCCAGTTCGGACGCCCACGGGAAGAGTGTCCCACAAGGGAAGACCGCCGCGACTGACGGACCGCCCAGCCGGACACAGGCTCGAAAGAACGGCACCGTCTCCCGCGTCGAGACGGCGAAGACGGAGGCCCCAGCGGCCCCGCCCCCGGCTCGTGAACGGGTCACCGCCGGCCCGACCAGACCATCGAGCACCAATAGGGACAACAGGGGATAGACCGAGGTCCCTTCAGCGAGGCCGAGGTCGCCGAGGGCCGCGACGAAGCCTTTCAGGGCCCCGGCGGTCCTCGCGACCACCCGCTCGGCGGTTTCCCGGAGAGCCGTGGCCATCACTTCGGCCTCGGCCCGTCGCAGTAGAGGAACGCGCAAGCCCACGTCGGCTGAGTCGCCCGGCATCCGCTCGGCGACCGCGTCCAGAGGCCCGCGGGCGAAGAGCAGGTAACCCTGTTCCGGGCCATGGAACCCGACACCCGGTCGCTCAGGAGTCACGGCCATGCCCTTGCCCTCCCCTCTCGGCCGCCGGCGCCAACCTGGCCAGGTTGCGGGCGGCGACCACGTCATGGCCACCATCGGCCCAGACCACCTCGACAAGCAAGGTCTTAAGGCCGCTCTCGAGCTGCCCCTGCCTGGGCGGCGCGATCGCTCGCCCGGTGAGGCCCAGGTTCTTGCCCGAGAAACAACGCACTTTATCGCCGGCGACGATCGGCTCGGTCCCGGGGGTCGGCCAATCATCGGCGGAACTGCTTTTGACGACAGAGCTATCCCGGCCGGCCATGGCACCCTTATCGGCCTCTTCGTCGATGACAATCATCTCCGGCCGGATGGCACCGGCGCGCAGTTGGGTGGCGCCGTCGACCAGGGTCCGACGGCCACGCAGCCCGCGCAAGGCTTCGGTCACGGTGGGGGATAGGCGGAATTCACCAAAACCCTCACTGACGACAGCGACTGGCCCGGCACCGGCCCGGCTCACCGTCCCCAGGGGCCGGTCGCCAAGGAACGAGCGCAGGTCTTCGTAAGTGACACTGGCGGCCCAGACGGCGACGACACCGCAGTCCCTCGCCGCGACCAGTTCGTCCATGGTCACTCGTCCGGACCTGACCCAGACCGTCCCGCTTTCCGGTCGGTCGTTAAGACTGAGCGGGCCTACCGCTTCGCCGCCCGTGCCATAGGCGCCCACGAAGCGCAGGCCGTGGACGGCGATATCGATGCCATCCTGGTTGACGGCGGTCACTCGGCCAGGAACACCCGCGGCGATGAAGGACGCCGTCTCCTTCGGCCGGATGGTGATCGTCCGGCGGTCGAGGTCGATCCGCTCGACCAGCCCGCCGACCGGGGCCACGCAGCTCTCCCCAGACTTGGCCGCCTTGCCCGCCGCGAATGTCTGCTTCCACAGGCGAATGGCGTTTGCCGAAGCCAGCGCCTGGCCGAACCGCACCTCGTCGCCCTCCCGGACCAGCAGGCACTCGTGCAACACTGGCTTAGGCAGGCTCATGTCCGGGAAGACGTCGACCGTCACCGGCGGCGCGCCGGCCCCGACCAAACCCAGGGCCTCGCGGACATAGACGTAGCCGAGTCGCCTGGAGACCATGGTCACGTGGCCGTCGGCGGGAGCCCTCGAGACCACCGGGTGGCCGAGGCAGACAGCCGCGGCCAGGACTTCCCCGGCCCGCATGCGCGTCCAGGTCGGCCGGAGGACGTGATCGCTGACGCGGTCCGGGGCCACGGCCAACTGCGTGGCCGCGGGGATGCGGGTCAGGCGGCCCGGCTCGTAGTCAATGACCGCCACTGGGTCATCCTCGCCCATCCACCGGCCCGGCTCGACGACAACCCGCGCGTGTGCCGGGACCTCCCGCCGGCGCTGGTGGTAACCCGACCTCATCGCTTGTCCCCCCTGCCGTGCACCGTCGCCAACCGCTTTACTGAATGCCTTTCAAGGACCTCGACGGCCAGGCCCGGGGCGACCGTCGAGAGGGCCCCGACCTGGGGCAGCAGGAAACGGTCGTCCACGGCCACCTCCACCGCCCGGCCCGCCCCGACGGCATCGGCCAGGATGTCCACGACCTGCTCCTGGCGAGGGGCGAAGGACAGCACGCCGCCGCTGCCGATGACCAGAGGAACCCCCGGCCCATCTGACAGTCCCCCGCCGGCCATCTCGACGTGGTCCTCGAGGGCCAGCCACAGGGCTTCACGGGCGACGGCCTGCTCGACCCGAAGCTCGAAGGCGGTCTCCGGCAGCGTCGTCGGGTGCAACGTCTTGTTGGCCACGGCGGCGGTCACGGCCGTCGCGTCGTCGCCCGGCAGCCACCGCAGGAGGCGGTCCAGGCCGGCCCGCTGCAACACGTTCAGGGCGCTGTAGCTCATCCCGAGGTTGGCCGAGACGCTGCGGGCGAGGCGCCCACGGCGCACGGAGAAGACATCCGTGGTCGCGCCGCCGATGTCGAAGGCCAACACGTCGCGCCCCCACGTCTTGGCGGCCAGGTCGACCGCCTTGGCCACGGCCCCCGGGGTCGGGAGGACCGGCGCCGCCACCCGCGCCAGGAGCTTGCCATACCCCGGCGCCTGGCTCATCACGTGCTGCTGAAAGAGCCGGTGGATGGCCTCGCGGGCGGGACCGGGGTTTTCCTTTCTGGGCCCGGGGGCGAGATTGGCCACCCGGTGAATGATGAACTGCTCACCCAGCACGTCCTCAACCAACTCGTGCCCCGCGTCGTTGCCCGCGTAGACGAGGGGTATCCGGAAGCTGTCGCCGAGCCGCGGCCGCGGCCGGGCCGTCCGCAAGAGGTCGGCCAGTTCGGCGATGAACGAGGGGACCTCGCCACCGTCAAAGCCGCCGCCCATGAGGACCATGTCCGGGCGGAGGTCGCGGACGAGGTCCGCTTTCTGCGCGAGCGAGAGGCCGTCGTCCGGGCTCAGCGTGGCCAGCACGATGGCCCCCGCCCCCATCGCCGCCCGGTGCGCGCTCGAGGCGCTGAAGCGTTGGGTCGTCCCGCAGGCCAGCATCTGCAGGCCTCCGCCGGCGCTGCTGGTGGCGACCAGGGTGACGTCCGGGCGGCCCTTTCCGCCGGACCCGCCCGCCTCGCCGGTCCCGAACTTCTCCCCGACGACCTCGCCGAGCCTCCGGATGGCCTCGTCGAGACCAATGGTCACGTCCTCGAATGGTTTCTCCACAGTGGTCGGGGCATGCTCCACGGCCCGCAGGACCAATCCCTCGTCCCGCCGCTCGAAGCATGCCCCTTTGGTCGTCGTGCTGCCGACATCGACCGCGATGATCCAGCGAGTCAGGCTAGGAATGGATGGTCCCTCCCCCACCGGCGGTTCGCTGGGCAATTCCATATTATCCCTTCATTTTCCTGCGTCCGGTGCGGCTGAGGCCACGGCCGCCTCGGCCGCCATCCGGTCGAGCGACTCCTTATCCTCCACCCGCATCAGATACGGGTTGAAGAGTTGCAGGGCGCAGAACGCGGCCAGGAAGATGCCGAGGATAGCGATGACCTTGCCGGGGTTGAAGAGTCCAGCCACCACACCGGCGATGGCCGTGCTGAGCGGCCAGGAGATCTGGGCGATGAGGCGGCGGACGGAGAAGACGCGTCCCTGAAGTTCCCGGGGGGTCTGAATCTGCCAGATGGTCTGCGAATGAGCGTTCATGACCGGGATCATGAAGTCGGCCAGAGCTATGGCGCCCGCGCTGAAGAAGAGGATGGGCGAGAAGCCGAAGAGGGCCTGGAGGACGCCCTGGGCCACGAGGGGCACCAAGACGCCGTAGACGCGACGCCCTTTCAGCCCACCCCATGCGCTGATGAAGAGCCCGCCGGCCACCCCGCCGATGCTGGCCGCCATGGTGATCAAGGCCAGGGCGGTCTCCAGGGTGAAGCCGCGGCGGGCCCAGTCGGCGGCCAGGTTGAACTTGATCATGAGGGGGAGGAGCACGTTCATCGGGCCGGCGATGAAGTTGGCCACGGTAAACGTCCCGAGCAGCCAGAGCAGGGGCCGGCGCCGCCAGATGTAAAGGGCGCCTTCCTTGACGTCGGCCCACACGCTCTTCTTGACCCGGCCGGCGGCGTCCCTGAGGTCGGTCCGCACGGGCGACGGGATGCTCAGGAAGAGTAGGGTCGCGGCGGCGCCGAAGAAGGTCAGGGCGTCGAAGACGACGATGACGGGCATGCCGTTGGCCAGCCTGGCGAGGGACGCCCCGAATGCGCCCGGGAGGTGCCCCTGGCGGGCGAGGGCCGGCAAAGAAAGGACAACCGCGGCGACCACCGGGGCGAGGACCCCGGAAAGGGCCCCGATGGTCTGCATCATCCCGTTGGCCCTGGGCAACAGCCGTTCCGGGACAATCATCGCGTAGGACGTGTCAAAGGCCGAACCGTGAAAGGCCCCGGCCACCGAGAACAGCGTGATTAGCAAGACAAGCACCGGCAGGTTGAGGGCGTTGGTGAAGACCAGGGCGGCCAGAGTCAGGCTGAGCAAACCGTTGAAGGTGTCCATGGCCATCATGGTCCGTTTGCGGTCGTGGCGGTCGGCCCAGGCCCCGGCGATTGGCGCGCCGAAGACCACCGGAATGGCGAAGGCCAGGCTGACCGCCGAGAGCGCGATACCCAAGGCCGGCTTCTGCTCGGGCAGCGGATAGAGGACCGTGGTCAGCCAGACGGTCACGGAGAAGAAGGTCAGGGCACTTCCGAAGACCGAGACGGACTGGGTTATCCAAACGGTCAGGAAGGTCCGCCAGCCGTTGGCCGGGGCCTGGTACGGGATCTGGGCCTGGGTGTTCGTGGTGCCGCTGGGGTTTTCGCTCACTTTCGATTCACTCCTTGAGAAAGTCCGCCAGCCGACCGCCCAGCTTGTCGAGGGCGCCGGGGCGCAGGCTGTAGCGGTCGGGACCATCGTAGGACACATGGACCCGGACGAGGCCGGCGGCCCGGAGAAGCATCATGTGATAGTGGACGGTGCTCTTGGCCAACTCGCTGAACTTGGCGATCTCGGTAAAGGTCCGGGGTCCGCGGGACAGGTAGCGGAGGATGCGCAGGCGGCTCTCGTCGGCCAGGGCCCGGGTCAGCCGCAGCAACGTCGAGGAAGGCTCATCGGCCTGGGCCTGCACGACATCGGCCGGGTATTGATAGACGGGACCCCAGGCCAGCCGGTCATGAAGGTTCCATGGCCGCGCGTGATAGTGGGGTGCCAGCACGACCCGCTTGATGTCAGGAGACGGAAGCAGGACGACGCCCCCGGTGGCTTCCTCGAAGACCTCCTCCGGCTTCATCCGCTGGAGCATGGCCCGCTTGGCCTCGGCGTCGCTCTCCAAGCCGGCCAGGACCAGCTTGTTAAAGCGACGGAAGTAGCCGTCGTTCCAGGCGCGCAACAGGGCTACGAAGCGGTCTCGCCTGGCGCCGAGGTCTTTGGGCATCGGCGGGGCATCGGGCGGCAGGTCCGGCGCGACCAGATCATAGATCTCCCCGGGGGTCAAGGCGCCCAGCCAATCCAGGAAGGCCTCGACGTCCTGCCCGTGGGCTTCGTGCCAAAACAGGAGGCTGAGCGGATAGATGTCCTTGGTCTCTTCGGCCAGCGCCTTGAACTCGTGGCCCAGGCGTTTGGCCACCCAACGGGCCCAGTTCGGTCCCAGTTCGATGCTCTTGTGGAGGTTACGGTCGAGGTAGACCTGCAGGCTGGTCATCAGTTCGAGGACCGGGGACCAGATGATATCGAGCTGGTAGGCGCCCTGTCGATTGGTGTCGAGCCGGTCGGCGGACATGGTCTCTTCCTCCATCTTGTTCGATGGATATCGAACCGCCTTGTCTAGTTCGATAATACTCGAACCATATGAAAAAAACAACCCCCCGCCCGTCCAAAATCGCGCGAAACCACAGAAGGTCAGGCAGACGCCTGGCCTTAGGGTAGCGGGAGGCCTCATCCGGTCATCATCCCGTCTTCAGATGCCTCAGAAGGAGAACCGCGGCCTGCCGGCCGACGTTGTGAGCGGCCAAGGCGGCCGCGGCCTCCTCTGCGCCGCAACCCACCAACAGCTTGACTTCCGCCTCCCGCTTCAGCAGGTCGACCGTGATGATGGCCCCGGTGACCTTCAGCTCCGGCAGCGACCCGCGCCAGACGTCGACGCCCTCGCGGTCCATGGCCGTCGTCCCTTCAAGATATCCGTAGTCAGGAGCCGGCGCCACCCCCGGCCGGTCGATGACCAGCCGCGATGAGGTCATCAGCTCATCCGCGAACTCCCAAAACCGACGATTCGTCTGAAACTCAGCGCTGCTCAAAGTATCATCCTCCCGGATCACCTTTGCCGGCTCCCATCGCCTTTGCCCGAAACATCCGCCCGGCGTCGCCAGTATTAAAATGCTGTTTGCGCCCCTAGGCCCCGACATGGTAGAATGGGGCGCCGGCGAACCGGCGTTCGCCGCCAATGGCTTTTTCTACGGCCCTATACTCTCACCGAAGAGGACCCAACCATGAATCCCTTCTCCGCCAAACCTCAGCTAACCTCCGACGTCGGCCTCAGGCGGGCCAAGATCGCACGGCTCCGCCGGGAGATCTTCCTCCTCGCCTGGCCGGCGATCATGGAGATGCTCCTCCAGACGATGGTCTGGAACGTCGACACGGCCTTCATGGGCCGCGTCGGCGCCGAGGCCGTGGCCGCCGTCGGCGTGGGCGGCCTCGTCTACTGGACCGTGCTTTGGGCCTTCGGCGGCCTGGGCTCCGGGGTGACGGCCATGGTCGCGCGGGCCGTCGGAGCCGGGCGTCCCGATGCCGCCAGGGCCGCCGCTTCGCAGGCCCTGCGCCTGGCCTTCGCTTGCGGCCTCGCCGTCAGCGCGGCTGCCCTGGTCGGAGGCCCGAGCATCGTCGCCCTGACCAGCCTGCCCGAGAGCACCCGGCAGCTCGCCGTGCTATACATACGCACCTTGGCCCTCGGCGCGCCCATCTACCTGCCTGCGATCATCGCCTTCTCAGTCATCCGTTCGACCGGCGACACCCGCACGCCGATGGTCATCACCGGCCTGATCAACCTGTTGAACATCGTCCTGGCCTGGTTCCTGGTTTTCGGCCACGGCGGGTTGCGCCCGATGGGCCTGGCCGGTTCGGCCATCGCCGCCGTCACGTCCCAGGTCCTCGGCGCGGTCGTCGCCCTCGCCTGGCTGTTCGCCGGTCGGCGGGGTATCGGCCTGCGCCCGGCCCACCTCTTCGCCCGTGGCGGGTCGGCCTCTGAGCTGGTCCGGCTCAGCGTCCCCAGCGGCTTCGAGTCGCTAATGATGGACGGCGCGCGGACGATGGGCACGTTCTTCCTGGCCACCCTTGGCAGCGCGGCCGCCGCCGCGAGCTATGTGGCGGCCAACGCCGAGGCGGTCTCGTACATGCCCGGCTATGGCTTCGCCGTCGCCGCCGGCATCCTGGCCGGTCAGAAACTCGGGGCTGGCGATGAGGAAGGCGCCCGGGAAGCCGTCCGCCAGTCCCTGCTCATCGGGATGGCCATCATGGGCGGCTTCGGTCTACTTTTCATCGCCTTCCCGTCAGTCTTCGTCCGCATCTTCACGGCCGAGGCGGGAGTCGTCTTGATGGCCTCGCAGTGCCTGCGCATCACCGGCTTCGCCCAGCCGTTCATGGCCACCACCGACATCCTCTGCGGCTCGCTCCGCGGGGCCGGCGACACGAAGACCCCGCTCCTCATCACCCTGGGCGGGGCCTGGGCCCTGCGCGTGCCCTTGACCTTCACCTTCATCGTCCTATTGCGCCTGCCGGTCTACTACGCCTGGGTGGCGATGCTCATCGAGTGGTCCGTCCGGGCCCTCATCTCCATCCACGTCTTCCGGACCGGCCGGTGGTTGAAGACCCGCGTCCGGCTGGAGGGCTCTGCCGTCGAGCCGGCCGGGGGCGCTGTGTGAGAAGGCTCTTAGCCACCACCTTCACTTTTCCGGCCGGGCCGCCTACCACTTGGTCCTGCCGTTGGCGGCTGTGTATGGCATCGCCCAGACGTTTGACATCCCTGGCCGGCCCGTCATCGTGCTGATTGGGGTCATCATTACCCAGCGAAAGAGCCTTGGGTGGAACCCGGCAAGGGAGGCGCAAGACATGCCTGAGCTTCCCGAAATCACCAACCTCGCCCGCCAGATGGACGAGCGCCTTCGCGGCAAGCGCGTCACGGGGATCGAGGTTCGCCAGGAGAAGGTCCTCAATGTGCCGGCCGCCGAGTTCGAACGGCTCGTCGTCGGCCGGACCATCGGCCCCATCCACGCCCGCGGCAAGTGGGTCTTCGTCAACCTGGAGCCGGATGCCCACTTCCTCTTGAGCCTGGGCATGGGCGGTGAGGTTCTCTATCACAAGCCCGGCGGGGCCCCGCCGCCCAAGTACCGGCTGCGGTTCGACTTCGCCGACGGCACCGCCCTTTTCATCAACTTCTGGTGGTTCGGCTACGCCCACGCCGTCCCGGCCGGCGAGCTGGCCGCCCACAAGATGACCGCGGTCCTCGGCCCTTCCCCGCTGGACGCGGTCTTCACCCACGACCGGTTCGGTCGCCTCCTGGCCGGTAAACGCGGCGGCCTCAAGTCCTTCCTGATGGACCAGAAGAACATCGCCGGCATCGGCAACGTCTACATCCAGGAGATCCTCTTCCGCGCCAAGTTACGCCCGGACCGGCCGTTGGCTTCTCTCAGCGAGGCCGAGCGCCGGCGGCTCTATGAATCCATCATCGGGGCCCTGCGCGACGCGACCGAGCTCGGCGGGCTCAAGTACGAGGTCGACCTGTACAACCAGCCCGGCCGCTGGGACCTCAACCTCCGGGCCGGCGGCATCTGCCCCGTGTGCGGGACGCCCATCGAGAAGATGAAGACCGGGAGCACATCGTCGGTCATCTGCCCGAAGTGCCAGAAGTGAGAGCCAGGTAAAAGCCCCGCACCTTGCCGTGGCAAGGGCGGGGCTTCTTCATTGGGGAGCATGAATGGAGCGGGCCAAGCGGTCCGATCAAGGGGCGGGCATCAAGCGCGCCTTGAAGTCCCGACCTTCCTGCTTTCGGCCGGTAGAGGGTTTGTCGATTACCGGCACGAAACCATTACTATGTTCGGACCCCAGCCCGGACACGTGAACAGAGAACGGAAAGGTGTGAACCGATTGGCCGTGAAGATTGTGTCCCTGGGCCCGAACGACCTGGAGGCCGCCGCCCGGTACTGCGTCGGACGTTCGACCGCCGACCTGGCCGAAGGGATCCGGGCCAAGACAGCCTGGCTCCGAGAAGCCTACACCGGGGGCCTGCGCACAACGCTGGCCACCGTCGACGGCGAAGAGGCCGGCCTGATCGAGTATGGCCCGGCGGAAGTCTCCCCCCGGGGCCTCTCGGCCCCCGGGTATTGGGTCATCAATTGCCTCTGGGTCCGCTCTCCCCATCGCAAGATGGGCATCGCTTCGGCCCTCCTGGCAGCCGTGGTCGACGAAGCGCGGGAAGCGCACCGCCGCACCGGCCGTCCGCGCGGGGTCGTGTCCCTGACCGGGCAGCGCACCTGGGTGCCCGGACCACGGGTCTTTGGCAAAGTCGGCTTCCGCAAGGTGGAGCTCTCAGAGTCGGATCGGGACTTCGGCCTCGTCACTGTCGGCTTTGCGGACACCGCCATCACCGGCGACGCCTCAATGGCGGCCGCCGCCGCAATCGCGGTTCCCCCGCCTTCCACTGAACGTCTCGAGGAGGGCACCGTCACCTTCGCCTGGCACCCCCAGTGCCCCTACAACGCCCTCATGGCCGCACGGATAGGGGAGGTCTGCTCGGATATCGGGCTGCCCTACAATGAGGTTCGACTCGCCGGCTCGGCCTTCCCCCGCAGTCCGTTCGGCACCTGCGATCTGTACTGGGGCAAGCGTCTCATCGCCTGGCACCCCCTGAGCGAGCCGGAGCTGCGAAAGCTCCTTGAGACGTGCAAGCGGTGAAAGCGTACCAAGAAGGGACCCTCGGCGGGTCCCTTCTTTCATGTTAATGAACCCGGCGGCCATCGACCTCGATATAGTGCGGGGCGTACGGAAACCCGGGCAGGTCTTGGAATCGCTCATCCGGTGTGCGGATGATCCCCATCGACTCGGCCTCCTCGCCCAGGCTACCGCAGCTTCAGCAACGTCGGGTAGGCCGGGTTGAACTGGGTCGTGGTTGGGCTGTAGTTAGCGGTGCCGTCCTTGTTGGTGTTGTCACGGACCTCGTCGCTGTCGAACCGGATGACCGAGCCGATGCCCGCGGCGATGTTGTTCATCTCGGTCGGGTTGGAGTTGTTGTTGTAGTCAGTCTGGGACATCAGGACGACGTCCCCGCCCCCGGCCACCCAGGCGTTCAGGGCGGCCAGCTCATCCGTCGTGTAGACGCCGACGCTGCCCGGCGTGGTGATGACCAGGACGTCCGCGCCCGCCAGCCTGGCGGCGGTCAGGGGGACGTTCTTGCCGGTGTAGGTCAGGGTGTAGCCGCGGTCGCTCGCGAAGTCCCGGTACTGGGTTAACCGCGTGTTGTCGTAGTACTGGCCGTGGCCCTCGTCGATAAGGACCGTGCCGCTCTGGCTCCCGGTCAGGAAGTCCAGCAGGTTCGTGAACCACTGCGGGTTCTGGTAGGCGGTGCGATAGCCGTTGGCGATCAGGATGGCCCCGATGCCGACCACCTTGCCGCCGCCGACCGACTGCAGGGCCGCCAGCGGGATGGGCTGGCCGGCGTCGATCTTGACGAAGTTCTTGGGCGCGGTGGAGCTGCGCTCATACTGGTAGGCCGTGGACTCGCCCCAGACCAGCACGTCGGCCTGGTTGGTCAGCTTGACCAGCGTCCCGCTGTCCGCGGCCAAGAGGCTCGAGCTGTTGTAGAAGTTGAGCTTGGTCACCGGCATCGGGGTCGGCACGGCCTTGATCACGATGCGGCCTTCGGAGGCCGGATAGCTCAGGTTGCCGATAGCCTTGATGAAGTCGCCGACGATGATGGCATCGACGTCTGACGAGAGGTCCAGCGGGCTGGCCATGCTCGGGATGGGGTAACCGCTGCCGCCGTTCCCGATGTAGTCGACGATGGCCACGCTGTAGAGCCGGTTCGGGTCGATGGGCTGCCCGTTGACCTTCAGGACGACGTGGTCCAGGCCGCCGCCCGGCTTGGTAAAGATGGTGTAGGTCAGGCCGGAGGTCTGCAGGTCGAGCTGGAACCGGTTGTCACGGACGTACGAGTACTCGATGACCTGCCTTATCTGGTCGCCGGTCAGGTTGAACCTCTGGACGAAGTTGCCGAACGGCAGGACCGTGTAGACCTCACGCATGGTAATGTCGCCGGCGGGGATCGAGGCCCGGATGCCGCCGCAGTTGGTCAGGGCGATCTCCGTGCCCATGTAGGACCGCATGGCGTCGGTGATGAGGTTGCCGATGGAGACGTCCTTAATGTAGCGGTCATCCCGGTTCATCTCGGTGGGGGTGTAGCCGATCTTGGCGTCGAGCATCGGCGCCATGAGGGCGTTCCAGCCATCGACGATGGTCTTCACGTCCGGGTCGACCGCCGTTAGGCCGGCCACCCTGACCGTGTAGGCGCCGCCCGCCGCGCCGCCGGTGACGGCCACCGTCCCCGCCTGCCGGACGAGCACGTCGCCCAGGTACTGGGCGTTCGAGCCGACCTGGACGATGGGCACGCCGTTGACGACCACCGGGGTGCTGTTATAGGTGTGCGAGTGGCCGCCGATGATGAGGTCGATGCCCGGGACGAAGGCGGCCAGCCGCTCGTCGAAGTCCTCGCCGTCATGGGAGACGACGACCACCAGGCTGGCCTGGTCGCGCACCTCGTTGACCTCGGCCTGGGCGGTCGCCAGCGGGTCGTCGAAGCGCAGGCCGACCGTGTTCTTGACGCTGGTCGACGGAGGCGTCTCGGTCAGAGCGATGAAGGCTATCTTCTGGCCGGCGCCCGTGGTGTAGATGAACGTGTCGTTGAAGGGCTCAATGGGCGTCAGCGACTGGTCGACGACGACGGTGTTGGCGGAGAGCCACGGGAACTCCGATTCGACCCGGCGGGCCTGCGTATTGGCCGGGCCATAATCGAAGTTGTGGTTGCCCACGGCCAAAAGGTCGAGGCCGGAGGCGTTGAGGACCTCGATCATCGGGATGCCCTTGTTCAGGTCGGTGACCGGGTCGCCGCTGAAGTCGTCGCCCGCGTCGATGAAGAAGACGCTGTTCTGCGAGGCGACCGCCTGGGCCTTGGCGTCCTTGACGTAGGCGGCGATCTTCGGGAACGGGTCGAGCTTCCCGTGCGTGTCGTTGATGTGCAGGAGGCGGACCGTGAGGGCCGGCGCCTCGACCGCTATCTTAGCGGTGGCGTTCGGCGTGCCCAGGGCCTGCACCTCGAGGGTGTTCGTCCCCCACCGCACCAGCCCGCTGATATCGAAGCTGGCTTGGCCCCTACCCTGGTCGAAGAAGGTGTTCAGGTTCAGGCGCTGGCCGTTGACAGCCACGTCCAGCTCCCTGACCCCGTCGTTGTCGATGCTGAGCCGGACCACGCTGGCCTCGACCGTGAAGGTGTAGCTGAAGGTCTGCGGCTCTCTCTTGGAGCGTTCGGTCAGGATATCCAGAGCCTTGTACCAGTCGTAGGTCTGCGACGACGCCCAGAGCCGGGGAGTGATGACCCCGTTGTTGGTCTGGCCTTCGGCCGCCCAAGCGCCGGACGCCGGGTTGACCAACAGGAGCAGGGACAGGATGAAAACCAGCAGGTAGCGAGGCCTTCTCACAGGGAGCCCTCCTCGACGGTCCAGTGTAGGGAGGGGACTCTGAGGTCGCTCGGGTTTCCAATTCCATCCTGGGGGGCGGATTCCTCCAGGGGTGGTTTACCTGCACTTACGCGCCGGCCGTGGCGATTCGCGGCCCTTCGACGGGAGCTCATTTTTCATCGATTCCAGTTCCTCCAGCGTCCGAGGCCAGTCCTCATGAAGCAGTTGCGAGAGCGCTCTGTCGGCCAGGACCCGGCCGCCGGTCTGGCAACCCGGGCAGTAGTTGGCTTCGTTGTCCGCATAGACGATACGTTGGACCGGGGCCCCGCAGACGGGGCAGGGTTGGCCGTACTTGCCATGGACGGCCATCTCGGGCCGGAAGGCGGTCACCTTCTCGGGGAATCCCGAACCCACTTCGGCACCGAACCGCTCGATCCATTCGGTCAGCACCTGGACGGCGGCTTGATGAAGGGTGCCGACCTCGGCCTGCGTGAGGCCGCCCGTCAGCTTGAACGGCGAGAGCCGGGCCCGATGAAGGATCTCGTCCGAATAGGCGTTGCCGACCCCATCGACGATATTGGGGTCGGTCAAAGCGCGCTTGAGCGTTCTGTTCTGCCGGCGCAGGGCGGCGCCAAACTCATCCGGCGAGGCCTCGAAGACGTCGATACCGCCGCGCTCGAAGGCGGCCAGGCCGCTTGACCCGGATACCAAGTGCAACGAGGCGCGGTGCTTCGTGCCGGCTTCCGTCAGGGCGAGCGTCCCATTGGGGAATTCGAAGCTCGCAAGGAGCAGCTTCTTCGGGACCTTCGCCCCGCTCGACAGCCATCGTAGGCGGCCCGCAATCATCAGATGGATGGCCACGAAGAGGTCGCCCTCAAATTCTAGGACGATGCGCTTGCCCATCCGTCTGACATCCCGGAGGATCCGCCCGGAGAAGGCTTCGGGCCGCGGCTCGGCCGTTCGCAGGATGAAGGGGCTGGCGATGAGCATCCTCTTCAGCGTCTGTCCACCGGCCAGGGCCTTGATACGCTCGACGTAGATGGTCACATCCGGGAGTTCAGGCATGGGCCGGAGCCTCCTTCGAGACCTTAAGCAGCTTGCCTTCAGTCTTCCAACCGCGTAGCCGAAAACCCTTCGGGGCACCGCATGGAAAAGACGAGAGCCCCCAGTCTCTCGTCTTTGGTAGCCAATTATAGGGGGCTCCCGAACAGTGCCGTTCTCTCCTATTGGGCTAGGCGAGCCCTCTGATATCAAGACTGGGCCCGCCATTCCCTTGGTCTGCGAAAGTGTTACGGCTGAAGCGGTGGCCGTTGAGGGCCACGTCCTGCTTCGGTTGGGTCCTGGGGAGGCGCCTGTCAGGGGAGACCCGCACGGAGGTGCGGCAGGCTGCATTCCCTGTGCCGACCTCCTCCCAGCTCCAAAAGAACAAGCCCTTGCATACGGCGAAGGCCGTTCTTAAGGGCTTGTTCATGGCGAAATGGCAAAAGGCGCTTACAGGTCTAGCATGTAGCCTAGGTTCGTTAGCCTATACACAAACGCCTCAACACTGACCTTGTATTCTTTGGCCAGTTTGGAGACTGCTTCATCGTCCCAATTGTCTAGGTCACTCATGCTCTGTTGAACGAAATCTTCCGGCATCAGCAGTTCCGCGGCAAAGGCATTAGCCTCAATCTCATCAGGGTCGCGCCCTTCAGCAGAAGTCCTATTCCTAAAATGCAGCACTAGCTCGTCCACATAGATGGGCTTTGAGATATGGAGTACAAAATGCCCAATCTCATGGGCTATAGTGAAACGCTTACGTTGTTCCGAATGCATGCTGTTGACGCCTATGACTGCGTCTTGACCCTTGCGAACAAACAGACCCGACACATCTCCATCGAATCCCGTTTCCCGCACTCGTATCCCCAAGCGCCTGGCAATCCGTTCAACGTCCACAGGAGGTTGGACAACGCTGAATTGCCTTAACAACTCAGCCACTTTGTCCTTGATTCTTCGTCTGTTAATCATGTCTTATCCTCCTCTGTTTCACGAAGGGCTGCTTTAACCGCAAACCGGTGTTTAACAGGGAGTTCCAGTAATGCTTCCTCGTAGGGTTCTCCTGAAGCAGGAAATAGACCTTCAACGGGAATCGCTAGAGCCCTGGCCAAAGCCCATAGCGTGTGAGCAAAGAGTCTCTGACGGCCTTTCTCTATATTTGTAACCGAGGTTCTCAGCAAACCTACTCGGCGCCCCAGTTCCTCTTGACTAATGTGAAGGTTTTCCCGGGCGGACCTTATCTTAACACCAACCCGTCTGTAAAACTCCTGATCAGCTTCGTCATTCGCCAACCGTTAGATTCCCCCCTTACTAGTAGTATATAGCCGACAGTCATCAATGTAAACCGTTTTCACCAATGACGTGCCATTTGACGCCGTTTTTGGGCTTGACTTCTTGCTCCGCTTTCGAGTAGTATAGGTTTCGAGAAGTCTGACCCCGCGCGGGGCACGGGAAGGAGGCCACGTCTCACGTAATAGAAGAAGGGCAGCACCGCCCCCTCCTCAGGTTGCGAGCTACCCCCCTTCTATGTCTGCTGAGGCGCCCATTGGGGGAACCAGCGGGAATGAGCGCCAGCGGCCCCTAGGGCACAGCCTGTGTGTCCTTTCGCGTCGGACCCGGGGATTCCCTCTTGGCAACCATCGTCTAACTTCTGAAATGTCATCGTGAAAGGGTGATCGTTGATGAACGAAGAGCATGGCCGTCCGGAAATCCAAGTGACGTACCTCAACACAAACGAGGAAGTGAAGTTCCACGCCGAGTGGGGCTGGAACCTACAGCAGGTGTGGGACGCGGCCTATACTGAGCTCGAAGAGACCAAGAAGCAAGGCGACCTGTTCAAGTCAGCCAGTGGGACGGATCTCACCCCTTACCTGAACAAGACGGTGCGCGAGGTCTTCGACGCCAAAATAGTGCACCCCCTGAGGTTCGAAATCCGGAGTGCTACTGGAGGTGCGCGCTAATCGCAAGGCTAGGAGAAGAGCCCGTGCCGGTGACCCCGGCACGGGCCATAGAAGCTCTGGAGAAGCACCTACGCGTGGTTCTCCAGGGCCAGACACTCGAAAGTGTGGGCTGGAAGCAGTTGGACCCGCTCACCCTTCTCATCCCACTGCAGGCTGTTCGAGAAGACGGTGGAACCGATGACTATTACTTCAGATTCGGGTTCGCCTACTACCCCGAATGGCCTCCCAGCGTCCGGGCAGTCAATCCCAAGACTCTCCGTTACGATTACCCGGCTGATGTGCGCTGGCTCCCGAGTGTCGAGCGGTGCAGCGAAATTGGCTTCCACCCGCAATACAACGCCAGCGTAGGACAACTTATCTGCAACTCCTCGACTCTGGAATTCTATCAAGTCCGGCACAGCTGTGAACCCTGGCACCTCTGGGACGCGGGAAGACATACGTTTGCACTGACCCTGAATGTCCTGCGCGACTGCCTACGTCCACCATACTACCGGGGTCGGCGGGAATGAGCAGAGACGCCTTTGACCAAGGGGCCGTTCGGCGCCCTCTCCCCAACGGGACCTATAGATTGCCCGGTTTGGTCTTGGGCGTCCCAGAGAGCATTCTACGCCTGACGCTTCAGGTGTTCTCTGAGTATGCACCCCGCGGGGTCGAATCTTGCTGCTTCTGGTATGGCGAACGAGATAGTGGCGGGGGCACCGTTAGAGCCGTTGTTGTTCCCGACCAGCGCAACCATTGGGGGAGTTTTACAGTTGAGGCTACGGCCATGGAGAAGGTCTCCCTTGCCACCAGAAGGAACGGGTGGAAAAACTTGGCCCAGCTTCATACGCACCCTGGTAGGCTGGTCGAGCATTCCGCCTACGATGATCTCTGTGTCAACTCCAGGAAAGCCCTATCGCTAGTCTTCCCTAACTATGGACGGTGGTCGGAACGATGGCCAAATCGCATAGGGGTCCACGAATACCAGGGCTACTGGTATCTCCTTTCGGAAACAGACGCAGCCCGCCGGGTTATCGTCATCCGCCCTTCGGAAAAGGAGCTGCTAATTGATGTCAGGAGTCAACCTTGACCGCCACCTGGCACACCGGTTAGGAGATCGGCACCTGCGGGGGGATCCCGGGCGGAAGAGTACCCAAAGTGAAGATTGGAACCGGGTCTGCCTTGTGGCTTCGCCTGAAGTATCGGTGACCGAAGGCGGCCAGCATTTGCTGTGGATGGTCACCAACCTGTTGGCCCGACAGTTCGGGGTCATTCAGGAGCTCGTCCTGTCAATCCCTGAAGTCCCTGTCGTTCCGTGTTGCTTCCCATTCGGCAGCGGGGAAAACCTGCAGCTAGCACTGTTGAATACCGCCAAGATGATTGCCGGTGCGGCTATGTCCCTCGGAACCTCGCCTGGCCCTCCTAAGGACACCAGTCTCTTGATAACGGTCGGTCAGGCGCCGGATTTGTTCGTGGAAATCCCGACAATCGCAGCTTTGGGAGATGGCTTTAGAGCCTTCTGTGGTCTACCGTCCAACCAGCCCTCGGTTGTACCCTCCAATCGCTGCCCGCTCGGGCCCTATTTTGCCGCCTGCTTGGTAGCCGGCGAAGCGTTCAAGCACCTTGCTGGACTGCGCCCAGGGGCGGGAAGCCAATTGGATGCCTTGTTCTACTCAGTGTGGGACCATCGGGCCTATAACACATGGGATGAAATGTCCGATCCGACGGTGACCGAGCTCACCCTGCCTGATGTCTATGTCGTGGGGCTTGGAGCAGTGGGTCAGGCCCTCCTTGCGAGCCTCGTTGCTTGGCCCGGGCTACAGGGACACATGACCATCGTCGACAAGGACATTATCGACGACACCAACCTAAACCGCTACGTCCTAGCAGTGCAGGACAGTATTGGACAGTCAAAGACCGAGCTTGCCAAGGTGTATCTAGAAGCAGCGCATTTCACCGCGTATGCCTATCCCGACACGTGGCAGAAGTATTGCCAGGACTTCGCTCGTCCTACTCAAAGGCCTAATCTAGCGCAGAAGGAAATGGCCTTCCGATATGAACTAGTGCTCTCCTGCGTAGACAAGAACTCCGCTCGCCATGCCATTCAGAGCTTCTGGCCGCGCATCCTCATTGGGGGGAGTACTCTAGACCTTAGGGCCATGGTCTCCCTCTACGACATCAAGTCGGGCGGCGAGTGTCTCAAATGCTTCAACCCGGTAGAGACCACCGCCACACTGGAAGAGTTCGCTGAGTCCATAAGGTCCATTCCCGCGGACGAACGCCAAGAGCTGTACGAGGAGGCTGGGGTTAATGGGGCCCTTATTGAAGTCTATCTCGAACGCCCTCGCTGCGGTACTCTCGGAGAAGCGGCTCTCCGGCGGTTTCAAGACCAAACCCAGAAGCACGAGTGGTCTGTCGGTTTTGTGTCGGTAGCAGCAGGGCTCCTAATGGGTTCTAGGCTTATCCGGATGGCTGTGCACGGAATCCGAAGCGCTTTTCCCCCAGAACTGGGGAACTCGGCGCTGTTCAATTTCCTGAATCCCGCACCTCGCTGGTCAAAGATGAATGCTCGGGTTGGCTGCGACTGCCAATCCAGCGGCTTAGAGGAGTACCGACGCTTGTGGGGATCTGATGAGCTCATGTAACCAGGCGTCCCGGGATTCCGCCTGTGGTCATATGGCTTCGAAAAAACTGACTGTAGTTTTGGCTAAGAACCAGAGGCCAGGCCGAACAACGGCCTGGCCTTCTTGCCAACTAGGAGACCCCAACACGGACGACCTTACTAAGGTCTATGGGCATCAACGCCAACAGATACAACCGTCTACTCCACCGTCACGCACTTCGCCAGGTTCCGCGGCTTATCCACATCGCACCCGCGGGCCACTGCCGCGTGGTAGGCCAGCAGTATCTTAGGGATGACCGCCAGGGCCGGAGCCACCAACCCGTCGGTCTCGGGGATGGCGATGACCTGGTCGGAATGGTGCTTCATTCCGCCCCGGAGCCCTCGGGGGCGATCCCGAGGACGTAGGCGTAACGGGCCTTGACCTCGCGGATGTTCGAGATCACCTTCTCGCGCAGGTCCTTCTGGGTCGACAGGGCGACGCGACCAGCCCCCGGTGTCTGCGCCGGGGGCTGTTTTTTGCCGAACCGTTCGATCCACCACTTCAGACCTTTGCGCCTCGAACCAAGTTCCGTGGTCCCCAGACGGCCACGACGATAGCGGCCACCAAGGCCAGGATCAAGCCAGTGACACGCGGATCGTAGTAAGAGCCGCTGACGGGAAACAGCTGCCAGGTGAGGTTGATAGTCATGTGAAAGAGCGATGCGGCGAAGACGCTCTTGCCGGTGTTGTTGAAGAGCCAGACCATGATCACTCGTAGCGCCACCGTGCCGAGTGACCACCAGCCGATCCACCCCACCGAACGGTGAGCCTGCACCAGCCCTATGTAGTGGTAGACGGCCCAGACCAATCCGAGAACGAGGCCGGCCCACAGCGCGCCGAGTCGGCGCTGCATCGGGTCGGTGGCGTACCCTGACCAGCCCAGTTCCTCGCCCAAGGCGCCAACGAAGAACACAACGCCAAGGATGAGCGCCCGTTGGACCGAGATAAGCGGGGCCGGAACCTGCGTTCCGGTCAGGCGCATCACGCCAAAGGACAACACCATGACCAGCGGCATCAGGAGGAGGACCGGAACGTACCAGACCTTCGCCGTGACCCGCTTGAAGTCTAGCGCCCGCTTCAGCAGCTGCGCCGCGCCCGCCGACCCACTCTCCCGGTACGTCAGAATGAGCGCGGCCAGCACGGGGCAGATGACCATCAGCGCGGCCTCGGGGAGACCCGGTAAGAGCTGACGCCCGGTCAACCCGCCGACCACCCAGAATGGGATGGCGAGGGCGAAAACCAGCGCGAGGAATGCCAAGGGTGACTTGCCTGACAGAGATTGCCCCTGTGTAGTTGTTTGCCGTGATTTACCCATCACAGGTGACCTACTCCACCGTCACGCTCTTGGCCAGGTTGCGCGGCTTATCCACGTCGCACCCGCGGGCCACGGCCGCGTGGTAGGCCAGCAGCTGCAGCGGAATGACGGCCAGCGCCGGGGCCACCAGCCCGTCGGTCTCGGGGATGGCGATGACTTTGTCGGAGTGATGCTTCATCTCGTCGGCCCCGGAGCCTTCGGTGGCGATCCCGAGGACGTAGGCGTCGCGGGCCTTGACCTCACGGATGTTCGAGATCATCTTCTCGCGCAGGTCCCTCTGAGTCGACAGGGCGATGACCGGCACGCCCTCGACGACCAGGGCCAGAGTGCCGTGCTTCAACTCGCCGGCGGCGTAGGCCTCGGCGTGGATGTACGAGATTTCCTTCAGCTTGAGCTGGCCCTCCAGCGACACCGCATAGTCCAGGCCGCGCCCGATGAAGAAGACGTCCTTCCAGGCCGCGCACTTGCGGGCGAACTCGGCGATGGACTCCTCGTGCGAGAGCAGCTCCTGGGCCTTCTGCGGCAGCTCGACCAGTTCAGACAGGACCTTCTGGGCCTTGGCCGCGTCCAGCGTCCCGCGGATCTGCCCGAAGTGCACCGCCAGCAGAGTCAGGACAAGGATCTGGGTCGTGTAGGCCTTGGTCGAGGCGACGGCGATCTCCGGCCCGGCCCAGGTGTAGATGACGTCGTCGGCCTCGCGCGAGACGCTCGACCCGACCACGTTGGTGATGGCCAGGGCGTGCACCCCGCGGGCCCGCGACTCGCGCATGGCGGCCAGCGTGTCGGCGGTCTCGCCGGACTGGCTCACGACGATGACCAGGTTCTCCTTGGCGTCGAGGATGGGGTCGCGGTAGCGGTACTCGGAGGCCAGGTCGACCTCGGCCGGCAGCCGGGCCAGCTTCTCGAACAGGTACTTACCGACGAGCCCGGCGTGGTAGGCCGTGCCGGCCGCGGTGATGAACACCTTCTTCAGGCCCTTTATCTTCTCCGGGGTCATGGTCAGCTCATCGAGCTTGACCGACTTGCGGTCCGGCGCCACTCGCCCGGTGAGCGTGTCGCGGAAAGCCTTGGGCTGCTCGTGGATTTCCTTCCGCATGAAGTGCTCGTAGCCGCCCCGCTCGGCCTGCACCGGGTCCCACTTGACGATGAACGCCTTCTTCTTCTTGACCTCACCCTTGAGGTCGAAGACGTCGGCTGTCTCGGCGGTGATGTCAGCCACCTCGCCGTCCTCGAGGATGTAGACGCGGCGGGTGTGCTCGAGGATGGCCGGCACGTCCGAGGCGACGAAGTTCTCGCCCTCGCCGAGGCCGATGACGAGCGGGCTGTCCTTGCGGACGGCGATGATGTGCTCCGGCTCCTCGGAGCTGGCCACGACCAGCGCGTACGAGCCGCGCAGGCGGGAGGCCGCCTGCCGGACCGCGTCGACCAGGTCACCGCTGTAGTACTGCTCGATGAGGTGGGGGATGACCTCAGTATCGGTCTCGGACTTGAAGATGTGGCCCTCGGAGACGAGCCACTCCTTCAGCCCGCGAAAGTTCTCGACGATCCCGTTGTGGACGACCGCGAACCGCCCGGAGCAGTCGCTGTGCGGGTGGGCGTTGATGTCCGACGGCCGGCCGTGGGTCGCCCAGCGGGTGTGGCCGATGCCCGTGTGCCCTTCCGGCGCGCCCTTCTTGAGCTGCCCTTCGAGGACGGACAGGCGACCGACCGACTTCCGCACCTCGACGTGGTGGTCGGTCAGGATGGCCACCCCGGACGAGTCATAGCCGCGGTATTCGAGGCGTTTCAAACCGTTGATCAGAACCGGCAGGGCCTCTTTGGGCCCGACGTAGCCGACGATTCCACACATCAGTGCCATTCCTCCATGCTCTTCGCCTTTAGTCTGACAGATAGACGAAAAGGCCGCCCCTCCGTTTTGCGGCAAGGCGCGGCCTGACAGGCGACCATCAATGCCCGGCCGAGAGCACGCCGGGACAAGGCGATGGTCCGCCCTCCACTCAGAACCCTTTTGGCCTCGCGGTCGCCCGCGAGATTTATCTGGGTTCCTGACGACTGTGGCTGCCGGGGGTCACCCGCCGAAGAATCCGAGATCCCCCACCTCGTCAACTCGCCCGCCGGCCCCGGGGCCGCCTTGCTCCTACCGGACGAGTTCTGGCGCTTATAGAAGCCTACCGCGCTTGCTGTCTGAACTCTGAGTAGCCTAGCCACGTCCCTCCCTAGCCACCGCCTCCTCCAGAACCCCGTGAGCTCCGATTGCCAGTATATTATACCATACCATTCATGTTGATTGACGGGCCGGTTCACCGGATCCTTGTTGACCATCGCAGTCCGCGGCGGTTCACACCTGCCCCACCAGCGCTTAAGATGCGGTCGTGCGACGCACCCTTCGATGAGAGAACCGGGCGCGTAGCCTTTAGTGTCCAGAAGTTGGACAGTGTGGGGCGCTCTGATCAGGTCGCTCTCTAACTGGTCCTATGATGAGACGAAGGCGTAGGCTTTAGGTACAATGTTCGGTGAAGCCCTTCACGGGCTCTTTCATTGCACATCTGGCTCAGGCCGCCCACAGCTGATTAAATGGGATAATTCGCCTCTTCTGGGTTTCATGGCTTCCTCCGATTCCAAAGACAAGAGACCCCCCATCGGGGAGTCCAAGTCTAATCTGAGGAGGTTGGGTTCAGTGGGTGTTAGTGCAGTTTCCGGTTCTGGGGGCTCAAGCAATTGGGTCTACCAGCCAAAGGTTCAGAAGTATCCGGGCCGAGAGCAGGTTGCACAGGCTCGAGAAGACGCCGCAAAGAAGTCGCCGGCGTTGGCTCCTGGGCCCGCCACGGGGAAAATGGCGTACAACCCCGAAGGCGTGAAATCCCTCGTCAAGACCCTGGCGGTGACCTCCGCGATTATGGGCGGCGCTGGCGCGCTAGGAGTCATTGTGAATGCCGGCAGGGCCACGGCTCTTACCAGCGCTCTCGCTGATGGGGCTTTTGCAACCGGCGTTGGCTCAGGGATCGCCGCGGTCCCCTCCAAAGGCCCCGAACAATTGCTCCGCACCGTGGTCACTCGGGGCATCACCGACAGTCTCATCTCGAGAACGCCTGCTTCGCAGGTTGATGCCGCGAGGCCAGTGACTTCCATAAATACAGCGGGGCAAAGCACCGTGAATTTGCTGTCCTTGTTCCCTGGGGCGCCCGCAAACTACAAGCCTCAGAGCCGGCCGGAACCGAAGCAGTAGCGGAGAAGATGGCGGAGGAACAACAAGCCTCCGCCATCTTTCTATTTGGCGGGAGGCAGGGCCTTGACCATTGCTGTCGAAAAGCTCGTTCGGAGGGATGAAATGGAACGACAACCTGAAACGACCAACCCCTATTTTCCCTATATCTCATCCGTGGCGCTTCTGCTCGGTATGGTGGTCTTGTGGACCGTCGTCGGCGCGAACTTTAGGGCGGTCCCCACCGTCGTCAGCGGATTCGGCATCTATCTGGGGCTGGCTCTTGGATTTGCCCTTCTCTCAAAGAAAGGGCTGTCTCATTATGGCTTTGTTCTAAGAGTCAGCCCCGAGGTGCGACGCGCATTGCTCATGATCCTTCCTGTAAGCGCCGTCGTGGGGCTGTCCGCCTTCTTCAGCATCGAGCCGGGGCCAGCCAAGATTCCCCTCCGGGTCGTGGCGATGGCCTTCTGGGGAGACTCACTCTTGACCCCCATCGCCGAAGAAGCGTTCTTTCGAGGCTACCTACTTACGAACCTCTTGGACTCGGTGCCCAACCCAAGACGTTTTCTCGGCGTATCCAGCCTGTCGTGGTTCGTGTCCATCCTCTTTGTCCTGATGCACGTCTTCTCCAACGACACGCTGCCCTCATTCATCTTCTGGAACTCCCTGAGGCTCTACTTCAGCTTGGTTGCCTGCTGGGCTTTCGAGCGCACAAGGAGCCTGACCGGTCCCATCTTGGCCCACAGCCTCTACAACTTGGGAGCCGCCATGGCCTATCTGCTGTTCAACCTCACACGCTAGCCGCGGCCATGTGGCGACCCGCGGCCGCCGCCCCGGCTCCTACTCTCCGCCCATCTCCCGCTTTATCACCGCCGCCAAAGAGTCCACCACCTGGTGGGCTCTTTTCTCGTCCAGCGCCTCGACCATCACCCGGACGACCGGCTCGGTCCCGGACGGGCGCACGACCACCCGGCCGTCCCGCCCAAGCTCGGCCTCGGCCGCGCGCACAGCCTTGGCCACCGTCTCCGACTTCTCGAAGGCGCGGCGGTCCTTGACCCGGACGTTCACCAGTACCTGCGGGAACCGCGTCATCACCGAGGCCAGGTCGGCCAGGGGCCGCCCGGTCCGCTTGACCACGCCGAGTAACTCGATGGAGGTGATGACGCCGTCGCCGGTCGTGTTGTGGTCGAGCATGATGATGTGCCCCGACTGCTCACCGCCCAAGGCCAGCCCGCGCTCGCGCAGGGCCTCCAGGACGTAGCGGTCGCCGACCCGTGTCCGGTGGACCTCGGTGCCCACCCGGGCCAGCGCGTGCTCCAGCCCGAAGTTGGACATCACCGTGGCCACGATGGCCTTGCCGGGCAGGGCCTTGCGGGCCATCATGTCGCCGGCCAGGATGGCCAGGATGCCGTCGCCGTCGACGATGTTCCCGGCGGCGTCGGCCGCGATGACCCGGTCGGCGTCGCCGTCATAGGCCACGCCCATGTCGACGCCCATCTCGCGGACGGCGCGGGCCATGGCATCGGGGTGGGTCGAGCCGCAGCGGACGTTGATGTTCAGCCCGTCCGGCTGGGCGTTGATGGCCGTCACCCGGGCCCCCAGGCGCTGCAGTGCCCGCGGAGCGATGCGCGAGGCCGCCCCGTTGGCGCAGTCCACGGCGACCTTGACCCCGGCCAGACTCCCCTCGCCCCCGCCGACCTCGACCAGATAGTCAACGTACCGCTCAACCTCGGCCTCGTCGCGGAAGACCCGTCCAACGCCGGCCCCGGTCGGCCGCGGCAACTGGTCGGCCGCGGCCTCCGCCTTGACCAAGCCCTCGATTTCATCCTCGGTGGCATCGGGCAGCTTGAAGCCGCTACCGTCGAAGAACTTGATGCCGTTGTCGGCCACCGGGTTGTGCGACGCGGAGATCATCACGCCCGCGTCGGCGGCGGTCACCCGGGACAGGTAGGCCACGCCAGGCGTGGTCACCACGCCGAGGCAGCGCGCGTCGGCGCCGATCGAGCACAACCCGGCCACGAGGGCCGACTCCAGAAGATCGCCGGAGATTCGCGGGTCCCGCCCGACCAGCACGGTCGGGCGCTTCGACTTGCGGGTGAGAACAAAAGCCCCGGCCCGGCCCAATCGATAGGCCAGCTCCGGGGTCAGTTCGCTATTGGCCACGCCACGGACGCCATCGGTCCCGAAAAGCCTTGCCAAGAGGACACTCTCCTCTACGTGATGGTCGCGGTCACCTGATGGTCACCGTCATTTGATGGTCACGGTCACCGTGGCCGGGTCCTTGGCCACGATGGAGAAGCCGTTGGGCACGGTCACATCCGGGATGAGGTTGTACGTCCCGGCCTTCAGCCCGGTCGCGTTGACCGAGGCGGCGATGTCCTTGGCCGTGAGCCCGGCCAGCTGGCTCTTGGGCCCGCGGACGGTGACGCTCAGGGTGGCCGGCGACAGGCTGCCGCTCAACCCGCCGGCGAGCCCACCGATGGTCGTCGGGATGCCGTTGATGGTCTTGTCGGCGCCGTCTTCCTCGATGTCCACCGTCACGCGGACGATCCGCGGCTCGGCCATGGTCGCGCCGGGCGGCAGGATGATCTCCGCGTCCTGCGAGACGATGCCCTTGACCCCGGCCACGCTGAACGGCTGGAAGCTCACGCTATCCACGCCGGCGAGCTTGGTCACGTCGCCGCGCAGCTTGACCACCAGCGGGTCCGTGGTGATGGAGACGAGGTGATAGCCGGGTGCCGGGTCGCCGGTGACCTTCCCCTTGACCGGCATGACCACGCCGGGGGGCAGGGTGACCAGCGAGACGGTGACGTCGACCGAGTTCGGCCGGATGGTGATGTCTGGCATGTCGAGCCCTTGGGCGTCGACAGCCTTCACCGGCACGGTCCGTTTGATCTCGTCGGACGCCCCGGTCAGGTCGATGTCGCCGGTGATCTTGGCGATGAGGTCGAGGCGGCCGCGCGGGCCGGAGACCACGACCTGAGAAGGCTTGATGACCGGCTGTTTGTTGGCGAAGTCGTCGCCGAGGACGCCGATCAGGTGGACCTGGACGTCCATCTGCCGGCTGGTGACCACGTCGAGGCGGGCTGAGGCCTGCGTCGGGTACTCGACCAGCTGGACGTCGGCCGCCTTGACCTTGACCGTCAGGGGGAACTGGGCCCAGCCGGTGGCCCCACCGTGCAGGTCGGCGGTGGCCGTGAAGTTTTCCTTGGTCAGCTTGGCCAGTGTGCCGCGGAGGCCCCCGACCTTGACGCTGATGGTCTCGGGCTTCTTCTCGAGCAGCACGAGACCCTGGTCCAGGTTAGTGTACACCACCGGGATGCCGCTGATGACCCGCTGCGTGTCGGGGTTCTGCTCGCCGGTCACCTGGACCCACAGGAACAGGGCCAGGACCACGGCCAGCACCTTGATGACGATGTCGCGCTCGAGGAACCTATCCATTGGCCGCCCCTCCCGCCGCACTGCCGCCAGCGATGGGTCGCGGCATCAGGTTGGCTTGCAGGAGCTCGGTCAGGGTCTTGACGTCGAGGTGGCGGATGAGCTTGCCGCCGTTGGCCAGCGAGATGCTGCCGGTCTCCTCGGAGACGACGACGGCCAGCGCATCGGAGTGCTCGGTGATCCCCAGGGCCGAGCGGTGCCTGGCCCCCAGTTCGCGGTCGAGGTCCTGGCGGTCGGTCATCGGCAGAAAACAGCCGGCAGCCACGATGCGGTCGCCGCGGAGGATCACCGCCCCGTCGTGGAGCGGCGTCTTCGGGACGAAGATGTTGACCAGGAACTCGGCCGAGATGACGCCGTCGATGGTCGTGCCGGTCTCGGCGATGTCCTTCAGACCGACCTCGCGCTCGATGACGATGAGGGCCCCGGTCTTGTTCTTGGCCAGCAGCTCGGCCGCGTGGATGACCTGCTCGATGACCCTCTTCAACTCTTCCTCACCGAAGAGCATGAAGGACCGGGCGAAGATGCGGCCGCGACCGATATGCTCCAGGGCGCGCCGAAGCTCGGGCTGGAAGACCACGGGCAGGGCGACCAGCAGCATGACCTGGGCCTGGCGCATCAGCCAGTTGATTGCGTAGAGGTGAAGCCAGCCGCTGACGGTGGTGGCGATGACCAGGGCGACGACGCCCTTGATGAGTTGCACCGCCCGCGTCCCGCGGATAATCATGAACAGACGATAGAGGACGTAGGCGACGATGAGGATGTCGATGATCGACGTCACCAGGTCCAGCGGGGTCAGGGCCTTCAATTGTGGCAGCAAGCTCATCACCTCCGTCCGGCGGTCTTCCAGTTTGGACGTCCGATAGCGGCCCGAAGTTTCACCGCGTGGGCGCCCCGACTCTGAATCATAGCACGTTTGAGAGGTCAGTGGGACTGGATGATTCTGTCCAGTTGAGTTGTTCGACCACGCACCGGCGAATCCTTCCAGCGCGGGGCGTCCGCGGGTCGTTTTTGGGCTGTTGTTAAGAGCTGGTCGTATGGTCTGGTACTGGGGCTCGGCTCAGCATGCGGCCGGTTGTCGTGACACCGTTTAGGGTACACGGCCGAGGCCCTCTTATTGCGAGGATTTCAAAAAACGAAGCCGCCCGAAAGGACGGCTTTAACCCCAATCCGAGTGCAGTCCGGTTCAACCTGAGCCCTCAGGAAGAACATGAATGCTATCTTGGCTGCTTGTTCCCGCCACGGCCTTTCTTAACCCGGGACCAGGTTCACCAGGCGCCCCGGAACGTAGATGATACGGCTGACGGGCCGGCGGCCCAGGGCGTCCTTGACCTTCGGCCGCTGAAGGGCAGTCGCGACGACCTCTTCCTCAGCCGCGTCGGACTCCAAGGTGATACGGTCGCGAACCCGGCCGTCAATCTCGACAGCGATTGTGACCTGCCGGCCGGGACGAACGTCCCCGGAATAAGCCGCCCCAGCCGTGCTTTCCAAAGGGACAGTCCACATCTTCGATGTCGGCCATGGCTCAGCGTGGATGCTTCGCCTCTTGCCGAGGATCTGCCAGGCCTCCTCGGCCAGGTGTGGCGCAAGCGGGGCAAGCAGGGACAGCAGAACCTCGACCGCTTCGCGCCGGCCAGGGACACCGGCGGGCACGCGGCTGATGGCTGCCGAGAAGCTCATCAGGGCGCTGATGGCCGTATTGAAATGCAGACCTTCGATGTCCGCCGTGACCCCGGCGATGGTCGTGGCCGCTAGCCGGGCCAGATTCGCTGCCATGACCGGGTTCATGGGGCTTCCGAGCTTCGGTTCGTCAATGGCCGCGGCAACAGCCAGCCTGTGAACCCGCCTTAGGAACCGATGCGCCCCCTCGACGCCGCGGCCGGTCCATTCAACGTCTTTCTCCAATGGAGCCAGGGAGAAGACGTAAACACGAACCGTATCGGCCCCGTACTTCGCCACCATGTCGTCCAAGGCCACGGCGTTGCCCTTGGATTTTGACATCTTCCGCCCGTTCCTGGTCAGCATCCCCTGAGTGAATAGCCTGGTCACCGGCTCACCTAAGCCGATTTGGCCCAAATCCTGCAGGACTTTGGTGATGAAGCGGGTGTAGACAAGGTGGACGGTGGTGTGTTCGGGCCCGCCAATGTATAAGTCGATGGGCATCCAGCGGTCAGCGCCCCGTCGCTCGACCAACCCGTCCGGGTAACTGGGGCTCAGGTAGCGCAGATAGTACCAGGACGAGGAGACAAACGTGTCCATGGTGTCGGCCTCCCGCTTGGCAAGTCCGCCGCAGCGCGGGCAGGTCGTCCGGATGAAGCCCGGGATTCTCGCCAGGGGCGACCGCCCGGAACCGTCTGGCCGGAAGTCGGTCACCTCAGGCAGCCTTACCGGCAATTGATTCTCTGGCACCGGTACCAGGCCGCAGGCCGGGCAGTGAATGATGGGGATTGGCGAGCCCCAGTAACGCTGGCGCGAAATCAGCCAATCGCGGATGTGCAGGGTCACCCTGCCGTCCGGCCCGGTCTGACGCCCAATCCAGTTTCGCTGGGCAGTCACGACGTTCGACGGCCAACCAGACAGCCCGTCCAGGTCGTCAGCCAAGCGGTCGGCGTAAGCTGTAACCCGGAAGAACCATTGTTCCAACGGCCTGACGGTGACCGACGTGTCACAGCGTTCACAACGTCCATCAATGACCTGCTCGTCGGCCAGGGATGTCCCGCAGGACGGGCACCAGTTGACCGGTGCCGCGGCCCGGTAGGCCAGCCCGTGCCTGTAGAGCTGCAGGAACAGCCACTGGTTCCAGCGGTCGAAATCCTCGTCACTGGTTGACAGCTCGCGGGACCAATCATAGCCGATTCCGGCCCGCACCAGTTGCTCTTTCATCACCTTGATGTTCCGCCGGGTGGACTCCCGCGGGTGAACATTGCGTCTGACGGCCTCGTTCTCGGCCGGCAGCCCGAAGGCGTCCCAGCCCATGACGTGCAGGACGGCGAAGCCGCGACGCCGTTTGTACCTCGCGACCACATCGCCGATGCCATACGCCCGGACATGGCCGACATGGAGTTTGCCGGACGGGTACGGGAACATCGGAACCACGTAGAACTTCCCGCCGTGCTCCGTGGGTGCGAAAGCCTCCGAATCAGCCCAGGCACGTTGCCATTTGGCCTCGATCGCCGCGAAGTCGTAGGCAGGGTGATCGCCCAGATTATGGGCGGAAGTATCCGGACCCCGGGGTTCACCATCTCGCTCGGACACAGTAAGACCCCCTCGGTCGGCCCTCGGGGGGTATCACGGCGGTCAGGTCCAAGCCGAATTCAGCCGGACCGGCCCGCGCGCCCCGCGATGGCCAAGATTGGACGGCTTGCAGGAATAGCTGAAGACTCCAGGTCAGTCCGCCTGAGACCGTCCTCGTCATCCCCTCCGAGGGCCGCGCCGAACTGGTTCGGCATCACTATCACCTCCTCAAATAAGGCTGGGTGGTTGGGTCGCCGTAGAGCGGCCCGCCCCCGAAAAACAAAGACGCCTTCCGTCGGAAAGGACGGAAGGCGTTCCGTGGTACCACCTTTCTTCCCGCCGGCCGTCGGCGGGCACTTCTGTCGACGGGCTCTGGGGCGAGTTCGCGCGGGTGCCGGGCGCCGCCTCGCACCAACCGGCGGCTCTCTTGTGCCCTTTCCTCGCCTAATGCTCCCCTTCGTCGCCCCGCGCTATGTTACCCACATTATACGTGGGCGGCGGGGGGCCATGTCAAGGCCTCCTTAGGGGCCTGTAATCGGCGTCACTGGCGGCCGCGGGTGTACCCCTTCTGGTTGGCCCCACTCTCAAGCTGGTAGATGTCGCACTCGCCGCCGTCGAAATGGGCGCAGGTCCCGCAGCTCCGCTCGAGGGCCTCGGTGGCCGACAGCGACACGAGCGAATCGTTGTAGATCGGCGTGTACTCGGCGCACTCGGCGGCGATGTTCCGCATCTCCGTCTCTTCGTTGGACGGGTTCTTCTCCGCGCCGGTCTCGTCGGGCTGATCCCACTTCGGTCGGCCCGGCTCACGGCCTTTCTTGTCCATAAATCCTCACCCCCACGGGCTTATGCTCCCTGATTTTCGAGCTTGGTATGCCCGTGCCCCGCGGCGGTTATTCTCGGCGCTCGGCCTCCATGACGACGATGGCCGGCCGGTCACGATCGCCCGGGCACCGCGCCGCCTCGATGAAGCCGGCCTTGCGATACATCCGCCTGGCCCGCCCGTTTGTCTCGACCACCTCGAGCCAGGCTCGCTCGGCGCCGATTTCCTCGAAGAGGTAATCCGTGAAGAGCCGCGTGGCCGCCGTGCCATAGCCGCGATCCCAGTGTTCGCGGCCTAGCCGGATGGCCAATTCGACGCTACCTGTCCACGGGTCGAGGCCGCGGTGGAGGATGTAACCGACCGGCCCGACGCCGGCCACGTCGATGACCCGCCACGACGGCAACCCGCCGGCCAGCAGCAGCCGGCCGATGCGGTCGAGGAACTCGCCCCTCGGACCCTCGCGGACGACGCCCGAGTCGAGACGGTCGGCCTCGGAGTCGGCCCACCACGTCCTGAAGAGGTCAAGGTCGGCCAGGGCGACCGGCCGAAGGCTGACTTGAACGTCATCATCGCGTCCGTCCACTTCGAAACCTCCAGGCAGGAATGGCCGACCAATCGGCCGAATTTACTGTTAAGACCGCTAATAGTTTGTATTCTGCAGGAAGCACCCGACCGACAGCGGAGGTGTCCTTTTGATGACTGACAGCCTGAGGCATGACGGGTCGGTCTCCGACCCGGGCACGGTAAGCTATAAAGTGGCCTGGAGACCCGACCAGCCCTGGGTGAAGACGTCCCTCTTGCGGCGCTTCATGGACCGCGTGAGCGTCCCGGACGTGGCCGCCCTTCGCGTCTGGGCCGGCGAGCACCCCGACTCGTTCTGGAAGAACGTCGTCGAGGACCTCGGCATCGAGTGGTACGAACCGTACAAGCGGGTCATGGACACATCTCAGGGCATCGCCTGGACCCGCTGGTTCACCGGCGGCCGCTTCAACATCGCCCACAACTGCCTGGACAAGCACGCCGCCGGCCCGAACCGCGACAAGGCGGCCATCATCTGGGAGGGTGAGGACGGCGCGGTCCGCCGCCTGACCTACCACGACGCCTGGGAAGAGGCCAACCGCCTCTGCAACGCCCTGGCCGAACTCGGCCTGAAACCCGGGGAACGGGTCGGGCTGTTCATGCCGATGATCCCCGAGACCGCCGTGGCCCTCTTGGCCCTGGCCAAGTTCGGGGCGATGGTCATCCCCATCTTCTCCGGGTACGGCCCGGAGGCCGTCGCCATGCGGCTCCGTGACGCCGAGGTCCGGCTGCTCATCTGCGCCGACGGGTTCTGGCGGCGCGGCAAGCCGGTCCCCATGAAGGAGACGGCCGACGCGGCCATGGCCATGTCGCCGACGGTCGAGAAGACCATCGTCGTCCGCCGCCTGGGCGCGTCCGCGCCATCCACACCGTGGACCCCCGGCCGAGACCTGTGGTGGGACGAACTGGTCACCCGCCAGCCGGCGACCTTCGAGACCCGTGTCCTCGACAGCGACACGCACCTGATGATCATCTACACCTCGGGTACGACCGGCAAACCCAAGGGGGCCCAGCACATCCACGCGGGCTTCCCCATCAAATCGGCGCAGGACCTGGCCCATTGCTTCGACCTCAGGGAGTCGGACACCCTCTTCTGGTTCACCGACATCGGCTGGATGATGGCCCCCTGGATGATTTACGGCACCAGCCTCCTGGGCGCGACCATGTTCCTGTACGAGGGGACGCCCGACCACCCCGGCCCGGACCGGCTCTGGGCGATGATCGAGCGCCACAAGATAACCCACCTGGGCATCTCGCCGACGGCCATCCGGGCCCTGATGGCCCACGACGACGCCAACGTCACCCGCCACGACCTGTCGTCCCTGCGCGTGCTGGGTTCGAGCGGCGAGCCATGGAACCCTGAGCCGTGGTACTGGTTCTTCGAGAAGGTCGGCGGCGGGCGCTGCCCGATCATCAACTACTCCGGCGGGACCGAGGTCTCCGGCGGCATCCTCGGGTGTTTCCCGACCGAGCCCATCAAGCCCTGCTCGTTCTCGGGTCCGGTGCCCGGGATGAGCGCCGACGTCCTCGACGAGGCGGGCCTGCCGGTCCGCAACGCCGTCGGCGAACTGGTCCTCCGCGGGCCGTGGGTGGGCATGACCAACGGCTTCTGGCGCGACCGCCAGCGCTACATCGCCGCCTACTGGTCACGCTGGCCCGACATCTGGGTTCACGGCGATTGGGCCTACATCGATCCGGACGGCTTCTGGTACATCCACGGACGTTCGGATGATACCCTGAAAGTGGCCGGGAAACGCGTCGGCCCGGCCGAGGTCGAGTCGGCCATCGTCGCCCATGCCGCCGTTCGCGAGGCGGCCGTGGTCGGCGTGCCGCACGAGATAAAAGGCCAGGCCATCGTCGGTTTCGCCATCGCCCGGCCGGAGTGGGCCGGCAAGGTCGGGCCGGCTCTTGAGCGCGAGGTCATCGACTACGTGGCCTCGGCCCTGGGCAAGTCGCTGAAGCCGGAGCGCATCCACTTCGTCGCCGACCTGCCCAAGACCCGCAACGGGAAGATCATGCGGCGCGTCATCCGCGCCGCCTACGTGGACGAGAACCCGGGCGACCTGTCGTCCCTCGAGAACCCAGGGGCCGTCGACGTCATCAGGGAGCTGGGGCGATCGGTGAGGAAAGAGAGCTAGGGCGCATCAAGGCCAGGCGTCAGCAGGTCGCCAAAAAGCTTCAAATAGTGGTCGAACCAATAGACTCGGTTCCTTTGTCTCCCGGTTATCTCGCGAAGCACCTTCTGCTCCACTAGTTCGTCGAGCAGGTTGTGGGCAGTAGACCGAGGGAAGCCTAATTCTTCAAGTGTTTGTACAGTAACAACCGGCCTTTCATAAAGCCTCTCCAGTAACTCATGCCCCTTTGGTGTCAGTCGCAGCCGGCGGAGCTCCTCACGCAGAGCGACGATCCTTCTGGCAGTGAAAGTTGCTTCCTGCGCCGTATCGTATACCCCGCGTAGGAAGAACTTCAGCCACCCCTCCCAGTCCCCCGTGTCCCTGACTGCCTGTAACCTATCATAGTACTCCGCTGTGTGCAGTTTGAAATAATAGGACAAGTATAGCAGCGGTCGATGGAGTATCCCTTTTTCACAGAGCAGGAATGTGACCAGCAACCGTCCAATTCGACCGTTTCCATCAAGAAATGGGTGAATCGTCTCCAGCTGACCGTGTGCCAGCCCAACCTTAATAAGCATGGGCATGGGCTCGCTTGAATGGAGAAACTCCTCAAAATCACCTAATGCGGTCATCATCTCGGGAACCGGCGGCGGGACAAACTTGGCGTTAGCTAAGGTGCAGCCGGGTGTCCCTATCCAGACCTGGCTTTTCCTGAACTCCCCAGGGTTACGGTCGCTCCCCCGAACTCCCTCAAGGAGCCGACTATGGATGTCCCTCATTAACCGAAGGGATAATGGCAACGTCTTGAGCCGTTCTAGGCCATAGTTCATCCCATTTACGTAATTGACAATTTCTCGAACGTCGGAACTGTTGATATGCTCTTTACCTTCAGCCTCATACCTGAGTAAGTCGGCTAAGGTAGCCTGGGTTCCCTCAATCTGGCTTGACAGAACCGCTTCTTTTCGTTTGTACATCAAAACAAATAGGTCAAGGTCTGGTAGGGTCTCGGCAGTTCCATCGAGCCTGCCGAGAGCGTGATCGGCTTGAGACAGGACGGACATAAGTTCATCATCATAGTGAATTGCGGGTTCCGGGGGTAAGGGCTTAGGTATGAAGGCTTTGAACCCACCGGGCTGCTTAACATAGACGCCGCTTCTCGTAATGTCGTTGCTTTTCACGGGCTTCCTCTTCCTCTCAGATCTGAGTTCCTTCTGAACCGTTTGAGGAGCATTGATCCATAAAATCAATGCTTCTTGGAACAACGATTTGTCGCAATCCAATCGAAGGGATTAAGGAAATCGAAGACCAATGGCCGCGCGGACCGTCGAAATCCACGTTAAGCGGATGTATTCACTAATGCAAAAAAGCATCCTTCTTTGGATTAGCACAACCCTTAGTTTTGTTTATTGGACTAAGATCAGTAAGATCCTACAAAGCGTCGTATTTATGAGGCTTTCGCAGCCAGTAGAAGAAGGCTAGCAGCCAGCTGTCGGCAGCCCATGATGCCGAATTCCGGAGCGGCCGCGCCACAAGGCGTAGACCCACCCGACCGCGAGCCAGGCGAGGAACAGGCCCCCGAACAGACCGCCCCTGGGTTTGCCGAGCAAGTCACCAAGGAGCATGGCCATGGTCGCCAGGCTGAAAACGATGCCCACGCCTGGGGCCACATGGTACCATGCTCCTTTCAGTTTGAAGGGGGCGGCCGCGTAGGCCTCGGGCGCGCGCTTCCGCAGAGCCAGCGCCGCGCCCATCACCGGGAGGAAGATGACCATGCTCCCGATGGCCGCCAGGCTGGCGAAGACGTCGAGGTAGGCCTCGCCCATGGCGACCAGCGCGACCATGGACACGGCCCAGATGATGGTCAGGAACCAGTGGGGCGTGCCGAACCGCCGCGAGACGTCGGCCAGCCGCCGCGGGAACCAGCCGTCGGCTGCCATCTTCATGAGGGACTTGGTGCCCCACATGAAGCTGGCGTTGAGGGTCGTGAGGATGGCCAGGACGCCGCCGCCGAGGACGAAGAAGGCGAAGGCGCCGCGGCCCATGAAAGCGGCGGCCACGGCCGTCAGCGGCTGCCCGGCCGACTGGCCCCAGGGGCGCACGCCGGCGGCGACCAGCCCGATGAGGACGTAGAAGACTGTGACGATAGGGACCGAGAAGAGGAACGACCGTGGGATGACCCGCTCCGGCTCCTTGATCTCGCCCCCCAGCTCAACCACGGCGTTGGCGCCGGCCTGGGTGAAGGTCAGGAGGGCCGAGGCCATCAAGAGGCCGCCCACCCCCTTCGGCAGCAGCGGCGCCAGGTTGGCCGCGGCGACGTGGGGGACGCCGAGGATGACGAAGGCGGCCAGGGCGACCAGGAGGACGACGACCGCAAGGGCTTGGACCACCGCGGCCAGCGCCATCCCGAAGAGGTTGGCCACGAAGAGCACGGTCAGGAGGCAGGCGGCCGTGGGCACCGTGGGCAGCGCCGGCCAGATGGCCTGCATGTACTTGGCGCAGCCGAGGGCATAGAGGGGGAAGGCCCCCAGGAGGGCGCCGGCGACGTAGCCCCAGATGCCGACGAAGCCCCAGGTTGGGCAGAAGAGGCGGCTCACGTAGTGATAGGTCCCGCCGGTCGTCGGCATGGCCGAGCCCAGCATGGCCAGGGCGCCGTAGGCGAAGATGAAGGGGACGACGGCGATGATGTAGGCCAGGGGCAGGCTCCCGCCGGATGAGGCCATGGCCAACCCGGTCAGGACGAACACCCCGGCCCCGATTGTCTGGCCGATCTCCACGGCGACCACGTCGCGCAGCCCGAGGACCCGTTTGAGGCCGAACTCTTCTTGGGACACGTGGGCCACCCTCCCGTTTCTCTAAGGTTCGGGGCGTCAGGGAAGCTCGGCCAGCAGTTCCTCGGGCGAAGCGGCGTCGGCGATGTTCCGGTCGGGACCCTTGTTAGGAACCTCGGGTTGTAATATTCTGAAGACAGGCCCCGCTGACCTGCCGCGCCCCCGCCATGACCCCCGCCCCACCCCCGCCCCCACCCTTCGGCTCGGGAGGACTCCCATGGCGCCTGCCTACGCCCTCTTCAAAACCCATCCCAAGCTGGCCGCCAACCTGCCCCAGCTGCTGCTGGGGAACTGGCCGACGCCGCTCCAGCCGCTGCCCCGGCTGGCGGCCGAAGCCGGGTTGCCCTTCCGGGTCTTCGTCAAGCGGGACGACCTCTCCTCGCCGGTCTACGGTGGGAACAAGGTCCGGAAGCTGGAGCTCATCCTGGGCCGGGCGGCCGCGGGACGCGAGGGAAGGTTCGCGGCGGCCGGGCGCGGGCGCCGTCCACCTCTGGTCGTCACCGCGGGTGGCCTGGGCTCGAACCACGTCGTGGCCACGGCGGCCCTGGCCGCCAGGGCCGGCTTCGAGACCCGCGGCCTGCTCTATTGCCAGCCGGTGACGGCCCATGTGCGGCGCAACCTCCTGGCGGGCGCGGCCCTCGGGGCCGACCTCCGTTTCGTCCGCGATTACCCCGGCCTTGTCACTGGGTACGTGGCCGCCCTGGCCAAGGGAGTGAGTAAGCGCGCACGTCCGCCCCTCCTGATCATGCCGGGCGGGTCCAGCCCCCTGTCCAGCGTCGGCTACGCCAACGCGGTCCTGGAGATGGTCGGGCAATTGCGGGCCATGGGCGAGCGGGACCCGGCCGCCATCTTCGTCCCCGCGGGGACGGGCGGGACGGCTGCCGGCCTCCTGGCCGGGGTCACGCTGGCCGGGTTGGAGACGACGGTCGTCGCCGTGCGCGTGGTCGCTCCCGGCCTCCTCGGCGAGGCCAAGATCCGCGGACTCGCCCAGCGGACGCTCGGCCTCCTGTCGCATCTCGACCCGGACATTGCCTGGAGGATCACGGAAAACGCCATCCGCGATCTGCGGGCGCCCGGCGCTGGAGGCCGCCTGGAGATGGAGGGTGGCTTTCTAGGAGAGGCCTACGGGTTCGCCACGGACGAGGCCCGGGCCGCGGTCGGCCTCGCCGCCCACGCCGTGGGCCTCGACCTCGAGACCACCTACACCGGCAAAGCTCTGGCCGCGCTGCTGGCGGCGGGTCGCGAGCGGTCGCGCGCCCCGGTCGGCGGCCCGCCGGCCGGCGCGACCGGCAAAGCCGCGCCGCCCCGCCCATGGGTGCGCCAGGCCCTCGAAGGCCACCCGGTCATCTTCGTGAACACCTACAGCTCGGTCGACCCGGCGGGCATCGCCATCGGGGCCGAGCCGCCCGAGCTGGTCGCCAGGTTGCCCGAGTCGCTCCGGTGGTGCTTCAACGGTGAGCCCGTCCGAGGCTGCCGCTGCGCCCTCGCGGCCCAGAACCGCCGCTTCTGTCAGACGGTCGCCGTGACCGGCGCCCGCGCCTGGGAAGAGACCAGCCCCGAGTCGAGATGAGTGAGGGAGGACCGCGGATGCAAGCTCAGGTCGCACGGTCGGCCGCCCCGGCCGATTTCCCCGAACCGAGCGAACGCATCAGCCGCCTGAGGGCGACGATGCTGTCGACGCCCTATTCCGTCTGCCTCGAGCGGCCATCGCTGCTGGCGGCCTTCGCCGGCTCACCCGAGGGCCGCCGGGCGAGGGTGGAGCACCCACTCGTCCGTCGGGCCATGGCTCTGGCCCACATCTTCGCCAACCGCCGCCCGCACGTCTACCCGGACGAGCTCATCATCGGCAACATGACCTCGAAGCGCATCGCCGCCAACTACTACCCCGAGGGCGGTTCGGTCAACATCCTCGAGGACATCTTCCGGCTGGAGCGGCGTCAGATCCCGCTCTTCCTGACTCCGGCCGAGAAGTGGCGGCTCGTCGGCCTCGGCCTGCGCGGCCTGCCGGGGAGCGTGGCCGGGCGGGCCCTCCTTAAACCCGGGCGCCTCGGGCGTTTTCTCGACTTCTTCCGCGCCAAGCGCTACTTCATCACCGAGGAGGCCGGCGTCGGGCACCAGGTCGGCAACTACATGATGGCCGTCCGCCAGGGCCTGCGGCCGGCCGACGAGGAGGCCGCGGCCCGGCTCGCCGCCGGGACCCTGGCCGACGGCACCCCGCTCGATAGCGACACGACGGCCTTCTTCCGCTCCGTCCGCGTCACCATCGACGGCATCCGGAAGATGACGGCCAACCTGGCCGCCGAGGCCGAGCGCGAGGCGGCCCGCCCGGACGTCAGCCCCGAGCGCCGGGCCGAGCTCCTCGAGTCCGCCGAGGCCTGTCGCCACGTCCCCTACGAACCGGCCCGCACCTTCCTCGAGGGCCTTCAGGCCTGCTGGCTGGTGCACGTGGCGATGAACCTCGAGGACTTCGAGCAGGGCATGTCCTTCGGCCGCCTGGATCAGATCCTCTGGCCGCTGTATCAGGCCGACATCGCCGCCGGCCGCCTGACCGCGACCCGCGCTACCGAGATCCTGGCCAGCTTCGAGTTGAAGACATGCGAGACGATGCCCCTCTACTCCGAGCGCATCGACCAGTACTTCAGCGGCAACGGCGTCGCCCAGGGGATCACCATGGGCGGCACCGACGCCGACGGCAACGACGTCACCAACGAGCTGTCGGGGCTCATCCTCGACGCCTACGCCCAGTGCCGGACGCGCGAGCCGGCCCTCCACGTCCGCGTCCACGCCGGCACCCCGGCCTGGCTCCTGGACAAAGCCGTGCGCGTGGTCCAGCTCGGCTGCGGCAAACCATCTTTCTTCGGTGACCCGGTGGTGGTCCGGGCCCTCGAGGAGGTCGGCATGACCAAGGCCCATGCCCGTGACTACGCCATCATCGGCTGTGTTGAGTTGGCCAGCCAGGGCCGGACCTACAACTCCTCCGACGCGTGCCTCTTCAACCTGCCCATGTGCCTTGAGCGGGCGCTCATCAAGGGCCGCGGCACCCTGCGGACCTTCGACGAGGTCGTGTCCGCCTTCCGCGCCGAGACCCGGTCGGCCGTGGACGACATGGCGATGGTCATGGGCTGGCTCGAGGAGACCTACCGCGTCTGGCGCCCGACCCCGGTCACTTCCATCATGACCGAGGGTTGCCTGGCCAAGGGCCGGGACGTCACCTGGGGCGGCGGCCTCTACGACTACACCTCGATCCAGGCGGCCGGCTTCGCCGACGCGGCCGACTCCCTCTACGCCCTGAAGAAGATGGTCTTCGAGGACCGTCGATTCACCCTGGACGAGTTCGTCGGCATCCTCCAGAGCGACTTCCGCGGGCAGGAGGCCCTGCGGGTCGAGCTGGCGACGCGCCTGCCGCGCTATGGCAACGGTCAGCCCGAGGCCGACGCCATGGCCCAGGTGGCCGCCGACGCCTTCAGCGACGCCGTTCGCGCCCACCGCAACACCCGCGGCGGCCAGTATATCCCGGGCTTCTACTCGATGACCTGTCACTACGGTTTCGGTCGGATGACCGGGGCCCTGCCCGACGGCCGCCCAGCCGGCCACCGCCTCTCCAACGGCCTATCGCCGGTGGACGGCGTCGAGCGCCGCGGGCCCACGGCCGTCCTGCGCTCGGCAGCCTCGCTGGACAGCCGAGCGTGGGCCAACTGCTGCGCCCTCAACCTCAAGTTCGATAAGAAGGTCGTCGAGGGCCCGGCCGGGCGCCACGCCCTGGCCAGCCTCTTCCGCACCTACTTCGCCGGCGGTGGGATGCAGGTGCAGGTCAACGTGCTCGACGCCGACATGCTACGGGCGGCAAAGGAAGACCCGGCCTCCGACCCGGGCATCGTCGTCCGGGTGGCCGGGTATTGCGCCTACTTCAGGGACCTGCAGCCCGCGGTGCAGGACGAGATAATCGAGCGGACGGCCCATGGGCTCGAGTGAACCGGTGGGCGCGAGCCGCCCTGAGCCCGAGCCGTCGGCCCCCGGCCGTGAGGCGCCAGCCGCCGAGCGCGAGCCGCTCATCCTTTCGGTCCAACACTTCTGCATCCACGACGGGCCGGGCGTCCGCAGCCTCGTCTTCTTCAAGGGTTGCCCGCTGCGTTGCGCGTGGTGCCAGAACCCCGAGTCCTGGAGCCCCCGGGCCCAGCTCGGCTTCAAGCCGCACCTCTGCATCGCCTGCCGGACCTGCGTGGAGGTCTGCCCGAACAAGGCTGTGACGGCCCCTGGCGTGCGCGACCATGGCCGTTGCCGTCTCTGTTTCACCTGCGTGGACCACTGCCCGTCCGGGGCAATGGTGCGCTTCGGCGAGCCGCGTTCGGTCGAGTCGATCGTGGACGAGCTTCGCCCGGAGTTCCCGCTCTTCCGCCAATCGGGCGGCGGGGTGACCCTCTCCGGCGGCGAGCCGACGATGTTCCCCAGGTTCGCGGCCGACCTGGCCCGCCGCCTCAAGGCCGAGGGCATCCACGTGGCCATGGAGACCTGCGGCGAGTTCGACCTGGCGGCCGCCGGCGACCTGCTCGCCTCGCTCGACCTCGTCCTCTTCGATATCAAGGTCTTCGACGACGCCGAGCAGCGCCGCTGGTGCGGCGTGGGTAACAATAGGATCAAGGCCAACCTACGGGCCATGGTCGCGGCGGCGGCGCAAGGCAAGGGCCCCCGCGTGTGGCCGCGGATGCCGTTGATTCCCGAGGCCATCGACACGCCCCGGAACTTCGACAAGTGGGGTGGCCTTCTTCAGGAACTTGGCATTCCCCGGATGACGCTGGTCCCGTATCACAACCTGGGTGATGCCAAGCGAGATTGGCTGGGGATTTCAGCAGTGTCTCTCGTAAAGTCCGACCCTGACCGCACTGCTGCCGGACACCCTCGGCGGGTGCCTGGGGTTGACTCCTGCGCCCCGGGTGAGGAAGTCTTCTAGGCTCAAATCAAAAACTGGGAGGAACGAGGATGGCAGTCAACGACGAGTGGCAAACGGCCGCGACATTGGGAAAGGGCGACAAGGGCAAACCGTTCTCTTGGCGGTCGAGCGAGGACGGGATTGAGGTGGCATACGACCGAGGTTCAAGGCAAAGCCTCACGTCCGCGCAAATCGAACAGCTCTTGAGCCACTTCGGGGACCGCTGGTTTCCGCTTGGGGCAAACATGACCGATCCCCCGGCAGGCGGGCTGGGTCATTACCTCCTTGAAACGCTCAGAATCAGCCCACGATATGCGAGCCACTTCGCCGCCGTCCTGGTGATCCAGAAGCGCCTGCACTATCGATATGAAGGAAACGCGATCATGCTGAGAGCCGCCACGTAGCCGAACATAGCAGGAGAGCAGCCCGGCAAGGCGCGTTCGGTCGAGTCGGTCGTGGACGAGCTTCGCCCGGAGTTTCCGCTCTTCCGCGAGCCCGGCGTGGAGTGACCCTGTCCGGCGGCGAACCGACCATGTTCCCCAAAGTCGCGGTCGATTCAGGGCGGAACCTGGACAACTGGGGTGGCCTCCTTCAGCAGCTAGAGATACACCATGTGACGTTGGTGTCGTATCACAACCTGGGCGACTCCAAGCGGAGCTGGTTGGGCATCTCGCCGTTGGCCCAACCTTACCTAACCCGGACAGCGATGCAGCGACCTACGCCTGTAAAGTACTTGGACTTGGAGACTTTGCCCCGGGGAAGAGGACTCTATTTGAAAGATGGGTGAAGGGATAATACGGTTTCCCGAGCCACGGCACCTGTAAACGCTTCCTTTTGCCGATTGAAATGGTTGTTAATGGCCTAGCGGTCGATAATTGCATAGGGAGAAGGCCCCAGTTGGGGCCTTCTCGGTGAGACCAGTCCTGAGTGACGGGCTGGGATGTAGGTTGGGTGGGCAAACACCCAACCTACATTGCTGCCAAGGCCTTTGAGAAACCTTCAATCAGTGCCAAGCTCAATGATCTGAGCGGCTTGGAGTCTAGGGCGGCAGAGGCTAGAGCCGCCAATAGGGCGAGCAGCCCGAACAAGGCAAACAGATCGTAATCATCCACTCGTCTCACCCCCCTTCTTATCTGGACTCCACCACCCCGGCTGTCTCTATTAGCATCCTACCAGCGCGGAAACTGAGGTGGCAAAGGCAGCCAAGGGTCATATTCGGGGATGGCGTCCGTAGCCCGAATTTTTCGTAACTTACGAGGTCTCTGTTTCGCCTTTTCGCTCTCTTTATCTTGGCTGCACGATGGGCTTACCGCTGTGCAACGGTTGACTCTGGGCGGTGCACAGGACATATACCAGAACACCACATGCAGGAGAGCAGCCCAACGAACCCGAACCTTCATCGAAACGGTCCAAGCAAAGCCAAACCCAAGAGGTGACATCCTTGCCCACCCGCCTCAAGTACTGCGTCAACAACGAGTGGCTCGAATCCAAGACCAGCGAGTACATGCCGGTGACCGATTCCAGCACCGGCCAGGTCATGGCCGAGGCGCCGTGCTGCACGGCCGACGAAGTCAACGCAGTCGTCACGGCCGCGGCGGCGGCCTTTCCGGGCTGGTCGCGAACGCCCGTCACGCAACGGGTCCAGCTCATGTTCAAGTTCAGGGGCCTCCTCGAGATCCACCTCGATGAGCTGACCCTGCTCGTCTCGAAGGAGCTGGGCAAGAACCTCGATGAGGCCCGCGGCGATATCCTCAAGGCCATCGAGGTCGTCGAGCTGGCTTGCGCCCTGCCCGTGACGATGCAGGGCGACTCGCTGATGAACGTCTCCGAGGGCTTCGATACGGTCATGTACCGCGAGCCGGTGGGCGTCTTCGCCGGCATCGTGCCGTTCAACTTCCCGGCCATGATCCCCTTCGGGTGGATGATCCCGCTCTGCATCACCACCGGGAACACCTTCGTCCTGAAGGCGGCCAGCCTGACCCCGCAGACGGCGATGCGCGTCCTCGAACTGCTCATCGACGCCGGGATGCCCAAGGGCGTCGTCAACCTGGTCACCGCCCGCCGGACCGAGGCCGAACTGCTCCTCAAGCATCCGGACGTGAAGGGCATCTCCTACGTCGGCTCGACCTCGGTCGGCCGCCACATCTACGCCACCGCGGCCGGGAGCGGCAAGCGGGTCCAGGCCCTCGGCGAGGCCAAGAACCACGGCCTCGTGTTGCGCGACGCCAACCTGGAACAGGCCGCCCGGGTCATCATCAACTCGACCTTCGGCTGCGCCGGGATGCGCTGCATGGCCCTGCCGGCCATCGTCGTCGAGGACGTCGTGGCCGATGAGTTCCTCGAGTACTTCGTCAGGTTCGCCAAGGAGCGCAAGCTCGGCTGCGCCTACGACCCGGCCACCGAGCTCGGCCCGGTGGTCTCGGCCGAGCACAAGCAGTCGGTCATCAAGTGGATCGAGAAGGGCGTCGCCGAAGGGGCCAAGCTGGTCCTCGACGGACGCGACGTGGTGGTGCCGGGCTTCGAGGGCGGCTTCTTCCTCGGCCCGACCATCTTCGACCACGTCAAGCCGGGGATGGAGATCGGCGACAAGGAGATCTTCGGACCCGTGACCAGCATCAAGCGGGTCAAGGACTTCGAGGAGGGCCTGGCCGTCATGAACGACAGCCCGTACGCCAACGGCTCCTGCATCTTCACCGAGAGCGGCCACTACGCCCGCGAGTTCGCGCGGCGGACCCACGCCGGGATGGTCGGGGTCAACGTCGGCATCCCCGTGCCCATCTCGGTCTTCCCGTTCTCGGGCCACAAGAACTCGTTCATCGGCGACGTGCATGTGATGGGCCGTGACGGCATCGCCTTCTACACTGAGTCCAAGTCGGTCACGACGCGCTGGTACGGCCAGGCCAAGAAGGCCGAGAAGGTGTCGACGTGGGAAGGGATGATTAGGACCAAGTAGTGAAAGGCCATCAGACCACCAGTGCCTGATCCAGGAGCCGCGGGCCCGCCCCGCGGCTCCTATTTTTGCCATCCGAGTGGTTCAGCTATGGCGAGACTGGTGACCCCAAGGAGAAGCCCAGCCCGCTCGTGGTGGAGAAGGTCACGAAGGGACAGCTCGGCCGGAAGTCGGGGCAGGGCTGGTACGACTACAAGGCCTGACCCACCTTAGGGCATCCGCCCAGCACCGGCCGCTCTTAATCGACCCACGCAGGAAAGCCCGCCAGGTCGAAGGCGGGTCGATTATTTGCAGAGGGAAAACGATTCCGAATGGCGAAACGTTCCAACCTGACTGACGTCGCCACAAACACCGGAGGAGGTCTTCGCCGATGCGGGTCGAGGAGATCAAGAAGGTCTGCGTCCTGGGCTGCGGGAACATGGGTTCGCAGATCGCCCTCAACGCGGCCATCCACGGGTTCGAGGTCATCAACATGGACGTCAAGGAAGAGATGGTGGCCAAGGCGTCCGCTTTCAAGGACCAGTACCTGCCGGGGCGCGTCCAGAAGGGCCGCCTCACCGAGGAGCAGGCCAAGGCCGCGGCTCAGCGCATCAGCTACACGTCGGACCTGGAGAAGGCCGCCGGGGGGGCCGACTTCGTCATCGAGGCGGTCCTCGAACGGCTTGACCTCAAGCGGCAGGTCTTCCGCGAACTCGACCGGATCTGCAAGCCGGACACCATCCTGGCCACGAACAGCTCCTTCATCATCAGCTCGAAGATCGTCGACGTCACCAAGCGGCCGGAGAAGGTCTGCAACATGCACTTCTTCAACCCCGCGCTGGTCATGGAGCTGGTCGAGGTGGTCCAGGGGCCGCATACCTCGCCTGAGACCGCGAACGTGGTCATGGAGCTGGCCAAGAAGATGGGGAAGACGCCGGTCCTCCTGAAGAAAGAGGTCTACGGCTTCCTCGTCAACCGCATCCTCATGGCCCTCATGGACGAGGCCACGTGGCTCGCCGACATGAAGGTCGCCTCGCCCGAGGACATCGACACCGCCGTGACCAAGGCCCTCGGCCACCCCATGGGCCCCTTCCGCCTGATGGACCTGACCGGCATCGACCTGCACTATGACATCGCCATGGAGCTGTACCGCGACACGGGCGACCCCAAGCACAAGCCGAGCCCGCTCATCGTCGAGAAGGTAACGAAGGGCGAGTTCGGCCGGAAGTCGGGCAAGGGCTGGTACGAGTACAAAGAGCAGAAGTGAGCTTGAGAAGCTCGAAGCGGCGCCGGCCGATTGACCGGGGCCGTTGTTTTTTCCTCGGGGTGGCCCGGGCATTGCCCTTGTCATCGGATGGAGACGTGATACTCCCTCAGCCAGTGGTCCACCTGAGCCAGGTAGGCGAAGAGCTGGGCGCCGCCCATTAGCTGGCCGAACCAGCTGGTGCCGAAGGCCGCGCCGTCGCCGGCGATGATCGAGCGGACCCGCGCGACGTCGATCAACTGCAGCAGAGGCGACGAAGGGTCGGCCAGCACGTCCTCCAGCCAACCCTGCACGGCCGCAAGGTAGGCGGGGTTGTGCGTCTTCGGGTAGGGGCTCTTCTTGCGCATGATGACGTCGTCCGGGAGGACTCCCCGCAGGGCCAGACGCAGCAGACCTTTCTCGCGCCCGCCGGCGAACTTCATCGCCGCCGGGATGTTCCAGGCGTACTCGACCAGCCGGTGGTCGCAGTAGGGGACGCGGACTTCGAGGCCGCTGGCCATGCTCATCCGGTCCTTGCGGTCGAGGAGGGTCGGCATGAAGCGGGTGATGTTGAGGTAGAAGATCTCGCGCAGGCGCGCCTCCTCCGGGCCCTCGCCCGGCAGCCGCGGGACTTCGGCCAGGGCCTCGTGGTAGCGCCGGGGCACGTATTCGCGGGCGCCCACCACTTCCGCCACCTCGGGCGCGAGCAGGCTCGCACGGGCCGCCGTCGAGCGGGCCCAGGGGAAGGTGTTGGCCGCCACGGCCTCGGGGTTGCGGAACCACGGGTAGCCGCCCCAGACCTCGTCGGCCGCTTCGCCGGAGAGGGCCACCGTCGCTCGTCGCTTCACCTCGCGACAGAAGAGCAGCAGGGATGAGTCCACGTCGGCGAACCCGGGCAGGTCGTTGGCCCGCACCGAGTCTTTGAGGGCGGCGACCAGCTCGGGCGTGTCGATGGTGACACGATGGTGGTTCGTCCCGAGAAGGTCGGAGACCCGCCGGACCCACGGCCCATCGGCATCCGGCTGATACTCATTGGACCGGAAGTGGCGGTCGTTGCCGGCGTAGTCGATGGAGTAGGTGTCCAGGGGGAGGTGGCCGTTCGGCGCCGGCAGGATGACACCGGGGCCCGAGCGGCCGTTGCCGCCGTACGCCTCGGCGACAAGGGCCGTCACCGCGCTGGAGTCCAGGCCGCCAGAGAGCAGGGTGCAGACTGGCACGTCGGAGACCAGCTGCCGTTCCACCGTGTCCCGTAGCAGTTCACGCACGGTGGCCGTGGTCGTCTCCAGGTCGTCGGGGTGCGGGCGGCTCTCCAGGCTCCAGTAGGTCCGGACCCGCGTGCCGGACCGGTCGTGAATGAGGTACCGCCCGGGCCGCAGCTCGTTGACGTTCCTGAAAACCCCGCAGCCGGGCGTCCGGGCCGGCCCCATCAGCATCACCTCGGCGAGTCCCTCCGCGCCAACGATCGGCTCGACGGCCGGGTGGGCCAGGACCGCCTTCAGCTCAGAGCCGAAGATGAAGGCGCTCCCCCGCTGAGCATAGAACAGCGGCTTCACCCCGAGCCGGTCGCGGGCCAGGAAGAGCCGCTGATCGGCCTCGCTCCAGACGGCGAAGGCGAAGATGCCGTTCAGGCGCGCCAGGCAGTCCGGCCCCCACTCGATGAACGCCAGGAGCAGGGCCTCGGTGTCGCTGTAGCCCTGAAAGACGTGCCCCCTGGCCTCCAGGTCGCGCCGGATGTCGGTCGTGTTGTACAGCTCGCCGTTGTAGACGATGACGTAGACGCTGTCCCCACGCCCTCTGACCATCGGTTGCGCGCCGCCGGCCGGGTCGACGACCACCAGGCGCCGGTGTCCGAAGGCGCAGCTCGGCGACAGCCATGTCCCGGCCGCGTCAGGACCCCGGTGGGCCAGGGTCGCGGCCATCGCCTCGACGACCGGCCCCTCCTTCGTCAGGTCCCTCTCAAAGTCAACCCAGCCCGTGATACCGCACATGCTTGTTCCCCCCCGCGTCCGGCGGGCCCGTGAAGCGAACACCGGCCCCTCCGCCGGCATTGTATGGGCGGTGGGGCCGGTTCGTGTTTGTCCCTCGTGAGGAATCTGACGCCGATCTGACAAAACGACCTCCGGCCCAGGCAAACAGCCCTTTGGCGGGCGGGCAGGATAACCCCGCCAGGGGCCGAATATACTTATGCCTAGGCCAAAGGGGGTTACCGCTTGGAGGTTTACGCCCTCGTCGGAGCGGCCGGGACGGGCAAGAGCCACCACGCCCAGCTGGTCGCCTACGAACACAACATCGACCTCATCATCGATGACGGCCTCCTCATCCAGGAGAGCAAGATCCTGGCCGGCCAGTCGGCCAAGCGGGAGGAGACCAAGATCGGCGCGGTCAAGCGCGCCCTTTTCACCGATGCCGATCACGCCTATGAGGTCCGGGCCAAGATAAGGGAACTCGATCCGACCGGCGTCCTCATCCTCGGGACGTCGGACGAGATGGTCCGGCATATCGCTAAGATCCTCGAGCTGCCCGAACCGAAGCAGTACATCCGGATCGACCAGATCGCCTCGCCCGGAGAGATCCGCCGGGCCCGTCGGATCCGCTTGGAACAGGGCAAGCACGTCATCCCGGCCCCGACCCTGGAGGTCAAGAAGACCTTCTCGGGCTATATGATCGACCCGCTGCGCCTCTTCGCCCGCGGACGCTCCCGGAACGAGGCCCCGGTGCTCATCGAGAAGTCGGTCGTCCGCCCGACCTTCAGTTCCCTCGGCCGCTTCACCATCGAGGACATGGTCGTCATGACCATCGCCGCCAAGGCCTGCAAGCAGTCGAAGGGCATCGCCAAGGTGACCCGGGTCCGCGTGGAGACGACCCACGACGGCGTCGTCATCGACCTCGAGACCTCGGTGCTCTACGGCCAACGCCTGGAGGACGTCCTCCGGCAGGCCCAGCGCCAGGTGAAAGAGGTCGTCGAGTACATGACCGCTCTCAACGTGCTGGAGGTGAACGTGGTCGCCCGCCATCTGAGCGTGGGCTGACATCGTGAACCAACAATCCTGGCTGGCCCTCACCGGCGGGCTCGGGCTGTTCCTCTTCGGCCTGGCCACCATGCGCGAGGGGCTCGAACGGGTGGCCGCCGTGAGGCTGAAGCCCGTCATCGAGGTCCTGGCAGGCACCCTGAGCCGGGGTGTGCTGGCCGGGACCGTGGTCACGGCGCTCATCCAGAGCAGCACCGCCGTGACCGTCATGGTCGTGGGACTGGTCGACGCCGGGGCGATGACTTTGGAGCAGGCCGTCGGCGTGGTCATGGGGGCCAATCTGGGGACAACCATCACCGCCCAACTCTTCGCGTTCAAGGTGGGCGGCTTTTCATACCTGGCCGTCCTGGCCGGGGCGGTCATCCGGCTATTCGGCCGGACCGCTTCCCAGCGGCGCCTGGGCGAGGTCATCGCCGGCGCCGGTCTCATCTTCGTCGGGCTGGAGACCGTCACGGGGGCCCTCGAACCGCTCCACCGCCTGCCGGCCTTCCAGCGCTTCCTCGTCGACTTCGGAAGGATCCCGGTCGTGGCCTTCGTGTTTGGCGCGGTCATCACCGCGGTCCTCCAGAGCTCGGCGGCTGTCGTCGGGCTGTGCGAGGTCCTGGCCCGCCAGGGCTTCATTGACATCTACGTGGCCTTCCCGGCGGTCCTCGGGAGCAACGTCGGGACCTGCGTCACCGCCCTCATCGCCAGCCTTGGCACGAGCACGTCGGCCAAGCGCGCGGCCGTGACCCACCTTCTTCTCAATGTCATCGGCGCCGGGGCCTTTTTGCTCATCAGCGCCCGCATCGCGCCCCTGGCCGCGCTGGGCGCGGTCGACCCGGCGCGCCAGGTGGCCAACGCCCACACCTTCTTCAAACTTCGTCAGCGGCATCCTGTTCTGCCGTTCGCCCCGCAACTGGTGGCCCTATCCCGGCGCCTGGTCCGCGACCGTCGCCGGCGATGACACCTCACAAACGCCCGTCCCGCGGGCGCCGGCCGCTTCCTGTAAATACTGTGTCAAGAAAGTTGACATTCTATTGACAAGGACTCGTCCCCGCGCGTATATTGGTTTACAAGGAGGGACTCCCGGTGGAGATCGACCGGCGAATGCCCGCCTACCCCATGCGAGTCGTCGAGCAACTGACCGGACTGAGCGGCCGCCAGATCCGGTACTACGACCAGATGGGGTTGGTCCAGCCACGGCGGACCATGGGCAGGCAACGCCTTTACTCCGAGCGGGACGTCGAACGACTGAAGCAGGTCAAGGAGCTCTTCGAGAAGGGCCTGACCGTCAGCGGCATCAAGGCTTTCCTGCGCGAACAGGAGGCCAAGGCCGCCGCCGCGGCGGCGCCCAGACCCGGCGACCGGACCGTCGTCAGCCAGAACGAGAGCCGCATGGGCGGCCCGATGGCGCGGCGGCTGACCTCGGTCTACCCGGTCTCGAATCAGGCCGAGCTCTACGATGTCGTCGACCGCCCAGCCGGGACGGCCAGACCGGCCGCCCCCGCGCCGACCGCGCCACCGAGTCCTTCCCCTCACAAACGAGAGGGGAAGAGCGGCAATGAGAGCCGAGAAGTACGTCCCGAAACGCCCGGAGGAAGACCGCCCCGCGACCGTTGACGATGTCCTGGCCCTGGCCGAAGAGCGCGAGGTCCGCCAGGTCGACCTGAAGTTCGTCGACCTCACCGGGATCTGGCAGCACAAGACGTTGTCCGTCGCCGAGCTGAGCCCGTCCATGTTCACCGAGGGCGTCGGCTTCGACGGTTCGAGCGTGAGAGGGTTCCAGTCCATCGATGAGAGCGACATGCTCCTCGTGGCCGACCCGGCCACGGCGGTCATCGACCCGTTCTTCGCCCAGACCACCATCAGCCTCATCTGCAGCATCTCCGAGCCCGGCGCCGGGCCGGTGGGCGGCCGCGGCTACGCCAAGGACCCGCGGCTGACGGCCGCGCGCGCCGAGGACCACCTCCGGTCGACCGGCGTCGCCGACGCCAGCTACTGGGGGCCGGAGCTCGAGTTCTTCATCCTCGACGACGTCCGCTTCGGGAACACCCCGAACTCCGCCTTCTACTCCTTCGACGCCGAGGAGGCTGCCTGGAACACGGGGACGGCCAACGGCCAGGGCAAGAACCTGGGGTCGAAGGTCCCGAACAAGGGCGGCTACAACCGGACCCCGCCCCACGACCACACCTCGGAGCTGCGCTCGGAGATGGTCCGGCAGATGGAGGAGCTGGGGCTGACCGTCGAGTCCCACACCCACGAGGTGGCGACGGCCGCCCAGGTCGAGATCGACCTCCGCTACGACACGCTCCTGAACATGGCCGACAAGGTCATGATGTATAAGTACATCGTCCGCAACATGGCCCACCGGGCCGGCAAGAGCGTGACCTTCATGCCGAAGCCGCTCTTCGGCGACAACGGCAGTGGGATGCACGTTCACCAGAGCCTATGGCGCGAGGGTCGCCCGACTTTCGCCGACGCCAAGGGCTATGCCGGGCTGAGCCAGAGCGCCCTGTACTACATCGGCGGGCTTCTGGCCCACGCCCCGGCCCTCCTGGCCCTGACCAGCCCGACGACCAACTCCTATAAGCGGCTCGTCCCAGGCTACGAGGCCCCGGTCAACATCGCCTTCTCCAAGCGAAACCGCAGCGCGGCCGTGCGCATCCCGATGTACTCCGAGTCGCCGGCGGCCAAGCGGGTCGAATTCCGCCCGCCGGACAGTTTGGCCAACCCATACCTGGCCTTCGCCGCCATGCTCATGGCCGGCCTGGACGGCATCGCCCGGAAGATCGACCCCGTCGAGGCCGGCTTCGGCCCGATGGACTTCAACATCTACGAGCTGCCGGCCGATCAGAAGGCCAAGGTCAAGAACGTGCCCGGGTCCCTCGATGAGGCCCTCGACGCCCTCGAGGCCGACCACGACTTCCTCCTGAAGGGCGGCGTCTTCTCGCCCGAACTGCTCGAGGAATGGATTGAGATCAAGCGGGCCGAGGCCGAACCGATCAAAGTCCGGCCGCACCCCTACGAGTTCCAGATGTACTACGATATGTAGAGCCCGCGGCGGGCCGCGCGCGCTGTTGCCGCACCAAGCACGCCACATTCCCCCCAATTGATATAGACGGAGCCTGTAAAGGCTCCGTCCTCTTCTTTTTCGGGCCTCTTCTCCGCATCGAACAGGGGCGCGAGCGCCTCGTAGACCAGCGGTCTTGCCGGGATGGTAAAAGAGGGAAAACATGGCTAGATGGGGAACAGTTTACCGGATGGAGGGAGATGGATGTCAGAGGCACAGGATAAGTACCTCGAAACCTTCAGGCGCCTGTATTGGCAGAACACCCATGACACCGAGAAGGGCAGGAAGATTCTCGAACAGAAAGCCAAGGTGCTCGGGCTGGACTCGGACGTCTGCCTCAAGTCCGTGGCCGAGCTGCTCTCCAAATACGCCCAGTACAGGGACTTCCTCGAGGTCATCTACCAGGGGACGGACGAACTGGCGGAATCTGAGGAGACAGAGCTCAGGGAGTTCGGCGCCGACGCCGGCCTTTCCGCGGAAGACGCTGCGGAACTCCGGGTGTCCTTCCTCAAGTCTAGGCAGGCTGAGCATCCGCTGCCGGCCACAACACCGGCCGGGGACCAGAACGCTTCTGACCCCAGAGGGGATGGAAGGCGCTCAAAGAAGGCCCACAACCGGAAGAAGGCCAGGTCACAACCAGAAGAGGACTATACCGAGGGTCTCGCCGACTTACTCATTCCTCTGCCTGGCACCGACCTGGCCATGTGCTTTACGGCCGAGAGACGAGCGGATCCCTTCTATCACCTGTACTTCAGGGCCGCGGTGGCGGCTCGGACCGAATTCCTCGGCGCCTTGGCCCAGAGATTCCATAGCTCCACGACACTGGCCTGGTTCGACTATGACAACCTACAAGCACTTGCCCTGGCCAGCCTTGGCAAGTTCGCTGAGGCCGTGCGTGCGGCGATGAGGATCTTCTTGGGCGTCAAAGGTCCTTCCCGAGAGGACATCCTGTCTACGTTCGATTGGCCTCTGCTCGGCGACTTGGCGGACGCCGCCCAGACCGGCATGGCAACCGCGCAGGATCTCGTGGAACTCGACCGGGCCCAGCGCGCCTTCGCGCGGGGGTCCTCGTCTACCATCGCCATAGGCAGCCTGGGCTTCATGCTCACCGTGGGCGCCTTGAACGGGATTGGGAAGGCCGTTGGCAAGGTCAGCGCCATGGTGGCGAGCAACTCCCTTAAGGCGAGGCTCAATGGCGACCTTCTGAGGACTTTCGAGCAGTCTATGGAGGTCTTTGAGACTTTCTGTAACGAAGGTTTCGTGAAGTTGTACGAGATGATAGCCATCGCCTGGGGCCAATCGACGGGATTGCGTAGTTGCGGCGAGATCAACGAGGACATCGTCCAAGCAAGGGATCTCCTGAGAGACTCAGAGTCAGCCAAGGGCGACCCGCGCCGATACACCAGCTATCTCCTCCAGGCCTTGGCTCTGAACCCCTGCTGCTCAGAGGCCTACCTGGCCCTGACCGACTCTCTGCTGAGGAACCCCGATGCCCAGGTGGTCGTATTGGAGGCCGCCCTGGCACGGGAGGGAGACCCCGAATGGCGGACGGAATTCGGTTCTAGGTTGGCGCTCCTCAAGGTCACGCGGCCCGGCGGCGCACCGGATGACGAGGTATCCTTCCTTGAGTCCCTCGGCAAGGGCGTGGACATCCCCGCGAACATGGTCAGCGAGGCGACTCAAAAGGACGTCGCGGAAGCCAAGTCAAGCTGTGGCCCCGAGGCCGCGGCCTCGTCTTCAATCCTCGCGATTTGGGTCAACCCTGACTCCACGTGGGTTCTTTCTCGGGCAGGCGTCTACGTATCCGGGCTCTCCGGGTCGGGCCGGCGTGTTACGCTTGCCAGCAGCTATCGGGATCTGGACAGAGTCAGTTTTGGAACGGACCTGAACAGTTACCTGACATTGACCATCAAGGACGTCGACTATCCGATCAGGGTGCCTACTGACGAGGTAAGTCCCCGGGTCTTCGATTATATCCATGACCTTTTCGAGACCTGGAAGACACTTACCCGGCTGCCCGGGACGGAGTCACTCCAGGCCGTGGCCGGTGGTTCTCTCGAACGCCTGGAGCTGTATGTTGGCCGGGTCCTTAAGAGCCGTGCGCTTTCTACCATCAAGATCGAGTGGACCAGCCCCAAGGACTATTACCTGAACGAACTGGGCCGGGCTTGGGGCAGCGGTAGGCCCGACGACACTGTCGTTGAGACACTGCAAGAGATCAAGAGCCGGTTCGGCCTTGCCGGTGGGCAGTTGGCTGAGGCGGAGGCAATGGTCGTTCGCGACCGTTATCGGCTGCATATCGAGAGCCGCTGCGGCAGACCGCTGAGCGAAGTCCTTGCATTCATCGAACAGGCCCGCGCCGATTTCGGGCTGCCATCCGGAGATTCGAAAGCCGTCGAGGGAGATGTCCTGGGGCGCTATTACGCCCGGGAGTACGAGCAACAGCTAGTTCAAGTCAGCTCCCTAGGTTTGGGCGAACAAGAGCTCGCTCAGAGGTTGCAGGAGCTTCACCGCCGGTTTGGCGCGTCCGAAGCAGGGGTGATAGAGCTCGAAAGAGAGCGCTTCGGAAGGGCCATCACGGTTGACGATACCAGGTATAGCACAGCGGAGTTAGCAGCTGAGCTTCGCAAGGAGTACGGGGACCTGGGCGTGGGCCTTGTCGGGCCTGAGGAGCTCGCCCAGGTAACCGGCGCGCAGGGGCGTTTTGCCCTATCGGAAGATCGAGGCGAAGGGCCTGACTATATGCTTTTCGCTATCGGCAATCCCGAAAAGGATGCCCCCGAGGTCATCGTGACGACCGATATGATTCGTTTCGGAACCGATGGAGCCGATAGCTCTGTGGCCTTCGACGAAATTGACAACATTGCCATCAGTAGAGACGGGTTCATTGTCGACACGGACTCCGAGCATATAGAGATCCCGCTCGCCAATGTGCCTAAGGAGCCTCTTGTCGCGATGTTGCGGCGACTGATCTTCGGGTTCGAACGAGGACTCGACCCGGAGCGGCGCGCGGTCCTTCAGCGGACCCTGGCGGGCATGAAGAACCGCCTCGGCGGGGGGAACGACAAACGCTATAGTGTGGCCGGCGCTATTTCGATGCCACACCTTGAGCGGTTCATCCGCGCATACGGGCAGACCAGCCGCCGGCTCCATCCCGAGCAGGTGGTCGGGCTCTTCCAAGACACGTCCTCACGCGACGGCACACAGGGCGTCATGGTGACCCGGGATGGGCTCCGGGTCATAATGGGCGGTATCAAGGGCTACCTGCTGTTTGAGAACCTCAGTGGTGAACCGGAAGTCAGAGGAGAGCGCGACCGTGCAGGGATAATCTGTCGCACCTCAACGAAGGAATATCAGTTCTGGTTTCCCAACCCCCAATGGGGTGGGGCGATGGCAGACCTGGTCATCCAGATGTACCGTCTTCGAAATGGCGGGTCAACACGGGAGGGGAGGACAGAAACAAGATGACGGAACTCATGTCTCGGGTGGCTGCTCCGGTGTTCAATCTGATCCAGCAGGCGTTTGCCACCAATTGGCTGCTGGGAATCATGGCCGTCCTCGGCGCCCTGGTCTTGTCGCCCATCCTGATCGTCATCGGCCTCGTCTGGTTCGTGGTTCTGGCTTTCACGACGGGGCACTATCTTCTTGGCATCCTTGGAGTCGCCGTTATCCTCATCCTGGGCGGCGCATCGAGCAGTGAGACCGTCAAAGCCGGAATCACCCGGCGTCCCCGTGGCCTGCGGCCAGAAGAGGGGAAACGCGAAACACTTCTGTAGAACACGTTCGCCCAGGGCATCGTGGGGGAGGGTGGGCTAAATGGCCGTTCTAGGGGAAGCTAATGCCGCTGCCGGCCAGGATGATGGCCGCCCGCGTCGACAAAGGGAAACCTACCGGGAAGCCGAATAGCTTTCCTTGGTGAAGACCATGGACCTCGGTCCGAAGCTGGTTCAACAGCAGACCCAAAAGCTCATCATGACTCCGGAGCTCCGTCAGGCCATCACTGTCCTCCAGTTGTCGGCCACGGAGCTGTCTGAGTATCTGACCGAGCAGGTCCTGACCAATCCGGTCCTCGAGGTCCGCGACGAGGCCGCCACCCCGGCATCCCAGTCCCAGGAGGACGGCGGCCCGCGCGAGGCCGAGCGCGAGGGGGAGAAGTTCGACCTTGATTGGCAATCGTACTTCCAGGACCGCAGCGACCTAGGTTTCACGCCGACCGCCGAGCGTGACCCGGACGCCGGGGCCCGTCCGGTCGAGTCCCGCCTGTCCGAGGCCCCCACCCTGGAGCAGCATCTGGACCTGCAGCTGCACCTGAGCCAGCTGACGCCGGCCGAGCGCCGCATCGGCGAGTACTTCATCGGCATGCTCGACGAGGACGGCTACCTCAGGACCAGCCTCGGGGAAGCGGCCGAGGTCCTGGGCGCCCCGGTCGCCGACGTGGCCCGGGTCCACCAGGTCTTCACGATCTTCGACCCACCCGGCGTTGGAGCCCGTGACCTGGCCGAGTGCCTGCGGTTGCAGCTCGAGGCGCTGCCCCCGGACAAGGCCCGGGCGGCCGTGCGCGACCTCGCCCGGCGGATCATCGATGGCCACCTCGAGGAACTGGGCTCGGGGCGCCTGGCCAAGCTGGCCGCCACCCTCGACGCCCCGGCCAAGCTGGTCCAGCAGGCCGCCGATTTCATCCGGACCCTCGACCCCCGGCCGGGGCGGCGCTTCGCCGACCCCAACGACATTCGGTACATCGTCCCCGACGTCGTCATCGAGCGGGTCGAGGGGGACTACGTCGTCATCGTCAACGACTCGGCCGTCCCCAGGCTGGGTATAAACCGCTATTACCGGCACCTCCTCGACCGGGGGACCGGGGCCGCCGACGGGGAGCAGCTGGGCGAGGCCCGGGCCTACATCGAAGGCCGGCTGAACTCGGCCCTCTGGCTCATCCGGGCCATCGAGCAGCGCCGCCGGACCCTCTACCGGGTCACCGAGACCATCGTCCGGCTGCAGCGCGACTTCCTCGATCACGGCCTGCGCCACCTGCGGCCGATGAGCCTCAGGCACATCGCCGAGATCATCGGGATGCACGAGTCGACCGTCAGCCGGGCGACCTCGAACAAGTACGTCCAGACCCCGCAGGGCACGTTCGAGTTGAAGTACTTCTTCACCAGCGGAGTGGCGGCGGCCGGGGAGACCGCCGGCATCTCGTCGGAGAGCGTCAAGATGCACATCCAGGACCTCGTGGCCGGGGAGGATCCGAGCCGGCCGCTGTCCGACGACGCCCTGACCAAGCTCCTCGGGAAGAAGGGCATCGCCATCTCCCGGCGGACGGTGGCCAAGTACCGCAACGAGATGGGCGTGCCCTCGTCGTCGCGCCGGCGTAGGTTATAGGGCGAGCTTAAGTTATCACGCCCGGGGAGGATTCGACCACCGGAGGGCGAAACCCAAGAAGTGGTTTCGCCAAGCAATCGCATTCACAGGAGGGACAGACTTGACATCCTCCCACCCCTGAAGGGGGGGATTCCCGAAGGGAAGTTGCCAGGTTGCCCGGTCGGGATTTACTCCCAAAGGAGTAGAGTGCCGGGCTTCAGGGCCTTGTCAGGAGGCCCATCGTACCAGACATCTAGCCTGATTCGAGCGATTGTGCCTTGGCGGCAATGTTCCGAGCGGCCTGCAAATCGGCGTGGATTTCAAATCCGCATCGCTTGCACCTGAATAGGGCTTGCGTACTCCGATTCGCCCGCTCCGCGTGGCCGCACCTGGAACAGGTCTGGCTGGTCTTGCGAGGGTCTACCCGTACAACGGGTATGCCAGCCCGGGCAGCCTTGTCCTCGATGAAGCCGATCAGTTGGGCGAACGCCCAGGAGTGGAGCATCCGGTTAACCTTCTTGGTAGCCTTGACCCGCTCTCGGATGCCGCGTAGTTCCTCCAGGGCGATAACCGGGTTTGCCACCTTCTGCGCTTCTCGGATGATGGCCCGCGAAACCTTATGATTCACATCTTTCATCCAACGGTGTTCCTTATCTTGATCCCGCTTGATGATGTGTGGTTTCTTGGTGCACGACAAGGAGTAGCGGCGGTTGAAGAACCGATTCCGTCTTGCTTGGGCAGCACGGCCGGAGAGGAAACGGTTTACCTTTCCGTCAGGGGTGGAGACAACAGCAAGGTTCGCGACCCCGAGATCAACACCGACTACGTTGGTTCCGGCGGGTTCGGGCACTTCCTCCCGCGTGGGCAAGAGCAGATACCACCAACCATTCTCCTGAATGAGTTTGGCGTCTCCCTGATGACCCTTCCCGGTAGCGATAGCCTCCAGGCGTGCACGGTAGTACGGCTCATTCTTGAGCGGAAGCCACAGGAACCCGTCGCTGGTGGTCAGGCGCAGAACAAACCTG
>JAJYMC010000045.1:30519-47731 GCA_021787335.1 Bacillota bacterium | reverse complement strand
TTCCGATCTCTCGACCTGGCTTACGCGCCCCCGTTCGGTGCGGCCAAGGACCCGGTGATCATGGCCGGGATGACCACCGCCAACATCTTCCGCGGCCAGGTGGTGGCCGTCACGCCGGCCGAGGTCGCCAGGCTCATCGAGGCCGGGCGGTCCCCCGGCCCGCAGGTCGTTGATGTCCGCGACCCGCGGGAATGGCGCGAGGGGACGATCCCGGGGGCGGTCGGCCTTCCCCTGCCCGAGCTTCGCGAGCGCCTCGGCGAACTCGACCCGGCCCGGGAGACCATCGTCTACTGCCGGGGCGGGCAACGGAGTTACTTCGCCTATCGGGTCCTGCGGCAATCGGGTTTTCGGGACGTCAAGAACCTGACCGGCGGATTCCTTTCCTGGACGGCGTTTCAGAAGAGCAGACCTTGAATGGCCGGCGCCCCGCTCGGGGCGCCGGAAGCTTTTTCCACGGCCCCGAAAAGACGAAAAACGCAGGAGATGGTCGAAACAAGTAGAATGACGGGATATTGAGACTTTTCCAGGAACCGGGGGAGGCCCAATGAGCCCTTCAGAGAAGGTCTTCGCGCAAATCCGTAGACGACAAAACCAAATCCGGCGCTGGTTCGCCGCCTTCGTCGCGGCGGCGGTCCTTGGCGTCACCCTCTTCGCAGGGGGCGCCCCGGCGGCCGCGGCCGCCCGCGTCAAGCTCTTCATCAACGGGACCGTGGTCTCCAGCGACGTCGCCCCGACCATCACCAACAGCCGGGTGATGGTGCCCTTGCGCGTCGTCTCCGAGTACTTCGGGGCCACCGTCGGTTATGACACCAAGTCGCGGACCGTCACCGTCGTCCTCAACGGCACGACCATCACCTTGAAGATCGGCGACACGCGGGCCTACGTGAACAAGAGGCTGGTGACCCTGGCCGTGCCGGCGGCGGCCGTCAGCGGCCGGACCATCGTCCCGCTGCGCTTCGTCAGCGAGGCTTTGGGGGCCACCGTCGACTGGGACGCCAAGGCTTACGCCGTCTACATCCGCCGCGATGGGATAGTCTCCGGGGTAAGCTACGACAAGGGCCTCGGCGCGGCCACGGTGACCATCGACGTCAAGGGCGGCATCGCCGGTTTCACGACGACCGTGGCCAAGAACCCCGACCGGCTCATCGTCGACCTCAAGGGGACCGTCCTCGGACTGCCTCAGGACGCCTACGACTTCAACGACCCGGCCCTGACCCGCGTTCGGAGCGGCGTCTTCTCCACGAACCCGAACGTCTCCCGGATCATCCTCGACTTCCCTGAGGCCACGCCGGCCCAGGTGACCACGGACGGCCACAACACCGCCGTCAAGATCACCTTCGGCTACAAAGTCACCAGCGTCGGCATGGAGACCAGGGGGCAGGAGCGGGTCATCGTCCTCGGCACGACCGGTCCGGTCAAGAGCCAGACGGCCACGCTGCGGAGCCCCGATCGGGCCGTCATCGACGTGCAGGGGGCCTCGCTCTCAGCCGCGCTGACCCAGCCCACGGTGACCGTCGATGACGCCACGGTCAGCCAGTTGAGCGTCTCGCAGGTCGCCAGCCCGCAGGTGGTCCGCGTCGTCGCCGACCTGAAGAAGCCGGTCAGCATCGGCGTCGAGGCCACGGACCAGGAGGCCATCGGCCATTTCCTGGCGTCGGTCAACACTCTTTCCTACGACAAAGCGACCGGGGGGGCCGCCCACCTGACCCTGGCCACAAGCCAGGGCGTGACCTGGAAGACGTCCCGCCTGGCCTACCCGAACCGGCTCATCATCGACGTGCCCTTCGCCACCGCGACCGACCTGGGACCGGCCATCGCCCCGGGCGACGGTCTGGTCAGCAACGTCACCTGGTCGGTGCAGCCGGACAACCCGTCCACGGTCCGGCTGACCATCGAGAGCCCGGCGATGCTCGATTACGCGGCCACCGCCTCGCCCGACGGGAAACAGGTCAGTTTCACCCTGACCCAGTCCAGTCTGGTCGGGAAGCTCATCGTGGTCGACCCCGGGCACGGCGGCCCTGACCCAGGGGCGCGCGGCTACAGCGGCACCCTGGAGAAGGACATCGACCTGGCCATCGCCCTCGACCTGCGGGACGCGCTGGTGGCCGCGGGGGCCCGGGTCCTGATGACCCGCACCGAGGACGTCGACGTCGGCCTCTATGAGCGCCCGCAGATGGCCAACGCGGCCAACGCCGACCTCTTCATCTCCGTCCACAACAATGCCTACGACTATCAGCGCTCCGGCACGGAGACCTACTACACCAACACCAACCCGCTCAGCCACGCGCTGGCCAACGCCGTGCATCATTCGGTGGTCGGCTCTCTGGGGACCATCGACCGGGGCGTACGGACCGAGCCGTTCGTCGTCATCCGCGAGAGCAAGATGCCGTCGGTGCTGGTCGAAGGGCTATATCTATCGACCAAGAGCGACGAGAAACTGCTCAAGGACGCAGCCTTCCAGAAGAACCTCGCCCAGGCCATCATGCAGGGGGTCGCCGACTTCTACGCAGGTAACGATTGACAGGCTGGGGTGGACTTGCTATTATTACTTAGGCCCTTGGGGGGACGAAAGATAAAGGCCCACGGAGGTGAGCGACTTGCCGAAGGCTCAGGGTGACCAGATCGTCGAACTCGAAGAGCTGCTTCGCCAGGTCAGCATAATCATCCGGAAGCGCGGCCGGGACATCCTCCAGGACTTCGAAGTCACTCCGCCGCAGTTCAACGCCCTACTTGAACTCGACCACCATGGCCAGCTGACCATGGGGGAACTCTGTGATCACCTGTATCTGGCCTGTTCCACGGCGACCGACCTGGTCGACCGGATGGAACGGAACAGCCTCATCGAGCGCGAGCGGGACCCCAACGACCGGCGGGTCATCCGGCTGAAGATCAAGGACCGCGGCCGGCAGATCATCGCCGAGGTGTTGGTGGCCCGCCGCAAATACCTCGCCCAGGTGATGGAAACCGTTGGCGAAGAGGAAAAGGGACGTTTAATCCACGCCCTCGAACAGATATACTTACTCATGACAAAGGACGTGGGACCCGGTCCCACGACCAAGGCCCAGACCAGTTGAGTGCCAGAAAGCTGAGATGATTGCGGCCGACCGGGCGGTCGGCCCGTTTCATTTAGAACGGGCCAAGCCGGGGAGGCGTGTGGATGGACGGACGAGCTATCGGGGGCAAGCGGACCGGCTTCAGTGAACGGCCAATCGGCATCTTCGATTCGGGCGTCGGCGGACTGGCCGTCGCCCGTAACGTCGCCCGCCTCGCCCCCCACGAACCGTTCATTTACCTGGCCGATTCGGGCCGCTTCCCGTATGGGCCGCGCCCTCTCGAAGAGGTCCGGCGCTTCACCGGCCAGGCCCTTCGGTTCTTCGCCGAGAAGGGCACCAAACTGGTCATCATCGCCTGCAACACAGCCACGGCGGCGGCCCTCGAGGAAGCCTCGCGGACTTCGCCGATGCCCGTCGTCGGGGTGATCGACCCGGGCTCACGGGCCGCCCTGGCGACCCACCGGGGTCCCGGATGGCTGGCCGTCCTGGGGACCAAGGCGACCATCGATAGCGGGGCCTATCCCCGGGCCTTGCGCGGCCTGGGTTTCGGCGGCGAGGCGGCCGGCCTGGCCTGTCCGGCCTTCGTCCTGGCCGCCGAGAGCGGCGAGTTCGAGGGACCGGCGGTCGAGCGGATGGTGGCCGACGCCCTCGGACCGTTGGTCGGGCGCCGCCCGTCGACGGTGATCCTCGGCTGCACGCACTTCGCGCCCTTGGCCCGGGCCATTTCGCTGGCTCTCGGGCCGGACGTGGCCATCGTCGACCCGGCCGAGGAGACCGCGCGTGAGGCTTTGGACATCCTACGGCGGGAAGGCCTCGAGGCCCCGGCGGCGGGTGGCGGGTCCGGCGCGGCGGACGCGGGGGCCGAGCCCGTTTATCGGTTCTTCACCAGCGGTGACCCGGAACACTTCCGTGCCGTCGGGGGCCGGCTCTTCGGCCGCCCCATCCTGCACGTCGAGACCGTGGACCTGGAGCGTTATTGACCGACCTGACCTTCTGATCCGCTCGGCCTGATCCGCCCGGCCCGCGCCGGGACCCGTGGGGGTGTCGCCATGTCAAGGCCCGACGGACGCCGTCCGGACGAGCTTCGCCCGCTGAAGATGACCCGCTGCTTCCTGAAGCACCCGGAGGGGTCGGTCCTCGTCGAGAGCGGGGAGACCAAGGTCATCTGTACGGCCAGCCTCGAGGACAAGGTTCCGAGTTTCCTCAAGGGGTCGGGCAGGGGCTGGGTCACGGCCGAGTATGGCATGCTGCCGCGGGCGACCCAGAACCGGCAGGCGCGCGACTACGTTCAAGGCCACCCGAACGGCCGGGTCTTTGAGATCCAGCGGCTTATCGGACGCTCCCTACGGGCCGTCACTGAGCTCGCCGCCCTCGGCGAGCGGACCATCTGGCTCGACTGTGACGTCATCCAGGCCGACGGGGGGACCCGGACGGCTTCCATCAACGGGGCCTTCGTGGCCCTCACTGACTGCCTGGACGGCATGCGACAGAAGGGGCTCCTGACGGGCATCCCCATCCACGACTTCCTTGCCGCGACCAGCGCCGGGATGGTCGACGGCGCGCCAGTCCTGGACCTGTGCTACGCCGAGGACTCGTCGGCCGACGTCGACATGAACTTCGTCTTCACCGGGGTCGGGCGCCTGGTCGAGATCCAGGGGACCGGCGAGGAGGCCACCTTCAGCGGCGAGGAGCTGGACAAGCTCCTGGCCCTGGCCCGCGCGGGGGCCGACCGGATCATCGCGATCCAGAAGGAAGTCCTGGGCGGATTGGCCGATGAGGTGGGGCGGTTCAGGGCGGCGCCGGGCGCGAACGAGGCCGGCGGCGAGACCGGCCCTGCCGGGGCCGGTTCCGGAGCCGGTGGGGCATGAGGAAGCTCGTCCTGGCCACCCGGAACGCCGGGAAGGAGCGCGAACTGAAGCTCCTCCTGGCGGGGTTGCCGCTGGAGATCGTCAGCTTGCGCGACTACCCTGAGATGCCCGAGCTCGTCGAGGACGGCGAGACCTTCGCCGCCAACGCGGCGGCCAAGGCAAGACAGGTCGCGGTCTACACGGGCGAGATGGCCCTGGCAGACGACTCGGGGCTCGAGGTCGACGCCCTGGGCGGGCGGCCCGGGGTCCACTCGGCGCGGTTCGCGGGACCGGGGGCGAGCGACGCCGACCGCAACGCCAAGCTCCTCGAGATGCTGAAAGACGTTCCGGCCGGACGCCGGACGGCCCGTTTCAAGGCGGCCATGGCCGTGGCCTGGCCCGGCGGCGGCTGCGGCCTGCCAAGGGTGCTCGAAGTCGAGGAAGCTTGCGAGGGCCGCATCGTCGAAACCCCACGCGGGATCGACGGCCACGGTTATGATCCGGTCTTTTTCTTTCCGCCGGCCGCCCGCACTTTCGCCGAGATGACGACCGAAGAAAAAAACCTGGTCAGTCACCGCGGCCGCGCCGCGCTGGCCGTGCGCGAACTGCTGTTTAAAGGACCCAAATGAAGTCAGCCGAGCCTTTTTGACGCTGTTCGGCTTTTCGGCTATACTTCTAGTTAGCAATCACTCTAGAATGGCATCGATATTGAAGAACTGAAGACTCGGGGTGTAGCGCAGCTTGGCTAGCGCGCCTGCTTTGGGAGCAGGAGGCCGTGGGTTCGAATCCCACCACCCCGACAAGAAGAAGGCCAGCGCCTAACTGGCATTAGGGCTGGCCTTTTCCCGCCCGTAAAGGTGTCGTGGCGCCGGAGTCCGCTGAAGTTGCCGCATCCGGAGAGATTGGCAAGTATTGAGTATCGGACTGTCATGAAGGCTGGCTGAGTGGGGAGCGAGGCCCCTCAAGCCAGAGGGGGAGGCAACCAATGAACCATAGCGATATCGCCAGTTTCATCTGGGGCGTTGCCGACCTTATCCGTGACACCTTCAAACGTGGCAAATATCAGGACATCATCTTGCCGCTGACGGTGCTTCGCCGCTTGGACTGTGTGCTCGCACCGACCAAGGATAAAGTATTGGAGACCCAGGCACGTTTCAAGGGCCGGCTTGAGGACCCGGACAAGCCGCTTAGAGCGGCTTCGGGCTTCGCCTTCTATAACACTTCGCGCTACGATTTCGAGAAGCTCCTGGCTGACGCTCCTCACCTGGCGGCAAACCTGCGGAACTACATCGCCGGTTTCAGTCCCAACATGCGGGAAGTATTGGAACGGTTCGACTTTGACAACACCATCAGCAAACTCGACGAGGCCGGTCTCCTCTTCAAAGTGCTCGAGCGGTTTAGGAATGTGGACCTACATCCGGACAATGTTGACAACCCGACTATGGGGACAATCTTTGAGGAGTTGATCCGTCGCTTTAACGAGGCCCTGAATGAGAATCCCGGGGAGCACTTCACCCCTCGCGACGTGGTTCACCTGATGGTGGACCTCATGCTCGCCGGCGATGAGGATAGCATCAACCGCAAGGGAATCGTCCGCACAGTTTACGACCCTTGTTGCGGCTCCGGTGGTATGTTGACCATCGCCAAAGAGCACATCTCCATCGGTGTGCGAAGGGATGGCGAGATTATCCGACCCGCCGTGAACCCGGAGACTGACATTCACCTCTTCGGGCAGGAAGTGAATCCCGAGACTTGGGCGGTCTGCAAGTCCGACCTGTTTATCAAAGACCCGCTGGGTCACGATGCCGACAACATTGCCTTCGGCAGCGTGCTCTCAAAAGACCAACACGCGGATCGCACTTTCGACTATCTAATTGCGAATCCCCCGTACGGCAAGGACTGGAAGCGCGATGAGGAAGCCGTGAACGCTGAACACGAGCGGGGGGTGGCAGGCCGTTTCGGGCCAGGGCTACCGCGTATCAGCGACGGCCAACTTCTTTTCATGCTCCATCTGCTCGCGCACGCCAAGCGGCCCGAGGAGGGCGGCTCTCGTATCGCCATCATCATGAACGGCTCACCACTCTTTAGCGGCGATGCTGGCAGCGGCGAGAGCGAAATTCGCCGCTGGATCCTGGAGAACGATAAGCTCGAGGCGCTGGTCGCGCTGCCGGAACAGCTCTTTTACAACACCGGTATCGAGACCTACGTCTGGCTGCTCACCAATCGCAAGGCGCCACAGCGTCGTGGCCAAGTGCAGTTCATAGACGCCTCTGCTTTCTGGACGCCGATGCGCAAGAGTCTCGGCGACAAGCGCCGTGAGATCCCTCCTGAGCAGGCGGAAGACATAGTCCGCATCCTGCGCAACTTCCAGGATGGAGAAACCCGTCTGTTGCCTAAGGAGGGGAAGGAACAGGAGGTTGTGGTGAGCCGCGTCTTCCCCATAACCCGTTTCGGTTACCGCAAGATCACCGTGGAACGCCCACTCCGACTCAATTTTCAGGCCAGCCCGGAGCGAGTTTCTCGGATCAAGGAGGAAAGGGCGTTCCAGAACCTTGGCCAATCCAAGAAGAAGGGGGCCGCGGGGGAAAGGGAAGCCGCGGAAGGTCGCGTGCGTCAGGAAGCCATCCTCCGGTTTGTACAGGGGCTTCGACCGACGCTATACAGAGACCGGGAGGAATTCCTGACCTTCTTGGACGGAGAGGCGAAGAAGGCCGAGGTTAAGCTTCCCGCGCCTGTCATCAAGGCCATTCTTTCAGCCCTTGCCAAGCGCGACGATGAGGCCGCCATCTGCCGTGATGAGGATGACCATCCTGAGCCCGATCCCGAGCTGCGGGACACAGAAAACGTACCCCTGCCCGACGGTGAGGATCCGGCGGATGCGGAGGGTGTGCCGACGAGCGTTCGTGCTTTCTTTGATCACGAAGTCAGACCGAACGTCCCCGATGCTTGGATTGACATCAAGAAGCGTGATCCGAAGGACGGCAAGGTTGGTATTGTCGGCTACGAAATCAACTTCAACCGGTACTTCTACCGTTTCAACCCGCCCCGGCCATTCGAAGAGATTGAAGCCGAGATCCGGGTCATCGAGCAGGACATTATTCGGATGCTGAAGGACATGACTGAGTTGGCTTGAGGTTCATAATCAGGGGAGCTGGCAGGTTGCTCCGTAGTCTCTTGGGATTCTATAAATGTCGGCACTTGATTATAAGTGCCGACATTTGTTATAATATTGTCATGAAAAACCATATCTTGACCCAATCAAGACTCAAGGCGGCCGGTCTGGGGGCCTATTTTCACCCCCGGGATGTTCAGCCTCTAGGGGTTTCCTTTTTCCGTCTCCAACAGTTGGTCGCCGAAGGTTCCGTGGAGAAGGTCTGTCGCGGTCTCTACCGCCTGGCCGCTGTTGAGCCTGGTGAGTTCGAGACCATCGCCATGGTTAAATCGGCTATTCCAGGCGGGATTGTCTGCCTTCTATCGGCGCTGCGAATCCACGGGATCGGTACGCAAGCGCCCTCCGCAGTTTGGATTGCGCTTGACCGGAAGGGCAGGAAGCCCTCACGCCTTCCCGCCCGCGTACAGACCGTGCGTTTCTCCGGGGCCATGCTCACCTACGGTGTTCAGACCCGCGCCATCATGGGCGTCCCTGTCCGTGTCACCTCTCCCGCCAGGACGGTGGTCGATTGTTTTCGGTATCGCAACAAGATTGGGGTTGACGTTGCCATCGAAGCGCTGCGGGAAGCTCTGCGTTCCCGGAAAGCGACGGTGGACGAAATAACTCGCGCGGCCGAGGTCTGCCGTGCCCGCGGCATGGTGCGCATCTACTTGCAGGCGCTTTCACCATGAACCGGCCGCCTCGAAACATGGCCGCCTCGGTCAGGAACAGACTGCTCGCCATGAGCCGCCGAACCGGAGAGGACTTCCAGTTCCTCCTTCACCGATATGCGGCCGAACGGTTCCTCTACCGCCTTGGCAAGTCAGAGTACCGTGACCGCTTTATCCTCAAGGGCGGGATGCTACTGGTTCTCTGGGGCGAATCGGTCTATCGTCCCACTCGTGACCTGGATTTCACCGGGTATGGCAGCGGCGAAACTGCAGATATCCTGGACTCGTTCACTGAAGTATGCAAGGTTGTCGTCCCAGACGATGGGCTGGTCTTTGACGCAACGTCGATTACAGCTGAGCCCATCCGGGAAGACGCTGAGTACCAAGGCTTGCGCATTCGCTTTAGGGCAAGACTGGGGACCGCTCGGGTGGCCATGCAAATTGACGTCGGCTTTGGCGACATCGTCTATCCGCCGGCGCATCTGGTGGATTATCCTGTGCTTCTTGGCGGACCCGCTCCCACTGTTCAAGCATATCCGCCGGAAACAGTGGTCGCCGAGAAACTGCACGCCCTTGTCCTTCTTGGCGAGCGCTCAAGCCGTATGAATGACCTGTATGACCTGCACACTCTGGCCACGCGGTTTCCGTTCGACGGACCGAGCTTGGCGCGGGCCATTGCTGCCACTTTCGAGCGCCGGCGAACAAGCATCAGTGCCACGCTTCCGGCTGCCCTCACCCCACGCTTCTACGCCGATGAGACGCGAGCAACCATGTGGCGGGCGTATCTGCGACGCAACGGACTTCCGGGCGCGCCGGCCGACTTCGGGTCCCTCGGCGTACAGCTACAATCCTTCCTGGGGCCAACTTGGGCTGCCCTGGCCAACAGTGAGGCGTTCACATTGCGGTGGCCAAGTGGTGGCCCCTGGGAGGCAGTAGGATGAGCGCGACAAGGAAAACACCGGATAAAGCGGGACAGCTTCGTTTCAAACCCTATCGGGCTTACAAGGCCTCTGGCATCGAGTGGCTAGGGGAGATTCCGGCCCACTGGGAAGTCAAACGCATAGGTGATTGTGCAGCCTTGACAAATGATTTTCCATTTGATTCGCAATACTTCACAAAGGGTATCGGAATACCGCTTGTTAGGATACGTGACCTCTATGGAACGGAAACGGAAATCAGTTATGCTGGCCCGGTCAATGGGTGCGCCTGGATTGAGACAGGAGATCAACGAATGTGCTGCCTCCGTCCACGCCTTGGCTATGATGATGGTTTCATAGCCTACCTTCTCCCTACACCACTTAAGGTTGTCAATGATCTCGCGTTCGGAACAACGGTCAAACACCTCTCCTCAAACGACGTCAGCAAGATCCAATTCGGTGTGCCACCGCTTATTGAACAAAGGGCTATCAGAACCTTCTTGGATCGCCAAACATCTAAGATCGACGAGATAGTGGCTAAGCAAGAAGGCCTAATCGAGCTCCTAAGGGAAAAGCGCGCCGCCACTATTAACCGGGTCGTAACACAAGGACTTGACCCGAATGTACTCACAAAGGACTCTGGCGTTGAGTGGCTTGGCGAGATACCAGCCCATTGGGGGGTGAAGCGGCTAAAGCATCTGGCGCGGCTGAACCCTGAGTCACTAGGGGAAAACACAGACCCAGACTTGGGGATTACTTACGTGGACATTGGGGGAGTGGACAGTCTTGGACGCATTACTGAACGAGAATCGCTCACGTTCAGCTCCGCTCCGACTCGTGCCAGACGGATTGTGCGAGACGGAGACGTAGTAGTCTCAACAGTACGTACCTATCTTCGGGCAATTGCAGCAATCCAAGATCCCGGGCCTCATCTTGTAGTCTCTACTGGCTTCACAGTTGTGCGTCCCGGAGATGAACTCATTACCAATTATGCCGCCTATGCCCTGCGAACACCATACTTCGTCGAACGCGTTGTGGCTAACTCTACAGGCGTTAGCTTCCCAGCAACAAGCGAGGGCAGAATGGCTACCTACGAGATTGCCGTGCCGCCGGAACCAGAACAACGTACCATTGCCGCCTTCCTCGACCGTGAAACAGCGAAAATCGACGGACTTATGTCCAGAATAAGCGCGTGCATCGAGCGGCTCAAAGAATACCGCAAATCACTTGTCTTTGCCGCGGTGACGGGTAAAATTGATCTGAGGCATAAGATTGTGCTCTAACAAGCGTTGCAGGCCGACCCTGCAATACCCCAGATACCATATCACTTGCGCGAGCCCGCATGATATAGTGTCGGACCAGTGAGGTTGAACTGGGAGAATGCGTTAGAAGACACTGGCATATCGGGGAGGGGGCTAGCCGCCATGAGCCTGGATATCTCCGAGCGGAGCCTGGAAGATACGATAGAAGCCGAGTTGCTTCGTGGTAGCTCCGACATTCATGCCGGGGATGATCTAACCATGCATGAGTCGTCTGGGACCTATGCCGAAGGGCCTTCCAGCGGCTACCTAAAGCGCCTGCCCGACGATTACGACCGCGCCCTTTGTCTCATTCCGCGTGACGTGGTGGATTTTGTCCTCGCCACCCAGCCCAAGGCATGGGAGAAACTCAAACAACATCACGGTTCCGCGGTGAAGGAGCAGTTCCTCAAGCGGCTCTCTTCGGAGGTAGAACAACGAGGGGCTCTGGACGTGCTGCGCAACGGTATAAAGGACTCCGGGTGCAAATTCAAGCTTGCCTTTTTCCGCCCGGCCAGCGGGATCAACGAGGAGACCAAACGCCTCTACGAAGCCAACCTCTTTTCCGTTGTCCGCCAGCTCCGTTACAGCACTAAGAACGAGAAAAGTATAGATCTCGCCCTTTTCGTCAACGGTATCCCAGTTTTCACTGCCGAGCTCAAGAACCCGCTCACCGGCCAGACGGTCGAGGACGCGATGCGGCAGTACAGGACCGATCGCGACCCCCGCGAGCCGCTTCTCGCCTATGGCCGTTGCCTCGCCCACTTCGCCGTCGACCCTGATCTCGTCTTTGTGACCACCAATCTGCGGGGGGGCGCGACGCGCTTCCTGCCTTTCAACCAAGGTCGCTTTGGCGGCGCCGGCAATCCGCCAATGTCGCCAGCCCACCCGGGTTACGCAACCCGCTATCTATGGGAGGAGACTTGGGGCCGTGACAGTATGCTCGACCTCATCCGCCGGTTCGTCCACGAGGTGGAGGAGGAGGATGACAAGGGCCATAAGACCGGTAAGCGCTTTCTGATCTTTCCTCGCTACCATCAGCTCGACTGCGTGCGCAGGCTCACTGCCCACGCCAAGGCGTATGGCCCGGGGCAGCGCTATCTCATCCAGCACTCGGCCGGCAGTGGCAAGAGTTTCACCATTGCCTGGCTGGCGCACCAGCTGGCAACCCTGCACGATAGTGGTGACCGGCGCGTGTTCGACTCCATCGTCGTCGTGACTGACCGGCGGATTCTCGACCGTCAGCTCCAACGGACCCTCCGCCAGTTCGAGCAGACGCTGGGGGTCGTGGAGAACATCGACACGACGTCACGGCAGCTTAAAGAGGCCCTGGAGGCGGGCAAGACGATCATCGTCACCACCCTTCAGAAGTTCCCCGTCATTGTCGACCAAATCAGCGAGCTGCCTGGCAAGCATTTTGCCGTAATCGTGGACGAGGCCCATTCTTCACAGACGGGCGAGAGCACCAAGGACCTCAAGGATGTGTTGACCTCAGGTTCGCTCGACGAGGCGGAACGTGAGGAGGCCGGGGTGGCGACACCCGAAGAGGAAATTGAGAGGACAATCCTCGCGGAGATCGAGAAGCGCGGGCCAATGCCCAACTTGTCGATGTTCGCCTTCACCGCCACACCCAAGCCCAAGACACTGGAGCTTTTCGGCACCCGTCGGGCGGATGGGAAGTTTGAGCCCTTTCACCTATACAGCATGCGCCAGGCTATCGAAGAGGGTTTCATCCTCGATGTGCTCGTCAACTACACGACTTACAAGGCCTATTGGCGGCTGCTCAAGAAGATCGAGGACGATCCACGGTACGACAAGAGGAAAGCCGAGTACCTTATGAAGTCGTTCGTGGAGCTGCATCAGCAGGCGATCGGCGAGAAGGCCCGCATCATGGTGGAGCACTTCGCCGCCCAAGTGCAGAACGAGATTGGCGGCAAGGCCAAGGCCATGATCGTCACCCGCTCACGGCTACACGCGGTTCACTACAAGCTGGCCTTCGACAAGTACGTTGCCGAGCGGGGGTACCCGTTCAGGACGCTGGTCGCCTTCTCAGGAACGGTGAAAGACGAGGAGCAGACGTACACCGAAGCCGGCATGAACGGCTTTTCCGAATCCCAAACGGCCAAGACCTTCGAGCGCCCGGAATACCGCTTCCTGATCGCGGCCAATAAGTTCCAGACCGGCTTCGACCAGCCCCTCTTGCATACGATGTACGTGGACAAGAAGGTCGGCGGCGTCAACGCCGTGCAGACCCTTTCACGCCTTAACCGAATCCACCCGGAGAAGAAGGGTACCGCGGTGCTGGACTTCGCCAACGAGGCCGACGAAATCAAAGCGGCTTTTGAGCCCTATTACGAAACAACCCTTCTCTCCGAGGCGACCGATCCAAACCTGCTTTATGAAGTTCAAACCCAACTGGCCGGGTTTCCCGTCTACACGGAGATGGATGTGAATGCCTTCGCCAGAGTCTACTTTGACAAGAAGGCCACTCAAGACCGGTTGTACTCAGTCCTTGCTCCCTTCGTGGACCGGTTCCGAAGCCTCACCGAGAATGAGCGACTCGAGTTCCGCGGACGGCTCACCGACTTCATCCGGCTCTATGCGTTCCTGGCCCAGGTGCTGACTTTCGCCGACCCCGACCTGGAGAAACTCTACGTCTTTGCGCGGCATCTGAGGCGGTTGCTGCCCGGCGATCGCGATGAGCTACCCTACGAAGTGCAGCAGAACATCGACATGGAATCATACCGAATCCAGCAGACGAGCAGCGGCCGCATTACGCTGGAACGGAAAGTGGGCCTGCTCGACCCTCAGGGGGCCAAGAGCCCGTATGGACTCGCGCACGAGAAAGTGGAGCCACTGTCATTGATTATTCAAGAACTGAACCAACGCTTTGGGCTTAACCTCGGACCAGAGCATCGGATAACGTTGGGGCAGATGCTTGAGAAGCTCAACGCCGATCCCGCTCTCGACACCAGCGTTCGGGTCAATACACTGGAGAACGCGCGCCTGACCTTTGATCAGAAAGTTGAGCAGGTCATCCAGGAGATCGTGGACTCCAACTTTGATCTCTACAAACGCATCACGGACGACAAGTCTTTCGGCGAGGTCTTGAGGAACTTCCTCTTCGACCAGTATCTACGGGAACACCGAGGGGCGGAGTAGCGAGGAAGCGGAGCTGCCCCGACAACAAAGAGACCGCAACCAATATCATGGGACGCGGTTCTTTCGTCAAGACTGATCGGATTTGAGACGAACCCCATCCTGCCGTTTCAGTAGGGACATTCACTCACCTTGCCGTAAACCGCGACAGACCACCTCGGTCGCCAGTCCCGAGCGCTAACCAATGAGGCGGATCTGGACTAAGGCGCACAGGGCCGAGTCCAGCACGGAAAAAGCCAGCCCGAGGAGGGCGGCGATGGGGAAGTACAGGGGAGAGGAGCGGGACCAGCCGGTTCACGGCGAGCCCAAGACGTTGTCTCGCGCCCCGGACAAGAAGGAGCACGCCCCAGACGACCGCCAGACCCATGATGGTCCTCAGGGCCACAAAGGCGGCCACTCGCCAGGCGGGGGCCGAGGCCAGAGAGGCCTCGATGAGGTAGTCGATGTCGCCAAGCGAGACGAGGCCTGGAACGAACGGGGTCAGAAAGGCGAGGGCCTTGAAGACCGGCACGAACCCTCGCCGGTAACCGAAGCACCAGGCCAAGGCCCACAAGACGAGGGCTAGGACGGCGACTTCGATCGCACCGGCCGCGACCCTCACCGCCGCTCCCAGGAGGATTTCCCTCGGCCAAAGCGAAAGGCCGACATAGTTGTCGGCCCTCACCACCTCGGTCAGGGCCAAAGCCACCAACACGACGCTAACGGCACCCCCGATGCCGCCCGATTGGCGTACCCTATCGAACAAGCGGAGAAGGCCCCGGCCGAAGCCGGGGCCACCAATGTTTGAAGGACCTTTCCCTGAGCCGACCGGGGTCTCAGTATCCCTGCGACCCGAAGACGGAGACGCCGAAGCGGCGCTCCATGTTTCGCCCGAACCGGTACTTCATCTCCGCCCCCTCGAACGGCTGCGGGGGAGGGATGATGGGGATGGCTTCGCACTCCACCTCGAGGACGGTCAGGAGATACCCCGGAGCCAGGATGCGCGGCAGGGCCCCGCGCATCTCGTCCAGCGACCGGACCCGGATGGCCTCGCGGGCTCCGGCCCCTCTGGCGATGGCCGCGTAATCCGTGTCGTGCTGGCCGGCCATCGGCAGGCCGCCGACCGTCTGGTAGCAGCGGTTGGCGACCAAGAGGTGCTTGAGGTTGTCCGGCTGTTGGCTGGCCTCGGTCAGGAGGCTGCCGAGGTTCATGCACATCGAGCCGTCGCCGTTAAGCACCCAGACCGGCGTCTTGGGCATGGTCAGGGCGACGCCCAGGGCGAACGATGAGGCGAAGCCCATCGCCCCGTGCATGTAAAAGGTCTCGTCGCTCTTGGTCACGGCCCACCATTCGTTGGCGGCCATGCCAAGGGCGCAGACGACCACCGCGTCGGAGGCATGAGGGGCCAGCAACTCAAAACACTCGCGAGTCTTCATATCTTCGGCTCCCCCTTGAGCAGAGTGCGGGCCAGAAAGGCGACCACGGGGCGCTTCTGCAGCCGGCACCATTCATACATCACGGGGAGCCGGGCGACGTCCTCGAGCGAGTCGATGCGCAGGTAGGGGAAGTCCAGGGCCTCCAGGACCGGCTTGAGCCGGCGTCCCTGAACCTCCTGATAGATCCGCAGGTCGTCCGGGCTGCCGCGTTCGCTGACCAGCAAGAAGACCGGGATCTGGTGGCGGAGGTTGAGGGTGGCCAACTCCCCGGTGCAGGTGAAGAGGCCGGTGGCGCCGATCAGCACCGCCGAACGCGTCCCGGTGAAGAAGGCCCCCGTGGCGACGGCCACCGCCTCCGACTCGCGGGCCACGCGGACATGGGTGATCTCGGGGTCGGCGGCGATACGGTCGATCAGCGGGGCCATCCAGTCGTCGGGCAGGCTGGCGACCAGCCGGACCCCGCAGGCCTTCAGCGCCTCGTGCAGGGCGCCGTAGGCGTCAACGGCTTTCGCGTCAACGGCTTTCTCCATTGACAATGATGGGTACACCTCCATGGATGACCAGCCAACGGCGGGGCAACGAGGCCGCCGGGTGGTCGGGCGGTTTGGCGTCCAGGACCACGAGGTCGGCGGGGCGCCCCGGCGCGAGTCCGTAGTCGGTCATCCCAGCGACCTTCGCGGCGCCGGTCGTGACCGTATCGACCAGGGCGTCCAGTTCGGCGGCGGTGGTCAGGTGGCCGGCGACGCCGAGGACCAGGGCAGACAACAGCGGGTCTCCGTTCCCGTACGGCAGGTACGGGTCCTGAACGTTGTCGGAAGCGCAGGCGACCAGCGCTCCCTGACGCAGCAGGGCCCGCACCGGGGCTATCCCCCGCGGGCCGGGGACCTCCTGGTCTCTGCCCTGCAGGAACAGGTTGGTCAGGGGCAGGGCCACCACGGCGAGGCCGGCCCGGACGATCCCGGCGATGAGGCGCGTTCGCTCATCGGCGCCGACGATTCCCAGCGCGCAGCAGTGGCCGGCGGTCACGTGGCCCTGGTAACCGGCGGCGATGGTGCGTGGGATGAGCGCTTCCAGGCCGGGGCACCGGGGGTCACCGTGCTCGTCCACGTGAAGGTCGAGGGGCAGGCCGCTGCGGGCGGCGAGCCCGAACAACCCGTCCAACAGGGGGGCGGGCTCGGACCTGACTCCGATGTTCCCTCCCAGGGCGTCGCAGCCAAGGCGCATGGCTTCCTCCATCAGGTCCCACCCGGCGGCACCGGGAAGGACGCCGGCCGAGGCCATCGCCACGACCTGCACGCGAATCCGCTCGCGCGCCGTCTCTCTCAGTTCGAGGGCGACCTCGAGGCCGCGCAAGCCATAGGCGCCGCCGACGTTCACGTGGGTCCTGAGCGTGCCGACGCCGAAGGCCACGGCCTGGTCCAACAGGCGCAGACCCCGTCGGACCATGTCTTCGCGCTTCACCCGGGCCTGATAATCGCTCATCGCGACGATGGCCGAGGGCAGGTTCCCAGGCACGCCCGTGTCCGGCAGGGCATAGGCCTTGTCCAGGTGGACGTGGACGTCGACCAGGGCGGGCAGCGCCAGCCGCCCGTCGAGTTCGTATTCTTCACGCGCCCGGAGGCCCGGCGACGAAGGCCCGACGCCGGAGACGCGGCCTCCCTCGATGACCAGGTCGACCGGGTCGGCCCGGCCGGGCAGGGA
>JAJYMC010000045.1:0-30509 GCA_021787335.1 Bacillota bacterium | reverse complement strand
AGGTCTGGCATGGAAGGCACCTACTTCTCCGAGAGGACGCCGTGGACCTGGAAGAGATGGCGGATGTGATCGACCAGGCCGACAAGCTTGGAATCCTTGCGGGCCACGCTGCCGCGCGGCCGGTCGAGGTCGACCTGGAGGTCCGCCACGACCCGCCCGGGCCTCGGCGACATCACCAGGACACGGTCCGACAGGAAGACGGCCTCTTCGATGCTGTGGGTGATGAAGACGACGGTATTCCCAGCCAACGACCACATCCGCTGGAGGTCGACGTTCATCTGTTCGCGGGTGAGGGCGTCCAGGGCTCCGAACGGCTCGTCCATCAGGAGGAGCCCGGGTTCCTGGACCAGGGCGCGGCAGATGGCCACGCGCTGGCGCATGCCGCCCGACAGCTCGCTCGGGTACTTGGCCTCGAAGCCCTCGAGACCGACCAGCCGCAGGAGGTCCCGGGCCTTGTCGACGTAGGCCGCCCGGCTGAGGTGCTTGATCTCGATCGGCAGGAGGACGTTGTCGAGGACGGACCGCCATTCGAGGAGCACGTCGCGCTGGAAGACGATGCCCACGCCGGAGCGCGGGCGCGTGACCATCTCGTGGTCGACCATGATCCGCCCGGCGGACGGCTTGATGAGCCCGGAGACCAGCATCATCATGGTGCTCTTGCCGCATCCGCTCGGACCGACGACCGACACGAACTCACCGGCCTGGATCGAGGTAGACACCTCGGACAGGGCCTCCACGTCTTCCCCGCGGCGGGTGTGATAGAGTTTGCGGATGTTCTCGATCTCGACAGACATTCCAGCTGGCACGGGGCATTACTCCTCCCTATAACATGACCTCGGCGCCGGCCTTCATCCGGTCCGGCCCGAACGAGCGGGCCCGGGTCCCGGCGCTGACTAGCGCCCCTGGGTGGCCTGATGCCACGGGATGACCAGCCGTTCCACCGCGCTCATGGCGTAGAAGAGGACCACGCCGACGAGCGAGATGGCGACCACGGCGGCGAAGGTGAGAACCGTGTCGAGGTGGACGTTGGACACCAGTTGCAGGTATCCCAAGCCCTTCTCGGCGGCGATGAACTCGCCGACGACCGAGCCGACGACCGCCTCGCCGATCCCGACCTTGAGGCCGCCGAACGTATTGGGCAAGGCCTTGGGGAAGCGGATCTTGATGAACGTCTGCAGCTCCGAGGCCCCCAGTGAGCGGGCCAGGTAAATCATCTCCTGCTCGACCGAGCGCAGGCCGACGACGGTGGAGATGACGATGGGGAAGAAGGAGATCAGGAAGGCCACGGCCACCTTGGGCATCAGCCCGTATCCGAACCACAGGACGAGGATCGGGGCCAGGGCCACCTTGGGGATGGTCTGCAGGGAGACGATGACCGTGTATGAGACCTTTTCGAAGAGGGGCGAATAGACGATCCCGATGGCCAGGGGGATTCCCACGAGGGTGCTGACGGCGAAGCCGATCAGGGTCTCCTCGATGGTGACCGTCGAGTTCGCCAGGATGAGGCGCCAATCGACGACCATCCGACGGACGATCTCCCACGGACCCGGCAGGATGAACTGGGGGACTTTGAACAGGCGGACGGCCACCTCCCAGGCGAGGAGCAGGAGCAGGACGACGAGTACGGGTGTGCCCTGATCCGTCAGCCACAGTCGGAGCCGGGCGCCCGCGCTCGGCCGGTTTCGCGGCTCGGCCCCCAGCCCTTGAGCTGGTGTTTCCATGAACTCAGTCCTCCTTACGCGGCTTTCGGGGCGGGTCCGCTCCGGACCCGCCCCAACGGCTGCGCTGTCACGTCACTTGGTCAAGAGGTCGTTGGTGTAGTAAGCGCTGAGGTCCTTCTTCACCTTGATGGCCTTGGTGTTCATCATCAGGTCGAGGGCCTTCGTCCAGAGGTCCTGGTCGTTGTAACCGAGGGGCTGGCCGGAGTAGCTGCCCAGCGCGCCGACGGTGGCCTTGACCTGCGCGGTGATGATGTCCTTGCTGACCGAGGTCTGCCAGTACTTGAGCATCGCCGTGGCGGCGTCTTCGGGGTTCTTCTGGGCGTCGGCGAAGCCCTTGGCCGTGGCCCGGAGCAGCCCCTGAAGGACCTTGGGGTTGTTCTTGATGTAGTCGTTGCTGCTGATGAAGGCGGCGCCCGGGAGGTTCATGCCGAAGTCGGCGATGTTCAACACGTTGAACTTGACCCCGGCCGTTTTCTCCAGCTCAGGCAGCTCGTTGTTGAGGTAGACCGACATGACGTCGACCTTGTGGTTCAGGAACTGGGCGGTCCGGGCGGAGTTGTCCATCTGGACCCGGGTGATCTTGTTCAAATCGACGTTGTTGAGCTGGGCGAAGGACGGGAGCAGGTCGGTGAAGGTCTCGCCGACCGAGGTCGCGATCTTCTTGCCCTCGAGGTCCTTCGGCGTCGACAACTTGACGTCGGGGAAGGAGATGACGCCCATCGGGACCTTGGGGGTGTAGAGGGCGATCACCTTGACCGGTATGTCCGAGCTCACCGCCTGAGCGGCGGCCACGGCCGGGCCGTAGACCACCTGGTCCTGCCCACTGGCGAGGGTCTTCAGCGCCGTCTGGGCGCCGGAGCCCTCGGCGAACGTCACGTCAAGCCCTTCAGCCTTGTAGTAACCCTTGTCCAGAGCCAGGTAGAGCGGCGCATACTCACCCTTGTTCTTCCAGGTGAACCGGACCGTGACCTTGGTCAATTTGCTGGCCTTGGGCGAGTTGCACCCGGCCAGTCCGGAGACGGCAAGCACCAGTACCAAAAGGACGCCGACGACGCTGGCCGTGCGCTTCCACCGATGAGTCATTTGCCCTTTGCCTCCATTTCGTCTTGGATCACGAGTCGATTCGGACCTTGCGAGAGGGCTCGTCAGTCGCCAGGCTCCACCTCCCTCGTCGGATCTGCCGAGGCGGTCATCCCGACCGTGCAAAGGGGGATGACGGTCGTGTTGAAGAACACCGAGGAATGTAGAAGTGGACGGTCTCTGTAGTTGTAGAGGACCGAGTCCCATGAGAGGATGGGCTCTCCGGTCGTCAGCCCGAGGGCCTTCCCGACCTCCGCGTCCACCGTCTTCGCTTTCAGCCAGGCGATGCGGTGGGTGGCCTCCTCACCCGAGGCCTTTTTGATGAGACTGAAGATCGACTCCGCCGCGGTCGGCGCCGGCGAATCGCCGGAGATGATGGCCCGCGGTACGCGGATGATGGTGTAGATGGCAGGCCGACCGTCGGCCAGGAAGACCCGCTTGTAGATCACGAGCCCGTGGTCGGGGGCCACTCCGAGGGAACCCGCGTAATCTCCGGCGACCGCCGCGGAGGCCTCGGTGACCGCCTCCACCCGGGTGCATCCCGTCCTGGCCAGCAGCTCACCGAAGTCGACCACCGACTCGATGCGGGTCTTGGCCTTGAGCGCGCTCGGGTGGACGAAGGTGCCGACCCCGTGCTTCTTGGTGATGTACCCCTCACGCTCCATGGCCAAGAGGGTCTCGCGGATGGTCGCCCGGCTGACCCCCAGCTGTTCGGCCAGGACGCTCTCCGGCTGAAGACGGTTGTCCGCGGGCGGCCCGGAGCTTTCCAGGAAATCGCACAGGGCTTCGATCGCCAGGCGGTGCAGGGGCACGGGCGTGGTCGGCTTCATCCGACGCGGGGCGGCCGCGGTCACGGCGCCACCCTCCCATCCTCGGGCTCGCTTGGGGGCGGCTCCGGCACGACCACCGGCTCATCTCCCCGGCCGGCCTTTATCCAGGCGGCCAGTTGAGCGACGCGGAGTCCGAGCCGCCGGACCGAATCCATGCCGATCTCGTCTTCCTGAGCCCCCTTGGCCAGGCGGTCGTGGGAGACCACGTAGGCCCCGCCATAACAGTCGAAGCCGCCGCCGCCGACGACCACCATCCCGCGGGACAGGAACATGTGGACCAAGGCCGACGCGGTCAGCTCCTGGCCGCCGTTGCGCGACCCGCCCACGGCGATGGCCCCGCCGACGCGGCCGTCGAGCACCCCTTTATAGACGTGATGAAGCGGCCGCCAGCGGTTGAAGAACGTCTGCAGCGGGCCGCTGATGGTCATGTTGTAGACCGGTGAGCCGATGATATAGGCGTCGGCCCAGAGGATGGACTCGTAGAACCCCGCCATGTCGTCCTTGATCCGGCACAGCTTCTTGTTCCTGCGGCAGTAGTCGCATTGGACGCAGGGCTTGATGGTCTTGCCGGCCAGGCTGATGAACCTGGTCTCGACGCCGGGCACGGATGCCGCCGCCTCGAGGGCTTGACGGACGCTGTGGTCGGTGGCGCCCCGGCGCGGGCTGCCGCTGATTCCCAGGATCTTGATCAAGGGCATCTCTCCTCTTGGGCGGGTTGCGTGAAGGTGGCTCTTGGGGACGGACGTTACAGCGAACCGCGGCAGACAAAAACACGACGACCCAGTGGGGCCGGATTGATGCCGTCGCCCCACGACGTCGCCGTGCTAACCATGGGTGTCGTGCTGACCGATCATAGCCAACCTCGTCGTCAGCTCCCCAGGGAGAACGGAGTTATAAGATGTCTAACATCATACAACATCAGTCTAGCACAGTCTTGCTCTCCGCGACAAGCCGTCGAAATCATCCCAAGGCGGCGTTCTCTGGAAATGGCTGTTTCATTTGGCCGGTCTCGGGGGCCCGGCCTGCTCTTGCCATGGCCAATGCAATTTGGCATAACTTGTCGTCAGACGTCTGGCAGGTTTATCGGGGCCGGCCGTCGAATCAACTCTTTCGGACACCAAAAGAGTCGGTGGCACGACATCCGGCGCGCGACATCCCGGACGGCGACCCGGCAAGCGAGGCGGACAGTCATGGAGCACGTCGACCTTCTCATCGAACACGGCCACGTCATCGCCCTCGACGCCGCCGGACGGCGGATCCCGGACGGGACCATCGCCGTCAAGGGCGGTCGCATCGTCGCCGTGGCGCCGGGACCGCAACTTCGCGACCGTTTTTCGGCCGACCGGGTCATCGACGCGTCCGAGAAATACGTCTTCCCCGGGCTCGTCAACACCCACATCCACAGCTTCCAGACGCTGCTCAAGGGGTTGGGCCGGGACAGGCCCCTCCTCGATTGGCTGGCGGTCTCGATCAGGCCGGCCGCCCCGAGGCTGGATGGGGAGGCGACCTACCTCGGCGCCGCGGTGGCCGCCATCGAGAGCATCCGCTCGGGTGTGACCACCGTCGTCGATTACAACTACGCCCATCCGCGGCCGGGCCTGGCGGACGCGGCCATCGAGGCCTTCGCCGCCGTGGGCGTGCGGAGCGTCTACGCCCGCAGCTTTTCCGACCGGGCCTTTGGCGAGGGCGCCGGGCCGCTGGTCGAGCCCCCCGCGGTCTTCCTGGCCGACATCGACCGGTTGGCGGCCAAGTACGACCATGATGACATGGTGGACATCTGGGTGAGCCCGTCGGCTTTCTGGAACATGACCGAGACGGGCCTCAAAGAGACGGCCGAGTTTGCCGCCGACCGCGGCCTGGCGGTGACGATGCACATCGACGAGACCGTCGTCGACGACCAGGACAGCCTGGCCCGCTTTGGCCGCAAGGCCCTGCCCTATCTGGCCGACATCGGCATGGTCAACGAGCGCTTCCTGGCTGTCCACTGCGTCCACCTGGACGACGAGGACATCGAGATCCTCCGGCGGAGCGGGGCCAAGGTCAGTCACAACCCGGTCAGCAACATGCTCCTCGGTTCGGGCGTGTCCCCCGTCCAAGCGCTCGCCGAAGCCGGGGTCACCGTGAGCCTCGGGACCGACGGGGCGGCTTCAAACGACAGTCAAGACATGCTCGAGACGATGAAACTGGCCGCCTTGCTTCAAAAAGTGACCCGCCGCGACCCGGGCGTCATGGGGGCCGGGCAGGTCGTCCGCATGGCCACCATGGGCGGCGCCCGGGCCCTGGGGAAGGAAGACCTCATCGGCTCCCTGGAGGTCGGCAAGGCCGCCGACCTTTTCATCTACGATCCCTGGCGGGCGAAGTCGAGCCCTATGCATGATCCCGTCGCCGCCCTCGTCTACTCGTCCGGCGAAGACAACATCCGCACGACCATCGTCGCCGGGCGGGTGGTCCTCGAGGACGGCGTGATCGTCGGCGTCGACGAGGCCGACATCCTGCGAAGGGCGCAAAGGGCGGCGGAGGACCTGATCCGGCGGTCCTTCGGGCGGTCGCCCGCGACGACCTGACGGTTCCGGCGGCGCCGGCCGCGATCCAACCACATAGAGGAGGCAACCCCATGGTCAACCTGGACGAGTACGGCTCTTATAATCGACCCAAGCGGGTCCGCATCGTCGTCGAGAAGGTCCCGGTGAGCCCGGAGACCGGCGTCTGTCACATGCACAAGGTCGGACAGGAATACACCTTCGATTTCGAGCGGTGCCCCAACGATTTCTGCGCTGCCGCTTTTCATAGCCTTTGGCCGCACCTGCGCGTGCTCGAACTCGGCGGCCGCCATCCCTGGGACGCCGAGCCCGGGGTGACTCACGTCGCCTGCCCGGACCCGACCAAGCCGGTGGTCTTCAAGATCATCGCCGATTGAAAGGTGGCGACAGCCATGACCGGGACTGACCCCCAGGCGGCGTCGTACAAGACCGTCCGAAGCCCCGAAGACCTGGCCCGGCTCCTGGAGGAGGCCGGGGTTGGCGGCGACCGCTTTATCATCAAGCCGAACTGGTTCGACCCGCGGCCGGGCAGCCAGACCGATGCCCGCGTCCTCGACCTCGTCCTGTCCGTCCTGCCCGGGAAGAAGACGATCGTCGAGGGGCATTCCCATGCCCGCAACGACCTGTCGATGAAAATCACCCCGGAGAACCAGGACGCCCAGCGGGAGTGGATCCGCCGGCAGGAACACGCTTATCTGACAAGGCTCGGCCTGTACGAAGTGATGGCCCGGCACGGGGTCGAGTACATCAACATCACTGAAGAGGTCTGGGCCGGACGGACCGCGCCCGCCGATGCCGTGCGGGGGCTGGTCGAGGAGGAGTACGGGCCGGTGGCTCACCAGGAGCTGTATGGCTCGGTCCCGAGTAAGCTGTTCGACCTTCGCGGCCAGACCCTCATCGACCTGGCCAGGGTGAAGATGACCTCGCCGTCCACCCGCGACTTCAGCCTGACGATGAAGAACCTCTTCGGGCTGGTCCCGCCGCCTTCGCGGATGACCTATCATGATGATTTGCCACGAAGCATCGTCGACATCGATATGGTCTACAGCGCCCTCTTCGATGTCGTCGGTCTGTGCGAGGGCATCTACCACAGCGTGGTCTTCTGGGAGGGCGGCCGTTTCGCCACGCCCTGGAGCCACTTCGACGTCATCAAGGACCTCGGCCTGGCCGTCTGCGGCCGGCATCTCCCGACGGTCGACGTTTTTGTCGCCAGGCTCTTCGGCCAAGACCTCGAGCAGCGAGCTGTGGTCAAGCTGGGCATGGAAGTCTTCGGCCGGGTCCGGCCCGAGGACGTGGCGGCCGCGCCGGTCCTCGTCGACGCCTCTACGGACTTCGTTCCCGTCCTGGAGGCCGCCGGGAAGATCGTCACCGAGTGGCGTGCCCCATTGAGCTGACAGACACCGCTACGACCCATTACGAGACGGAAAGGCGTGGTCGAGAAGATGGCGGCAAAACGAATCCTCATGGTGGTCGGCGATTTTGTCGAAGACTACGAGGTTTTCTTCGCCTTCAAGGCGCTGGAGATGGTCGGTCACACGGTCCACGCGGTCAGCCCGGGCAAGCGCTCCGGCGACAAGGTCAAGACGGTCGTCCACGACTCCGAGGGCGACCAGTCGTTCACCGAGAAGCCGGGGCACAACTTCCAGCTCAACGCGAGCTTCGCGGAGGTCGACCCGAAGGATTACGACGGGTTGGTCCTCCCGGGCGGCCGGTGCCCTGAATACCTGCGCCTGAACGCGGACGTCCGGAAGGTCGCCCGGCACTTCGCCGAGGCCGGGAAACCCATCGCCGCCATCTGCCACGCGGCGCAGATCCTGGCTTCAGCCGGGGTCATCGCCGGCCGGCGGCTGACCTGTTACCCGACCATCGGGCCCGACATCGGGTTGGTCGGGGCGGAGTACGTCGAGATGCCCTGGGACCGGGCCATGGTCGACGGCAACCTGGTCACGGCCCCCGGGTGGGGCGGGGTCGGGGAGTGGATCGGTGAGTTCCTGACCGTCCTCGGCACCAAGGTCTCGCCCTGAGCGGGCCCCGCTGGTCACCGTCTTTTTCTGTTGTTTTTTCTCCAATGTAGGGTTGTCAAGCAGGGTTTCTGACCATTATAATTGAACTTGTAAGACGTCTGATGTGTTCGGCGATTTTTACCCCGTCCTTGGGATTGCCGGCGGCTGGTCATCGCGTTTCAACGCGGGTCTCTTGAGCCTTCTGGAACACGAATCGGGCCGGGAAGGGGACGAGCGACGGTGCCCCAGCGAACCCAGCTGACGGTGAAGTACTATAACCTGGTGCGGGAAAGGACTCACCGGCCTTCCGAGACCCTCGAGGTCGAGGCCGGGAGCTCCTGGCTGGATGTCATCGAAGCCCTGTGCCAGAAGTACGGGGCCGAATTCCGGCTCCTCGTGATGCCCCCTTCCGGGCGTTTGAATCCGCAGCTCCGCGTCTTCAGCGGTGGTCGTATCCTCCTGGACGAGCAACTCAAGGAGGCTGTCACCGAAGGTGCGGAGCTTAGCTTTTTTTCGGCGATTTCGGGTGGTTGACGGATCGGGTCAGGTGCGGGTTCAGGTCCAGGCCATGTCAGTGGTGGGAGGAACAGACGGACGATGAGGATTCAGTTGAACCCCGAGAAATGCACCGGATGTCAGATCTGCGAGGAATTCTGCTCCTTCAAGCATGAAGGGGCGGTCTGGCCGGCCAGGTCGAGGATCTCCGTCCTCAAATGGGAGCAGGAGGGCATCTTCATCCCCTTCGTCTGCCAGCAGTGCGAGCGCCCGGCCTGCGCCGAGGTCTGCCCGGTCGGCTCCATCACCCGGAACGAGAAGACCGGGGCGCTGGAGATCGATGGGGCACGTTGCCTCGGCTGCAAGATGTGTGTCACCGCCTGCCCCTTCGGAGCGGTGTCTTTCGACCCCGACCGGGGCCGGGCGTACAAGTGCGACCTCTGCGGGGGCGACCCGGAGTGCGTCAAGATGTGCCCGACCGGGGCCCTGACCTTCGACCGCGAGGAGAAGAACGCCCTGGCCCGGAAACGGCAGGGGGCTGAGAAACTGGCCAAGTACATCGAGGCCATCGGGAGGTGAGGGGCATGCGCTATCAGGGCTATGCCGGCAAGTACCTGGAAGTCGACCTGACCACCGCCAGCATCGAGGAGAGGCCCCTCGACGAGGCGCTCGCCGAGAGTTACCTGGGTGGGAACGGCATCGGGGCGAAGCTCCTCTGGGATCGCGTCCCCGAGACCGTCGATCCCCTCTCGCCCGACAACCTCCTCATCTTCTCCACCGGCCCGCTCAACGGGACCCTGATGCCCAACAGCGGGCGTATGGAGCTCATCTTCAAGTCCCCGCTGACCGGCATCTACGGCGACTCCAACAGCGGCGGCTTCCTCGGGCCGGAGCTCAAGTTCGCCGGGTTCGACCTGGTCGTCTTCAGCGGCCGGTCGCCGAACCCGGTCTACCTCTGGATCGAGGACGGCCGCGCCGAGTTGCGCGACGCCAGCCACCTGTGGGGTAAGGACACCTTCGAGACCGAGGAACTGCTCCAGAAGGAACTGCGCGACCCCGGGATCAAGGTCGCCTTGATCGGTCCGGCCGGGGAGAACCTTGTCCGTTACGCCAGCGTGCAGGCCACGACGACGCGGTCGTTCGGCCGCGCGGGCGGTGGCGCGGTGATGGGCTCGAAGAACCTAAAGGCCATGGCCGTGCGGGGCTTCGGACCGGTCCGCATCGCCGACCCCGAGCGGTTCTACGAGGTGGCGACCAAAGCGCACTTCGGCATCCGCAAGAACGACATCTACCCGGCGGTCACCCGCTACGGCACGCCTGGGATCGTCTCCATCATGAACAACATCGGCCGTTTCCCGACGAAGAACTTCCAGCTCGGCGGGTATGAAGACGTCGAGAAGATAAACGCCGAGACCCTCCGTGAGAAGCACTTCGTCAAGGACATCGCCTGCTTCGGCTGTCCGGTCGGTTGCGACAAGATCTACCGGGTCGACGAGGGCCCCTTCGCCGGGCTGACCGTCCGCAGTTTCGAGTACGAGGCCATCGGCGGGTTCGGGGCCTCCCTCCTCAACCCGCACCTCGCTTCGATCCTGAAGGCCAACGACTTCTGCGACCGGATGGGCCTCGACGTCATCTCCGCCGGCCGGGCCATCTCCTTCTCGATGGAGCTGTATCAGCGCGGCATCCTCAAGAAGAAGGACTTCGACGGGCTCGACCTGTCGTGGGGCAACATGGACGCCGTCTTCGAGCTGCTTGACCGGATCACGCACCGGCGGGGCATCGGAGCCCTCCTGGCCGAGGGGACGCGGCTGGCGGCGGCCCAGATCGGCCACGGAGCCGACCACTACGCCATGGAGGTCAAGGGCCAGGAGATCGCCGCCCAGGACGGGCGGGCCCAGCAGTCGATGGGTCTCGCCCATGCCACCTCGAACCGCGGGGCCGACCACCTGAAGGGTTTCCCGACCATCGACGAGACCGGGTACCCGACCGAGGCCGAGCGCCGTTACGGCCAGAAGTACCTGCCGGACATGGCCGACCCCCGGTCCACCAAGCACAAGGGCTTCCTCATCAAGGACGGCGAGGATTACGCCGCTGTCGTCGACTCGGTCGGTACCTGCAAGTCGGGCGGTAACTTCGTCCTGGCCCAGATCTACTGGCCCGACGTGGCCGAGGCGGTCCGCTACGCCACCGGGATGGAGGTCGACGAGGGCGGCCTGAAGCGCATCGGCGAGCGCATCTACAACCTCCAGAGGGCCTATAACGCCCTGCACGGCATGACCCGCAAGGATGACCGCCTGCCCAAGCGGATCCTGGAGGAGCCGAACTACCAGTCGACCCCGGAAGGCAGCGTCTGCCGGCTCGATGAGATGCTCCCCGAGTACTACCGCCTGCGCGGCTGGGACGAGGAGAACGGCCTGCCCACCCAGAGCCGCCTGCGCCAGCTGGGCCTGGAGGACGTCATCGCCCGCCTCGGCCCCAAGCTGAAGCCGTGACCGCCATGACCGCGACCGCCTTGCGCTACGTCATCATCGGCAACAGCGCCGCCGGGGTCAGCGCGGCGGAAGCCATCCGCGAGGCCGACCCGCGGGGCGAGATAACCATCCTCTCCGACGAGGACCGTCCGGCCTATTCCCGAATCTTCCTTCCCGACCTCATCGCCGGAAAGATCGACTTCGGACGGATGACCATGCGCCGCCCAGACTTCTACTCGCGGCTGGGCGTGGACCTCCGGCTCGGCCAGGCCGTGACCCGTGTCGACGTCCGGGAGCGCCGCGTCGAACTCGCCGGCGGGGGGAGCCTGGGGTACGACCGGTTGCTGCTGGCGACGGGCGCCCTCCCGGCGTCCCTCGACGTCCCGGGCAGCGACCTTTTTGGCGTCACCGGCCTGCACTCATACAAAGACGCCATGGTCATCCTGGAGCGGACGCGCCGCGCAGACGGCGACGGCGAGCCCGGGCAGGCCGTGGTCATCGGAGGCGGTCCGGTCAGCCTCAAGACCGCGGAAGCCCTCTACAAGCTGGGCCAGAAGGTGACCATGGTGGTCTCCTCCCGGGCCATCCTGTCGCGGGCGGCCGACGCCAAGGTCGCGGGCCTCCTGGCCCGGCGAATGGAAGAGGCCGGCGTCCGCATCCTCACCGGCCGCAACGTGACCGCCGTCCAGGGAGACCGGGAACGCGGGGTCAGGTCGGCTATCCTCGACAACGGCGAGACCGTTCAAGCGTCCGTGGTCGCCGTCGGCAAGGGCGTCCGGCCCAACCTCTCTTTGGCCGCCGCCGCCGGCCTGAAGTGCGGCCGCGGCATCCTTGTCGACGCGCGGCTGGAGACCGAGGCCCCTGGGGTCTATGCGGCCGGCGACGTGGCCGAGACCCCGGTGGGCGAGCGGACGGCCGTCAACACCATGTGGCCGAACGCGGTGGCCCAGGGCCGGACGGCCGGCCACAACATGACCGGAGCGGCCGAGGTTAGCCCGGTCAGCATCCGCTCCAACGCGGGGACGTTCTTCGGGTTGACCCTGGCCACCGTAGGTCAGACCGAGGCCGGACCCGGTCAGACCGAGGTCGTCAGGGGAGACGGTTCGCCCGCCTCCGGCGGCCAGTACCGGAAGGTCATCCTGGACGAGAAGGGGACGCTGGTCGGGGCCGTCCTCGTCGGGCGGGTCGACTCAGCCGGCTTCCTGCGCTGGTGTCTTTCGGAAGGCCAGCCGGTGGACGGGTTCCGCCCACACCTTATGGACTACGGGCTCAGGTATTCGGCGGTACTGGCTCAGGCGCCGGGGCGTGACGACTGACCCCGATTTCGCCCTTGGCCCCGTTCGCACTAAGACCATCTTCATGGAGGGGAACGACGAATGGTCAAGATCCTCGGCATCAGTGGGAGCCCGCGCAAGTCGGCCACTTACTACGCCGTCGAAGAGGCCCTCAAGGCAGCCGCCGAGACCGGGGGCGTCGAGACTGAGTTCATCAGCCTGAAGGGCAAGAAGATAAACTTCTGCCTGCATTGTGACTACTGCCTGCGGAACAAGTCCTATTGTCTGCAGAAGGACGACATGGCTGAGATCATTGACAAGATGGCCGCCGCCCACGGCTTCATCCTTGGCTCACCGGTCTACGAGGGGTCCATGTCCGGCCAGCTCAAGACGATGCTCGACCGTCTCCGTCCGACCTACATGGTCTACAACAACGGCTTTCGGAACAAGGTCGGCGGGGCCATCGCCGTCGGCGGCGACCGCAATGGCGGCGTCGAGAGCACCATCAAGGGGATCCTGGACTTCTACCACATCTTCGAGGTCATCACCGTGGGCGGAATCTCGCCGGGCGGGAACTTCGGCGGCACGGTCTGGTCACAGGACCGCCGGATCCCGGGGGCCAAGGACGACGTGTACGGCCTGGAGACCGTCCACAAGCTCGGCCGCCGGGTGGCCGACGTGACCAAGCTCATCCACGGACGGGGTTAGGACAAGCAGAATCGGGGAAAGGGGCGCCAACACCAACCATGCAGCCGAACCTCTCCTTCTACTTTCCGACTCGCGTGCGCTTCGGTGCCGGCGTCCTGGCCCAGTTGCCGGACGAACTCCGCGGCCTCGGCGCGGCTCGAGCCTTCGTCCTCAGCGACCCCGGCCTCGTCCAGGTCGGCCTGGTCGGACGGATCGAAGCCCTGGTCCGCGGGGCCGGGGTCGAGGTCCAGAGCTTCTCGGAGATCGAGACCAACCCCACGGCGGCCACGGTCGCCAGGGCCCTCGAGGCCGCGAAGGCCTTTCGTCCGGAGGCCATCGTCGCCGTCGGCGGAGGCAGCCCCACCGACGTCGGCAAGGTCGTCGCCTTCCTTCTGACCAATCCCGGTTCGTTGGCCGAGTACCAATGGGAAGGTCGTAAGATAGGCATCGCTCCCGTGCCCCTCGTCGCCGTCTCGACGACCTCGGGCACCGGCAGCGAGGTCACTCGCACGTCCGTCATCCTCGACCGGAACACCAAGAAGGGGATCGTCTCCGACCACCTCTTCGCCAGGACGGCTCTGGTCGACCCGGAACTGACCGTCTCCCTGCCGCCGAAGCTGACCGCGGCCACCGGCCTCGACGTCCTCGCCCACGCCCTCGAGGCCTACGTCGGCAAGGGCCTCCACCCGCTGACCGAGACCTGGGCCCTGCGGGCCGTGGAGCTGACCATGACCGCGCTGCCCAAGGCTTACGCCGACGGGAAGGACCTCGGCGCCCGGACCGACATGGCCCTGGCCAGTTCGATGGCCGGCGTGGCCATGGACCAGAGCGGGCTGGGCATCATCCACTCCATGGCCAGCCCCCTGTCCGGGCTGTTCGGAGTCCATCACGGTTTAGCCAACGCCGTCCTTCTTGCCGCCGGCATGCGTTTCAACCTGCCGGCCGTACCCGAACGCCACGCCCGCTTGGCCCGGGCGATGGACGTCGGCATCGAGGGACTCGGCCCGGAAGGGTCGTCCGAAGCCATCGCCGGGCGCATCGACAGCCTCGTCCGCGGGCTCGGCATCGACACGAATCTGGCCCAGTTCGGGGTCAAGGAGGGCGACCTCGAGCCGATGGGGCGCGAGGCCGCGGCGATGTTCCTCATTCGCAACAACCCGCGGACGGCCGGCCCGGAAGATTGCGCGGCCATCTTCAGAAGCCTGTGGCGGAGGGTGTCATGAGAATCCTGCGCGTCGACCTCGACCGGCGGTCCTGGCGGCACCAGGACCTGGCCGCCGCGGATGTCCTCCTGGGGGGACGAGGCCTGACCGCGGCCATCCTCAATCAGGAAGTCCCGGCCGACTGCGACCCGTTGGGGCCGCGGAACCATCTCATCCTGGCCTGCGGGCCACTGGCGGGACTGAACATCTCCAGCGCCGGGCGGTTATCGGTCGGGGCCAAGAGCCCGCTGACCGGCGGCATCAAGGAAGCCAACGCCGGCGGGACGGCCGGCGATGCCCTGGCCGTCCTGGGTCTGCGGGCGGTGGTCTTCGAAGGCCGCCTGCCTGAAGGGCAACCCTCCGTGTTGGTCATCAACGGCGACGGCGTCCGCTTCGCCGACGCCTCGCCCTACCTCGGTCTCGGCAACCTCGACCTGGCCCGGAAGCTCTTCGCCGATTTCGGCAAGGACCATAGCCTGGTGACCATCGGCCAGGTCGGCGAGCGCGGGTCGAAGGCGGCGGCCATCGCCGTCACCGACGCCGAGGGCCGGCCGAGCCGGATGGCCGCGCGCGGCGGTCTCGGCGCGGTCATGGGCGCCAAGGGCCTCAAGGCCATCCTCATCGCCAGGAAAGGCCGGGCGAAACCCGTCCCGGCCGACCGGGCGGCCTTCCAGGAAGCCCGCCGGAAGTTCCATCAGACCGTCGCCGGGAGCGAGCGGACCGAGGTCCTGGCCAAGTACGGTACGGCCTCGACGGTCATGCTGACCAACCGTCTCGGCGGCCTGCCGACGCGCAACTTCAGCGCCGGCAGCTTCGAGGGGGCCGAGGCCCTCAGCGGGGAGCGGCTCCACGAGGTCATCACGGCCCGCGGCGGCCAGGGTACGCCCACCCACGCCTGCATGGAGGGGTGCGTCATCCGTTGCTCCAACTGCTTCGCCGGGACCGACGGCCGCGAGGTCGTCTCGCCCATCGAGTACGAGACGCTCGGGATGATGGGTTCGAACCTCGGCCTGGACTCCCTCGACACGGTGGCTGAGCTCAACCGCCTCTGTAACGACTACGGCCTCGACACCATCGAGACCGGGGTGGCCCTGGGGGTCATGGCCGAAGCCGGGCTGGTCGCCTTCGGCGACGGGGCGGGCTTCATCGCCCTCGTCAAGGAGGTGGCCGCGGACACCGAGCGCGGCCGCCTCATCGCCGGCGGTGCGGCCGCCGCCGGCCGCGCCCTGGGTGTTCGCCGGGTCCCGGTGGCCAAGGGTCAGGGCCTCTCGGCCTACGACCCGCGTGGGGTCAAGGGCACCGGGGTGACCTACGCCACCTCGCCGATGGGTGGGGACCACACCGCCGGGCTGACCGTCTTCGCCGCCGCCGACCATCACCAGGCCGCGGGCCAGGCGGCCCTGTCCAAGGCGATGCAGGCCGGCCGGGCCGCCTACGACGCCCTCGGGCTCTGCACCTTCCTGCAGAGCTCCATCGGTGGTCAGCCCGGGTTGATCGCCGACCTGCTGAACGCGGCTTACGGGCTGGCCCTGAAGCCGGATTTCCTGAACGCCATGGGCGGACGGGTCATCGCCACCGAGCTCGATTTCAACGACCGGGCCGGACGGGGTCTGACCGAGGTCGGCCTGCCGGACTTCTTCTCTCAGGAGAGGCTGGGTCCGGACGGCCTCACCTTCGACGTCCCGCAAGAGGAGATGGAACGGATCGTCGCCGACTTTCGCGCGGCTGAACCTTTGAAGGTGGAGGGATCGAAGTGACCAGCCTCCTTATCAAGAACGCCACCGTCGTCACCGTCGACCATGAGCGGCGGGTCCTCCGGGACGGTGCGGTGGCCGTCGAGGGCGATCGGATCGTCGCCGTCGGCCCCACGGATGAAGTGGCCGCCCGGTACCCGACCGTCGAGCGGACCATCGACGCCCGCGGGAAGGTCGTCTTCCCGGGCCTGGTAAACACGCACAACCACCTCTTCCAGACGATGCTCAAGGGGCTCGGGGACGACCGGGTGCTCTCCGATTGGTTCGCCAACATGACCGCCCCGTCAGCCGTCTCCCTCGATGAGGAGACGGTCTACCACGCGGCCATGGTCGGCTGCCTGGACGGCCTCCGCAGCGGCACCACGACCATGCTCGACTACTTCTACCCGCACCCGCGGGCCGGCCTCGACGACCAGATCGTCGCGGCCCTCAGGGACAGCGGCATCCGCGGGATCTTCGGCCGCGGGATGATGGACACGGGGAAGGAGTTCGGCGTGCCCGAGGGGATCATGCAGGACACGGCGACCATCCTCGCCGATTGCCGCCGCGTCTTCGAGACCTACGACGGTTCGGCCGGCGGCCGGATCAAGGTCTGGTTCGCCCCGGCCGCGTTGTGGTCGGGCACTCGTGAGCTGTATGAGGGCATCAGCCGGTTGGCCAAGGAATATGCCACCGGGGTCACCATCCACGTCTCCGAGACGCCCTTCGACCGCGACTCGGCCTTCAAGCTCCACGGCCAGACCGAGATGGACTTTCTGGAATCGGTCGGGCTCCTGGGGCCGAAGCTACTGATGGTCCATTGCGTCTACCTGACCCCGCGCGAGATCCGGATGGCCAGGCACTTCGACGTGAAGATCTCTCACAACCCGGTCTCCAACCTCTACCTGAGTTCCGGCGTGGCCCCGATGACCGAGGCGATGGCCTCCGGCGTCACCGTCGGCCTGGCCACCGACGGGGCCGCGTCCAACAACACCAACGACATGATCGAGGTCCTCAAGTTCACCGCTCTCATGCACAAGGGGCACTACCTCGACCCGACCATCATCACCGCCGAGAAGGTCCTGGAGATGGCGACCATCGACGGCGCCAGGGCGGTGGGCCTCGAGGACCAGATCGGATCCCTTGAGCCCGGCAAGAAGGCCGACCTCTTCATCTTCAACCCGCGGCGGTCGCCCAAGTCGATGCCCTACCATCACCCGGTCTCGACGCTGGTCTACTCGGCCGGCCAGGACGGGGTGGAGACGGTGATCGTCGACGGCCGGGTGATCATCGACGACCGTCGGTTCACCGAACTCGACGAGGACGGCATCCTGGGCCGCGCCCAAGAGCTGGCCGACCGGCTGGTCGAGCGGGCCGGCACGGGCGCGCTTCGCGAGCGGCCCTGGCGCAGTCTATCGTACTGAGCTCTTCGCATCGAACGGGAGGGATGTCCGTTGTCGGATGAGATCCATGACCTGCGTTCGTTTCTGAGTGTCCTCGATAAGGCCGGGCAACTTGCTCGGGTCGACCGCGAGGTCGATCCCCGCGACGAGCTGGGGTCGGTCCTGCAGACCCTGGAGCGGTCCGGCGGCGGAGCCGGTTACTTCAGTAAAGTGAAGGGCCACGCGATGCCCGTCGTCGGCGGGCTTCTCGGCTCGGTCGACCGCATCGCCCTGGCCCTGGGATGTCAGAAGACCGAGATTGTCGACCGGATGGGCGCCGCGCTCGAGCCGACCGGCGGGGTCAAGCCGGCCGTTGTCGACTCGGCCGCGTTCCAGGCCAACGTGATCACCAAGGACATCGACCTCGGCCGCCTGCCCATCCCCAAGCACGCGCCGGGCGACGGCGGACCCTTCATCACCGGTGGGGTGGTCGTCTCCCGTGACCCCGACGGGACCCGCCAGAACCTCTCCTACCAGAGGATGCAGGTCAAGGGCCCGGACAAGCTCGGCGTGATGATCAACGAGTGGCGGCACATGAAAGGCTTCCTGGACAAGGCCGAAGCCCGCGGTCAGGCCCTGCCCTTCGCCGTGGCCATCGGGCTCGACCCGGCCATCTCCATCGCCGCCGGCTGCCGCTACGACGGAGACGAGTTGGAGATCGCCGGGGCCATCCGCGGCCGGCCGGTCCCCGTGATCAAGTGCCTGACCAGCGACATCCTGGTTCCCGCCGAGGCCGAGATGGTCATCGAGGCCGAGATCGCGCCGGGTGTGCGCGAGGAAGAAGGGCCGCTGGCCGAGTTCACCGGCCACTATGGCGCCCCCTGGCCGAGCCCGGTGGCCCGGGTCAAGGCCATCCGGTACCGCGACGGGGCCATCTTCCAGACCATCGCCGGGGCCTCCTTCGAGCACATCAACCTGGGCAACGTGCTGCCGCGCGAGCCCCTGGTCAAGCGGTTCGTCAGCCATGTCACCAAGAACGTCCGGGCGGTCCACATCCCGCCCTACGGCAGCGGCTTCATGGCCCTGGTGGCCATCGACAAGGTCAACCCCGGCGAACCCAAGAACGTGGCCCTGGCGGCCATGGTCGCCCACGTCAACATCAAGAACGTGGCCGTCTTCGACGGTGACGTGAACATCTTCGATCCGGCCGACGTCCTGTGGGCCCTGAATACGCGGGTCAAACCGGATAATGACGTCTTCTACGTGCCCTTCTCCCAGGGGCACGAGCTCGACCCGACCTCCGACAAGCGCGGCGTCCAGACCAAGACCGGCATCGACGCCACGCAGAAGGACGACCGCGGGGAACTGCTCCAGCGGACCAGCTATCCCCAGGTCGACCTGAGCCAGTACCTGAAATGACCACCCATCACCGCCTTCCGGGAGATGAAGACATGCCAGAGCAGACCGTTCCAGCCGTCAAGCAGTTCCTGGGCGCCCGGCGGGAGGACCTGATCTCCTTCCTCCGCCAGCTCATCGCCATCCCCAGCCCGACCGGGAGCGAGGGCGACGTCGCCAAGCGCGTGGCCGAAGAGATGAAGGGCCTCGAGTACGATGAGGTCTTCACCGACCACGTCGGTAACGTCGTCGGCCGGATCGGTCACGGCCCGATCAAGGTCCTCTTCGACGCCCACATGGACACCGTCGACGCCGACCAGCCGGGCTGGACGGTCGACCCGTACAAGGGCGAGATTGACGGCGACACGCTCTTCGGCCTCGGCTCATGCGACGACAAGGGCGCCCTCGCGGGGATGGTCTACGGGGCCGCGGCCCTCAAGGCCGCCGGGTTCCCGGCCGACCAGGTCACCGTGTACATCGTCGGCGCGGTCGGCGAGGAGAGCTGCGAGGGCCTCGGCGTCGCCCACCTGATCACCAAGGGAGGCGTCCGCCCGGACTTCGTCGTCATCGGGGAAGCTTCGGACCTCGGCGTGCGCCGCGGCCACCGCGGCCGGGCCCTTCTCTCCGTGACCTACCAGGGCAAGACCTGCCACGCCAGCGTGCCGCAGCTCGGCGACAACCCGCTGGAGAAGATCGCCCCGCTCCTCACGGGGGTCGTGCCGCTCAACCAGCGTTTCCTGAACGACCCGTTCCTCGGGAAGGGCAGCGCCGTGGTCACCAGCGTCACCGTCACCTCGCCCTCCCTGAACAGCGTCCCGTCATCGGCCACGGTCTACATCGACCGCCGGATGACCGTCGGGGAGACCCGCGAAGGAGTCCTGGACGAGATCAAGGGCATCCTTGGCGGCCAGAAGGCCACCATCGAGGTGGTCAAGGTCGACCAGCCCAGTTACACCGGCCATCCGCGGAGCGGCGAGGAGTTCTTCCCGCCGTGGTCGCTGCCGGAGGACCACCCACTGGTCCAGGCGGGCATGCAGGCCGCCCGGGCGGCTCTCGGCCGGGAAGCCGACCTCGGCCGGTGGGACTTCAGCACCGACGGAACCTTCACCGCCGGCGTCGCCAAGATCCCGACCATCGGCTTCGGGCCGGGAGACGGCCGCTATGCCCACGCCCCCAACGAGCAGGTCCCCATCAGCCAGATCATCGCCGCCGCCGGTTTCTATGCCCTGGTCCCCTGGGCCCTCGCCCAGTCGGGCCGCCGGGCTTGAACGAATTCAAGACCACGCCAAAGGAGAGGAAATCGTGAAGACGACGCTCAAAGGGAAGCACCTGGTCCGGTTGCAGGATTGGAGCAACGAAGACATCGACACCTTGATGGAGATCGCCCTGGACCTGAAGATGAAGAAGGCCCTCAATATCCCGCACCACGTCCTGCAGGACAAGACCCTGTTCATGCTGTTCTTCGAGGAATCCACCCGGACCCGGAACGCCTTCGAGTCGGGCATGACCCAGCTCGGCGGGCACGCCATCTACCTCACCCCGAAGGCCACCCAGATCGACCACGGCGAGACCCCCAAGGACACCATCAAGGTCCTCAGCCGGATGGGGCATGGCATCGGCATCCGCTGGTGCGACCTTGGCAAGGGCAACAAGTACATCAATGAGGTCGCCAAGTGGTCGGACATCCCCGTCTACAACATGCAGGATGACTACTGGCACCCGACCCAGGGCCTGGCCGACCTGCTGACCGTCCGGGAGAAATTCGGCACGAACCTGCGCGGCCTGAAGTTCGTCGTCTCCTGGACCTACGCCCCCAAGTACGTCCGCCCGCTGTCGATGCCGCAGGAGCTGGTCACCCTGATGCCGCGCTTCGGCATGGACGTCACCCTGGCCATCCCGCCCGAGTTCAAGATGCTGCCCGAGGTCTGGAAGATGGCCGAGGAGAACGCCAAGAAGGCCGGCTCCAAGCTCCAGATCGTCAACGACATGGACGAGGCCTTCAAGGACGCCGACATCGTCTATCCCAAGAGCTGGGGCCCGCTGGCCTACACCCTCGACGAGAAAGAGGGCCTGGCCCTCATCGACAAGTACCCGCAGTGGGTCGTCAACGAGAAGCGGATGGAGCTAACCAAGCGGCACTCCACCTACATGCACTGCATGCCGGCCGACCGCGGCATCGAGGTCACCGACGGCGTCATGGACGGCCCGCACTCGGTCATCTACGACCAGGCCGAGAACCGGCTCCACGCCCACAAGGCCCTCATGGCGGCGACGATGGCGTAAGCCTGCGCGAGGGGTCGCGACCTCCGGCCGCGACCCCTTTTCCGCCACTCCTCCGAGCCCGTGAAATCCGCGTCGAGCGAAGGGGATTGTCAGATGGTCAAGATCCTTGGCATCAGCGGGAGTCCGCGAGACGCGCGTCGGCGGGGCCGTGGCGGTCGGCGGCGGCCCATGGGCCTACAACGGCGGCCCCGTCTGGTCCCAGGACAAGAAGGCCCAGGGCGCCGCGGAGGACGAGGTCGGCATGGCCACGGTCCACGCCCTCGGCCGGCGCGTGGGCGAGGTCACCAGCCTGATCGCCGCCGGCAAGACGATCTATACTCTCACGCCTCCTCTTCAGGCGTGAAGACCCCGATGGGAGCGGTGGGCGCGTGCAATCACTGAAATCCAAGCCCCTGTATGCGAAGGTGATCGACAGCATCATCGAGATCATCGACGACGAAGCCTTCACCGACGACCTCCTGCCCTCGGAGGATCAGCTCTCCAGGAGGCTTGGGGTGAGCCGGGCGACCGTCAGGGAGGCCCTGGCCCGCCTGACCAGGGAAGGGGTCATCACCAAGAAGCAGGGTATCGGCAACTTCATCCACCGCAGCGCCCGCCGGGCCAAGATGCGGACCGACCTGTACGCCGATTTCGTCGAACTCCTCGAGAGCGCCGGGCACAGTGTCGAGGTGGTCGGGACGGAGCCGCGCCAGGTGCAGGCCGACCCGGAAGTGGCGGCCCGGGTCGGGGTCGACCCCGGCAGCCGTCTCTGGGTCTTCGATCGCCTCTATCTGGCCGACGGCCGGCCGGCCATCTGGGCCAACCTGAGCCTGCGCGCAGACAGAGTGAACCAGACCCTGGGCGGGCTGGTCAACGAGCGACGCCTGGTCGACTTCCTGAACAACGTGGTCGACGGCGGCGTGGCCCATTCGGTCCTCGTCTACGCCCCAGCCGTCGGCGACCGCCCCATGAACGAGAAACTCAAGGTGCCCCTGGGGACGCCCATGCTCACCTGGGAAGAGACCTTCTACGACACCAACGATCGCTGCTTCGGCTTGAGCACGACGACCTTCAACCCGGCCCTCGTCCGCTTGGGCATGCTGCGCAAGTGGTGCTGACCGTCGGGTGACCGCCGCCGGCGAGCCGACGTCGAATCCGCCAAAGACGCGAAGGGTGGAGAGCGATGGGACTTACCGCCTACGTCGACCTGACCACCGGGGTCGTCGACATCAAGCCGACCGACCCCAAGACCGCCCATGACTTCATCGGGAGCCGCGGCTACGCCGCCAAACTCCTGTACGACCTGGTCCCGCCGGAGGTCGAACCGTTCGACCCCGCGAACCGCCTCATCTTCTCGGTCGGCCCCCTGACCGGGACGCCCTGGCCGACCTCTTCGCGCTATACGGTCACCGCCCGCTCGCCCCTGACCACCGGCTACGGCTACGCCAACGGAGCCGGGTTCTTCGGGCCGGAGCTCAGGATGGCCGGGTTCGACGCCCTGGTCGTCGGTGGCCGGGCCGAGAAGCCGGTCTACCTCTTGGCTGAGGACGGCCGGGTCGAGGTCAGGCCGGCCACGGACCTCTGGGGCCGGACCACCGAGGAGGCCGAGAAGGCCCTGAGGGAACGTCATCAGGGCTCTCGGGTGGCCTCCATCGGTCCGGCCGGCGAGAACCTGGTCCGTTTCGCCGCGGTCATCAACGACTACGGGCGGGCCGCGGCCCGCGCCGGGATGGGCGCGGTGATGGGTTCCAAGCGGCTCAAGGCCGTGGTCGCCAAGGGCGCCGGCAAGGTCGACGTGCCCAAGGAGTTCGCCGCCGTGGCCCGGCGGAAGATGGAGGCGGTCCGGGTCCATCCCGGCTCGGAGTTCCTGCGGCAGTGGGGGACGGCCTCGCTCATCCGCGGCAAGAACATCAAGGGCGATCTGCCGTCCCGCAACCACCAGACCGTCCAGTTCCCGACGGCCTACCGGGTCGACGCCGAGAGCGTCGCCAAGCACGTCGTCAAGACGCGCGGCTGCTACGCCTGCCCGATCAGGTGCGCCAGGGTGAGCCGCGTGGGCGAGGGCGAGACGGCTGTCGAGGTCGAGGGCCCCGAGTACGAGACCATCGACGCCTTTGGGCCGTTGGTCGGGAACGACGACCTTGAGACGATCATCCGGGCCAACGCCCTGTGCAACAACCTCGGGCTCGACACCATCTCGGCCGGCGTCGCCATCGCCTTCGCCATGGAATGCCATGAGCACGGACTGATCGACGATTCCCGGATCGACCTGAGCTGGGGCGACAAGGGGACCATCCTCGCGCTGCTCGACCTGATCGCCCGCCGTCGGGGCCTGGGCGACCTGTTGGCCGAAGGGGTCAAGCGGGCCGCCGAGCGCCTCGGCCACGGCGCCGAGCGTTACGCGATGCACGTCAAGGGGATGGAGATCCCGCGCCAGGAGCCGCGGGTGGCCAAGGCCTTCGGGCTCGGCCACGCCACCTCCAACCGCGGGGCCGACCACCTGTACGCCCTCCCGACCATCGACATCGCCGGGCTCCGGGAGACGGCCGAGCGGCTGTTCCCCCCCGAGTACCTGCCGGAGATGATGGACCTGACCGGCGAGAAGTTCAAGGCCGAGATGGTCGTCTTCACCGAAGCCTTCGCGGCCATCGTCGACTCCGTCGGTGTCTGCAAGTTCTCGACCAGTGAGACCTACGCCCTGTACCCGGAGGACCTGGCCGAGGGCCTGACCGCCCTGGGCCAGGCATACACGGCCAAGGAACTGCTCGAGGCCGGGGAGCGGGTCGTCAACCTCGAACGGATGTACAACGTGCGGGTCGGCTTCACCCGGGCCGATGACCGCCTGCCGGACCGCTTCACCAAGACCCCGGCCACCGTCTACATCTACCCGGACGGGCGCCGGCTCGAGGCCGAGGGGAAGCCGGTCAGGATGGAGCCCACCGGGGTGGCCAAGGATGGGCTGGTCATCGGCCTCGACGGCATGCTCGACCGCTACTATGACCTGCGTGGTTGGACCCGGAACGGCGTCCCGACGCCGGAGAAGCTGAAAGACCTGGGCCTCGGAGGCCTCGTCGGGGACCTTCCGGGGAAGCTGAATTGAGGGGGCGAGGGACTTGAGCGAAAAGACCATCCTGGGCGGCGACCTGGTGGCGTCGGCGGCGGCCGGCCCCAAGGAAGGTTGGGGCCTGCACATCCGCGACGGGGTCATCGACGACGTCGGACCCAACGCTTCCCTGACCACCGCCCACCCGGGCAGTCCCGTCCTCGACGCCCGGGGTATGCTGGTCATCCCCGGCCTCATCAACACCCACATGCACATGTACGGGATGCTCTCGCACGGGATCAGCGTCCCCGTGTCACCCCAGGGGTTCTACGCTTTCCTCGAGGAATTCTGGTGGCCGTACGTCGAGGACCAACTCGACCGCGACCTCATCCGGGACGCCGCGGCCCTGGCCGCCGTGGAGATGGTCCGCAGCGGGGTGACCTCGTTCTCCGACATCCTCGAGGCCCCCAACGCCATCCCCGGCGCCCTCGAGGCCGAGCGGGAGGCGATCGAGGCCGCCGGTCTGCGGGGCATCCTCTCTTTCGAGGCCACCGAGCGGATGGGCGCCGCCAACGGCCGGCTCGGCCTGGCCGAGAACGCCGAGTTCGTCAGGGCCCACAACCGGCCGGGCTCGCCGGTCACCGGGATGATGTGCATCCACACCACCTTCACTTGCTCCGCCGGTTTCCTCAAGGATGCCAGGCGGATGGCCGACGAGTTGCGCTCGGGGATCCAACTGCACCTGTCCGAGAGCCCCTATGAGCCCGGCTGGTGCCTGGAGCACCATGGGAAGCGCCCGGCTGAGTTCTATGCGGACCTGGGTTTCCTGGGCCCCGACGTCCTCGCCTCGCAATGCGTGCAGCTCAGTGAGGGCGAGATGGACCTCCTGGCCAAGTACGGCGTGCGGGCCTCCCACATGCCCCTGTCCAACTGCGAGGTCGGCGGGGGAGTGGCCCCCGTCCCCGACCTGCTGGCCCGCGGGGTGACCGTCGGCCTGGGCAGCGACGGGTACATCAACAACTTCTTCGAGGTCATGCGGGGGGCGTTCCTGATCCACAAGGCCTACCGCCAGGACCCGCGGGTCATGCCGGCCAGGACCGTCTTCGACCTGGCCACCGCCCAGGGGGCGCGGGCCCTCGGCCTGGCCGACGCGGGGACCCTCGAACCGGGCAAGTCGGCCGACATCGTCGTCATCGACGCCGACCTGCCGAGCCCGCTCAATGAGCGGAACCTGTTCGACCAACTCGTCCTGTACCGCAATCCGCAGGACGTGGAGATGGTCATGGTCCGCGGTCGGGTCCTTCTCGAAGGGGGCCGCCTGACCACGGTCGACGAGGAGCGGATCCGCGCCAGGGCCAAGGAAGCCGCCGCGGCCCTGTGGCGCAAGAAGTAGATCAAGACACCACATACCAAACCCATCGAGGTCGGAGGGAGAAACCATGGCACAATTGAGCGTAGACCTGCTCGGAGTCAAGCTCAAAAGCCCGTTCGTCCTATCTTCGGGGCCGCTGTCCTATTCCGCCGACTCGCTCCTCAAGGCCACCCGGGCCGGGGCCGGCGCCGTGGTGACCAAGACCATCCGCCTGAAGAAGGCCGATAACCCGTTCCCGCACATGGTCCGGATCGCCCCGGGCACCCTTCTCAACGCCGAGAAGTGGTCGGACATCGAGGCCGAGGAGTGGATAACCACCGAGATCCCCAAGGCCAAGGCCGGCGGGGCGGTGGTCATCGGCAGCGTCGGGCACACCAAGGAAGAGGCCGAGGCCCTGGTCGGCCCGGTGGCCAAGGCCGGCTGCGACCTCATCGAGTTGGTCGCTTACGACGAGGACTCGATGATCCCGATGGTCGAGGCCGCCCGGAAGCAGACCTCCCGGCCGATCCTGGCCAAGGTCAGCCCGAACTGGCGCGACCTGCCCAGGGTGGCGGCCGACTGCCGCCGGGCCGGGGCCGACGGGATCACCGCCGGCGATTCCTTCGGACCGACTCTCCGCCTGGACATCGACACCGGCCGGCCTCTGATCGGCAGTGACTACGGCTTCGGCTGGCTGTCCGGCTCGGCCATCCTACCCATCGCCCTGCGTTCGGTGGCCGAGATCGCCCTCGGTCCGGGCGGCCCCATCGTCGGCGTCGGCGGCGTGACCAAGGCCGAGGAGGCCCTGGAGATGCTCTATGCCGGGGCCACCGCGGTCGGCGTGTGCACCGCCGCCATCCTCTTCGGCTTCGATGTCTTCGGCAAGCTCAACGATGGCCTGTCCAAACTGCTCGACGCCCGCGGGATGGCCGGCATCGTGGCCGCCCGAGGCTTCTCTTTGAAGCATCTGAGCAAGGGCGAGCGTAAGGTGAAGCTGGTCTTCACCTACGACGCCGAGACCTGCACGGATTGCGGCCGCTGCCAGGACTACTGCCCCTACGGCGCCCGCACGGTCAAGCGGCCGGAGATGACCCTTGACGAAGACGTCTGCCGGCATTGCGGTTACTGCGTGTCGATCTGTCCGCCGAAGTGCCTCAGGGCGACCTGGTGAGAGGCTCCCGGCGGTAAGGGGGGTGCGGCGATGGACCTGGTGGTCAAGAACGGGACCGTGGTCACGGCCACGGAGATGTTCCAAGCCGACGTCGGCATCGAAGATGGCGTCGTGGCCTGCCTCGGCCAGTTCGATTACCCCTCCGGTACGCCGGCCATCGACGCCGCCGGCCGGCTGGTCATGCCCGGGGTCATCGACGCCCACGTCCACCTGGAGGACGTTGGGGATAACGGCACCCCCACCGCCGATGACTTCGCCAGCGGGACGCGGGCGGCGGCCGCCGGCGGGACGACGACGGTCATCGACTTCGTCAGCCCGGCCCCCGGCCAGTCCCCGGCGGAGGCCGCCGCGCTTCGCCGCCGCCAGGCCGAGAGCAAGGCGGTCGTCGACTACGCCCTTCACTGCTGCATCCCGGAGGCCGCCCGCTTCACCGCCGAGGAGGCGGCCCGGCTGCTGGCCGAGGGGATCTCCTCGGTCAAGCTCTTCACGGTCTACGCCGGGCTGGCCCTCGACACGCTGTCTCTCTACCAGATCATGCTGCGGGCGGCCGAGGTCGGTCTGACCGTCTCGCTCCACGCTGAGACCGGCGAGATCGTCGAGCATTACCGGCGCGAGTTCGCCGCCGCCGGGCAGAAGGACCCCGAGTACCACGCCTGGAGCCGGCCCTGGTTCGCCGAACTCGAAGCGGTCCAGCGGGCCCTGGCCCTGAACGCGGCCGCCGGCGCGCGGCTCTACTTCGTCCACGTGACCACCCGGGCCGCCCTCGAGGCCATCGCCCGGGCCCGCCGGGAGGGCCAGGACGTCTGGGCCGAGACCTGCCCGCACTACCTCTTGTTCAATGAGTCCGCCCTGCGTGGGCCAGACGGCGGCAGGTACATCATGTCGCCACCCCTCCGGAGGGCGGAGGACTTGGCGGCCCTCTGGTCCGGGCTGGCCGCCGAAGACATCCAGGTCGTGGCCACCGACCACTGCCCCTTCCCGCTGGCGACCAAGGTCGGGCGGCCGTTCTACGAGGTCCCCAACGGCGTCGGCTCGATCGAGCTGAACTTCAACCTGATGCTGTCCGAGGGGGTCTTGGCCCCGGGCGCGGCGCGGCTCACGCCGAGCCGCCTGGCGGCCGTCACCTCGACCAACCCGGCTCGCTTCTTCGGGCTCTACCCGAAGAAGGGGCATCTGGCCCCGGGGGCCGACGCCGATCTCATCATCGTCGACCCCTTGAAGACGCGAACCGTCCGGGCCGCCGAGCTTCACGGCGGCGAGGACCACTCGATCTACGAAGGGCTCACCCTTCGCGGGATGGTCGAGACGACCATCAGCCGTGGGGAGGTCATCTACGACCACGGCCGGGTCCTGGGGACGCCCGGTCGTGGGCGGTACGTCCGCCGGCCGGTGGCCGGCTGGGACAGGGCGGCTGGGGGAACCCCGGTCTGATGAAAGTCACCATTCGCTACTACGGATACCTGCAAATCATGGCCGGGGCCAACGAGGACGTCATCGACGAGACCGGCGCCGGCAACCGGCTGGACACCCTGGCGGACCTCATCGAGGCCGTCGTCCGGCGGCGGCCCAGTCTCAAGGACGTCTGCGTGGTCGGACCGGAGATCGACCGGAACATGCTCGTCTTGCGCAATCACGAGCGGGTCCCGGGCCGGCTTTTGAACCAGGTGACGGTGGCCGACGGGGACGCCGTCGATCTCGTTCCTCCGTTGGGAGGGGGCGGTGCGGCATGAGAGATAAGGTCATCGAACTGACCCAGGCCTTGATCCGGGCGACCAGCCTCAGCGGCCAGGAGGGCCGCGCGGCCGAGGTGCTGGCGCAGGCCATGCGGGCCCTGGGCTATGACGAGGTCACGGTCGACGAGTTCGGCAACGTCATCGGGGTGGTCCGGGGGGCCTCCGGCCGCCGCGAGGGCGGGGTCCTCTTCGACGGCCACCTGGACACGGTCGGCGTCGCTGAGCCCCAGGCCTGGAAGCATCCGCCCTTCGCCGGGGCCATCGACGGCGATCGCCTCTACGGCCGCGGCGCGGCCGACATGAAGGGGGCCATCGCCGCCATGACCGTGGCCGTGGGGGCGCTGGCCGCCTCGGAGCGCCCCGCGCTCGACGTCATCGTCAGCGGCACGGTGAACGAGGAGACCGTCGAGGGTCCGGTCCTCGAACACGTCGCCGCCCGCGTCAGGCCGGCCGTCGTCGTCATCGGCGAGGCGACCGACCTCCACCTGAACATCGGCGGCCGCGGACGCGGCGAGATCGTCGTCGAGACCATCGGCATCCCCGCCCACTCCTCCAACCCCTCGGTGGGGCTGAACGCCATCGGCGAGATGATGGAGGCCTTGGCGGCCATCCGCGGACTCGCCCTGCCGCGGGACCAGTTCCTCGGGCCGGCCATCATGGAGCCCACCGACATCATCTCCGACCCCTATCCCGGGATGTCGGTCATCCCCTCGCGGTGCCGGGTGACCTTCGACCGGCGGCTCCTCGTCGGGGAGACCCCCGAGAGGGTCCTGGCCGGGCTGGAGGAGGCCTTCGCCGCCATCCGCCGGCGGAATCCGCGTTTCACCGCCCGGGCCTATGTGGCCGAGGACGGGTTCACCACCTATCGGGGACGTCCCGTCCGAGCCCAGAAGTTCGCCCCGGCCTGGAAATTCGCCGCGGACGACCCCTGGGTGACCAGGGCCCAGGAGGCCCTGCGGGCGGTCGGCCTGGAGGCGCCCCTCGGGAGCTACTCCTTCTGCACCAACGGGAGCGGCACGGCCGGCCGGATGGGCCTGCCGACCATCGGCTTCGGGCCGGGCCAGGAGCGGTCGGCCCACACCATCGACGAGAGCGTCGGCCTGGACGAACTGGCCGCGGCGGCCGAGGGATACCGCCGCCTGGCCTCGGCCCTGGCCGCCAGACACGACTAACGGACCGGAGGCTCCCATCATGCAACTTGTCTGCACCATCTGCGGCCGTACCTATGAGGCCCGGCCCGACGCCCAGACCTGCCCGCACTGCGGGGTCGAGGGCATCCTCGACGTGGTCTACGACTACGACCGGGTCCGCCGCGAGCTGACCCGCGAGTCCCTGGCCGCCGACCCCGAGCGCAGCCTGTGGCGGTACCTGCCGCTGTTGCCGGTCGCCCGGGAGACCCGACGTCCCAACCTCAGGCTCGGTTGGACCCCGCTCTATCGGGCCGACCGTTACGCCCAGGCGATCGGCCTCCGGCACGTCTACGTGAAGGACGAGGGCCAGAACCCGACGGCCTCCCTGAAGGACAGGGCCTCGGCGATCGGCGTGGTCATGGCCATCGAGGCCGGGGCGACCACCATCGCCTGCTCGTCCACCGGCAACGCCGGTTCCTCACTGGCCGGGAACGCCACGGCGGCGGGCCTCAAGAGCGTCATCTTCGTCCCCGAGCGCGCCCCCAAGGGCAAGCTCGCCCAGTTGCTCCTGTTCGGCGCGACGGTGGTCATGGTCAAGGGGAACTACGAGGACGCCTTCAGGCTCTCGGCCGAGGCCATCACCAAATGGGGCTGGTATAACCGGAACGCCGCCCTCAACCCCTATCTGGTCGAGGGGAAGAAGACGGTCTCCCTGGAGATCGCCGAGCAGCTCGGCTGGAAGGCCCCGGACTGGGTGGCCATCTCGGTCGGCGACGGCTGCACCGTGGCCGGCGTCGGCAAGGGCTTCGCCGAGCTGCACCGGATCGGGCTGCTCGACCGCGTCCCGCGGGTCCTGGGCGTCCAGGCCGAGGGCTGCGCCCCGCTCTACCGGGCCTTCAGGGCGGGCGTCGAGAGCTTCATCCCCGAGCCCGAGGACACCCTGGCCGACAGCATCGCCGTCGGCGTGCCGCGCAACCCGCTCAAGGCCCTCAGGGCTGTAGATCGG
>JAJYMC010000022.1 GCA_021787335.1 Bacillota bacterium | reverse complement strand
GCACCGGCAAGACCCATATCGCCACCGCTCTCGGGGTGCAGGCCTGCCGGGCCGGCCGCCGGGTCCGCTTCTGGAGGACTTCGACCCTGGTGAACGAGATCATCGCGGCCCAGCAGGAGTACCGGCTGGGCCGGTTCGAGAAGGCCTTTCAGCGGGCGGATCTCGTCATCCTCGATGAGCTTGGGTTCATACCCCTTGAACGGCACGCGGCAGAGCTGCTGTTCCAACTCCTGGCCTCACGCTACGAGCTGGGCAGCCTGGTGGTGACCAGCAACCTGGACTTCAAGGACTGGACCCGGGTCTTTGGCGATGAGACCCTCACCGCGGCCCTGCTCGACCGCCTCACCCACAACGCTGAGATCCTGGCCTTCGCCGGCGAGAGCTACCGCTTCAAGCAATCAATGCGACGGCGGGAGGCTCAAAGCTAACTGGAAACAAAAATGCCCTTGCCAAGGACAGGGTGGTCCAATTTTCGGTGAGCACACTGGTCCGATTTTCGTTGACTACGGACAGCCATCTGAACTCAGGCTTTGATAGCACTCATCAGTGACCTCAAGAAGACTTCCGGTTCGCGTGTTATAGATGGCATGGTTCCCTCCCTCTAGAGGGTAGAACACATTGAAGCGTGAGGCTTTCATGTCCGATTTCCCTCCCTATTGATTGTGCCAGCGGTTTCCCAGTGAATCACTCGGTGCCGGAAATGCTCGCCCCGCAAGCGGGGTTGTCCATTTTCCCACGAATTACTCATGGTGTGGGTTGGTTAGTGTCGGGGTTCTCCGTCGAATGGGACCATCCCTCCTTATAATAGGTAATTATTTCCTGACACAATTCGACACGTTCTGGTACGTTCAACGTGGCATAGCGGCAGGTTTGGCGCGTTCTCTGGGCACAATTGGCGTCCCAGGAGAACGTCGAAGTCATGAGGGGTTACGGGGTCAAGAAGATCGTCACCACCTGCCCCCACTGCTTCAACACGCTGAAGAACGAGTACCCGCAGTTCGGCGGGGACTTCGAGGTCGTCCACCACAGCGAGTTCATCGCCCAGCTGCAGGCCCAGGGGAAGCTGAAGCTGGCTGGCCAGGGGGCGCCGAACGGCCAGGCGGCGCGGGCTGGCCAGGGCAAGCTCGGCGGGACGGTCACCTACCACGACTCGTGCTACCTCGGCCGCTACAACAACGTCTACGCCCAGCCGCGGGAGATCGTCAAGGGCGCGCTGGCCGACGGCGGCCGGTTCGTCGAGATGGCCCGCAACCACGGCAAGAGCTTCTGCTGCGGGGCCGGCGGTGGGCGGATGTGGCTCGAGGAGTCGCACGGCAAGCGGATCAACGAGATGCGCGTCGACCAGGCCGTCGAGACCAAGGCCGAGACGGTGGTCACCGCCTGCCCCTTCTGCCTGACCATGTTCACCGACGGCGTCAAAGCCAAGGAGTTGACCGAGAAGGTCAAGACGATGGACCTGGCCGAGGTTGTGGCAGGGAGACTGAAGACGGAGTAGCGTCACATGGCAGGTAGGCCTCGCAAGACGTAGGATAGCCGCATAAGCTAAGCCGCCGGACATCGGACCGGCGGCTTTTTCCATGGGCCGGCATGGGGGGTGCCCCCGCTTGACCTACCCGCATTTCGGTTTCTATGAAGACCTCTACTTCAGGGAGCTGGAGAGCCGAGACAGGATAACGACCACGCTGATGGCCCCGGCGGGATGGCTGGCCGGTCTGGCGGGCGGCCTGGCCTACCTGTGGAGCGCCGTGCTTGCTGATCGGTCCCTCGTGAGCTGGGTCTGCGTAGGGACCGTCCTGGCCAGCGCATGCTGGGTCAACAGCCTGGTCAATCTCCTTCGCGCTTACTACTTTCACGACTGGGCCCGGCTGCCGCCGGCGGTCGACATCGCCGACTACGAAACGGCGCTCCTGAACCACTACATGGAACACGGTCTGCCTGTCGAGGAGGCCGGCGTCCACTTCGAGCAGAAGATGGTGAGGGACCTCTCCGAGGCGGCGGACCGGAATTTCCTCGTCAACCACAACCGGTTGACAAGGGCCAGGAAAGCCACCATGTGGCTGGCCGCCGCCTTCTTGTTGGTGGCCATCGCCTCGGGGTTGGAGGTCGCGCTGGGATGAACGCAGAAGGATTCGGCGAATTCGGCGCCCGGGAGGCGTGAAAGATGCCCCGCAAAGAGCCCGTCGATCCGAGCCCAAACCGGCGAGGCTCTGGAAACAGGCCGGTGCCGCCCCCGCCCGAGGCTCCGCCTCTGCGGATCTTGAGCGAGGGCCGCGAACTGCCCATCCCGCGTCGGTACCTGCGCCAGGAAGGGGCTGCGGATATCCGGGCGTCCGGCGCTATGCCGCCCCCTCCGGAGCCGCCCCCGCTGATGATCCTGAACGAGGGGCGCGAGCTGCCCATGCGCGAGCGACGGCCGCGGCCCTCGAAGGAGAAGCGGTAGCCGCGAGTACCCGCGGACGTACCTGGCCGTCTCCGCCTTGTCGAGCGGCCGAGAGAGATGTCGTTTGAATGATTTTCACCTTGGCCTGTCCCCGGAAGGAGTCGCCTGCCACGGCGGAGAAATGCCCAAGGTAGGCAAAGCCATGGTAGTGAGCAAAGCCGCGCCCCCACACGGGGCTGCGGCTTTTTGTTTTCATAACGAACCCAAAGCTAGAAGGGGAGGGTGACCAGATGAAGTTCCTGCGGGTCAAGATGGATGAGCTCAAGGTGTACACCGAGGAGGTCCCGGAAAAGTACCAGAAGCTCGCCGGGCGCGCGCTGACGTCGCGGCTGATCTGCGACGAGGTGCCGGCGACCTGCCACCCGCTCGGCCCCAAGGCCAAGCTGTTCATCGCCCCCGGCGCCGTCACCGGCACCAGCGCCCCCTCGTCGGCGCGCGTCTCGGTGGGCGGCAAGTCCCCCCTGACCTGGGGCATCAAAGAGGCCAACGCCGGCACGCCGGTGGCCCAGTACCTGGCCAGGCTGGGGATCAAGGCCCTGATCATCGAGGGTGAGACGAAGGACGGCTACTGGACGCTGAAGGTCAGCAAGGATGCCGCCAAGCTCGAACCGGCCGGGGACCTGGTCGGCAAGGGGCTCTACGAGGCCTATCACGCCCTGAAGGAGCGCTACCCCGGGGCGGGCTTCATCGCCTGCGGTCCGGCCGCGGAGCGCAAGCTGTCCATGTCCGGTGTCTGCTTCAGCGACACCGACGGGCGGCCGTCGCGCTATTCGGGCCGCGGCGGGCTCGGCGCGGTCATGGCCGCCAAGGGGATCAAGTTCATCGTCGTCGACCCGGCCTGGACCTCACCCGTGGTCGCCGAGAACCGCGAGCTGTTCAAGACCGGCCAGGCCAAGCTGGCCGACGCCATCCTGACCCATCCGCTCAGCAAGCCGGGCGGGACCCTGAACACCTACGGCACGGCCGCCCTCATCAACGCCCTCAACGAAGCGGGCGGCCTCCCCACCCGCAACTTCAGGACCGGCCGGTTCGAAGGCGCGGCCAAGATCTCCGGCGAGCGGATGGCCGAGGTCGTCAAGGAGCGCGGCGGCGCGGGCATGATGGGCCAGGGCTGCCATCCGGGCTGCACCATCAAGTGCTCCAACGTCTACCCCAAGCCGGACGGGACTGAGCTCGTCTCCTGCATCGAGTACGAGTCGGACTGGGCCCTCGGAGCCAACTGCGGCATCGATGACCTCGATGCCATCGCCGAGATGGTCTGGCACTGCAACGACCTGGGCATCGACACCATCGAGGCGGGCGTGACCATCGGCGTGGCCATGGAGGCCGGCCTGCTCCAGTTCGGCGACGCGGCGGGCGCGCTCGCTCTCTTCGAGGAGATTCGCAAGGGCTCGGCCCTCGGCCACATCCTGGGCCAGGGCGCGGCCTTCACCGGACGGGCCTTCGGCGTCGTCCGCGTGCCGACGGTCAAGGGCCAGGGCATGCCGGCCTACGAGCCGCGCGCGGTCAAGGGTATTGGGATAACCTACATCACCTCGCCCATGGGCGCCGACCATACCGCCGGCTACACCACCGCCCCGGAGATCCTGTCGGTGGGCGGCAAGGCCGACCCGCTCAGCAACGAAGGCAAGGCCGACCTGTCCAAGGCTTTCCAGGACACCACCGCCTTCATCGACATGACCGGCTACTGCCTCTTCATCGCCTTCCCCATCCTGGACATCGCCAGCGGCTTCGAGGGGATGGTCGAGACGGTCAACGCCGTCCTCGGCACGAACTTCACCGGCGCCGACGTGGCCAAATTCGGCGGCGAGATAATGAGCTGGGAGCGCGGGTTCAACCGGGCCGCCGGAATGACCTCGGCCCACGACCGGCCGCCCGAGTTCATGCGCTACGAGCCGCTCCCGCCGCACAACACCGTCTGGGACGTGCCGGATGAGGAACTTGATAAGATAGCTGGGAACTAGGGCCCGCGCCGCCGTGGGGGAGCAGCCAATGGTCCAAGTGCGCGTCTACCTGTACGCCACCCTCCGCGCGTTCAACGCGGCCGCCGGCGGCGACACCGGGGCAGAGATGGAGGTCCCGGACGGCACGAGCATCGCCGACCTGTACGGTCTCCTCGGCATTCCCGAGGGCCACGTCAAGCAGGCTTTCGTGAACGGCCGTCGCCAGGACCCGGACTACGTGCTGAGGGACGGCGACCGGGTGGGCGTGTTCCCGCCGATCGGCGGGGGGTAGCAGCGCCGGGAAAATGAGAAGGTTCGGGGGTTGCAGAAGGAGCCGTGGCCAGTTGGCCGCGGCTCCTCATTGGTTCCGGCGCGACGGCGCCCGGCTGCGCCTGTGGTAGTGGGGGATCCTCTCCCGGGATAGTCCAGGGACCGTATCGTCGCGTGGTGCGGAGGGGCCGGGGTCGTAGACACCGCCCATTCCGTTGGCCAAGATTGTCAGGATGAGTTGGTTGACGCCGTCTGAAGTACAACCGGGCAGTGATGGGATCTCGGCCAGCCAGCCACCGCCCTCCTCCCCTGTCAGTGGCCTGAGCTTGATGTGGTACTGTCGCTTCGCGTATGCCTCAAGGCTCAGGGGCATGCTCCTTGCCCTCCCCATTTAGCACTCTAGCCATAGTGACACCATATGCGACGTCTCTGTTCTAACAAATCCGCCCCCCGGGGTCAAGGGAAGGATACCAGCTCTTTCCAGCGAAGTATTGTATGTAGCAGGTCAAGCTGGGACGGGAGGTGGACTTGGTGGACAGTGGTACGGCGACGGGCATCAACTGGGGTGCCCTGGCCAAAGACTTCCTCCTGGTCCTGTTCGGCGCGGTCGCCGCGGAGACGGCCCGGGCCATCTCCGAACGGACCCGGGAGAAACGGCAGCGTGGACAGTCCTTCGATCAGGAGACCTACAAGCTGTGCACCGAGACGCTGGAGAAGCTGCGCGAGCGGTCGCAGGCGTTGAGCCGCCTGCCCGACGTCATCTGCGGCGACGGTCCGGCTGGGTCGGCCGAAGCGGCCGAGGGCCTGCTGGCCGCGATCGCGCCGGAGGCCGACCTCTCGATCAGGCTCGGACGCTCGGCCGGCGATGCTCTGAAGCTCACCAACCGACGGATGGAAGACGTCCTGGCCGGCATCGCCGAGGCCCACCGGGCGGCCGACGCGCTGCTCGGCAAGGGCAGCGACGAGCCGGCCCTGGAGGCCATCGTCAAGGCCTTCCTGGAGGACCGGCTGGGCGAGGAGCCCAATGTGGCAGACCGCTCGGACAAGGGTGCCCTCCTGGTCGCTCACACTCTGGCCACCGCGGTCCAGACTGGGCGGCCGGCCACCGAGCAGAGGGACAGCCTTCTGGACCTCCTCCCGGAGAGCCAGCGGACAGCCTCGGTGGTGGGGCTGGTGTCCCTGTTCCTCGACCGCGTTGAGCGTCTGCGGACAAGCACCAAGGCTCTGGCCGATGGGCTGGCCATCACCCAGTTCAAGGTCGAAGCCCGGATGACCGCCATCACTCGGTCGGTGTTCGGCCGGCAGGAACCGAAGTAACACGAGAAGGCAGCCAGTTCGGCTGCCTTCGTTGTATACGTCGTCTTCGTTCTTTTCGCTCAGCCGGCCTTGCTCAGGATCCGGCGGAACTCCCTGGCTCCCAAGACCCGCAACCTCCGACCGTCCGGCAGGCTTATCTTCTCGTCCAGCCGGCGAATCTCGGGTTCGTTGCTGACCAGGTAGTCCGCGCCTCCGGCGATGGCCGCCGCCACGTATTTGTTCAGAGGCGAATCACCGGCCAACCATTCGCCGCCCGGCTCCGGTTCGACCCGGACAGAGTCCGGTACCACCCCGAACTTGAGGGCGTCCTCGACGAGCGAGGCGAGCTGCTTGAACTCGCTGGGGGTCACCGCTCGGTGGCCTTCAAGCGCGCGGTTCTTGATCATGACCATCAACTCGTTCTGGGTGGCAGCTGAATAGATGAACCGTATGAGTCCCGACTCCACGGCCTTGACAAGGCTTCTTTCAGCGCTGTCTTCCTTGAAAATCCCCGTGAAGAGGACCCTCGCGTCGATGACCGCCTTCACCCGTTCTTGCGGTTCCCGTCGCGGACACGCCGAGAGCCACGGCCAGGCTTTTGATCCAGAGCCTTCAACAGGTCCGAGAGATCATCCGCCCCGACGGCCTCGCCATCGGTGCGCTGCATGCATTTCTCCAGGGTCGCGTCATCGACCGGTTGGCGCTCGGCCCACTTATCGGCCAGTTCAATCAGGCGGCTGAGGACACTGGACTCACCGTTGCTGGTCGCGTCGCGTTCAGACACCTTGACTTTGACGGTCAGCGAGGCCACCCTCTTCCTCTTGGAACCGCGCGGGCGATGCAAGACCACCCATACCTCCACCATATCATCTCCTGCCTGTATCTGGCAACCCAGGCAAGCGGATGGAAGGCAAAGAGCGGCCCAGGGAACGGCCCAAAGACGGGGCTCCTGGCCGCTTTTCCGTGTCTTTCGCCCCGGGGCGGAAGGCTGCCGTAGGCATCCTATTCGGCGGGCCGGGGAGGCAGAAGATGGCGTTGCGGGGCCTTACAGCAGGTTTGGCCGCAACGGTGTCGTTGGTGATGAGGATCTCGTTGGCGTCAGACCGCTCGCCGGACAAGGTGCATCTCCTCTTCGCCGCTGAAGTAGAAGCCCACGGACTCGAACAGGCGGCGGGCCTTGGCGTTGTCTTCCTCGACCCAGAGCATGGCCCGGTCGGAGCCGCGGTCGGTGCCCCACTTCAGGATCTCATCCATCAGGCGGCGCCCAAAGCCCTTGCGGCGGTATGACTCGGACACCGTCAGTTGTCTTATGAACAGGTTGTCATGGTCCGGTCCGAAGACCTGCGCCCAGACGAAGCCCATCGCCCCAAGGCTGGGGTCCTTGACGTCGTCGAGGACGAGGATGATGGAGTCCGGCACGGTTCCGGCGATGGTCGCGGCGGCGGCCGCGGCCACGGCCTCCCCCACCTCGCTTGGGTCGGGCCTGACAATCGGGTCGAGGGTCTCGAGGTGGCGGACGATGGCCGGCACGTCGCCGTCGTGGGCCTGCCGGACGGTCAGGTCGCCGGGGAGCCCCTTGAAGAGCAGGCGGGCCGACGACAATGGCCGCAGCCGGTAGTCCAGGTAGTGGTGACGCGGGAAGAACTTGAACCGGACAAGAATCCGCGCCAGCTGGGCGACTTGCAGAAAGTCGAGGTTGAAGACCACGGCCCGCAGTGGGATGGTCAGTGGGAACGGCGTCTGGGGGCCGCCGGCGAGGGATTCCGGGGCGGCGTCGCCGATGAAAGCGGACTTCAGACCGCGTTCGAAGTTGACCGCGTCGATAGCGGCGAAGTACAGGCGGCTCTCGCCGCCGGTGGCCGGGACCACGGCGAAGGTCGTGCCGTCGCCGCGGAAGACCGCCCCGCCCAGCTCGCGCAGCTGCTGGTCGATGTCGCCCGGCTCGGCATAGTTGAAGCACCCCCAGCGGAGGGCGTCCGGGGGGAGCCAGGATTCGTTTGGCGAGGCGGGTTCCCAGCGTCCGGTGGCGGCTGGTGACATAGCGACCTCCCTCTAGTCCTTCTCAGCTTGTGACCTTCACGCGGTGGACATATTCTCTGGCCACGATGTCCAATCCTTGTCGGCAGGCCTTCGGCTGGCAACCTTATCAGACCCAAGCGAAGCGCAGCGTCCCCCGCGCCCTCCTTTGCAGTGTATAGCCGACCCTCCTGTTGGTTAGAATTGGCAATACAGGGAGGCGGTTAGCTTTGTTCTCCTGGTTCTTCTGGTGGAGGGCCGCTTGGCGAGCGCGGCGGGAAGGCTTTAAGGACGGCATTGAGGGGATTCCAGGCGAATCGGACCGGGAGCCCCCGGCTTGGACCCAGGCGATGGCGGAGGCGGGACAGAAGGTTCTTCATCAGTCGCTCGGGCGGTGGAGTGAATGGGCAGCTCAGTTGCAGGGACAGCGGGACTGGGCCCATGAGATGGTGGAGCGTTTGAAAGCAACGGTGGCGGAGGCAAGACAGAAGCGAAGCGCCGCCGAGGACAGGGTGGTGAAGGCCCGGGCTGACGAGTCGGAAGGACCTCCGAGACACTGGTACATCAGCGGCTGGGCGTATCCGGCCTCCCTGCTCCTATTGGCGGCATTGGATGTGCCGCTCGTCTACCTGGCATTCCTGGCCTTCGGGCTGGACGTGGCGCAGACCTCCCTCATGAGCGTTCTGGTCGGCGTGTTGATCTGCGCGGGCGGCCACTTTACCGGATCCCTGCTGCCGCGTCGCAGGGGTAGCGAGTGGCTGCATCTTTTGGTCGCGGTTGTGCCTGCAATCGGCCTGGTGCTTGCGGTCGCCTTCCTCCGAGAAAGCGGCTTCGCCGTCATTCTGTCCGACCAAGCGGTGCTCAACCCAGGCCGATCCTTCCTCGGCCTGCTGATGATCAACCTCTGCAGCCTGGCGGCCGCCTTTCTCCTGGCCTCCCACCACTGGGAGGAGCCGGAGGCCTTACGCGAGGCTCGCAGGGTGCTCCGCTCAGAGGACCGAGCGGTGGCGCGGGCTCAGGCCCGGCTGGATAAATGGCAACACATGGAAGACGTGCTCGATGGCCAGCTGGAGGCAGGACGCAGACGCGCAGTCGCCGCGGCGAGGTCCCTGGACTCGACCGTAAGGCGGGTGATCGGCCTCTACAAAGCCGAGAACGTCCGGGCCAGGGAGCCGCACCAGTTGGTCGACTGCCTGAAGGAAGAGAATCTGCCGCGCCTCAGACTACCCGACGACCTGGATCCGGCCCGAAGGAAAGACGACCGCAGGAAAGGATTGAACTGATATGCTATCGCTGCAGGAATGGCTCCGCTGCTGGCAGGCTCGGCGGAATGGCCGGGTCGACGGTCGAAGGGCGATTCCGGCCCCGGGGGAGGCCCCGTGCGCCAAGTACCTCGAACTGGTCGGAGCGGAAGGCGCACGGCTGATGGACCGGCTGGAACTCCGGTATCGCCACCAGGACGGTCATTGCCTGGTGCGCTATCGCGACTGGGCCGTGTGTTACAGCCAGAGGGCTGACCGGCTGGCGTTGGCGCAGGCCGAAGCCGCGGACGCCCGGCGAGCGTACACTGAGAAACCGACTGAGCGCCGGCGGCTCCGAAGCCGGCAGATGCAGAGGGATCTGGCCCGGAACCAACGGCAAACTGAAGCGGCCGAGCGGCGTCTGGAGCAGGCCATCGCCCATCGGGTCGCCCTACATCGGGAGTTCCAGTCGGCCTGCCACTATACCGTTCGGGTGACCGAGCGCTGCTTGCAGGAGTATGCCGTGGCCAACCTACGGCAACGGGAGGACCTGCCACCCGGCCTTGCACCGGAGGCACGCCCTCGCCTGGCCCTCCCGGTGGCTATGGAGGGCCTAGAGTGGGATCCGCCGCTGGATGTCGCTCGGGCGAATAAGGCCCGGGGCAACCAGTACATAGGCGGACTCTTCCCTGCGGCAACCAAACCCGCCGTGACTCCACCGAAAGCCGTGGCCCCGGGGAGATAACGCCATGAGACTGCTGACAGGCATATTGCTGGCCGGATTGCTGGTCAGTGGCTGCGCCGCGCGTGCCGACCAGCCCGGTTCCACCGGCATTGCGGTGCTGCTTGATCTGACCGGTTCCACGGCCGCGGTGCGGGAGCGATATCTCGCCGACTTTGCCCGCGTGCTGGATGGCACCCGCGACGGTGACCATCTTTACGTGGTCCCCATCTCCGCCGATTCCCTGGTCGAGCCGGTCGCGGTCGACATCGCCTTTCCCCGGGCCAGCTGGCTGCAAAACCGAGTGTTCAAGGCGCGCCGCCGCAATGCCGCCAAAAAAGATGCCCTCTCACGCGTCGAGGCCCTGCTGAAGTCGCCGTCGGCGGACCGGCGGGCCGGCTCCGCCATCATCGATGGGCTAGAGCGGGCCGCCGACCTGCTGCAACCGTATGAGCAGCGCTGTGTAGTCGTGATCAGCGACATGATCGAGCAGAGCGAACTGGCGGATTTCTCCGCGCGGTCCGCCGACATGGATGCGACGCTAGCCAGCGTCAAAGAGCGGGCAGCGAGCCTGGGCGCCCAGGTCTATGTCGTGGGCGTAACCAACGGTGCGGGCGACCCGCCGCTTACTAGTGCGCGGGTCCGCGAGATTCGAGCTTTCTGGACCGGCTTCTTCACTGAGCGGGGGTGCGCCCTCGAGGCATACGGCCCCGACCTGACCGCCTTCCGCTCCGGTCCGTAGACCCAGCCCCCTCCATCCCGAAGGCCAGCTCCCATGAGCTGGCCTTCGCTGTCTGTCTGAGGTTCGATCTCCAGCGTCGATTCCACTACGACGCCTAGACCGCGCGGCGGGCCATCTGCCGGCGCATGATCCGCTCCAAGTGGGCCAGGGTGTAGCACTCGAACATCTCTGAGTTCCGGCGGAAGGCCTCGACCGAGCCGAGGCCGCCCCATTCGTTGTGCGGC
>JAJYMC010000008.1 GCA_021787335.1 Bacillota bacterium | reverse complement strand
AGGCAGAAGCAGAACCTGGTTGGGCTCGTAAGGACGAAAGGTCTTGTTCATGCCTTAGGAATTCGGCATCCGAAAGCCTCATCCCTGGTTAATCCAGGTGCTGTTACCAACACAGGCTCCTATAGACCCCCCGAGCCCGGGCTGGCTCGGTCTACATGCCAGGAGCGACAAGGTGCGGCGGTCCGGATTGTGGAACGTGAACTATGTGGACGGGGTCTATAATCTGGAGTTTCTCGTGAGGCTGGAACATTACGTCGGAAAGTGAGCGTCGGTCTGGATTGTGCTGAGAACATGGGAAGAAGCACGCGGAGGACAGAAAGGGTGAGCGGCGTTCCGCCGGATGATATCCGGCTTACGCCGCTCGCCCTGTGCCATGTGGTACGCCCCAGCGGATAAGGATCGCCTAGCCCATCCCGCCGGCCGCAATCATGGGTTGCTGTCGGCCCCCGAATCCGGCGCCGGCGGCGCCGGCTCAGGCAGCGGTTCCAGGTCCACGTTCCGCAGCTCCACCGCCAGCCCGTGCCATATGGCCTTCCATTGGTCGTGGCTCCATACGCCCGACCGCTTCCCGTCGCGCTGGTACTCCCTGGTGGCGTCGGTCACGCTCACCTGGACGTAGCCATAGAAACTGTCGATGAGCCGCACGTCCGCGGAGTCTAGGCGCTGGGCATGGTGGGGCAGGAACTGGAGCGACTCCAGCGTCTCCCGGACCATGTTGATGGTCTGGGCGTTGGCGCTGTCGCCTACGCCCGTCTGGAGGACCCGGTCGACCTCGCCCATGGTCCAGCCGTTGAACTTCAGTAGCTCCATGGTCAGGTAGGACCATGCCTCATTGGTCTGGCGGTCGTGGTCGCTGAGGGCGCGGAAGAGATAGACGTTGGCCAGTAGGCTGAGCACCAGCAGCCAGGGGACGAACTGCCTCGCGAAGTCCTTGCTCACGAAGTCCTTGCCTTTCATCTACTTCACCTCCGCCTCGACGTGGACGTCGGGAATGGCCAGCACGAAGTGCTGCAGCTCGAGAGTCCAGTAACGCCCGAAGGGGCTGACCTGTAGGTCCTGGTACGGGTGGAGCGGGTCGGTCAGGCGGTCCAGCGGCATCGACCCCGAGCTGTTCCCCATCCGGTCGCTGATTCCGAAGGACAGGTAATGGACGCCGACCTTGGCCGGGTCGGTCAGCTGCTGGTAGAGCACCCGGGCCCCGGCGGCGGTCCAGACGACCCGGTCGACGAGGAAGTCCACGCCGTCCACGGTCACGGTTTGGCTGATGATTGAGTCTGTGCCGGCGCTCTCCGGCCGCTCGATGTTCCACCGATAGGCCTCTTTGGGCTTCTCGTAGACGAGCAGGGTCGGCACGTCCATGACCACCTTCGCCGCCGTCGTGCCGTCATAGTAAAGCTCCTCAGTCCCGCTGACCCCGTGCCCCCAATCCCCGGAGCCCCTCCCGCCGCTGTGCTTGACCTCGTTGCCGGCCGCATCCACGAGCCCGACCCGCGGCCCATCGCCGGGGCCGAGGAAGATGTAGTCCACCGCGCTCCCCGGGTCCGTCTTCATGCCGTAGTCTAGCGTGACCGTGCCGTTGGACTGCGTTGCCCCGCTCTCGATGGTGATCCCGGCGGCCCTGAGAAGGTCAGCCGCGGGGGGCGAGGTGGCCCGCAGAGTCTGGAGCGCCGCGTTCTCTTTGAGTCGCGCGGCCTGGTATTGCCGGACGGCCTGGCGGTGGGCCGCCCACTTGCCGTACTGGACCGCGCCGAACCACGAGATGGCCAGGAGGACGAGCACCAGGCCAAGGGCGGTGCCGGCGCGCCGCCGCAGGCGGACCAAGAACCTGGCGTCATCCGACGGGCCACGGTCCGGCTCGGGGAGCCGCGACGATAGCGGCGCCCTGAGCGCGTCGAGTTCCCGCCGGCAGGCGTCGCATCCCTTCAGGTGTTCCTCTATGAAGCTCCGGCTCTCGTCGCTGACCGCGCCGTCCACGAGCAGCGGCAGCAAGTCCCTTACAAGCGCGCACGGTTCCATCTATTCTTGTCCCTCCTCGCGCAGGTAGAGCTGACGCAGGCGCTGCCTGGCCCAGTGGACCAGCATGCGGACGGTCGCCTCGTTCTTCCGGAGCACCTGGGCGATCTGGCGGTGGCTCAGCCCGCCCAGCTCATGCAGGGAGAGCGCCGTCCGGTACTGCTCGGGGAGAAGGGCGAAGGCACGCGCCAGCTCGACGCGCTCCTCTTTGGCGATGAGCCGGCCCTCGGGTCCCGCCGAACCGTCCGCGACGGCGAACCGCCGGTCGTCGGGGGCCACCGGCTCCACCCGCCCAGCGGCCCGCGCCCGTTTCAGATAGACGTTCCGGGTTATCCCGAGGAGCCAGGTGAGCACCGAGCTGTCGCCGCGAAACCGCGGTATGGACAACACCGCCTGGTAGAACGTCTCCTGGGTGAGTTCCTCGGCTTCGGCGACCGAGCCGGACAGCCGGTACGCGTACCCGAACACCGCCGCCTTATGTAGGTTGTAGAGGTCTCTCAGGTTGCGCAACCAGACCATCCTCATCGAGCGCCGCTCTTGGCCTTTCCAATAGGGGAGTACCCGGCGGGTCAACGGTGTTACAGCCGGCGAGAAAAAAACGAGGTCGGGCCCACGGGGACCCGACCTTAGCGTCCATATGGGTTAATTCAACGGCAAAGGGCCGGATACCTGCGGCGATGGCGGTCGTCGCCGGTTGAGCCTGCCCACGGAGCCTCCCGGGCCGAGTATCCCGAACCCCAGACAGGTCTTTGTCAAAGCGTGTCGAAGGGACAGACAAGGATTGACGGATGAGGGGGCAGGACATTGGCAAACGGCTGGTTTGTCGTCAAGGTCGACCTGGAATCGGGCATGGGGCTCGAATTTGACCCGCCGCCGGGGCGGCTGATGCTGGTCGGTCCAGACCACACCCTGACGGACCTGGCCGTGGCCATCGACCTGGCCCTCGCCCGCTGGGACCCGTCACACCTGCACGAGTTCCGGTTCCAGGACGGCCGCCGGTTCGGGCCGGTCGGCCCTGAGTTCGATGGCCTCGATGGCCAAGACCGGCGCGGGGACTCCGTCGGCAAGGGCGGCGCGGGCGACTTGGACGACGGGCTCATCGACTACAAGACGGTGACGGCCGCCTCCGTCATCCGCCAGGGCGAGCCCTTCGAATACGTCTTCGACCGAAGGGCCAACTGGCGGCACCAGTGCGTCGCCCTTGGCGGCCGGGTGGACCCCATGGAGCTGGCCGGCATCGTCCCCAGGCCGCCCGTCGCTGTCTGGGGCTGGGGGCAGATCCCCGACCAGTACGGGCGCACCCGGGCGGACGAGGATCTCGGCGTCGAGACTCAGGAGCGAGGGGCCGTGACGGCCGGCGGGCCGGCCAAGCGGAGAGGGTCCAGCAGCAAAGCAAACCGGAGAGTGGATCCGAGAGCGAAGTAGCGAGCCGCGCGCAGCAGGTGTCCCCACGACAGGCCGCGTGAAAACCAGGCCGCACCCAGAGCAGGTGCGGTCTTTTCAATCCATGGAAGAGTGCTTCGGCCGTGGCGCCGCTCCAGGCAGGCCGCCCAACAACTTCTCGCGCCGACCCGGATGCAGGGCTTGGCCCCTCCGTGTCAAATCCTGACGAAGGTGGGAGACAGCCCCCAGGGGGGACTGCCGGGAAGCGGCGGATTTAGATCATTTGGCCCAGATGATCCGGCCATGGGAGGATACAACATGAAGCCCAAAGGCTGTTCTGTCGCCCGGCCCGCCAAGGGCCGGAAACGGGGGGCCCTCAGCGCCCAGTTGCAACAGCTGCCCAAAGAAGAGCTGGTCGAGTTGGTCCTTGCCCTGGTTAACACGGACAGCCTCAAGACCGCCAAGCTGGTGGTACTTGAGACGCTGGAGCAGAACCTCGGTCACACGGCCGAGGGTCGGCCGATCTACTTGGACAAATACCAGACGCTGTGGTCTCAAGCCGCAGGGCTCCTGGACGAACTGAACGAGTATGGCGGTGGCGACGAGGACGTCGAGGACGAGGTCTGCGAGTTGCTCGAAGAGATAAATAGACTCTTCGCCGAGGGGAAACTGCCCCCGGAGTTGAAGCGCGACCACATCGACCACGTCTTCTACTATTACGATTGGGGCAACTCGGGGATGGGCGACACCCTCATGGACAGCGTCTTCGCGGTCGCGGAGACCGAAGATGATTGGCGCCACGTCGTCGACAAGTTGAACGCCTTGCCCGAAACCGCAGATGAAGCATCGAACCGTTACCGAAAGGAACTGGTCATGCGGATTCACCGGGAGTGGCTGGGCGATGAGCAGGCCTACCTGCGGGAGAGGCTGGCCGACCTCGAGTACGGCATGGACTACTTCGACCTGGCGGGCTACTATGACCGGAAAGGCCAGACGGAGAAGGCCGTGGAAGTCGCCGAGGAGGGCCTGGCCAAAGGGAAGGGGCGGATCGTCGACCTCGTCACCTTCCTGAAGACCTATTATCGGGAGAAGGACGACTACGAAAATGCCCTCAGGCTCCATTGGCTGGCCTTCACCGATTCCCCCGGCCTGGCTTCCTACCGGGAGCTGAAGTCCTTCGCCACGAAGGAGGATTGGCCCGCGTTTCAGGAAAGATGCTTGAAGCGCTTGGCCGACGAGGGCGAGGAGAAGGAACTGGCCAGGATTCACCTCCATGAAAAGCGTTACGACCTTGTCCTGAAATACGTCTGCGAGGGCCACGGTCCCTTTGACGAAAAGGACAGCCTGGTCCAGGCCATCAGCGCCCGTTACCCGGAGCAGATAATCGGCTACTACAAGACGAAGATGGAACGCTTGATTCAAGAGAAGACGCGGAAAGCCTACCGGGAAGCCGCTTTTTACGCGGGGAAGGCGCGCAAGCTCTATGACCGCCTCGGACGGCCGGAGGAGTTCCAGCGCTACCTAGCCCAACTCCGCTCGGCCAACGCCAACCGTCCGGCTCTCCTGGAGGAGTTCGGCCGGCTGTAGTCGGCCAGGCTACGGCTCGCCCGGTCGCGCCGGCGGGCGCCCGCTCTCACCCGGAGCGGGTGGGTATGCTCGCGAAAGGTCGCCCAAGCGAAGGACGTGAGACCATGGGGAACCCACGAAAGACGTGGAAGAGGCCCGTTCCTGGACGCGCCGCCGACATGAGCGACAGGCCGGACCTCGACTCTCTCCCACCCGGCGACGGAGCGGAGCAGACTTCCGCCAGAGTCGTCGCCGCCCTGGCGTGGTTCCCCGCCGATGAGTTCGCGTTGGCTGTCGCCAGATGGCCATGGCTGAAGGACAGGTGGGGAGCCAACACTTACGAGGAATATAGTCGCGCGTTACAGGGCCACCTGCTGAGCTTCGCCGCCTTTGACATGAAGCCGTGGCTGGCTCCGATCCGGGTCAAAGCCTACATGGACTGGTGCGCGCAAAGGGAACTGGACCCCGCCGCCCAGAAGAACCGGGCGGCATACGCGGCCGAGCTCGCGCGGCGGGGCGAGATCATCCCGTGGCCGCCGGGACGCAACGACCCCTGCTGGTGCGGGAGCGGACGGAAGTACAAGCGCTGCTGCGCGACGGCTCCATCCGCCCCGCTTAACGATGAGACTGAGCCAAACGAAGGGAGCGGGTGAGATGGTCCGTGGTTGGTTCGCGGTTAGGGTGGAGCTTGAATCGGGTGGCGGTCTGCGGCTGAAGTGGCGTCCGGGGCGCATCATGCTCGTCGGTCCCCAGCACACCTTGAAAGACCTGGCCGAGGCAATCGACCTGGCCTTCGCCCGGTGGGACATCTCCCACCTGCACGAGTTTGAGTTCCCAGATGGTCGCCGCTACGGCCGCCCGGATGACGAGTACGGCCCGCCAATCATCGACTACACGCGGGTCAGGGCGGGCTCGGCGCTCCGGAAGGGGGAGCCGTTTACCTACGTGTTCGACCTCGGCGATGATTGGAGACACAACTGCCTCGTTCTCCGCACCAACCTGGACCCGCACGAAGAGGCGGGTATAATCCCCGACAGGCCCGTCCCGGTCTGGGGTTGGGGCTGGATCCCCGACCAGTACGGCCGCCGCTGGGACGGCGACAGCGGCGAGGATGACCCGGAAGAGGGTGCCCCCGGAGAGGATGACCGTGGGGTCGGCCCACCACAAGGGACTTGAGACCATGCCCAGCCTGGGGGGGGGTGAGCCAATGTTGCTGAGGGATGTCGCCCGCATCGTCCGGACCCACCTGCTCGACGCGCCCTACCAGCTCGAGTTCCCGCGGACGGGCAGGGCCCGATGGGGGCATACCCTGCGGGTCACGACCTGGGCCCTCCGGCTGGCCGTCGAGGTGGGGGAAGCGGGGGAGGTGGGGGAGGTGGGGGAGGTGGGGGAGGCACCCAATCCCAAGGCCGCATCCAATCCCACGGCCGACCAGCACAACCTGCCGCCCAACCCGCGGGCTTCGCTGGACCGCGCCCACGAACTCCTGGCCGGCCTGATGGCTCAGCCCGTCGGGCCCCTCGACCTGCCCACCGGCCGTCAAGGCGGCCCAGCTATCGACGTCGGGGCCTTGGCGACGGCCGGCATCATCCACGACGTGGACAAGTCGACATCAAGCCCGAGGATGCCGGCCGGGTCAGGCACGCGCCGCTCGGCGCCGACTTCGCCCGGGAGCTGCTCGGCCGCGCCGGGGACCTGCCCAAGCCCTTCGTTGACACGGTCGAGGGCCTGATCCGCTTCCACTCCTTGGCCACGGACACCCTGTCCGACGAGGTCCCGCGGACATTCGGAGGGCGCGTCCCGACCGAGCTGTGGCTGATCAAGGACGCCGACGGCCTGGACGAGCTGGGGGCCGAGTTCGTCCTCCTCGACGCCATGCACCTCGGGGCCGAACCCGATGTCTACCCAGCGTACCTTACTCGTTCGGCCAAATACCTCCCCCGCCTGTACTCGCAGGAATGGCGCTTTCACACCCAGGCCGCCAAACGCCACTACCAGCGGCTTACGGGGGTCGTCCGGACGTTTGTCGGCAGCCTGAAGGAAGAAATCGCCGGCCAGCTCTGGGAGGACGAGCTGCTCGGCGACGACAGATAGCGGGAGGGTGCTCAGAAGGAGCTCTAGGGTGGAGGCGATCACCAATGGTACCGGTCGACCTGACCTCGGCCCGACTGATGCTGGCCGTGTTGGAGGACCTGGCCGCCGGGCGTACGCCCGGGGACGGGCAACTGGCGAACTCTATGCCTCGCCGGGATGCGACTTTTACCTGCGTTTTCACACCGGGGGCAACTGGGAAGACCCGTTCTCCCGGGAACTCTTCACCGAGATGCTGCTGAGCCTGCCCGACCGCCCGTACACCGCGCCGGGGCCCCGGCTCGAGCGCATCAGGCGGCGCTTCGCTCACGGCCTCGGGCGGCTCGCCGAACTCAAGGAGACGCTGCGGGTGCTGGAGGCGGCGGACCTCGGCGAGAGCGAGCGGCGCGCGCTGTCCTTCCTCCCGCCCGGCGCGACCATCGACGCCTCGATCTACTACCTCTTGGACGGGTTCAACGCCGGCACGGCCATCGGCCGCGAGGTCACAGTCGACGTCCTGGCCATGTTCCCCGACACCGTGGAGTCGATAACCATCCGGGTCGCGGCCCACGAGTTGCACCACATCGGCTACGACAGCGTCCGCAAGAAGGACGCCGCGACGACCGCCCTCATGAACGGCCCATGGAACCACCGCCTCGTGGCCAGGCTCCTCGACGACCTCCTGGGCGAGGGGTCGGCCACGTACTACTGCGATCCTCCGATGGACGTCCTCCTGTCCTGGCTGTCGCGGGCGTTGGACCCGACCCTGGCGGAGCAGATGCGAGCGGGGCTGAAGGTGATGGAGGAGCGGGCCCCCGCGGAGATGGCCAACCTCGAGGAGTTGCTCCGGCGGCTACTCGACGCGCCGGCCGACACCAGCGAGGCGGAGCAGAGGGCTCTCAAAGACCAGGTGGCCGCCTACGGCTATTCGGCGGAGCTCCCCCAGGCCTGGGCCCACCACCTTGGCGCGAGGATGGTCAAGACCATCGACCTGGCTTTCGGCGACCGGGCCGCCGTCGGTGCATCGCCAACCTGGGCGAATTCCTCCCGACATACAACGCCGCGGCGCGGGAGTTCGGTCCCGGCCGCGGGTTCAAGAAGGAATTAATGGCATATCTGAGCGCCCTCTGGTGAATCACGAAGACTGGGTACGCGCCCCCGAGAAGGTCGTTCAAAAAGCGCTGTCGAAAAGTTGAGGGTCCTCCGTCCGAGCGGTTGCAGGAAGAGGAAAGGTCATCCGGTACTTCAGGGGGCGTTATCAATGGCTTTGTGGCTGGTTAGGGCTGGGCGGCATGGGGAGCGGGAAACGGTTGCTCTTGAAAAGGGAGTAGCCGCCATCGGCTGGGACGAGCTGCCCGACCTTGCCAAGGTCTCCTCGAAGGAAGAGCTTGGGGAATTGTACAAGACCCGCTACCCCGATGAACAGAAGGCGACCGTGTCGAATCGGGTCGGTCAGGTGTGGGCCTTTCGGGAGAAGATCAAGACGGGAGACCTGATCGTCCTCCCGCTAAAGACGCGCAGTGCCATAGCAATTGGCGAGGTAACCGGGGGGTACGAGTTCCGGGCGGATTTCCCAGATGGCGCCCGCCATGTCCGTCCCGTCAAGTGGCTTCGCGGAGACATCCCCAGGACCGACTTTGATCAAGATCTTCTGTATTCCTTCGGTGCCTTAATGGCCGTGTGCCAGATCTCAAGGAGTAAGGCAGAAGAGCGAGTCAGGGCACTCCTGAATGGTGACCGAGGCCATGAAAAGGGCTCCCACGAGGAAGAAGCCGAGACAGCTGACCTTGAGGGGTACGCTCTCGACCAGATCAGAGACTACATAGGTCGGAGATTCCGGGGTCACGAGTTGGCTAGGCTGGTCGATGATCTCCTGGTCGCCCAGGGTTACCATACCAAGCGATCACCAGCAGGGCCTGACGGAGGAGTCGATATCCTCGCTGGGAAGGGCGCAATGGGGTTTGACTCTCCTCGCCTTTGCGTACAGATCAAGTCCAGTGACTCACCGGTTGACGTCTCAGTTTTTAGAGAGTTGCAGGGGGTTATGAAGAACTTCAACGCCACCCAAGGTCTCTTGGTCGCGTGGGGTGGGTTCAAGACTTCGGTTACCCCTCTTATCAGCACAAGCTTCTTCGAGATCCGGACATGGGACTCCGGGGACCTAATCAGCAATCTACTTGAGCACTATGAACAGCTGCCCGAGCAGCTCCAGGCGGAGCTACCTCTCAAGCGCGTTTGGACGCTGGTCAGGGAAGAATCCGATTAGGTCGAAGACTGGAGACGCAGCGGCATATTCTCCAGTGACAAGGGCGACAACAGTGGGCATCGCCAGCACCCAGGGGCCCAGATAAAGGCATTCAAGCAGGACTTTGCCAGTAAGTGTCGAACCCTGTTAACAGACCCGGGCACAGGCCTCAAGGGCTGAAGTGACCCGGGTCGTTGCACGCGACTCCGGGCTCAGTTGGCCGGCTTCTAGCCCTCAGGTGCCTTTCCAGATTCGAAGGGACAAGGAGGCGGTTCCTATCAGCCAGCTGCCGTCGACCCTGAATCCTTTCCAGCAGAAGATGTATGACCACTTGGCCCGCTACAAAGTCAGCGCGCTCGGTGTCACTAGCTCCGGCCAGTTCAGAGGCCGTGCATACGACACGATCCTGCCCCACGACGGGGATCCCGACGGCGACTTCCGCAACATCTACGAGCCCATCCGCCCGTGCGTAAGGCGCTACCTTGAACGACCCGGCATCCAGGTCCACATCCATTTCGGCCACTTGGCCAGCTCCCAGGCGGCCTGCTTCAATCTCTTCTGGCCCATCCTGCACAGCGGGCACGAGGCCGAAATTCTAAAGACTCTCAACCCGAACGTCGCCCACGTTACCGGCTTCGAATTCGAGTACGTCAACCGCATGGCCGATCACCTCGGCGAAGGTCGAGGTCGCGGGGCCAAGCGCGATGTGGGGACCGACGTGGACCTGGCTATATTCTACGAGGACGAGCACGGGCACCCTTGCGCCTGGCTCATCGAACATAAGCTGACCGAAGACGAGTTTACTCATTGCGGGGGAGCCAGGTCCAAGGGACGGACACTGAGCCACAAGTGCGGGCCCTTCGGTGACGTCCGAGGTGACCTCAATCTCTGCTACTATCAGTCCGGCAGTGGGTTCAAGTACTGGGGACTGACGGACGCCGCTGATTCGGCCTTCGACCTCGCGCGGGTCAAACCCGATGAGCCCTGCCCATTCAGGGGTAGCCTCTGCCAGCTGTGGCGTAACCAGCTTATGGCCAGGGCGATGGAGACCGCTGGGGGTTACCATCGAGTGGATTTCTCCGTGGTCTATCCGCGTGACAACAAGTGGCTATGGGACCTTGATTCGGCCGTGGCCGGTAGCACAGACGCCAACCAGGCCCACGAGAGCCTCTTGAAGGCGGATTACTCGGATAGGTACTGGCGAGTGACCACTGAGGAAGTCCTGGATGCCGCGCAGCGTCTTTTTGGCCACGACCCTGGCATCCAGCAGTGGCTTTCATGGTTCCATGACAAGTATGGGATTTGACGCGGATGGACAGCGAGGGGAAGACCGTGGACCACGAATTCGTGGAGTCCATTCAGCAGGTGGTATTGCATTACCACCCCGGAGACCTGGAGCGGTGGAGACAGGGAGACCCCACGCTCGTGCCGGCCGACGTCCTTTCCTGGGGCGGCCCGGGCCGCCAGAACGGATTCGGGTTCGCTGAGTTCATATCCGAATGCTATCTGCGTTGGCAGGGCTACGAGACCATCAACACCCGCTACGACCTCTTCGCGGGGAGGTCGAAGTACGCTGCAAATAACGCCCGAATTGAAGAAGCGCTAGGAGCCCGTGTTGGTAACTGAAGGGCGAATGTTCCTTTGGCGGTCGGAAAGCATTCGCCCAAGAGGTTCAGGGTCGATTTGCCCACCCACGTTGGGATGACGATGGCCTGTTCCTTTACGAGGCTTTCTTGAGG
>JAJYMC010000050.1 GCA_021787335.1 Bacillota bacterium | reverse complement strand
GGCGTCCGACCGCCGGGTGCTCGACGAGGTGGTCGTAGACCACGCCCCAGAGCGGGTCCGCGCCCCAGCCCCCGGAGACCCGGGACAGCAGGTTCATGGGGTCATCGGGCGCAGGTCGCCGATGAGCTCCGGCGAGCGCAGCATCTCCGTGGGCACGCTGGTCGCCTTCACGAGCTACCTGGGGCGCTTCTGGCAACCCATCTCGAACCTGTCGGCCTTCTACAACCAGCTCCTGGTGGCCATGGCCTCGTCCGAGCGGGTCTTCGAGATCCTCGACACCAAGCCCGACGTGACCGACCGACCGGCGGCGCGGACGCTGCCTACCATCCGCGGCCGGGTCGAGTTCAAGGGCGTCGCTTTCAGCTACGACAGTGAGCGCGAGGTCCTGCGGGACATCAACTTCGCCGTCGAGGCGGGCCAGACGGTGGCCCTCGTCGGCCACACCGGGGCCGGCAAGACCTCGATCATCAGCCTCCTATCGCGGTTCTACGAGACCGGCGAGGGCCGCATCGAGGTCGACGGGGTCGATGTCCGTGAGGCCACCCTGGTCTCGCTGCGCAGCCAGCTCGGTATCGTCCTGCAGGACACCTTCATCTTCAAGGGGACGGTCCGGGAGAACATCCGCTACGGGCGGCTGGACGCGACGGACGAGGAGATCGAGGAGGCGGCCAGGGCCGTCAACGCCCACGCCTTCATCATGCGGATGCCCCAGGGCTACGACACCGAGCTCGGCGAGCGCGGCGCGCGCCTGTCGATGGGGCAGAAGCAGCTGTTGTCCTTCGCCCGAGCCCTCCTGGCCGACCCGCGAATCCTCATCCTCGACGAGGCCACCTCGTCCATCGACACCGAGACCGAGCTCCTCGTCCAGGACGCTCTGCGCAAGTTGCTCAAGGGCCGGACCTCGTTCGTCATCGCCCACCGGCTCTCGACCATCCGCGGCGCCGACCAGATCATCGTCATGGAGAACGGCCGGATCATCGAGGTCGGGACGCACGACAGCCTGATGAAGAAGCGGGGGCTGTATCACTCGCTCCTGCGGGCACAGTTCAAGACGATGGAGGCGGCCGGCACGGACTGAGTGGGGCTCGACTGAAGCGAATCAGATTCGAGGGCTGTTGGCGGCCCCCCTGCCGGGGGCCGCTTTCGTTTGCTCCCCCGGGTACCGCGCCTCGCGGCGGGTTCATCACCGGGGCGGTCCGGCCATATCGTTGAGTGAAAAAGAACGAGGCCGCCCGGCGGAGGTCTTCGCCCGACCGGCGGAGAATCCAGTGGGCGGCATACCTGGAGGGACCACCCGTGACCTTCTGGAACCCGCGAGTGCCGGGCGGGCGGAAGCTGGCGACCGCCGCCCTGGCCCTGACCCTGGCCTGTGTCCTTCTCCTGGCCCTGACCCTGGGCGGGGTGACCGCCTGTAAGCGCGCGGCGCCCCCGGCCCCGGGGAAACCGCCGGTGGCCGGGCAGCTGCCGACGCCGCCCATCCCCAGTGGCCTGCTGGAACTGCACTTCATCGACGTCGGGCAGGGTGACTCCATCCTCGTCCACACGCCGGGCGGACGCTTCGTCCTCATCGACGCCGGCGAGGCCGCGTACGGCAAGACCGTCGTGGCTTATCTAAAAAAGGTGGGTGTCAAGTCACTCGACGCGGTGGTCATCACCCACCCGCACACCGACCACATCGGCGGGATGGCCCAGGTCGTGGCGGCTTTCCCGGTCGCCGTCGTCTACGACCCCGGTTACGCCAGCACCACCGAGACCTATGGCAAGCTGCTGGCCCTGATCGAGCAGAAGAAGATCCCTTACAAGGCCGCCAAGGCCGGCGTGACCGTGCCCCTGGAGACCGGCCTGACCTTCGCCTTCGTCGCCCCGGAAGCCCCGGCCAAGGACGCCAATGATAGCTCGGCCGTGATCCATCTGACCGAGGGCAAGTTCACGGCCATCCTGATGGGCGACGCCGAACGGGCTGAAGAAGAGGCCATGCTGGCCGCGCGCAAGAAGCCGGGCAGCTCGAGCCTGGCCGCTCAGGTCATCAAGGTCGGCCACCACGGCAGCGACAGCGGTACCACGGCCGCGCTTCTGGACGCCGTCAAGCCGCAGTACGCGGTGATCTCCGTGGGGGCCGGCAACAAGTACGGCCATCCCAGCGCCGCCACCTTGAAGGCCCTTGAGGGCCGCGGGATCAAGATTTTCCGGACCGACCGCGACGGCACGGTCGTCATCAGTTGGGACGGCGCGGCGGTCGAGGTCCAGGTCAAGAAGAAGTGAGGACGGAGGGGTACGGATGAAGGTCGTCGTTGACCGGTTCGAGGATGACCTGGCCGTCATCGAGTTCGGCGAATTGACCATCGACATCCCGCGCCGCGAATTGCCCGCGGGGACGGCCGAGGGTAGCGTCTTGACCGTGCGCTTCGAGCTGGACCAGGCCGAGACCGAGGAGCGGCGCAGACGGGTCGAAGACACCATCCGGCGGCTGCGGGAACGCAGCGACTCCTGACCGCACGAGAAAGGAGAGGGCCGCGGGGGCCCTCTCCTCATGTGCTTCTTCGTCAGTGACCTTGCGAAACGTTCAGCGGGCCGCCAGCTGATTGACCGTCGTGATGATCCACTTCACGACGATGAGGACGGCCAGATACGAGAAGGCCTGTGGGCACATGTGGCGGCGTAACGAGGGATAATAGAGCTGTGCGACAGCCCGCCGGCCCCCGTGACCGCGGTCACAGCCCCACTTGCCGGCGTGTGCTACACTCAGACTTGGAAACAGTGCCCCGGCTTCCCATTCAAGCCCATCGAGGTGATTTGATATGACGTCCTCCAACGACCGTCCCGACATCCCGACGCCCGTCGTCAACGTGCCCGGCGAAGGCGGCCCGGCCCAAGGACAGCAAGGTTTCGGCGTGCCGACCCCTTCTTTCAACCAGATCAAGCGGGTCGTCGCCGTGATGAGCGGCAAGGGCGGGGTCGGCAAGTCCTCCGTGGCTGGCCTGATCGCCGTCGACCTGGCCCACAAAGGCTTCAAGGTGGGCATCCTCGACGCCGACATCACCGGCCCGAGCATCCCCAAAGAGTTCGGCATCCACGGTCCGGTGACCGCGGCCGACCAGGGCATCGACCCGCCCCAGAGCGGGCTGGGGATCAAGGTCATGTCCCTCAATCTCTTCCTCGAAAACGAAGAAGACCCCGTCATCTGGCGGGGCCCCCTCATCACTTCAGCGATCAAGCAGTTCTGGACGGACGTGGTCTGGGGCAAGCTGGACTACCTGGTGGTCGATCTGCCGCCGGGGACCGGCGACGCCACCCTGACCGTGCTCCAGTCGCTGCCCATCGACGGCATCGTCATCGTCACCTCGCCGCAGCAGGTCGTGACGATGATCGTCCGCAAGGCCATCAAGATGGCCGAGATGCTGGGGGTCAAGGTCCTCGGCGTGGTCGAGAACTACGCCTACCTGACCTGCCCGGACAGCGGCAAGCGGCTCGAGATCTTCGGGCCCAGTCACGCCGGCGAGATAACGGCGTCGACCGGCCTGCCCGTGCTGGCCTCGCTGCCCATCGACCCGGAGCTGGCGTCGCTGGCCGACCGGGGTCGCATCGAGGACTACCGGCCGGAGCTGGGCTTTGACCTCAGCGAGCGGTTGCCGGTCGAGGATTAAGGTTCGCTTGAGGACTAGCTGAGGAAGTGCCGCACCGGCTTGTAGAGGAAGTACGTCAGGACCGACGAGAGGCCGAACTTGAGCACGTTGAACGGCAGGATGAACTTCACCGTGGTCACCCTGAGCTGGTCGGTCGGGACGCCCCAGATGGGCAGGAAGATGTAGTAGTTGGCGATTGACATGACCACGGCCGCGAGTACCGTGCCGGCCGCCAGGCTGGCGATGGCCATCACGCGGCTCTTGTGGCGCCAGTAGATCAGCGAGCTGGCCAGGATGAAGGTGCCGCCGGCGACGAGGTTCGCCGCTTCGCCGACGATGCCGCCGGGTGCCATCCCGAGGCCCAAGGCCAATAGGTTCTTGAACAGTTCCACGGCCAGGCCGGCCAACGGCCCCACGGCAAAGCCGGCCACGATGGCCGGGATGTCGGCCGGGTCGTACTTCAGGAACGTGGCCAGCGGGTACGTCACCTGAATCAGGCGGAGCAGGAGACCGAGTGCGGTCAGGACGCCGATGCGAGTGAGAATCTTGGTGCGACTGGTGGTTTTGACAGACATCTCTTCTTACCTCCGGTTTTCGGGACCGCCGAGCAGAAATAAGCCCCGGGGATGGTCTCCCCCGGGGCTTTTGTCTGCGCACGAACGACGGCAGGCACAGGCCGTTCAGGCCTATGCGCCACGTCGTCAGACGCTGACCTTCTTCCATCCGGACTTTACCGTCGGCCCCGGAATCGCACCGGGTCTGCCGCCCCCGCCTTTCGACGCGGGCCGCTCGCGGGCTCGGCCTTGCGGCCTTACCGCCGGTCTGGAATCGGACGCTCGCGCGTCCTCACCATGCCCCGAAGGTCCCGTATAGTTTGTGACAAGATTGTACCATGCGTCGGCCCGAACGGTCAATCGGCCAGTGTTCTACGTAATCGCCCTTATTTCACCACGAACTCGACGCTGACGTTCACCTGGAACTGGACCTGGCCGGGCTCGACGGGCATCGAGGCGGCGCCGCTCATGGACTTGGCGCTGTCGGCCATGCCGTAGATCGGGCGGGGGATGTAGTTGTTGTCCTGGATGTTGACCGTCTTGACCCCGGTGACCTTCGTCCCGAGGCCCTTGGCGGCCGCGTCGGCCTTGGCCCGGGCGTCGGCGATGGCCTGGTCGATGGCCTGGCCGCTGTACTTGCTCTTGTCCTTGAGGACGAACTGCAGGCTGTCGACCCGGTTGGCCCCGGCGGCGACGGCCTTGTCGATAACCCCGCCCATGGCGGCGAAGTCGCCGGTCTTGAAGTTGACCGTGTTGCTCAGCTCATAGCCGAGGAACTTCTGGCCGTCCTTGGTGTACTCGTAGACCGGGTTCAGGGAGAGGTAGCGGGTCTGGATGTCCTCGGGCTTGATCCCGGCGTCCTTGAGGGCCTTGATGACCGCGTCCATCTTGGCCGCGCCCTGCTTCTGGGCATCCTGCGCGGTGGCGGCGCGGAGGGTCAGACCAAGCTGGATCTGAGCCTGGTCGGGGACGACGTCGAGGATGGCCTGGCCGCTGACGGACATGGAATGCTCCGGCCGGGCGGCGGTCGGAATGGCCCGGACGCCGAAGAGCGTGGCGACCAGGAGCACGGCCAGAAGGCCGACTGTCAGGCCGCGAAAGAGAGGATCTTTCATTGTTGTGGCACCTCCGTGTGGGGGTGGGGTGTTTGCCCCATCTGCCCTTTAGACGCGGGGGGGCCCGGATTCGTTCCCGGTTGACGGAAAGTTAAAGATTCCAAATGGCGGAAAGAAGAGGCGGGCCCTCCCCACGGGAGGCCCGCCTGTTGCCTTGCCCTTTACGCGAGCAGCTTCTCCAGCTTCGCCCGGTCGAACCCGGCGACGACCTCGTCACCCACGTAGATGACGGGGACGAACCGGAACCCCTTGGACATCAGTTCTTTGGCCGCCGCCGTGTCGCTGGCGACGTCCTTCTCGCTGTAGGTGATGCCTTTTTGCGAAAGAAACTCTTTCGCTCGGATGCAGGAGCCTCACGTCGGGGTCGTGTAGATGGTTACCTTCTTGTCCGCCAAGACCCTCTTCCTCTCTGACACCGCCCCTCGCGAGCGGATTGTTGATGTGACTTCTGTTTCGACAGGCGGCCCGGTCCTCCTCCCGTTGTCGAGAGGTTTACCCGCCGCCCGTCGCCCGCCGATCAGTTCGGACCCTCTTCATCGTTCCCAGTCCTCTTTGAACGTGGCCCGGTCGAAGACCTCGACGCCGTCGATGAACGTCTTCAGGACGCTGGTCCGGAACTGCAGCGGATGGCCGTCCATGATCAGGAGGTCGGCGTCCTTGCCCACGTCGAGGCTGCCGACGCGGTCGGCGACTCGGGCGACCTCCGCCGCCGCCAGGGTGATGGCGGACAGGGCCCCGGCCTCGGACATGCCCTCACGATAGGCCAAGCAGGCGGCCATCCTGAGGTGCTCGATGGGGACGACCGAGGCGTCGGTGGTGATGGCCACCTTGATGCCGGCCCGTTCGAGGATGCCCGGGGTGGCGAAGGTCTTCTCGCGGGTCTCGACCTTGCCGCGGGATACCATCGTCGGCCCGACGACGCACGGGATGTTCCGCTTCTTGACCTCATTGACGATCTTGTGCGTCTCCGAGGCGTGCTCCAGGGACAGCTCGAAGCCGAACTCGTCGGCGATGCGGAGGACGGTCATGATGTCGTCCGCCCGGTGGGCGTGGACGCGCGCCGGCAGCTCGTGGTTCAGCACCTTGACCAGGGGCTCGAGCTGATAGTCGTAGGGCACCGGCTCAGGCGGCTTGGCGTCCTTCTTCCCACCCTTGACCGCCTTCTCATACTCGGCCAGCTTCGCGGCATAGCGCTCCTTGCGGCGCTTGTAGTTCTGGGCTTTGGTCAGGGCCTCGCGGAGGAGGGCGGCGATGCCCATGCGGGTCGAGGGCATCATCCCGCGGCTGCCGAAGTTGCGCTTGGCGTTCTCGCCGAAGGCCATCTTGACCCCGGCCGGGTGGAGGATGACCATCTCCTCGCGGCTGCGGCCCCAGGTCTTGGCCACCAGGTCCTGGCCAGAGATGACCTTGCCCGAGCCGGGCCGGGTCAGGATGGTCGTCACGCCGGCCGCGTAGGCCAGCTTCAGCGATTCCGAGCGTGGGTTGAAGGCCCAGTAGTAGTCGAAGTCCGGGGTGGTCGCCGGGGGCAGGCCCGCGCCCCCGCCGCCCGGGCCGGCGGGGCGGCCGCCGCCCTCGCCGTCCATGTCGTCCTCGAAGAAGTCGAAGACCGACAGGTGGCAGTGGGCCTCGACGATGCCGGGCATGACTACCTTGCCAGAAGCGTCGATGACCGTGGCCCCGGCGGGGACCTTGACGTTGGCCCCGACGGCGGCTATCTTGCCGCCCTCGACGAGCACGGTCCCGCGGTCGATGATGCCGTGGGAGACGGTGTGGAGGCGGGCGTCTTTCAGGGCCAGGGTCTGGCCGGTAGCGCCGTTCGCGCGGGTGGCCTTGGCGTGGTTGCTTACGCTCATGGCTCTACCTCCCCTCCCCGGCGCGGCGGGCGGCCGGGCGGGCGCCGTTGTAGACGACCCGCCCGTTGACGTAGACTCGCTCGGTCTTGGTCAAAGTGTCGAAGGGGTGGCCGTCGTAGACGGCGATGTCGGCGTCCTTGCCGGGCTCGATGCTGCCGACCCGGTCGGCCACGTCAAGGATTTCGGCCGGGTTGATGGTGATAGCCCGGACGGCGTCGGCCTCGCTCATCCCTTCGCGGACGGCGACAGCCGCCTGGACCAGGAGATAGCGGATGGGGACGACCGGGTGGTCGGTGGTCAGGGCGACCTTGACCCCGGCCGCGGCCAAGATGGCCGGCAGGCGGAAGGTCAGGTTCCTGAAGTCGTTGCGCCGGTTTACCATCAGCGGGCCGGCGATGACCGGCGCCCCAGATCGCTTAATCTCGTCCACGACCAGCTGACCCTCGACGGCGTGGTCGATGACGAGGTCGAAGCCCCACGCCCTGGCCAGCTCGATGGCGTTGGTGATGTCGTAGTTGTAGACGCAACGGACGACCGCCGGGAACTCCTTGCGGAGCAGGGCCGCCACGGCTTCGCTCTTCGGGCTCGGCTCCTTCTCGGCCTTGGCCGCGTACTCCCGGGCCCGCTGCAACTCGGCCTGGAAGATGGCGACATCCTGCGGGCGGTCGCGGGGCGGCGCTGACGGCTGGGCCCAGGGGGCGCCGCCGCGCGGCGTGCCGGTCAGGGCGATCTGCATCCCGGCCGGGTCGCGCAGGGTCATCGTTTTGACCGTCCGGCCGCTGGTCTTGGCGGCAAAAGTCTGGCCGCTGAAGACGTTGGTCGTCGCCGGGCCGATGCCGACCGTCGTCACGCCGGCCTCGAGGGCATCCCTGAAGCCGATGTCCTCGGGCCACGTGGCGTCGCTGGCCCGCAGGTGCGGCGTCACGGGGTTGGTGGCCTCGTCGTCGTCCCAGCCGATGGGCCCGTTGCCCTCTTCCCGGATGCCCAAGCGGGTGCCCGGGTCGATCAGCCCCGGCAAGACGTACTTGCCGCGAAGGTCGACCGTCTCAGTCTTGACCGGCACGTTGATGCCCGCCCCGACGTCGACGATCTTCCCGCGGTCGATGAGGATGGTTCCGCTTTCGATGACTCCATCGGTGGCCGTGTAGACCTTGCCACCCTTCAGCGCTAGCAAAGGGCTCCCTCCAATCCGCGTAACAGCGGTTAAGAGTGCGTATGGGGGGATTAGTTCGATAGGCGAAGGGAAGTTCCTGCTGGACCTGGGTGAGCATCGCGAGGGGCATCAAACTTCCGCCTTGTGCTATCGCCGGGTCGGCCTATGACGCCTACGCCAATTACATCTCCAACAACTCGCCCACTAGCAGAATAGATTTGAGGTGTACCTGGAGGGTTCGCAATCTTGCCCGCAGAAAACTCCATGGGCATGAGGACAACCAATAGCCGACTATCGGGCTGAGGAAAGGGGGAAGCCGTATGTCTTGGGTAAGAGAAAGGTCTACGGTGAAGGAACTGCAGCCATTTCGGCCCCAGACGTTGCGGTGGAAGAATGAAGAATTCATCCTTCGCCATGAGATGGCGTGCTCAATCAATAAAGAGGGCCATCTCATCGTCCTGGAATACGAAGCTTTGGGGATACGAGCCTATGCGGCTACTCGCGACCAAGCTATCAAGGATCTTAGCGAGGAATTCGCTTTCCTTTGGCAGCAATACGCTCAGGAAAGCGAGGTCCGCTTGTCCTGCGACGGCGCCCGATTTGAAGAGAGAGCTCTTAGCCCTTATCAAGGAGGTCAGGACGGTATGAAGCTTAGGGAAGGCAAGGGAGGTTTCAGCCTGGAACCGTAAGACGCCCCGCCTTTAGCCAGGCGGGGCGCTTACTTGTCCTATCTCACTTCAGCACATACGGCGGGACCCATCGCCCGTCGATGTCCGTGAACCCGTACTCCTTGGCCAGGTCGCCGACGTAGAGGACCTGGCCGGTCTTTTTCATGACCTCCGGGTCGGCCGCCAGCGCGGCCGCCGCCCGGCCGACGTACTCGACCGACTCGGTGCCGGCCATCTCCTCCGGGCTGAAGTTCCCGTCCATCACCCGTTCGGTCCGCATCCAACCTGGGACCAGGGCGACGGCGGCGATGGCGTGCTCCTTCAGTTCGGCCGCCAGGTCGAAGGCCATTCGGTTATTGGCGTTCATGGCCAGGTCGTAGTAGATACTGTCCAGCTTCTTGTCGTGGTCCCAGAAGGTCAGGTTGATGATCAGCCCCCGCCGGTTAGGCAGCATCAATGGCGCGGCGTAGCGGGCGGCCATCAGATAGGCCCGTACTCCGGCGCCAAACATCCCTTCCCAGTTCCCCGGGTGCCGCTCCCAGAACGGCCGGCCCCAGTCCTTCAGGCCGTCCTCGGAACCCCCGAAGACGCAATTGGCCAGGATGTCGAGCCGACCCTGTTCCTTGCGCACCCGCTCGAAGGCCGCTTCGACCTCCTCGTCGCGAGTGTGGTCGCACCGAACCGGGATGCCCACGCCGCCCCTGGCTGTGACCAGTTCGGCCGTCTCCTCGACGGTCTCCCGCCGGCCGTCGGTCGTCTGTCCCCCACGCGTGCTTCGTCCAGTCACGTAGACCGTCGCGCCCTCTTCCCCGAGGACAAGGGCGATGCCCCTTCCACCGCCGCGGCTCGCCCCGGTGACCATCGCCACTTTGCCCTGCAGACGCTTCTTCGTCATCGCTACCTCCATCGTCCCAGCGGTCACGCTGGTTTTTTTCCGACGCGACGGGGAGCGCCCAGCCGCTGGCGTCCCGGCCCAAAGCCAAAACGACCCGGCTCTGCCTTGGGCGAGCAGTGCCGGGTCTTTTCCTCGCGTTGGCCTTAGGACATACGGGAGTGGCCCAGGGGAAGTTTCATGGCCCCCGGAGCTCGCCCCTAACTGGGTGACTGTCCTCAAGGCTCGAGAGTGGAAACACCTGGTTTTCGGGGTATCTGTCACATCCAAGCCGAAGAGCAACTCACGGACAGGGCCCTGGATTTACCAAACCGGCTCTGTTTCGACAGACTCGTTTGCCCTGAAGGAAGATTATTCCTGCCGCAGAACTTCTAAACAGCCCAGTTTACCACATGCCTACTTTGGCAGAAAAACAGGAAGGGTGAAATGTCTTGATTGACTGGCGGGCCAAGCCCACCAAGTTGCAGATCTGGCCCGCTGATATTGACTACGTTATGTTTGTCGACGAAAGCGGCACGGCTGAGCTCGCAGTATCAAGAGGCAGATGATAAGCTGTGGGGAGATGGATATCCTTGACAGATTCTTTACAGCAACTGGGTTGGCCATAAGCAAGATGGATTTCCCGGATATCCGAAATAGGGTTTCGGACCTTAAGAATAAGTACTGGCCCAACGGCATGTTCTGTTACGAACAGGGAAAGAAGAAGCAACGCGTTTGTCTTCATTCCCATGACATACGAAATCGATTCGGGCCTTTCTCGACGAGAGTCATCGATTATGATCAGTTCATAGTCGACTTATCAGCTTTGATGGAGAACCTACCATGTACCATCTTCTCTAGTACAATCGACAAAATGAGTTTCCTGATGAGGTATGGTGATCGCAGACACCCCTATGACGACTCTACTGAGTTCCTGATAGAGCGCTTTAGGTTCTTCTTGGGGAAGAATTGTGGCGTGATTGTATTTGAGAGCCGCGATAAGGCAGCAGACCGTCATCTACTCCGGCACGCCACAGCGTTGTTGGATAAAGGTACTAGGTTCTTGAGGCCCGACCAGCTTCAGACAATACAGGGCCTATTCTTTAACCCAAAGAGGGCTAAGTCAGGCACTTATGCAGGACTTGAGCTTGCGGACCTGGCCGCCTACCCGATATACAAATATCAGCGTTAGA
>JAJYMC010000006.1 GCA_021787335.1 Bacillota bacterium | reverse complement strand
CCCCGAAGTAGTTCGGGACGTGCACCTCGACCTCCAGGGCCTCTTCGAAGGCCTGCTTCATGCCGACGTTGGCGGCCACCCCACCCTGGAAGACGATGGGCGGGACGACCTCCTTGCCTTTGGCCACGTTGTTCAGGAAGTTGCGGACCAGGGCCTGGCAAAGGCCGCGGGTGATGTCCTCGGTGGTGTGGCCCATCTGCTGCTTGTGAATCATGTCCGACTCGGCGAAGACGGCGCAGCGCCCAGCGATGCGGACGGGGTGCTGGGAGCGGAGGGCCAGCCCGCCGAAGTCCTCGATGGGCACGCCCAGGCGGGCGGCCTGCCGGTCCAGGAACGACCCGGTGCCGGCGGCGCAGACGGTGTTCATGGCGAAGTCGACGACCACCCCGTCGCGCAGGAGAATGATCTTCGAGTCCTGGCCGCCGATCTCGATGACCGTGCGGACGTTGGGGTACCGCTGCAGGGCGGCCACGGCGTGGGCGGTGATCTCGTTCTTGACCACGTCGGCCCCGACCACGACGCCGCCGAGTTGCCGACCGCTGCCGGTCGCCCCGACCCCGCTGATGGTCAGGTCCTCGCCGAACTCTTCCCCCAGCATGGCCAGGCCTTCCTGGACGGCCTTGACCGGCTGCCCGCCGGTCTTCAGGTAGAGGGCCTGCAGGACCATCTCAGACTGGTCGACGAGGACGAGGTTGGTGCTCACCGAGCCCACGTCGACGCCTAGAAAGACGGCTTTATCGTCGATGTCCGGACACCTCCAATTGGGGCGCCACCGCCGGCCGCCCGGCCCGCTGACGGCTCTCCCGCCGCCGGGTCAGGAGGTCGACGAAGGCCTCCAAGCGTGTCTTGATGCCGGCCTCGCCCGAGTGCTCGTCGAGGAAGAGGGATAGCACGGGCAGGTCGACGTCCTGGCTGACCACGGGCAGCAGGCTGCGGGCGACGATCTCGGGCATGCAGGTCAGCGGGGCCACCTGGATGACCCCGTCGAAGCCACGCCGGGCGTAGAGGACGGTGTTGCCGATGCTCTCCAGCCCGTGCCCGCCGACCCAGTGCCGGAGGTAGGGCTCGGCGGCCTTCCGGGTCTCGCGCTCGTGGTCCATCCGCAGGAAGTCCAGGGCCAGGTGGCTGCGGATCCAATCGGTGAGGTAGACGTGGCGTTCGACGATGACGCCCATCTCCCCCAGCTGCCGCTCGATGTCCAGGTTGACGAAGGGCTCGAGGAGCATGTAGACCTCGCCGATGAGTCCCACGCGAAGCGGCGCCGGTTCGCCGTCGCGCCGGGGGACGGCCTCGAGGAAGTCCAGCCCCCGCTGCCCGGCGGTGCGGATGTCCTCGATGAGGGCCGCCCGGTCGATGAGGTTCGTGGCCTTGCGGACGGCGCGGCTGGTCGCGCCCGGCTCGGCCTCGGTCGCCCGGACGATACCGGCCTGCCGCTCCACGGCGTCGAGGGCGGCCATCTTCGCCAGGCCCAGGCGGACGGCGCGATAGATGCGACGCAGCGACCGCTGGCCGGTGAAGTCCTTGATCTCGTTGATGAGGTCGCCGAGGTGGCCCTTGGGCGGCTCGAGGACGATCATCCGGTAGGGGTAGCCGAGGTCGTCGAGGATCTCCCGCTCGACCTGGGCGTAATAGCCGAAGCGGCACGGCCCGACCCCCCCGGCCATGACGATGGCCTCGGCCCCGCGCTGGAAGGCCTCGATGTAGTTGCCGACGTTGACCTTGAGGGGCAGGCAGGCGAACTCGGGGGCGTGCTTGACCCCGATGCTCATCGTCTCGCGCGTCGGCATGGGCGGGACGACGACCTCCAGGTCCAGGTCCTCGAGGATGGCCTTGGCGGCGACCCACATGGTGCCCATGTGGGGGAAGGTCACTTTCATCGGCGCGCCACCCCCACCATGTCCATGAAGGCCTCGAGCCTCGTCACCAGGCCGGCCTCGCCGGAATGCTCATCCAGGGTCAGGAGGAGGAAGGGCGTCGTCCGCAGGCGGGCCGCGCGGCGCTGGACCAGTTCGCCCACGAGCGAATCGGGGCCGCACCCGAACGAGACCAGGTGGACCAGCCCGTCCACCGCCCGCGACCGCAGGAGGTAGTAGGCCGACCCGAGGACGCGGCGCCCGGTGGACCAGAAGAGGTCCTTGGGCATGCGCTCCATCTCCTCCTGGACCAGTTGGTGCGGGACCATGTCGGCGGTGACCACGTGGACGCCCCACTGGCGCAGCTTCGAGACTATGTCGAGGCTGATATGGCGGTCATAGACGTTGTAGGAATGACCGATGACAGCGACGGTCAGGCCGGGGGCGCCCGCGGCATCGGCCCGGCCCATTTCGGTGAAGATCGCCCCGCCCGAGGCACCCGCGGCCTGAATCCCCGGGATGTACCCGCACCGCAACCTGTCCTGAAACTCGGCATGGGCCTTTGTCGCCCGCCGCCAGGCCTGCGCGATTCGGAGCGGGTTGCGGGTGATGGGGGCGGCGACGCGCCACAGGGCCCCATAGAGCTGACGCGGCTTGCGGCTGAGGTTCACCGTCTCGTCGATGAGATACGGGAAGGGCCGCAGGTTGTGCCTGATCATGTCGGGCAGGCCGAGCAGTTTCGGGCATGAGAAAGCCCGCCGCTCGACGGAGACGACGCGCGGCAGGAAGATGTAGTCGACGCCCTTCCGGCAGAGGTCGAGGACGTGACCGTAGAAGACCTTCACGGGGAGGCAGGCCTCGTCAACGGCCGCCTTGACCCCCTCGTCGAGGATGGTCTTGGAGGTGGGGTCGGAGACGACCACCTCGGCTCCCAGCCCGGAGAGGAAGGTCGTCCAGAGGGCCGCGTACTCGTGATAGAGTAGGGCCCTCGGGATGCCCACGCGCACGTCATCCATCGACGTCATCCGGGTCGACGCGACCCGGCAGGCTGGCCGGCTCGATGCCGTTCTGGCGGAGGATCTCCTCGATGGCCTTGAGGGTCGCCGGGGCCCCACGGCTCAGGTAGTCGGCGCCGTCCTGCTTGCCGGGGTCGCCCTCGCCGATGATGACCGGGACGTCCAGGTCCTCCAGGACGTCGACGGTGTCACCCTTGAGCCGCTCGTGCTTCCGGTCGACCTGCCCCTCCTTGTCCACCGGGGCGTCGACGACCTCGCCGTCGGCGGTCACCGAGAAGTCGACCTGACTGCCCTTCGCGTCGTAGGTGTGGGAGGCCACCGCGACCACGCCCAGGACCTCGACGTCGTCGCTCTTGGCGATGGTCTCCAGGGCCCGCTCGCCCTTCCACTTGCGGGACTTGCCGCGGTCGTCGACCATGACCAGGACCGGGTCCTTGGGCGCCTGCTTGACGAGGTCGATGATCTCCTCACCGGAGATGGGCGTGGGGTTCCCGCCCGACCTCGAGATGGCCCGCAGCCCGAGCTTCCGGGCGGCCATCTCAATGGCCCGCTCGGCGACGCGGTCGCCGTCGGTGATGAGAATCACCCGCTTCTTGCCGCCCCGGCCGCCGCCGCGGTTGGCGCGGCTTTCATGCTTCTTATCACGGCTTTTCTCGTCGTGGTGTTGGTCGTCGTGCACGGTGTGTCGGTCAACTCCTCTCACATATGGGGCCGGTCATGGTGCCGTCCCCGGGAACAGACTGAAGGCAGTCACGATGCCGGCCGTCAGGACGGCCAGGCGCAGGGCCGCGGCGGCGAAGGGGAACTGGCTGTCGCGCCACGGTTTCAGGGTCTGGACGACGGGCTCCCGCCCACGGATCAGGCTCATCGCGATGAAGGCCAGGAGGGCCGGCCCGACCAGACCCAGGACCAGCGTCGGCAGCCCCTCGACCTCGGTCGCCCCGAAGGCGCCCCCGGCCATGACCGCTAGGAGTTCCCGGCGCAGGGCCAGCGCGGCCAGCACGCGCAGGGCCTCCTGCAATAGGGAGGCCAGGACGATCAGATGGGCCTGCCGCGGCCCGATGGCGATGACCGTCAGGAGCAGGCCGAAGAGGTCGAGTTCGACCATGGCGTTGCCGTCCGTTCGCGGGCCGGTGCCCGTCAGTACTTCCGCTTGGGGTTGAAAAGAAGCGCGGCCAGGAAACCAAGGATGACCACCGTCGACAGGCCGAGGGCGGTGGCCGTGAACCCGCCGGTGAGGAGGCCGACCCAGCCGCGCAGGGTGAAGTCGCGCAGGCTACCCTGCACCAGCGCGTGGCCGAACCCGAGGATGGGTATGGTGGCGCCGGCCCCTCCCAGGGCCACCAGCGGGCTGTATAGACCGAGCCCGCTGAGGATGGCCCCGACGACGACTGCGCCCACCAGGACGTGGGCTGGGGTGACCTTCCCCACCCCCAGGTCCAGCGCCAGTTGGGCGAGGACGCACAAACCGCCCCCGACGATGAAGGCCCAGAACACGGTGATCACGGGTTTCCCTCCTCCGCCTTGACCTCCCCCGCCTTGACCTCCTCCGCCTTGACCTCCCCCGCCTTGACCTCCCCCGCCTCGACCTCCCCCGCCTCGATCTCGACCGCGTGGGCAATGCCAGGGATGGACTCGCCCTGCTGCGCGGAGGTCGGGCTGAAGAGGGCTCCGGTCCCCACCAGCAGGACCCGGCGGTACTGGCCTCGTTGCAGCAACCGGTGGATGTGCGCGCAGAAGACCAAAGCCGAACAGGCGCAGCCGCTGCCCCCGGCGTGGACATCCTGTTTCTCGTGGTCGTAGAGCATCAGGCCACAGTCGCCGAACCGCGCCCCGAGGTCGAGTCCCTGCTCCTTGAGCATGTCCGCGGCCACGGGCAGGCCGACGGCGGCCAGGTCACCGGTGACGATGAGGTCATAGTCCTCGGGCCGCCGCCCAGTCCCCTGGAGGTGCCTGGCGATGGTGTCGGCCGCGGCCGGGGCCATGGCCGCGCCCATGTCGTTGATGTTCTTCTGGTTGTAGTCGACGACGGCCCCGATGGTCGCCGCGGTTATCACCGGGCCCCGGCCCATGGAGGAGACCAGGGCGGCGCCCGCCCCGGTGGCCGTCCACTGGGTCGTCGGGTGCCTCTGCGTCCCGTGCTCGATGGGGTAACGAAACTGCCGCTCGGCCGTGTCGAAGTGGCTGGAGGCCGCCGCCACGACGTTGTCGGCGTATCCCCCGTCGACGGCCATGGCCGCGACGATGAGCGACTCGGCCATCGTCGAGCAGGCCCCAAAAAGGCCGAGGAACGGGATGGTGAACTCGCGGGCGGTGAAGTCGGCCGAGATGATCTGGTTCAGAAGGTCACCGGCCGCCAGCAGGTCGACCTGGGACTGGTCCAGGTTGGCCTTGCCCATGACGATGGTGATGACCTCGGTGAGCAGTTGGGCCTCGGCCTTCTCCCAGCTTTTGTTGCCCAGCAGGCGGTCTTTCTTGACATCATCGAACTCCCCGCCCAGCGGCCCCTTGCCCTCATCGGGCCCGGCCACCGCCGCCGTGGCCACGATGACCGGTCGCCCGGCGAAGCTCAGAGTGCTGCGGCCGATCCGTTTGCGCGCCATAACTTGCCACCCCCTGATTCGTCTACCCGACTCCCCAAAGGAGCAGCCGGAGCAGGCTGACGACAAAAGCGGTGACGACCCCGAAGACGATGACCGGACCGGCCACGACGAACATCTTGGCCCCCAACCCGAGGACATACCCTTCGCGTTTGTACTCCAACGCCGGAGAGACGACGGCGTTGGCGAAGCCCGTGATGGGCAAAGCCGCGCCCATCCCGCCCCAGCGGCCGATGAGGTCATAGACCCCGATGGCCGTCAGGAACGAGCCGGCGAAGATCATGACCGCCGAGGTGAAGGCGGTCGCCTCCAGTGGCTTGACGCCCCGGGCAAGGAAGAAGTTCATCACCAGCTGCGCGAGCGCGGTGATCGTGCCCCCGGTGATGAAGGCGGTCACTGTGTTGCGGAGCACCGGCGGGTTGGGCCGGTGCTTCCTCAGGAGCCGCTCGAAGTGCTGCTGTTCCTTCTTAGACGCCTTGGTCATCGAAGAGGGTCAGAACGTGACCTTGGCCTGGTGGCGCTCTCCGTCGACGACGAAGGCCACCTTGACGTTGGCCTTGAAATCCCGGATCTGCCCGTTGTCGACGCCGGCCGTCCAGTTGACGACCTCGACGCCGGTGATATGGTCGACCGTCTTGGCCGCCTCCTGGACCGCGTTGGCGGCGGCTTCCTGCCAGCTGTTCTTGGATTCCCCGACCAGTTCGAGCACTTTCACGACCGTCATAACCCAGCCTCCCTGTCAATGTGGTCTATGGCCAACCGGCGGCCTCAGGCGGCCCGCCGGACCAACCCCGGTTCGTTGAGGATGATGGTCGTCCGCTGGGGAACGCGCGGCGAAGGGCGGAAGTAGGCCGCGGCCCACAGGACGGCCAGAGCGAGCAGGGACAGGACGATCAGGATGGCCACCAGCCGCGGCCTGCACGGCGCGGTCACGATCGTCATCATAATCACCCCTACTGTCCTGACGTGGGCTTATTATGTACTGGCGGCAGAGGCTTTATGCCGCTGGGACGGCTTGCCAGGGGTTGACCGGTGATCCGTCGAATTGGCGGTTCATGCTGCTCTTTACGGATTTCCTCGGACTCACGGGGCCGGCCCTAACCTCGGCGGCTGATGGTGCGTCTGAACGTTGAGACCGGATCGCTGTCAAACCCCGGAGGGCGAACGCTTGCAGAACGACGCTGGACTTGTCAGACAGGCCATGCGAGGCCGTCGGGCGGCCATGGACGGCTGCTCAGAAGCCACGCCGGCGAGGCCCGGATCGTCGCCAACGTGGCCCGTCGTCATTCGCGGAGAACGGTCGAGCGGTTGCGGCATTCGGCCTTCTCGCTCGACGACGACGGGGCGCCGCTCGGGCGCCTGGCCGCGCCGGACCAGGATGACGCGGGAGCCGTGGGGTCGCCCGAGAGCGAGGTCGTCGCGCGCGTCGAGCGGGCTGAGGCCATCGCGCTGGTCCGGCGAGTGATGGCCGGGTTGCCGCCGGACTACGCGACCGTCCTCGAAGCCCGGTTCATGGCCGGCAAGAGCGTCGCTCAGCTGGCGGCTGAGCTGGGGATCAAGGAAGGGCTCGTCAAGTGGCGGACCCACCGGGCGAAGGAGCTGTTCCTCAAGGATTGTCTCCGGATGCAGGCCCTTGGCGCCGAGCTGGGCCGAGCGGCCGGTCTCAAGCGGAAGGCCCGAAGCCAGAAAGAGGAGGAAACGAAGTCGTGAAGGACCTTTACATCACCATGTCGATGGCCAAGGAGATCCATCGGGTCTGTGTGGAGGCCTCGATGACCGGGGAGTTCGAGAACGGAGCGAGAGCCTGCGTCAGGCAGTACAACAAGCTCCTGGAGATCGTGCGGAAAGAGATCGAGAACGATGCCCCCGACCTCTTCCTGCCCCCGGTGCCTGAGGACGCGGAGTTCGACGAGGTCGGCATCGCCGCCGCCTTCCTTCACGCCTTCGTCCGTGGCTACATCGAGGCGGCGGACACGGACAAGGCGCCGAAGGTGCAGAAGCCGGAGCGGCCCGTTTGAAGCCATCGTCCAGCCAATCGAATCACGGGCAAAGACAGCGACACCTCCAGAACAGATGAAAAAAGCAGCCGGGGTCTATCCCGGCTGCTTCTTCTTAGTTCTTATCATGTCTCCGGTCGCGCGGCAAAGGCCTGTCACGCCCTGGTTCCCGTGTTTTTAAGGCTCGAGCCACGCGCCAACCTCACTGTATTCGGCTCTGACGGTGAAACCGGCCCGGGCGTAGAGGCGCTCCGCACCGTCATCGACGCATCCCAGAATCAACGGTCCGACCGCCTCCCGCTGTATGCGGCCGACGACCGCCGAGGCCAGGCCGCGCCGTTGGAGGGCCGGTCGGGTGGCGACGTACTCGAGTCGCTGCGGCCCGGTCAGCTCGACGAGGCAGGCGCAGGCGGCCGGCTCGCCGTCGACGCTGGCGAGGAAATAGCGCAGGCCGGCCTGCTCAAGCTGGTGAGCCAACTGCCGCTTGACCCAACCCGAGTCCCAGCCGTTAGCCTCGGCCCGCACGCGGGCGAGCGCCTCCAGGTCGGCGGGACCGGCAGGCTCGATGGTGACGCCGGCGGGGAGCGCCGGGGCCGATGCCGCCGGCGATCCGCCGTCCCAGACCATCACCCGCACCCGGCTGGCGGTGACCTCGAACCCGCGCCGCCGCAGTCGTCCGGCGACGTCGGACTGGTCACAGAACGGTGTCACGTTGACTCTCGGGGTCAGACCTCTCCCGTGATAAAAGGAGGTCAACTCATCGATGACCGCCTCGGCAGCCAATCCGATGTCGCTGAGGACATAGGCCTTGTTGGCGTCGTGGTGTTCGGGGTTGGCCGGGTTGGCGAACAGGATGCCCCACGGCCGCTCCTCCGCCCGGCTGAAGACGCGGCCCAGAGCGATGTCGCCCTCGAAGAGCCGACGGACGATGGCGAGGTCGCTGGTCGGGCGACCACCCGATACGAAGTCCGGGAGCACGGATCAAGCCTCCAGTCGCTGGCGGATGGCTCGGAAAGCCTCGCGCTCGAGCCGTGACACCTGGGCCTGCGAAAGCCCGACGAGCGTGGCCACCTGGGTCTGACTGCGGTCGCGGAAGAAGCGCCAGTAGACGATCTCACGCTGCCTCTCCGGCAGGCGGGCCAGGGCTTCGCGCAGGGAGATGCGGTCGAGGAAGTCCTCCTCCTGCCCGGCCGGCCCCGACGGCAGGCGCTCGCCGAGGGTGCGGTCGTCATCGGCCCCGGACCCGACCACCGCGTCCAGTGAGGCCACCGGGGCCAAGCTCTCCAGGGCCGTCACGACGTCCTCCGGGCTCTCCCCGATGGCCTGGCCGATCTCGGCCGGCGTTGGCTCACGGCCGTATTGCTGGCGAAGGGCCTCGGCCGCCCGTCTGACCTTGACGACCACGTCGCGGATCGACCGCGACACCTTCAGCGGGCCGCTCTCGCGCAGGTATCGCCGGACCTCGCCGAGGATGGTCGGCACGGCGTAGGTCGAGAACTGGGTCCCGAACGAAAGCTCGAAGCCGTCGAGGGCCTTCAGCAGCCCGATGCACCCGGCCTGGAAGAGGTCCTCCGATTCGGCCGGCGAGGCTCGCGGGGCGAAGCGCCGGATGACGCTGCGGACCAGACCGAGGTTCTGGCCGATGAAGGTCTCACGGGCCTCCACCTCACCGGCCTTGGCCCGAGCCAGTAACCCCGGATCAGACGGGCCGGTCATCGCCGGCCGCCTCCCCAGCCCCGGACGCCCTGGCCGCCCGCGGCCGCTTGACCATTCTGACCGTCGTTCCCCGCCCGACCTCCGAGGCCACCTCCAACTCGTCCGAGAAGGACTCCATGATGGCGAAGCCCAGGCCCATCCGCTCCGGGTCGGTGGTGTAGGCCGGCTGGCGGGCCAGGGCCACGTCGGCGATGCCGCGACCGTGGTCGGTCACGATGATGGTCAGAGCCTCCCCGTCGTGGGCGACCTCGAGGGTCACCGTCCCGGGGTTCGCGCCGCCCGCGGGGTTCACGCCGCCACCGTGGTTCACGCCGCCCCCAAGGTCCGCGTCGCCGTAGGCGTGGACCACGGCGTTGGTGACGGCCTCGGAGACGGCCACGCGGATGTCTTCGATCTCATCGAGGGTGAAATCCAATTGCGCGGCGAAGGCGGCGACGGTCACCCGGGACAGGGCGACGTTATCGGCGACGGCCGCCATCTCCATCCGGACGTGGTTCTTTAGCGGAGCCGGTGATGACACGGTCCGCACCTACCCTTCCAGCGCCCGCTCTTCCGCGCGGAACACGGGCATGATCTTGAACAGGCCGGAGAGCTCCATCACCCGCCGGACGTTGGGCGCCGGGGCGACCAGGCTCATCCGGCCACCGCCCTGCTGCAGCCGGCGGTAGCGGCCGAGGATGGCGCCGAGCCCGGAGCTGTCGACGAAGGAGACGTTCTCCAGGTTGAGGATGAGATGGTTCGATGAGTGCCGGTCCAGGGCGGCCTCGGTGGCCTCACGGAACTCGGGAGCGCTCTTCACGTCGAGCTCGCCGCCGAGCCGGATGATCAGGCTGCGCCCGCGGACTTCCTGTTCTATCTTCACGCTCGTCCCTCCTCAGTCGCCGGCCGTCTTGGCCAGGGCCTCGAGGTCCCGCTGGAAGCTGGCGTTGGTCACGGAAATGTAGACCTCGCGGGGGACCATCTCTCGCGAGGCGGTCGCCAGGACCGCCGGGTCCATCCGGCCGCCCCGACCCAGCTGCCGGCCGGCCTCCTTGAAGGCCTCGAAGACGTCGTCGATGGGCACGCCCTTTCGCTTGATGTAGGGCATGGCCATGGCGTACGGCCTGAGGACGGCCCCGGCGTATTCGCTGCCCATGTTCTTGCAGATGGCCTTGACGTGGGTCACCAGGGGGTCGAAGTTGTCCAGCTCGGTGAAGCCGCAGACGGAGACCAGGGCCAGCTTCCGGTCGGCCTTCTCGTACCGGCGGGGGTGGCGGCAGTGGTCCTCGCGGAGCTCGAAGAAGGGCTGGACCAAGGGCACCATCCGATCGAGGACGGTCTTCAGAGCCCCGGTCATCCCGTCGACGTAGACCGGCGTGCCGAGGACGACCAGGTCCGCCTCGGCCAGCTTGGGCAGGAGCATGTCCATGTCGTCCCGCTGGCTGCAGCGGCCGGGGGTCTTCAGCCAGCAGGCGAAGTCGCCCAGGCACGGCTTGATGTTCAGCTTGCGGACATAGAACAGCTCGACTTCCGCCCCGGCCTCGCGCAGGCCGTCGAGGAAGGGGTTCAGGACGACGGCCGTGCCGCCGTGCTCCATCTTGGGGCTCGCGTTGAAAGCAACGACCTTCAAAGTGGGTTCCCTCCGTCGGAGTGTTGTTTGTCCGGGACGGGTCCGGTCAGGCGCGCAAAAAAGGCGGGCCGGCTTGGACAATTCGCCGGACCGCCTCCCTAACCCTTCCAGAAACGACCAGTCGCCCGCGGCTCTTTCAGTCCCCCCGGATGACCCGCCCGAACAGGCGCCCGACCAGGCGGAAATAGCTGATCCGCTTGACGGACGTGGCCGCCACCAGGTTCACCCGGCCGACCTCCTGCCCGTCCCTGGTCAGGACCAGCGCCCCGAGGTGCGCCCCGCGCAGGACCGGCGCGTAGACCCGTTTCGGCAACTGGATCTCGCGCTTGAGGCCGCTCTCCTTGCCCTTGGGGACGGTCACCGAGAAGCCCGCCTCGGGCACGACCTCGACCTTGTCGGCCAGGCCGCGCTGCACCGGCACCTCGCCGACCTTCTCGTCGGCAT
>JAJYMC010000002.1 GCA_021787335.1 Bacillota bacterium | reverse complement strand
CCTGCTCTCCGACCGGCAGGCGCGGGCGGCGCGGCTCGCCGCCGTAGTAGCCGAGCATGTCCATGGCCGCCTTGAGCCCGGGGACGCTCCACCGGGCGGTGACCGCCTTGTTCAGAGAGACCACGCGGAGCTGCACGGCGCGGGCCTCTTCGATCTTCCCGGCGTTCCACAGGTCGAAGATGGCCACGCATTCGCGTGGGGCGATGTTGCCGAGGGCCGGGACGCACCCGACGCCGCCGATGGCCAGGGTCGGCAGGAAGAAGCCGCCTGAGCCGGCGAGCAGCTGGAACCCGGGCTTGGCCTCGGCCAGGGTCTCGGCCATCTCGGCGATGATCCCGGACGAGTTCTTCATCCCGATGATGTTCGGGTGCTCGGACAGCTTGATGGGCACGGCCGGGTCGATGTTGATACCCGTGTTCCCCGGCACGTTGTAGATGAGCACCGGGATGGGCGATGCGTCGGCCACCCGGCTGAAGTGCTCGACGAGGGTGGCGGTGTCCATCCGGCCGCGGTAGTAGTGCGGCGTCACGACCAGGGCGGCCTGCGCTCCGAGGCGGGCCGCCGCTTTCGTGAAGTGAATCGTCTCCTCGGTCGTCTCGCAGCCAGTGCCGACGATGCGGGTCATCTTCTCGCCGGCCGCCGCGCAGACGGTCTCCACGCAGAGGAGCTTCTCCTTCTCGCTCAGGTGGACGTACTCGCCGTTGGAACCCAGGATGACATAACCGTGCAGGCCGGTGCGGTTGTACTTCTCGACGTTCTCGCGGAGCTTCTGGGCCGACACCTCGCCGTTCACAAAGGGCGTGGTCAGCGGCGGGAAGACCCCTCGCAAAGAGACCTGGCTGCCCAAGACAAGACCTCCTCGTGGTGTTCTCCCATCCCAACTACGCCAACGTGGCGTGGGCTTCCTGCACGACGCGGCGGATGATGGCCGGTAGGTCGGCCGGTGGGAGCGGCGAGGGGCCGGCCGGCCCGTTCTCAGCGTTTGCCGCGCGGGGCAGCTCCGACCGAATCAGGTAGGCCAGGTACTCGATGTTCCCCTCGGGCCCGGTGACCGGCGAGAAGGTCAGGCCGGCGACGGCGAAGCCGTTGGCCCACGCCGCTTCGGTGACCCGCTCGATGACGCGGCGGTGGACTTCGGGGTCCTTGACCACGCCCTTCTTCCCCACCTCGGCCCGGCCCGCCTCGAACTGCGGCTTCACGAGGCAGACGACCCGCCCGTCGGGGGCCAGGACGCCGGCCAGGGCCGGCAGGATCTTGTCCAGGGAGATGAAGGACACGTCGACCGAGGCGAAGCGCGGGACGGGCGCTTCGGCGGCCGCCGCGGTCGGCTGTCCGCCGCGAGCACCCGTCGCGTACGCCGTTGCCAGCGCGGCCCGGTCAAGGAAACGGGCGTTGGTCCGTTCCAGGACCAAGACCCGCGGGTCCTGCCGCAGGCTCCAGGCTAGTTGACCATAACCAACATCGACGGCGTAGACAAGGGTCGCTCCGCGCTTCAGCATGCAATCGGTGAAGCCCCCGGTGGAGGCGCCGACGTCCACGGCGACAAGGCCGCCGACGTCGATGCCGAAAGCGTCGAGGGCCTTCTCGAGCTTGAGGCCGCCGCGGCTGACGTAGGGCAGGTCATTCCCGCGCACCTCGACCTGGGCGTCGCGCTCGTAGCGGCTGCCAGGCTTGGTCGCCGGCTGCCCGAAGACGAAAACAAGCCCGGCGAGGACCGCCCCCTGGGCCCTTTCCCGGCTCGGGAAGAGGCCGCGCTCGACCAGGAGGACATCCAGCCGGACTTTTTCGTGCTTCTCGCTCATCGCTTATCGCTATGGCCGCCGTTGCCGGTGGCCGCCGCGGCCTGTTCGCCTTGGCGACGCCGCTCGGGGAACATGGCCTCGACCGCGTTGGCGATGCCCTCCGGGGTCAGGCCGTAACGTTCGCGGAGCAAGGCCGGCTTGCCGGCCGGCACGAACTCATCGGGGATGCCGAGGAACTTCAGGGTCATGCCGGCTTCGGCGGCGATGGCCTCGGCCACGGCGCTGCCGAACCCGCCGGTCACGGCGTGCTCCTCGACCGTCAGGACGCGGCCGCAGCGGCGGGCCCAGGTCAGGATGAGCTCGCGGTCGAGCGGCTTGACGAAGCGGGCGTTGATGACCGCCGCGTCGATGCCCCGCGCCGCCAGCGCTTCGGCCGCCCGCAAAGCCGGGTGGACCGTGTTGCCCAGGGCGACGATGGCCACGTCGCGCCCCTCGCGGAGGACCTCGCCCTTGCCCACGGGCAGAACCCGCGGCGGTCCGTCCGGCTCCACGCCCACGGACTGCCCGCGCGGGTAGCGCACGACGGCCGGACGGTCGATGGTCAGCGCGGTCTTGAGCATGTGGCGCAGCTCGTTCTCATCCTTCGGGGACATCAGGACGACCCCCGGCGCGGCGCGCAGGATGGCCAGATCGAAGACCCCCTGATGGGTCGGTCCGTCCTCGCCGACGAGGCCGGCCCGGTCGACCGCCACGACCACCGGCAGCCCGGGCAGGGCCACATCGTGGATGAACTGGTCCGTCGCCCGCTGCAGGAAGGTCGAGTAGACGGCGAAGACCGGCCGCATCCCCTGGGCCGCCAGCCCGGCGGCGAAGGTCATCGCGTGTTCCTCGGCGATGCCGACGTCGAAGAAGCGCTGCGGATACTTGCGGGCCATGGCCTCGGTCCCCGTCCCGTCGGGCATGGCGGCGGTGATGGCCACCACCCGCTCATCCTCCCCGGCCAATTCGATCAGGGTCTTGGCGAAGACCTCGGAATACGTGGCCGCACCGTTGGACTTCAGGCGCTCGCCGGTCTCCGGGTCGAACGGGCCGGGCCCGTGGAAGGCGTAGGGGTTGTTCTCCGCCGGAGCGTAGCCGCGCCCCTTCTGCGTGACCACGTGGACCAGGACCGGCCCGTGGAAGCTGCGGGCGTCAGTCAGGACGCGTTCGAGGAGTTCGGGATCGTGGCCGTCGACCGGCCCGAGGTAGGTGAAGCCCAGTTCCTCGAAGAGCATCCCCGGCACGAAGAGGTACTTGAGGCTGTTCTTGACCCGCTCGGCGAAGCGTGACAGACCCTCACCGATGCCGGGCAGGCGCCGCAGGAAGCCCTCGATGTCGGCCTTGAACCGCCAGTAGTGCGGGCTGACGCGCATCCTGCGAAGGTAGTCCGAGAGGGCGCCGACGTTGGGGGCGATGGACATCCGGTTGTCGTTGAGGATGACGACCAGGTGGGTCCCTTCGTGGCCGGCGTTGTTGAGGGCCTCGAAGGCCATGCCGCCGGTCATCGCCCCGTCGCCGATGATCGCCACGACCTCATGCTTCTCGCCCTTGAGGTCGCGGGCCTTGGCCATCCCGAGGGCGGCCGAGATCGACGTGCTGGCGTGGCCCGTGTCGAACTGGTCGTGAGGGCTCTCGGCCCGCCGGGGGAAACCCGAGAGACCACCGTACTGACGCAACGACGAAAACTCCTCCCGGCGTCCGGTGAGGAGTTTGTGGGCGTAGCACTGGTGCCCGACATCGAAGACGATCTTGTCCCGCGGGCTGTCGAACACCCGATGCAGGGCGATGGTCAACTCGACCACGCCCAGGCTCGGGGCGATGTGCCCGCCGGTGCGCGAGACGGTTTCGACGATGGCCGCCCGGAGTTCCGCCGCCAGCTCAGGCAGCTGTTCCGGGGGCAGGGCCCGCACGTCGGCCGGCCCGTTGACCTTCTCAAGCAGTCCCGTTCCTAGTTCCTCCCGTTCTTGCGGTCCGGCGAGGACCGCGCCCGCGGGGGCTCGGCGAGGACCGTCAAACCAAGGCGGTTCTCCAGCCAGTACAGTAACCGGCCCACGGCGTAGGTGATGGCGAAGCTGTCGTCGATGGCGACGCCCTTGCCGGCGGCCTTCCCGCCGACCGTGAGGGCGGCGATGAGCGAAAGGAAAGCCACGCTGATAAGGGTGTCCCAGATCGACGGTCCGATGACCGCCAATCGAACGAGAATAGCGGCGCCCGCGGCCCCGCTGATGGTTCCAGAGATGTCGCCGACGACATCGTTGGCGAACCCGGCCACCTTCTCGGCGTTCCGGATGAGCCGGATGGCCTGGACCGCGCCGGGCATCCGCTTGGCGGACAACGCGTGGAACGGCGTCTCCTCGGCCACGGCCACGGCGATCCCGATGATGTCGAAGCCGATGTGCAGGAGGACGATGAGCAGCAGGACGCCGAACGCCACGACCAGGTTCATGCGACGCATGACGCTCTCAGAGGCCAGCGTTATCGGTATGCCCAGGGCGAAACCCAGGACCCCGAACTGCAGGCCGCGGATGAGGTTACGTCGTCGGTGGTCGCCGCCGTTATTATTGCCCAACCTTCACATCACCCAGCTAGAAGTGCTTTTTGGGGACCGCCGGCGAACTCACCGGCCGGCGAGCCCCGGACATAAAAAAGGAACTGAACTTGTCAATCATGGGCCCGCCTGAAAGGCGGGCCATCGGGCAAATAGGCCGGTAGGTGGTGCGATGCGAGTAAATGTTGTGGCTTGAGGTCCAGCAGGCTTTCCCTGACTGTTCACCGCGACGTCGCCGCCCCGGCGGTTTCCCTTTATGACAGTCCGACCGCGTCACCGACGGTCGTGCTAGATTGCCACTGAGGCCACACTGTAATCCCCGCTACGCTTCCGTTCAAGAACAGCCTAGGAGTTTTCCTCGACAGTCCGTCCGCACCTTAGCCTTTTTTGCCGAACAGGTTTCGAGCGGCTGCAACCGCCCAGCGTGGGCCCACGCCAGACGACCGGAACCCGCCATCCGCCTGTACCGCTCAAGGCTGGCTACACTGCACACAAAGCCTTCACCGAAGCTTTGGCCCCGCATGCAGGTACAACTCCAAGCCGTAATGCACTGGCTAGGTGCAGGCACCACGTGCTTGGGCCTCCGCGAAGGCAGGGTCTACGCCTACATGCCATTGTAGATCGCCCCATCCTTCTTATCTCCCAGCAACAACCCCCGACTGGGCGTCGGAAGCCCTCACCAGGAACTTCATCGATGTGCCAAACGGCGGCTTTTTAGGTCCGCCCTAGGGCTCGGCGGAGCTGACTAGGATACTGTACCACCTACCGAAAGCGTTATTTACCTTTCAAAGTCTGAAATAGCTGGCGTTGCCACCAGCGTTTCAGGGTCTAATTATAACACGTGCGAAAATGCGGGGCAACGACGGCAACAGCGCGTCAGCGGCGGCGTCGGCCGGACAGAGCCGTTCACGACCGCTGGCGACGACCTGAACAGGTCGGCAACGGTCGGTGCCGACGGTAGGACGCTCACAGCGTCGCGCGCAACCAGTCCAACATGTCGTCAAGGGCCGTCAGGCGGTAGCCGCTCGCGGCCAAAGCGCGGAGCCTTCGCCGCGCGTCGTCGATGACGGCCTCCGCTTTTTCGGCCGCGTCGGGGGCGACGGTCAGGGCCAGGACGCCCGTCCCCCGCCCGGCGTCCTGGGCCGCGTCCTGGAGGTCGTCGACGATCTGGTAGGCCAGTCCGAAGGTCTCTCCGAAGTCCCCCAGCCGGGCCGCGACCTCGGCACCGGCGCCGGCGAGGTGCGCGCCCATGGCCGCGGCGGCCCGGAAGAGGGCGCCGGTCTTGCGGCGGTGGATGGTCTCCAGGGCCTTGTCGTCGGGTTTCGCCCACTCGAGTTCGAGGGCCTGCCCGCCGACCATCCCGCGACTTCCCGCGGCCACCCCCAGCTCGGCCGCGGCGGCCAGGGTCGCCCCAGGCGCGACCAGCCCGGGCTGGACCCGGGCCATGAGGTCGAAGGCCAGGGTCAACAGGGCATCGCCGGTCAGGATGGCCGTGGCCTCGTCGAAAGCCTTGTGACAGCTGGGCCGCCCGCGCCGGAAGTCGTCGTCGTCCATGGCTGGAAGGTCGTCGTGGATGAGCGAATAGGCGTGGATGCACTCCATGGCGCAGGCCGCCGGCATGGCCGCGGCCGCCTTGAGCCCGAGGGCTTCGGCCGTCGCCAGGAGGACGAACGGCCGGATGCGCTTGCCCGGAGCCAGGGCCCCGTATCGCATGGCCTCGTGGAGGCGCCGCGGCGGCTCGTCGGCCCGCGGAAGATAGGTGTCGAGGGCCCGGTCGACCTCAGCCGCCCTGGCCTTCAGGCCGGCCGTGAAGGCGACGCCGGGCGCCACCTGCTCAGCCACGGCCGCCCTCGCCCGCGCCGGATGGCTCTTCGACCGCGAAGGGCTTCGTCTTGGTCTCGCCGTCCTCCGTTTGCAGGAGGATCTCGATGCGCTTCTCGGCCTCATCCAGCTTCGCGGTGCACATCTTGGCCAGCCCCACGCCCTCCTGGAAGAGGTCCAGGGCTTCGTCCAGGGTCGGTCGTCCGCTCTCCAGGTCGGAAACGATCTTCTCGAGGCGCTCGATGGCCTTCTCGAAGGGCATGTCCGGCAGCTTGACCTTCTTCATCGCGGTTCCTCCTCGTCCTTGTCGGCATCCTCACCGGGGCGGTCCGCGGCCGCGTCGGCGGCGGGTCCGGCGTAGGAGAACAGATCGTATGGTTTCGGCTCATCGTGCGCTTGTGACGGGGCGGGCGCGGCGGCTATGGTGCTGCTGCCCCGGGGCTCGCGGTCTCCCCCATCCCGCAGGTCCTCGACGCGGCAGATGGCCTCGCCGCGCAGGAGGATGACCTCCACCCGGGCGTCGCGGGCCAGTTCGTCCACGCCGCGGATGACGCGGCCGTCGGGCAGCGTCCGGCAGATGCTGTACCCGCGGGCCAGCGTCGCCAGCGGCGACAGGGCGTCCAGGCGGGCGACGACGTGGTCACGGTCGGCCCGCTTCAGGTCCAGGACATGCCGCGTGCTCTGGATGAGCTGGCGCAGGCGCCGGGCGACGTCCTCGCGGGCCCGGTCCAGACGGTCCTGCGGCCGGCGGAGCACCGACCGTTGGCTCAGGCGTTCGAGCACGCGCCGCTTGGCCTCGAGGTGCGACCGCAGCCCCGAACGCAGATGGGACCTGAGGATGCGCAATCGCGAGTCCAGGTCGCGGCGGTCGGGGAAGACGATCTCGGCCGCGTTGGATGGCGTGGCGGCCCGGCGGTCGGCGCAGAAGTCGGCGATGGTCGTGTCGGTCTCGTGGCCGACCCCGGTGACGATCGGGGTCCGCGAAGCGCAGATGGCCCGGGCGACCGCCTCGTCGTTGAAGGCCCACAGCTCCTCGATGGAGCCGCCCCCGCGGGCCAGGATGATGACGTCGACGGACTCCAGGCGGTCGGCCAGCCTGATGGCCCGGACGATGTCCGGCGGCGCCTGACTCCCCTGTACCTGGGCCGGAACGATGGTCAGCCAGGCCTCCGGGAAGCGTTTCGTGGTCACTTTGATGATGTCGCGAAGGGCGGCGCCGGCCGGCGACGTGACCACGGCCACTCGGCGCGGCAGGAACGGCAGCGGCCGTTTACGGGCCTCGGCGAAGAGGCCCTCGGCGGCCAGCTTCTTCTTGAGGTCCTCGAAGGCCTGATGGAGGCCGCCGAGCCCGTCCGGCTGGAGGACCTCGACGTAGAGCTGGTAGGTACCGTCGCGCTCGTAGACGCCGACGGCGCCGCCGGCGATGACCTGCATCCCGTTCTGCGGGTGGTAGGGCAGCTTCTCGGCCCACCGGCGGAACATCACGCACTTTATCTGCGTGGTCTCGTCGCGGGTCGAGTAGGGACGGTCACCCTCGGCGGCGGCGGCGCGGTCCTTGAGGGTGAAGTAGGCGTGCCCCGATGGGTAGAGTTTGAAGTTCGAGAGCTCCCCGCGGACGAGGACACTCTGCAGGTACGGCTCGCCCTCGATGAGGCGCTTGATGCGGGCCGTCAGTTCGCTGACGCTAAGGACCTCGGCCTCGGGAAACAGCTGGCTCATGCTCGTTCCTCCCGCGTAGCATTTCGCCCACGCCTGGCCGATAACCTTCCGGCTTGCTCGGCCGCCGAACAGGACGGGTCGGCTCGCGGCCGTCAGGTGGCAGTAAGTATCGTTGACGGCCTGAAGTGTTTAAAGCCGCCAATCATAGCGGGATAAGTCTTTTCGAGGTTGACCTTCGCCACGATGTAGGCCTAGAGGTAGCGGAAGTTGTGGAGACCGATCATGGGGTCGCGGTACGTCTGCACCTGTGCCCGGTGGGCTTCCTCGAGCTCTTCCCCAACTCCCACTGATAGTGGAGGGTCCGCTGGACGTGCATCAGCACGCCAAGAAGGACCATGAGACCCAAGATGCTGCGGCCGGTGAAGGTGATCCCGAGGAGGATGTAGAGGAAGACCGTGGCGAGCGCGTAGGAGAGGGCGTCCCTCATGTCCGCGAGGGCATGGCGGAGCGGCCGGCCGAAGGAGGCGGCCACGATCATGATGACGAAGGCGGCGTTGAGGTAGGTGTTCAGGAGAGCGGTGGCGACGACGGCTGCGATGTCCGCCGGGGTGAAGGCCCAGACGGAGCGAACCCCGAAGGCGGTGAAGAACTGCCCGGCAACGGTCGTGCAGACAAGCAGTTGGCTGACGTTATATATCCGCTTGACCCAGGAGCGGACGGGGTTCCGGCGGGGCACGATATAGTGCTGGACGATGAAGTTGCCGAGGATGGCGACGCCAGCTGTGACCGCTGGCGGGTAGGTGACGAGGACGAAGGTGTAGATGGCCCCGCCCACCCCCCAGGCCACCTTGCCATCGGAGTCGGCCATAGCGTCGAAGTAGCCGGCCAGGAGGCCCCAGAAGATAACGGCCGGAACGTAGCGGAGATGGGAGCCACTGAAGGCCCATACGGAGATGGCCCAGGGCTGCAATGACGACACCCCAAAAGATACGCCGGGCGGGTTTCGGGAATGGGACGTTGAAGAGGCGTGACAAGGCTTTAGGCACGAGGAACCCCTCCTTTGAAAGCGAAGGAGCGTCAACCCCTTACAATAAAGAAGCCCGCCTTCTCGGTAAAGGGAGGGCGGGCTCCGTGGTGGCTGAAAGTGTTTGGAAATCTGTCAGGCTCCCCGGTTCGAAGGGGCCTTGGGCCAACAACTGTAGGTGATCAGAACCCTGCGTAGCTGCGCGTATAGGTCAGGGTGGAACTTGTCGGAGGCTGGATGATCCGAAACGGCGCTGTTTACCGCCAGGCCCACTGGGCCCACAATGCGGATGACCTCTTGGCCCACGTCGTATCAGACGCGGACAGCTAACTCTGTCGATGCTCGGCGGTATCGGTCGGGGCGTGTCGCAAACCGATCACTCTCCTAACAACGCGGCGTAGTAAGTAAGTCGTTCGCCCCAACCAATAGAGATGCCCTTCACGAGTTGACGTAAAGGGCCGAAAATGATGGCGAGGTCAAGAGGCCGACGGGCGCAGAGGGCAGAGTGACAGCCAGAATGTATACAACTCAGTCGGGTTCTTGCTCTTCTTGTGGAGCTCGCTCCCGCGTTCATGTAGCCTGGCCGTGTTGGCCACCGTAGCGGTGAGGATCGGCTTCGGAGGGTCCATGAAGAGAAAATGCAACTCGGAGTCCTCATTGAGCTTGACTAAATCGGCGAACCGCTCTCGGGTTTCTGGGCGCGCCTCAAGGGCACCATCCCGAAGGTCATAGAGGGAATCCGTCGCCCAACCGGGATTCGCGATCCATCTGTGGCCGCGGCCAACCGGTGTCGAATCAAGGTGGAGCACACATGGACCGCGGCTGAAGAGGCGGGGAGCAAGGTGCGGAAGGTCAGCGACGACGGGGCCCGAAAAGTAGACGCGGTGACGAGCCTCGGGACGATCATCTCGGGCTGTGTCGGCGGCGACGACTCGGCGGGTCTTGAAGAGGCTAAAGTCGTGTCTCGAAAGCAGCGTACAATCCTCCAGGGTCGGGGCGTAACGAACTGCCCTATCGGGTTCAGGAAGGCCCTCTTGCCGGCGGGCATTGGCCAGGAAGTTGAGAAGATGGTCGGCCAGCATCTCCATCGCGTCGTAAACGTAGAAGAGCTGGCCCTAGCGAGCACCCTTCTGGAGGTCCTTTTCGAAAGCGAGGCGCATCTCGTCTTGAGCATCGAGAGCCCGGCCATCAGGGTGTTGTCGGGATGCCAATTCGAAACACGTTCTACGGTCTATCGGTCGAAATGGCTTCCGCTGTTACAGTAGCCGCGAGGGATTAACTCTTCCTGCGTTCGTCGACGCCACGTTGTGGGGTATCTATCTGACTAGCCCGTCTAGGGCAGTCCACCATGTCGTCCGGATCCTCGGCCCAAATGCACAACTGAGCTTATGGGGATGGCCGTTAGCGCTACTCTGAAAGGCACTCGATGCAAACAGAAAAGCGCGGAAGATGGTGGTTCTATACACATCCAAGAAAGAAGCACACAAATCTCCCGCGTCCCTTCGCAGGGGTCTTGCGTGCACGAATATCCCCTGCTTCGGTCTCATGGGTTCAGATTTGGCGAACAGAAGCACTGGCAGGTGTCGCAATAGTTGTAGCAGGAATCGCAGGTTGGAGCATAGCAGCCACTGACGATGCAGATGCAGATGCAATCCCCCTCGCAGCTCTCGGAGACCGATTGTGAGAGCGAAACACAGATGGGCGCCTCGTAGTTGCTCATGACATCACCTCCTTGTCAGGTTGGCTTCCAGTGTGAAGGCCCAACGAGAGTGCAGGATGGAGCAAGCAGTATGGTTCACCTGCATCGACTACTGTCGTTTGAACACCCCGTCGAACCGGCTCAACGGTCCCATCTGTCACAAAGCGCCGATACCGGCAGGTCTAGAACCACGGCCCCCCCTCCGCGAAAGGTAAGAAGCCCAAACTCTTTCTTGAGGCTCCATGGGGTCTGAGGGACACGCAAGCCCCCTCTTGGTGGGGGCTTACGTGCATGAGAGGTCTTCCTTCGGGCTTTACGGGTTCAGGTTTGGTGAGCAGAAACAATCGCACTGGTTGCACGCCTGGCAGCTGTCGCAGGTGTTACACGTTGTGTTATAACACCCGAGAATGCAAATGCAGATACAGATACAATCCCCTTCGCAGCTCTCGGACATCGACTCATTGAGCGGCGCACATAGCGGAGCTTCGTAGTCGTCCATACTAATTCCCCCTTTCTGGGCCCGTTTTCGCCGCGCAGTCAACGCTTCGGGGCTAGTGGCCAAACCTAGAGCGCAAGATCAGAAAACGGTCATTCCGCTCACAGCCGCGCCCTTGATGCGCTACTCTCTTGCGAGCGCATTAAAGTGTCGATAGGGGTAAGTTTTAAGGAGACGGAATTAACACTTTGATCTTGCCCCGGTTTCGTAGACAGGTTTCGACTTGGTTCTTCTCACGCTACCTTCTCAGCTCGAACCCGTTCTTCGTATTCCGTGGGGGACAAGTAGCCGAGGCCGGAATGTAGCCGCTGACGGT